>JAPHSY010000004.1 GCA_026196495.1 Magnetovibrio sp.
CAAGATCATGCGCGAAGACATGGACGCCATGGGCGCTGTGCGTTTGAAGGATGTGGATGAGGCCCAATCGGCAATCGTCACGGTTGCCAAACAACTGGCTGATAGCGGTGAAATCGTCATCGCCGGTCAAGGTGAAGAAGACGAGTTGATTTACTAAAATGATAACAACAGGAAACTCAGATATGACGGCTGGTGGCCACAAAAAGTTTCTGTTCGACATGGACTTCAGTCCGGATGCCGAAGAGGAAGCTGCGCGCTTGGCCAAAGTTGAAGCTGAAGCTATAGCCAAAGCTGCGGCGGCTGATGACATCGTTGAAGATGATCCTGAAGAAGAAATCATTCCAACATTTAGTGAAGAAGACGTCGAATATGCACGCAATGAGGGGTTTCAAGCCGGTCACACCGAAGCCACCCGGGACCTTACCACAGCCTTGGAACAACGTCTTGCCAATACCATGGATACCATCAATATCCAGGTTTCAAATTTGTTCGAAGCGTATGACCGTGACCGTGAAGAGCACAGCCGCGATGCCGTTGCTGTCGCTGCCGTAATTGTACGCAAACTTTTCCCGGCTATGAATATGGATAAGGCCCTTCAAGAAATCGAACACATGGTGATTGAAGCATTACAGCGTACATCTGGTACACCATCATTGGTCGTGCGCGTTGCACCGGAAATCAGAGACACTGTCCAAAGCAAAGCCGATGAGTTAGCTTCTTTGCGCGGACATGAAAAAGCCGTCACCGTAATGGCTGATGAAAGCATTGACGAAGGAGATGCTGCTGTTGAATGGGATGGCGGCGGTATGGTGCGCGACAGCAAACTCATGTGGCAAGAAATTGATGACGTCATTGAGCGTAACTTAGGTGGCGAGCGCCTAAATGGTCATACTGCACCAGATAACGAACAAGATTCCCCACAAGAACTGCTCCAAGAAGATGCACAAGAGGTTGTGAACAGCGCAGCAGTCGGTGACAATGGGGAAACCGCGACGGAGTCGCATCACCCCCTTGAAACAGAGGACCCCATTGAGGCCACTTCAGAGCTTCCAGACGATAGCCAAACTGAGGACTTGAAACATCCCTCTCCTGAAATGGAAATGGATCAATCCGTCTCTACTGCACCTGCCCTTGAAACCACTGAAGAGCCTGATCTGGATGCGATTATCGCCGAAGCAGAAACTATGGAAGCCTTTGATTCTTTTGGAAAAGATGAGCCCGAAGGCGGGCCGGATGAAACACAGAACGAAAATGGGGACAATCCCCTTGATGCCGTTACTGACGGCTCAGAAATTTAGCGAAGCCCCAGGAGGTCGACATGTCAGATGAAACAAGTCTGGAACTGAACGAGCTGGAAGACGACGCCCCCGCTGCACCGGGTGCGGATACTGATGAGCGCGAGGCTACATTTGCAGAATCGGCTGATATCACCGATATGCCTCGAAATGCGCGTGATCTGGAAGCCGTCTACGATATTCCCGTACAAGTTTCCGCTGTTTTGGGCAAAGCCACCATGCAAGTGAGCCAATTGCTTAAACTGGGCCGTGGAGCTGTTGTCGAGTTGGATCGCAAAGTCGGTGAGGCCATCGATATTTATGTTAATAACCGCTTGGTCGCACGCGGCGAAGTGGTGGTGGTTGAGGACCGCTTGGGTGTAACCATGACGGAAATTATTAAAACAGACCGTACCTAAACGAACACGCGCAAATACTCACTAAAGTGTGGAACCAATAGAGACTTAAAATTCATGGCGGACAGCAACATTCACATTACTAAGGCCAAGTCATCCATTGACCTAGCAACTATACTAGGTCTGGTTGGTGCGTTTGGTTTTGTTGTCGGTGCCATCGTGTCCGGGGGCTCACCAGGATCGTTCATTGATTTTGCTGCCGTCGCGATTGTGCTGTGCGGCACAATATTTGTGACCATGATGTGTTTCACCATGCAAGAGATGGTTCGTACCGTCAAAGTCATCTTCAAGACCATGTCACATACCGCACGTGACCCATCGGAAGCCGCCATCCAGGTCCTGCAAATTGCCGAACTGGCCCGCCGTCAAGGCGTCCTATCCCTGCAAGGCGTGTTGGTACAGCTAGAAAGCGAGCCGCTTTTGCACAAGGGGATGAGTATGGTGGTTGATGGCACACCTGGCGAAGAGGTCGAAGCAATCTTACGCAAAGAGATGCTCTCAACCATGCAGCGCCACCAAAAAAGTGGAAGCGTCCTCAAAAAAGCAGCTGAATTTGCACCGGCTATGGGCTTGATCGGGACCTTAATCGGTTTGGTGCAAATGCTGGGTAATCTTGAAGATCCTGGCTCTATCGGTCCCGCAATGGCCGTTGCGTTGCTCACTACGTTTTACGGTGCAGTACTTGCCAACATGGTATTTTCACCAATGTCTTCAAAATTGGAACGGAACTCTCACGAAGAGTCCATGGTCAACAACATTTACGTCATGGGAGCAGCGTCCATTGGTCGCCAAGAAAACCCCCGTCGGTTGGAAATGATGCTTAACAGTGTCTTGCCCCCAGCCAAACGCGTTGAATACTTCGACTAAGAAAGCTAGATCAACATGAGATTACTCATTATTGGAACTTTGGACGGACAAGTTGGCGCGGCGAGCCAAATCGCCCTGTCACGTGGTGCCAAGGTTAATCATGTGGACACCGTCGAAGGAGGATTGGAATTCCTACGCGCAGGTGGCGGTGCCGATCTGGTTTTGGTTGATGTTAAAGAAGACCTATCCACCTTAGTTGACAGCTTGAACTCTGAGCGTATCGCTGTGCCTGTGGTGGCTTGCGGTGTTGGCAATGACACCCAAGCTGCTGTTCGTGCCATTAAGGCTGGCGCCAAAGAATACATCCCCCTGCCCCCTGATGCCGAACTCATTGGTGCTGTTCTCACCGCCGTTGCTGAAGAAAACTCAGACTTCATCCACACAGACGCACGCATGGATGATGTGATGAAGCTAGCAGATCAAGTTGCACCATCTGATGCCTCCATCCTGATCACCGGGCCAAGCGGTACAGGTAAAGAAATGATGGCGCGCTATCTGCACATCAAAAGTAAACGCCGCGAAGGCCCCTTCATCGCAGTTAACTGTGCTGCTATTCCTGAAAACCTTCTGGAATCAGAACTTTTCGGACACGAAAAAGGCGCCTTCACCGGAGCTGTCGCTCGCCGTATCGGCAAATTTGAAGAAGCGAACGCAGGCACTATTTTGTTAGACGAAATCAGCGAGATGGACCCACGCCTGCAAGCCAAATTATTGCGGGTTTTACAAGAACGCGAAATTGACCGCGTGGGCTCAAACAAACCTGTTAAAGTTGATGTGCGAATTTTGGCTACATCTAACCGCAATATGGAAGAGCATGTCCGTAGTGGTGGCTTCCGTGAAGATTTATATTTCCGCCTTAACGTGGTGAGCCTGGATTTACCTCCACTGTGTGAACGCCCCGATGACATCATTGCACTGGCCCGCCACTTTGCTGCAAAATATGCCGAAGCCAATGGCATCCAAGCACGAGGCGTATCTGAACAAGCTCAACAAGCATTGCTGGCGCACCCATGGCCCGGCAACGTGCGTGAATTGGAAAATTCCATTCACCGTGCAGTTTTATTGGCTTCTGGGGATGAAATCGGTCCCGAAGCTATCTTGTTAACCGAGTCCGGTTTTGGGGCTGCAACTCCAGCCTCGACTGCAGCTGCAGCCGCACGTGGTGGAGATGGAGGGTCTATGGTTGGAAAAACGGTGTCAGAAGTCGAACGCGAGTTGATCATCGACACACTGGGACACTGCCTTGGCAACCGCACGCATGCAGCCAATATCTTAGGAATTTCAATCCGCACACTGCGCAACAAATTGAAACAATATAACCAAGATGGGTTCGCCGTTCCCTCACCAGGTGGTGCGGATGGCGATCAGCCGCCTGTTTAAGTGCTGAATATAACATCAACCAACTTAAGGCTTGTCTAGACCCCTATCATGGCAGAAGAAAGTCCCCAAACCGCCGCCGCTGAAGACCCGCTAGCCGGATTGCGCGCACTCGCCAGTGCCATGTCCAAGCGTAGCGACATTATGATGGCGCTGGGTGTGGTCGCGATCTTGGTTGTGTTGATCCTGCCTATGCCAACGTGGTTGCTGGATGCCAGCTTGGCCTTTTCCATTACGTTTTCCGTACTGATTTTGATGACAGCACTGTTTATCGAAAAGCCACTTGAATTCAGTACATTTCCAACCATTTTGCTGTTGGCAACAATGATCCGTTTGGCGCTGAACTTGGCGTCCACACGTTTGATTTTGGCCCATGGACACGAAGGCACCGATGCTGCTGGACAGGTTATTCAAGCCTTTGGTGGTTTCGTCATGGGTGGTAACTTCGTCATTGGTATCATTGTTTTCATCATTTTAGTGTTGGTTAACTTTATCGTTATCACCAAAGGTTCTGGTCGTATTGCAGAAGTCTCTGCACGCTTTACCTTGGATGCCATGCCCGGCAAACAAATGGCCATTGACGCAGATTTGTCCACTGGCCTGATTGACGAAGACGACGCCCGCAGCCGCCGTAAAGAACTTGAAGATGAAAGCACCTTCTTCGGGTCTATGGATGGTGCATCCAAGTTTGTACGCGGCGATGCCATTGCCGGTCTGTTGATTACCTTTATCAACGTCATCGCTGGTATGATTATCGGTGTCGCGCAACAAGACATGACTTTTGCTGATGCCGCCAACAACTTCACCCGCCTAACCGTTGGTGATGGCCTGGTAACGCAAATCCCGGCATTAGTCGTATCCACCGCAGCCGGTATGATGGTTACCAAAGCTGGCGTGACAGGTGCGACTGAAAAAGCCCTGATCAAACAAATTGGTGGACAGCCCCGCGCAATGGGTGTGAGCTCATTTTTGCTTACATCTCTGGCCTTACTACCCGGTATTCCGTTCTTTCCCTTCATGTTTTTGGGGGTCCTCACCGGGGTTATCGGGATCGTCACCAATAACACGCTGAACCGTGAAAAATTCGAAGCCGAAGAGGCCGCCAAGGCCCTTGAGGTGGAAGAGGCAGAGACCATACCTGAAGAGCCTATATCATCAGCTTTGAAAATTGACTTGATGCGCCTCGAATTAGGTTATGGCCTACTGTCATTGATCAACAACCCCCGTGACGGCAAGCGCCTCACCGATCAAATTAAGGCACTCCGCCGCCAAATTGCGCAAGAAATGGGCTTCGTAATGCCATCTGTGCGTATCCAGGACAATATGCAGTTAGAAGCCAACACCTATATTGTACGCACCAAAGAGATTGAGGCCGGACGCGGTGATTTACGTCCCAACATGCTTTTGGTAATGGACCCGCGCGGCGAAGAAATCACGCTTCCCGGTGAAAAAACCATTGAGCCGACCTTTGGGCTGCCCGCCATGTGGATTGATGAACAAAACCGTGAAGAAGCCCTGTTCCGTGGCTACACTGTGGTGGACCCATCCACAGTTATCACAACGCACCTGACCGAAGTCATCAAAGACAATATGCCAGAATTGTTGTCTTATGCCGAAACCCAAAAACTTATCGACGAGTTGGACGACGAACACAAGAAGCTGGTCGAAGACATGATTCCGGCCCAAATTTCCATGGGTGGCACACAACGCGTCTTGCAGAACTTGCTGACCGAACGCGTATCCATCCGCGACTTGCCCACCATTTTGGAAGGTGTATCCGAAGCCTGTGGGATGACCCGCAACGTGACCATGATCACCGAACATGTACGTTCCCGACTGGCACGCCAAATCAGCGATATGAACGCCGATGATCAAGGCGTCATTGTACTGCTGTCGTTATCCCCCGAATGGGAGCAACGCTTTGCCGAGGCCCTGGTCGGGCAAGGTGATGACCGCCAGTTATCAATGCCACCCACCCATTTGCAAGAATTCATTACACAGCTGCGCAGCGCTTATGAACGCCAAGCCATGATGGGCGAAGTTCCGGCCTTGCTGACCAGTCCCGGAATACGTCCTTATGTACGTTCTATCATTGAGCGTTTCCGTCCAGCCACCGTCGTCATGTCGCAAAACGAAATTCATCCAAAAGCTAAAATCAAGACTGTTGGTCAAGTCTAAGCGGAGGTAAGCTCAGTACATGACGAACGAATCCACCACCGCTACCTCTATTCCTGCTGCACCCGCAAAGCGCGGCAAAGGTCAAAACATCATTGCCGTTGCTTCAGGCAAGGGCGGTGTGGGCAAAACCTTTTTGGCCATCACCTTGGCCAATGCATTATCAAACAAAGAACGCAAAGTATTGTTGTTTGACGGTGATTTGGGACTGGCAAACCTGGACATTCAGTTGGGGCTCATGCCACAGCAGGATTTGGGCTCTGTCATTGCCGGACGTTTGACCCTAAACCAAGCCGTTCTGCCCTTTCCCCAAGGTGGATTTGACATCATTGCCGGACGTTCCGGATCAGGTGGGCTGGCAAACATTCCAACATCTCGTCTACAAATGCTCAACGAAGACTTGGCCTTACTGGCCCAAGCTTACGACCATGTCATTTTGGATTTGGGTGCAGGTGTAGAACGCACAGTGCGTCAACTTACCCACAATGTGGGCACCTGCTTAGTGGTTGCCACGGATGAACCCACCTCGCTGACTGATGCCTATGCATTTATCAAGCTCACTCACATGGAACGGCCACATTTAAACATTCGTATTGTCATCAATGCCGCAAACTCAACACGTGAAGGTGAACGCACCTACAACACGCTTTTGAAGGCTTGTGAAGGATTTTTAAAGATTTCTCCGCCATTATTAGGGGTCGTGCGCCGTGACCCAAAGGTGCGCGAAACCATCAAGGCCCAAGTGCCTTTGCTGACGCGCTATCCCAACGCAGAAGCCGCGCAGGATATCACGGTCATCGCACGCAAACTGGCAGAAGACTAATTCTCAATCACGCCAGTCGAAGGGCCCACCCCCTGGGAGAAACCCGGAAGGCTTAAGCCATGTCGACCATACAACCGCCACCACCACCGTCACCTCCGGCCGCGCAGCCAACGCCGCCAGCAACGGCCACCGCTGTCAAAGCGCCCCCCGGGATACAAAATATGACACCCGGCCAAACCATTCAGGCCACTCAACAACCCGATGTCACATCGCAGCTGCCGCCCAAGCATGTCCAGGTGCAAACACCTGTCGGACAAATGACCCTTCAAACGGCGGTGCAAATCCCTAAGGGTGCGACCTTGGCGATGGTGTTGAACCAACTCACCCCACAACCACAGTTTTTGATTACTGAAATCAATGGCAAACCTGTACAACACAGCGCACAGCCCACATTGACATCACTCACCCCGCAAGCCATCACTCAAAGCGCCAAAACCGCTCCGGCACCAGTTTTAGCTCAAGGGGCAAAACTCACGGCCACCTTGGTGCGTCCAGCCTTCCCACCCGTCCCACCGACGGTACAAATGCAAGCACAGCCCAATTTGGCCAATGCCAACCAAACACCACAAACTCTTCCTCAATCTACGATAGCTCAAACATCGGGACAGGCTGCAACAACACCGGCGACAACAACACCCACTTCAGTTCAGCCCACATCTACGCCACAAGCAGGGGTACAGTCCTCCACCCCTGCATCAAGTGGGACGCAGTCCAACCACCCTGCACAGCAAGTACAACTACCATCTGGCACACGCTTTCAAATCTCTATCATTCGTGTCGATGCACCCAGTGTCGCAGCTAACACCCCAGCACCCAGCGCAGGTGGCGGTTTGGTTCAAGGGGCAACCGTCAATGGGCTGGTGACAGGCACAACGCCACAAGGGCAACCAATTGTGCAAACACCCCATGCAACCTTTGCTTTAGAAACTTCATCAAAATTGGCAGAGGGCACTCGAGTGACAGTCAAGTTGGAAACCCCACCAACCCAACCCAGTGCCAGAGCAACTCAGAGCATGAATGAGGCAGGCCTTAAAGAAACCTTGGTGCAGTCCAAATCCTGGGGACAACTGGATGAAGCCCTAAAAAGTCTTGCCCATGCAGATCCTGCACGGTTTCAACAGGTACAACAAAACATCCTTCCTCAGCCCGGACCCAAACTTACCAACCAACTTCTGTTTTTTATGAGCGCCCTAAAAGGCGGTGATTTCAAAGCTTGGATTGGCAATAGCGCCGCACGTGTTTTCGAACGAGAACGCCCCGGCATGCTCAACCGTTTAGGCAACGATTTTCAAATGATGGCACGCTTAGCCGATGAGCCACAGCAAAACGATTGGCGCCTAGCCTTGATACCGTTGATGAGCGATGGCGCACTCGAACAAATCCGCATGTACTACCGCAACCGCGGTGGTCATAAACACAACGAAGGTGATGGTGATGGCACTCGCTTTGTTTTGGATGTTGAACTAAGTAACATTGGGCATTTGCAAATTGATGGCTTGATGAAAACGGACAAACAAAAGCTCGATCTGATTCTACGGACCGATCACCCCTTACCGGCCGAATGGCGCACTGAAATGGGCGAGATATTCACCCTGGCGCAGGAATACACCGGCATTGGTGGTACGCTTGCGTTTCAAGCCGCACCTGGAAATTTTGTTGAATTTTCATCCGCAGAAGACATGTCGCCGACGCCTGGGTTGTTCGCATAGACGAAGGTGTGTGTTACAACAGCACTGCATTTGAAGAAGAGGCTAACCAATGGATTTAATGGATCGCCGGGCCCTATTGGAAACCTGTGACAACCCAGATAAAAAGATTGATTATCTGGTTACTTTGTCTGGGCACCTTCCGGGCACCGGGGGCAACCGTCAAATCATTGAAGTTCGTTATGTGCCAGACAAGCTGATTTTAGATGTCCGTGCCTTTGGCAATTATTTGGAAACCCTATCTGACATGAAATGGACAACGGCTGAGGACTTAGCCGTGACGGTACTGACCGATATCAACAACCAAATTATTTCAAGATGGGTTCAGGTCACTGTGAATGTACCTGAACTTCAACACCATGCGGTAGATACCCATGGCGTGGTCCTTGAAGACCGTCAACCCAATTGGGACAATCCAGCTTTACTAGGACGGTTGGAGCGGATTTAAGTTTGATGACAACCTCTTCACAAATAGATTTTTGGTATGAATTTGCCAGCCCTTACTCCTACTTATCGGCAATGCGCATTGAGAATGAAGCCCAAAAATTTGGTGTAAAGGTAAATTGGAAGCCGTTCTTACTCGGCCCCATATTCCGCGCCCAAGGCTATACAGATAGCCCCTTTAATACATTCCCCTTAAAACGTGATTATATGTGGCGCGATGTTGAACGCACCGCCACTGACTTGAACTTACCCTTCAACCACCCAGAGCCATTTCCCGGTAATGGACTACAAGCAGCACGCATCGCCTTGTTCGGCATTCAACAGGGGTGGGGGCACACGTTCACGAAAATCCTTTTTAGGGAATACTTTGGCGAGGGTGTGGATATTGCCAATCCCGATAACCTCAAAGAGGTCATTAGACAGTGCACATCAGAAAATGCAGACACCATTTGGACCCAAAGTCAGTCTGCAAATAACAAAGCTGCTTTAAAGACACAAACTGAACAGGCCCAACGGCTCAATATATTCGGTGCACCAACTTTTATCAGTGATTCAGAAATGTATTGGGGCAATGACCGCTTAGAAACAGCCTTAAAACACGCAGCCCAACGGGTTTAAGCACTTGCCCGCTTGCGACGGTGCTGGTTCAGTGCAATCTCATCCAATTGAATTTGTTCACGACGATTTTGCTCCAGCTCGTAACGACGTTGACGGTTGCGATCCACCGTCTCGTATTTCTTCAGCTCTTGATAAGCATCTGACAATTCGTCCTGAGCATGGCCGATAACAATTTCCATCTGGCGCACAGAATCTTCCAAATTCTCACGGCGTTTGATCACTTGTTCGGCAAAAACACCGTATGTAAGCCCCGCTAAAGTGGGATCAGCAGCCGCAGCGGCCTGCTGCTTCACCAAATCTTCTTCCAACTGTTTGATCTGATCTTCCAATTCTCCTTGCAAGCGCAGAAGTTCACCGAGTTTGCGGCGTTTTTCATCTACGTTCCATTCGTGTAATCGAATCAGGTTTTTAATATTTGCAGCCAAGTCTCAAGCCCTCATTCTGGCGTATAAGTTCTTCGATTATTGATTTTGGTCTGGTGTTCTCGGTGTCAACGAAACGGTGGGCATATCAGGCATTAAGCCCGAAGCCATTCCCGGTTGTGCGGGTTGTTGCGGTTGCAGGGGCTGCGGTGTATCGCCTCCCATCTGCCCTTGAACTGCTTGTTGTTGCGGTTGATCTGGTTGGGCTGCTGGCCCACTCAAAACCTGAGCCAACAACGCGTAACATTCATCCAAGGTGGTGTGGTCACCCTTATTTTGTCTCAAAAATTCTTCCAAGGGGCGATTGTAGAAAATGGCCTCATCAACTTCTGGGTCGGTACCGCGACGATAGGCGCCCAATCGAATCAATTCCGACATATCATCGTAGGTGGAAATCAAACGTTTTGCGCGGTTGACCAAAACATTTTGGTCATCAGTGTTACAATCGGGCATAGTCCGCGACACACTTTTGAGGATGTTGACTGCTGGGAAACGGCCACGCTCTGCAATTTCACGATCCAGCACCACATGACCGTCCAAAATACCACGCACGGCATCAGCAACTGGTTCGTTGTGGTCGTCACCTTCCACCAACACGGTAAACAATCCAGTGATGGAGCCCTGCCCTTCTTGTCCCGGTCCAGCGCGTTCCAGCAGGCGTGGAAGTTCTGCAAAAACTGATGGTGTATAGCCCTTCGACGCTGGCGGTTCTCCCACCGACAAAGAGATTTCACGCTGGGCCATGGCAAAGCGGGTCACACTGTCCATCAAGCACAAGACTTCACGATTTTGATCCCGGAAAAATTCAGCTGTTGCCAAAGTGGTATAGGCAGCTTGTCTACGGACCAAAGGCGGTTCATTCGATGTGGCAACAATCACAACAGAACGGGCCAAACCTTCCTCGCCCAAATCATCCTCAATAAATTCGCGGGCTTCACGGCCACGTTCACCGATCAATCCGATCACGCTGACCTCAGCATCAGTGTTGCGTGCCATCATCGACATCATCGTCGATTTGCCAACACCAGAACCCGCAAAAATACCCATACGCTGACCCTGACAGCACGTCAGAAAGGTATTCATGGCGCGTACACCCAAATCCAACTTCCCCCCTACACGTTTGCGTAAATGCGCCGGCGGGGGTTCATTTTGAACTGGATAGGCATGGTTGCCACCTGGAAGCGGCCCCTTACCGTCAATGGGGTCACCAAAAGCGTTCACCACCCGTCCTAACCAACCTTCCGTTGGATAAATGACCGGCTCAGCCGCACTGACTTCCACACGACAACCTAAGCTCACACCATCCAAGGGCCCAAATGGCATTAATAATGCGCGGTCTTCACGAAAACCAATAACTTCACACGCGATTCGGCGGTTGGCACGCGCCAAAATATCACAGTGGTCACCGATGGAAAAAACGCCCTCGACCCCGGAAACTTCTACCAACAAGCCAACAACAGCAGCCACTTGGCCGTAGATTTCAAAATCCGGCAAGCGTTCGACTTCATTAATGATGTTGTTTACATAAACAGGCACGTATAAAACCTAGTGCTTAAGCCTTCAAAACAACTGTTTTCAGCGAATCGATTTGGCCCAAACTGACATGAGTACGCTTCTGCGCCTCAGAGAAGTATAGACTATGCCCCCAGACCCTTTAAAGGATGGTAAAGCAATTCAACGTGTTAACAAAGATTAATACGTAAGATGTACTACCACCACTTGACTGCTTGAATGTGGCCTGTACTAGATATATGGTTAACAGACAGTTTTTATAAGGGGAGAGCTACGCCAATGCGCGTGTTGCTTGTAGAAGACGATCCAGCCATGGCCCAAAGCGTGGGGTTGATGTTGAAAACCGCCGGAATGGTGGTGGATGCAACGGACCTTGGCGAAGATGGGCTGGAAATCGGAAAACTTTACGATTACGACATCATCATTTTGGATTTGATGCTGCCAGATATGGATGGCCTGGAAGTGTTACGTCGTTTGCGTGATGCCCGGGTTGAAACACCAGTACTGATTTTATCGGGTTTGACAGAATCTGAAATGAAGGTCAAAGGTCTGGGCACGGGTGCGGATGACTACCTCACTAAGCCGTTCGACAAACAAGAGCTTTTAGCCCGTATTCAAGCCATTGTTCGTCGCAGCCAAGGCCACAGCCAATCCATCATCAAGACCGGCAAGCTGGCTGTCAACTTGGATGCCTCCACCGTTGATGTTGCGGGTTCCCCGATACATCTAACCGGCAAAGAATACGGAATTTTGGAACTGCTCAGCCTGCGCAAAGGCACCACACTAACAAAAGAGATGTTCTTAAATCATCTGTATGGCGGCATGGATGAACCGGAGCTCAAAATCATTGATGTGTTCATCTGTAAGCTACGCAAAAAGCTGGCGGACGCAACAGGCGGTGACAACTACATCGAAACGGTGTGGGGACGTGGCTATGTCTTGCGTGATCCGGAAGAAACGCAGCAAGCAAAACAGGCTTAGCTTTCACAGAAAAAATGAAACACCTTACGGCTCTGCGATACTCGCGGGGCCGTTTGTATGTTTGTAAACCCCTCTCCCGGCTTTGACAGGCCAGAACTCTTCAGTCAACCCCATGGTAGATTCTGCACTCCCCAGAAACAACACACCATCATCAGCCAAAACACGGGAAATCGAGCCCAATACCCGGGACTTGGTCGCAATATCAAAATAGATCAAAACATTGCGGCACATAATGATATCGAATGTTCCCAAAACCTTGGGATCGTCGAGTAAGTTAAATTCTCTGAATGTGATCATGTTGCGAATATTGTCATTTAGGCGCCAATTTTCATCTTTTTGAGTGAAATACTTCACCAAAAGCTGAACGGGAAGACCTCGCTGAACCTCAAACTGAGAATAGAGCCCATTTGCAGCGCGCTGAAGAACCGATTTCGAAATGTCCGTTGCGACAATTTCTGGCCGCCAGCCTCCGAGCTTACCGGACAATTCATCTAAGACCATGGCCAATGAATATGGTTCTTGTCCACTGGAACATGCTGCACACCAAACGCGAAATTTACGTTTATCCGCACGACGCTTTAACAATTCCGGTAGCAACGTGGTTTTGAACAGCTCAAACGGCGCATTATCCCTAAAAAACAGGGATTCATGCGTGTTCATCGCTTCAGAAACATCTATGCCAATGGGATCGTTAGGGTTGTTCTGTAAAACCCCTATCATTTCATCAATAGAGCTGTATCCAAGCTTCCGCGCCAATGGGTTTAGACGCGTTTCAAGCAAATACATCTTATCCGGCGTTACCACCAGACCGGAATGCTCCTTCAAAAAATCACGGATAAAATCAAAGTAGCCGGACGGCATGAAAGTTACCTTCCGCTAAGCCAAGAGCAATGGTAACCAGGCGCAGTTTACCGCGTCCGATTGATGAAATTGGTTACATGACCAGCCAGTTCCGGCAACGGCAAAACTGCACTGCAGACACCGGCAGAAGCCGCCGCACCGGGCATCCCCCAAACCACAGACGTCTTTTCATCTTGGGCAATTACCGTACCGCCAGCTTCGACAATGTTCATAGAGCCTTTAGCACCATCATTTCCCATCCCCGTCAAAATCACCGTAAACACACGGCCGCCATAAACGTTCGCGACACTGCGCAGCATGGGATCAACGGCCGGGCGACAGAAGTTCTCAGGCGGGTCCTGGGTCAATTTAACAGCACGTTGCGCCCCCTTTTGAATCACCAACATGTGATAATCACCAGGCGCCAGCAATATTTTCCCCGCTTCAATCAGATCACCGTCTTTGGCTTCTGAACACGGCCAGCCTGTCATGCGGGTGATATGCTCCGCCAAGATCGATGTAAACGTCGCGGGCATATGCTGGGTGATGATAATTGGCAGGTTCAAGGTTTTCGGCAACCCTTTGAGGAACTCAAACAGGGCCTGAGGGCCACCTGTGGAGCTACCGACAGCAATAATATCCGGTTTTGAAGTCCCCGGTTTACGCAAAACGACTTCACCGCTTTTATTCAGTTTCCAACCATCAGTTTTACTTGCCGAAGCGGGTGCCGTTTTACCAGGAGACGGAGCCACTGGTGGACGTGCGTCAACGGGCTTACCAACCTGTTGACGGTGTACAATGCCCAGGTTTTTAACCTTGTTAAGAAGTTCCTGACGGAAATCATTTTCACCGCTGAGTTCACGTGCGGTAGATGGCTTTGGCACATATTCAGTTGCACCCAGGCTCAGGGCTTTCAAGCTGGTTTCGGCATTTCGTTTTGTCAGCGTTGACGCCATTATCACTTTAATATTGGGATCGGCTTTCAACAACAACGGCAAAGCCGTCAAACCATCCATGACCGGCATTTCGATGTCCAAAATCACGACATCAATTTCACCTGGAGCGCGGGTCAGTTGATTTACAGCCAGTTGACCATTGCTGACCGAAGCTACAACCGTCAATTCGTTGTCTGCTTCCAACATCCGCGTGATCAATCCACGGATAACAGCAGAATCATCCACGACCATCACATGGATTTTACCGTTCGATGATTTTTGCGCCGTATCGCTCACTTGATTATCCGTTTCAGAGGGTGTGTCTATAGATTGTTAAATCTTACAATAAGCCAACTTGCGTGAATTTGGCTTGTATGATTTCGCTGTCAAAGGGCTTCATGATATATTCGTTAGCCCCAGCTTCGATGGCTTCCTGAATATGTTCAATGTCATTTTCCGTAGTACAGAACACCACAATTGGGGCATCGCCGCCTGGTAGGACGCGAAGTGCGCGAAGGTATTCAATGCCGCTCATCACGGGCATGTTCCAATCCAAGAGCACCGCATCGGGCATGACTTCCTTGCACGCATCCAAGGCCTGCTGACCATCTGCAGCTTCAACGGTTTGAAACTCCAAATCTTCTAGGATTTTTTTAGCCACCATACGGATGACTTTGGAATCATCGACAATTAGACAAGATTTCATGCGGAATGGGTTCCTGAAGCCTACAACCGGATATTTCCCCAAAGTCCGGTATAAAATTACTTATACTAAACGAATACCGCAATCTGAGCAGAAAGATAAGCCTTTTTCGCACAATAAAAGCCCCGCAATGCTTTTCACGGGGCTTTTATAAGAAAATGCTTACGTTCACGCGGTTACGCTGCTGACCGTATGGGCCAATGAGCGGACCAATTCATCACGATCAGATTTGGCAACATAGTCGTTAAAGCCAACGGCACGACCACGTTCAAAATCTGTGTTCGTCGCGTGAGCGGATAAAGCCACCATTGGAATATTGCCCCAACGAGGGTCACGGCGGACTTCTTCAGCAAAGGCAAAACCATCCATTTCTGGCATTTCAATATCACTAATGATGACATCAAACGCATTGCCATGATCACGCATAGTCAAAGCTTCAGTCGCCGACTCTGCCGTAGTGACATTAAAACCAGCAACAGACAAAATTGGCGCCAACAAATTACGGAAGAACGGGCTGTCGTCTACCAGCAAGGCGTTCTTACCAGCAATCATGGCTCCACCGCCATCATCTGCGCTGCCAAACCAGTCAGGGAACGCTTGGGTGAGGTAGTAGCCCGCATCGATGACATCCGTTGCACGACCATCAATAACGGCAGAACCAATCAATCCCGGACGCTCTGCAGTGATTTCAACTTTGAGGCGATCTTCAACAATATCTACGATTTCATCAACAACCAGTCCCATGGAACGTTCACGTTCAGTAAACACCAAGACCGCTTGGCGACCTTCTGTTTTCCATTCGTGACCTTCGCTAAAGGGAATCAGTGGCATCAGTTGACCACGATACTGAACCATATGTTCCCCGTGAGATATTTCAACATCACCCATGTCGATTTCTTCCAGGCGTGCAACCAGTGCCAGAGGTACGGCTTTCAATTCATCACCACCAGCACGGAAAATCAGCATAGAGACTTGCTCTTCGCCAACTTTGCCGACTGTTTCTTCGCTAGCAGCCTCTGCTTCCGGAGTACCACCAACGTCCCCAGTCGATGCAGCAATGCCATTGGGGTCTAAAATCATAATTACGGAACCATCACCCAAGATGGTGTTACCCGAATAAACTGAGATATCGCGCAACACAGGTGAAGTTGGTTTGACCACAATTTCTTCGGTATCAAACACACGGTCAACGATAATACCAAAGCTGTATGTGCCCACTTGCGCCACAATGATGAAGGTTTCATCGGCAATTTCCCGAGAACCGCCCTCAGACAATTTTAGCAAATCTCCAAGGTGTACCAACGGCAACAAGCGATTACGCAAGCGCAGAACCGGACTGTTGTTGATCACTTCAACGGAATATTCAGAGCGCGCCGACGCACGCACCAATTCCAAGACGCTAATTTGTGGGATAGCAAATTTCTCAGAACAGCTTTCCACAATCAAAGCCGCAACAATGGCCAAGGTCAGCGGGATTTTGATGGTAAAGGTCGAACCACGTCCTTCCACGGATTTCAGTTCAATGGTACCACCAATTTTTTCAATATTGGTGCGCACCACGTCCATACC
Organism: Magnetovibrio sp.; assembly: GCA_026196495.1. Lineage (GTDB taxonomy): Bacteria > Pseudomonadota > Alphaproteobacteria > Rhodospirillales > Magnetovibrionaceae > Magnetovibrio. Next base: position 16,663 of record JAPHSY010000004.1, read on the forward strand.
AACACCACGACCCGACACACTGGTGACTTTTTCAGCAGTCGAGAACCCGGCCTTAAAGATGTATTGCTGGATCTGCTGATCCGTCATGCCATCCAATTCAGCATCGGTGCACAAGCCATTTTCAATACATTTGGTACGAATACGCTCCATATTCAGGCCTTTACCATCATCAGCAATGTCGATGATGATGTGTCCGCCTTCGTGGTAAGCGTTCAAGGTGATGGTGCCGGTTTCAGGTTTGTTCGCAGCCATACGTTCAGCCGGAACTTCCAAACCGTGGTCGGCAGAGTTACGCACCATGTGGGTGAGCGGATCTTTGATCAGGTCGAGAACTTGGCGATCCAGTTCAGTGTCCGCACCCAACATTTGCAAATCGATTTTCTTGCCTGTTTCCAAGGACAAATCGCGCACAATACGTGGCAACTTGGCCCAGGCATTGCCGATGGGCTGCATCCGCGTTTTCATAACGCCTTCTTGCAGGTCGGTGGTGATGTGGCTGAGGCGCTGAATCGGAACAGTAAATTCACTGTCTTCGTGACCACGTACCATTTGTAAGAGTTGGTTGCGGGTCAGCACCATTTCGGAAACCAAGGTCATCAGGTTTTCCAAAACGTCAACATTAACACGTAACGATGCGGTTACGCCGCCGCCTTCACCTTTGGCGGCAGGTGCTTTTGCTGCTTCTTTCTTCGCAGCCGGGGCTTTTTCTTCAGCTTTGACAGGAACGGAAGAGGCAGGAGCTGGTGCGGGTTCCGGCACAGGAGCAGCCGCAGCGGCTTCCATTTCGGCATTTGCTGCCATTTCGGCAGCATCCGCATCTTCCTCAGAGCCGCCTGTGGTGACTTCTTCATATTCAGCCAGCAATTCAGCTGCAACGGGGAAACCTCCATCAGACGTTTGCGGACCAGCATCTGCTTCGTTACTCCCGGTGGCCTCTTCGTATTCAGCCAGCAATTCAGCTGCGACAGGAAAGCCATTGTCATCGGTAACAGGACCGGATGCTGCTGGTTCAGCAGCAGGAGCGGCTTCAACCTTAGGCGGCGGCGGGGAGCTTTCCCCACTGGCCAATGCATTCAGCTGAGCAATCAATTCGGCATCATCGCCTTCAGGCTCGGCAGCGGTTTCAGCCAGCTCATCCACCAAACCACGAATGGTGTCGATACAATTCAAAACCAGAGAAACGCCGTCGGGCGTCACATCCAGTGCTCCGTCGCGATATTTATCGAGAACGTTTTCGCCCGCGTGAGCAACTGATTCAAGGCGCGGCAGACCAAGAAACCCACAGGTCCCTTTTACGGTGTGAACCAAGCGAAAAATATTACCTAAAATCGCTGCATTGGTCGGGTCTTTCTCAAACTCGACAAGCTGCAAGTCAACCTCAGTAAGGCTTTCTGTTGTTTCGGTAATAAATTCACTTAACAGATCGTCCATGGTTCGATCCCCAATCCTTCAAAGTCGCGCAATATCACGCCCGTGTTGCTGTGCCCTAAAAATATATTAAGCCTAGCCTCGCGTTATTCAAGATATTAGCGCCCCTGATACCAATGAGCCAATTTTTTTCTAATGTTTTTCATATAATAAACGAAATATCGGTGATTTTTCACTCACATAAGGGCCGCAAGACGGAATTCTGCCCCCTGTTCGGGCATAATCTCCAACTCCGCATTTAAAGATTGTGCCAAAACAGCTGTAAAATAGCCATGTACGGTGCGTGCCGTCAGGGTGTTTACGTCAATAGAGGTGTTCAGAGCATTCCCCATCTCAGGCTTCAAACCAGCCCCCTCTCCCTTAGCTGCCACTGCAAAACCCAATCGCCCACCGATTTCACTGATATCAACACGTATAGACCCCCCTCTGGGTAGGGCTTCTGAACCAATCAAACACAAATTCAGCAACAACTTTGCCGCCATCAAAGGAATGCGGGTGTTTTCCGCCCCCCATTCGACACTCAATCGGCCACCCTGCAAATGATCAATGCTCAACGCCTTCAGCTCATCTGAAGTGATGGTGTCGTTCTCCCCCCCACCAAGGCCAAAGGCTACACGGTAAAATGCCAAGCGATTGGCACTTTGCTTGGCGCTCATGGCAATAATGTTTAGGGCCTCTCCATCAAAATCCCCGCCCTCTTCTGCAATCAATTCCGTACCGGTGGAAATGGCGCTGATACCACCAGCCAAATCATGGCAGACGCGTGACACCAACAGCTGGGCCACTCGATGATCGATTTGCATGAGGTTGCTCCCTACAGTTCTAAATTATGTAGTCAGGGCTTATACTTATCGTACAATATTACGCGGAGTCGTTTTCGTCACAAGAGGTCAAATTGAGTATGGGCAAAAAAGGCAAACGCCGCAGTGCTCGTTCATTTCCGAAAGGCCGTCAGCCTTCGGATGCAGATCTGGACGTCATCTCAACACTTATCGGCGATGTTCCCAAAGGCCGCGATTTGGTGATTGAGCATCTCCACACCATTCATGACCACTTTGGACACATTACCCACGGGCACATCTCGGCGCTCGCCAACCTGTTGGGATTGGCTCAGATTGACGTTTATGAGACCGCAAGCTTCTATGCCCACTTTCACATCACAGAAGACACCCTTGAAACATCATCCCCTGCGGTGCGTATCTGCAATGGCCCCGCTTGTCGCATGGCTGGCGCAGCACAGCTTTTACGCACGACAGATCATGCCCATGCGGCACCCTGCCAAGGGGCATGTGATCGGGCCCCATCTGCCATGGTTGGCAAAAATCGCATCTCCCCAGCGACCATAGACAGCCTTGCGTCAACGACAGTTACCCCATTGCCTCCAATTTCTGAAATTAACACCACCCCCACCCCTAACATTGCCCAAGAACTGAAAACGGCCGGGCTGCGGGGCATGGGTGGGGCGGGGTTTCCGGTGGCAAAAAAATGGGCCTTTTTGAAAGATGCGCCCCATCCACGTGTGTTGGTGGTCAACGCTGACGAAGGGGAGCCCGGCACCTTCAAGGACCGTTTTTTACTTGAAAACGAGCCCACAAAAGTTCTCCGCGGTATGGTGATTGCAGCCCAAGCCTTAAGTGTTGGCGACGTTTTCATTTATCTGCGCGATGAATATCCACATATCCACGACAGCTTAAGAGAAGCCCTGAACAGTGTAAGTATTGATGGTATCAAGATTCATTTGCGGCGTGGTGCAGGCGCTTATGTCTGTGGTGAAGAAACAGCCCTGTTGAACAGCTTGGAAGGCAAACGTGGACAACCACGCAATCGCCCGCCATACCCTGCCCAAGCCGGTTACAAAGGCCGCCCAACCGTGACACACAATGTCGAAACCCTATATTGGATTGCTGATATTGCTGAACGCGGCGGTGCTACATATGCCGCACAACGTCGACCCCGGTTTTATTCCGTATCTGGACGCGTGCAAAACCCTGGTGTTTATCTTGCCCCCGCAACCACAACTGTTCATCAATTGATTGAAATGGCTGGCGGCATGACAAACGGGCACACATTCAGAGCCTTTCTGCCCGGCGGCGCATCCGGTGGACTATTCCCGGCCCGCTTTGGCGACAAATCCATGGATTTTGGCGTATTTGAAGAACTGGGTGGTTTTGTTGGATCCGGTGCTTTGATGATATTTTCCGATCACGACAATCTTTGGGATGTCGTCCAAAACTTGATGCAGTTTTTTGCGGATGAAAGCTGCGGCAAGTGCACACCGTGTCGTGTGGGTACCGAAAAAATGCTCGCCCTGATCTCCAATCCGGACGAAAACTTTGAAATCATAAAAGTCTTAGCCCAAACCATGCGAGAGGCCTCTATCTGCGGCCTGGGTCAGGCGGCCCCCAATCCAGTGATGAGCTTGCTCACCCATTTTGAGGAGGATGAGATATGAGCAATCACGTCACCTTCAACCTTAATGGGACCATGGTCACCGCCCAACCCGGCGAGACCATCCGCGAATGTGCCACCCGTTTGGGCATCGAAATCCCCGGAATGTGTTCAGGCCTTAATCCGCACTACCCCAATGACGGAAGCTGTCGCTTGTGCATGGTTGAGATTGCCGGTGAACGTACCTTGTCCGCCAGCTGCAAACGCACCCCAACCGAAGGAATGGAAGTTTCCACCACGTCTGAACGTTCCGAGACAACACGTAAGATGGTGATGGAACTGTTGTTGTCGGACCGCCCCATATATGAGCCCTCCACCTATACCCCCGCCAACCGGTTCTATGAACTCAGCGAAGCGATGGGTGTCGAAAGCACGCGTTTCACCCCCCGCCCCGACAACGAAGCCCCCGACAGCTCAC
>JAPHSY010000051.1 GCA_026196495.1 Magnetovibrio sp.
GCCGTCTGGAAAACAATGCAAGCTATTCATCCTGGGAACGTAAAAACCTATGGTGAGGTCGCCAAATTATTAAAGTCATCCGCACAAGCCGTGGGCAATGCCTGTGGCGCCAACCCCATTCCCATCTTGATCCCGTGTCATCGCATCATCGCCCAAAACAACTTGGGTGGTTACAGTGGTGATGGTGGATTGGACACCAAAACCTTCTTACTCAACCTGGAAGGTTACTCGAAGGAGACCTTGTTATGATGTGCAAAGCCATTCGTGTTCATGAATACGGCGGAGCAGATGTTCTCCAGTGGGAAGACGTTGACGTCCCCGAACCGGGTCCCGGTGAAATTCAGGTGCGTCACACCGCCATGGGTCTCAACTTCATCGATGTCTATATGCGCACAGGTCTTTATCCCCTACCCGCTTTACCCAGTGGGATCGGTTTGGAAGGTTCTGGCTTTGTGGCTGAAGTTGGGGAAGCTGTCACCGATTTAGAAATTGGTGATCGTGTGGCTTATGCATCCCCACCGCCTGGTGCCTATGCAGAACTGCGCAACATCGAAGCAGACCGGGTGGTGAAAATACCCGACAGCATCAATGACAAAACCGCCGCCGCGATGATGCTTCAGGGTATGACCGCACAATACTTGCTGCGCCAAACCTATGAAGTTCAACCCGGCGACACCATCTTGATACATGCCGCTGCAGGTGGTGTGGGTTTGATTGTATGTCAGTGGGCCAAGTATTTAGGTGCAACGGTCATCGGTACAGTGGGTTCCCCTGAAAAAGCAGAACTGGCCAAAGCTCATGGCTGTGATCATGCCGTTTTGTACCGTGAAGAAAACTTCAAAGACCGGGTCCAAGACATCACCAATGGCGAAGGTGTCGCCGTGGTGTATGATTCCATTGGCAAAGACACGTTTATGGATAGCCTTGGCTGTCTACAAATGCGCGGCACCATGGTGACCTATGGCAATGCATCCGGTCCAGTTGATCCGTTTGAGCCTGGTATCTTGGGCAAGATGGGATCGCTTTATGTCACGCGTCCATCTTTATTCAACTATGCTCACAACAAAGACAGCATCACCGCCATGGCCGAAGAATTGTTCGATGTGGTTTCCGGCGGTCATGTGAAGATCGAAATTCAGCAAGAATATTTGTTGTCCAATGTTGCCCAAGCCCACAAAGATTTAGAAGCCCGCAAAACCACAGGCTCAACCATTTTGTTGCCGGGCTAAATCCTCTTCTCAACCAAAAACCCCGGCTCGTTGGAACCGGGGTTTTTTGTCTTTGCAATATACTTGAACACTTAAGTGTTCATGGTATCGAAGAAGTCGTTGTTGCACTTGGTTTCGCGCATTTTGCTCATCAAAAATTCCATGGCGTCAGTAACACCCATGGGCATCAAGATACGACGCAAGACCCACATCTTCGACAGTGTGCCTTTGTCCACCAGCAATTCTTCTTTGCGGGTGCCGGACTTGGTGATGTCAATGGCGGGGAAGATACGCTTGTCGGAAACTTTGCGATCCAAGATGATCTCAGAGTTACCCGTGCCTTTAAATTCTTCGAAGATCACTTCGTCCATACGCGAACCGGTATCGATCAGCGCGGTGGCGATAATGGTCATCGATCCGCCTTCTTCAATATTACGTGCCGCACCGAAGAAGCGTTTGGGGCGTTGCAAGGCATTGGCATCCACACCACCGGTCAACACTTTACCAGAACTGGGAACCACAGTGTTGTAAGCACGGGCCAAACGGGTGATGGAATCCAACAAAATGATAACATCACGTTTGTGTTCGACCAGACGCTTGGCTTTTTGAATGACCATCTCCGCCACTTGAACGTGACGCGATGCGGGCTCATCAAAGGTTGAACTGATCACTTCACCTTGGACCGAACGATCCATATCAGTAACTTCTTCCGGGCGTTCATCGATCAACAAAACGATCAAATAACTTTCCGGATGATTGGCGGCCAAGGAATGGGCAATGTTTTGCAGCATCACCGTTTTACCGGTACGCGGCGGCGCAACCACCAGGGCACGCTGGCCTTTACCAATTGGCGTGATCAAATCCATAATCCGCCCGGTGTAGTCCTTGTTTTCGGGGTTGTCGATTTCCATCATCAAGCGCTCATCAGGATAGAGCGGCGTCAAGTTATCGAAGTTGATGCGATGACGTACCGCACTTGGATCTTCGAAATTGATGGTGTTGACCTTCAACAGAGCAAAATAACGCTCACCATCTTTGGGGGAACGAATTTCGCCTTCCACCGTGTCACCGGTCCGCAAACCAAATTTACGCACTTGGCTGGGGGACACATAAATGTCATCAGGGCCTGGAAGATAGTTGGCTTCAGGGCTGCGGAGAAATCCGAAACCATCTTGCAAAACTTCCAATACGCCTTCGCCGTAAATCGCTGTGCCTTGTTCGGCAGAGCCTTTCAAGATCGCAAACATCATGTCTTGTTTGCGCAATGAACTGGCATTTTCAATTTCCAGTTCTTCGGCACGAGCCAATAGATCAGCTGGGGATTTCTTTTTGAGTTCTTTGAGATTCATATCCTGAACCTGTAATGTTGATAAGAAAAGATAATAAACGCAATAACTTAGGATAAGTCACGTGCAATTCGAGAAGTGAAAAGCCGTCTGTTTTTGGAGGGAATTTTTTGTCAGACGGGGAAAACTGTCACAAATCTTGGAGACTTTTTGAAAAAATCAAAGATCTGTGCGTTGAATAAGACAAACCACACATACCTGAAGCCAATTATGAAGTCAAAGGTGTTTTGATATGAGAAGAGATACTTCAGAACGGTTTAACAATAACAAAGATGACAATCGCAATCATCAAGGCCGTCGGAACTTCGTTGGCAATGCGATAGAAAGTTTCCGATTTTGGGTTTTGGTCAGCAGCAAACCAACGACGCCACTTCATCATGAAAAAATGCGAAATGGTCATCAACGTAACCAAGGTTAGCTTCACATGGACCCAAACTTCGGTCCATTGATCGATGCTGTAAAACATCCACAAACCCAAAACCCAGCTTACAATCATCGCCGGGGTCATAATCGCACGGATCAGACGCCGTTCCATGATTTTGAAAGTTTCTGATTGATTCGAACCAATCTGAGACTGGCAGTGATAAACGAACAGGCGCGGCAGATATAACAAACCCGCCATCCAAGAAATCACAGCAATGACATGAAAAGCCTTTACCCAGTTATAGGCTTCACCGTTCAATATCAAACTTTCAAGCAAGGGCATGTTTATAATCTTTTCGCATGAGAATATGGACGGAGTTTACTCGTTCTGTTGTTAAGAGCAAGTCACAGGACATGCTTTGGCATCAATATTACAAAGCCGTGTCACTTCTCCGGCCGGACAAAGACCACGGCTCTGTCCCCGTGCACGTTGAACCAATTCTGCCAATCCTTTGATGAATGCCGGATGTGTCCCAACCGCCGGAACCCGTACATAGGTTTTCACACCTTTGTCGTGGGCCATATGTTTGTATTCAATATCGAGTTCAACCAAGGTTTCGGAATGTTCCGACACAAACGCAATGGGCAACACCACCAAGGCAACACCGTCCTGCGCGGCACGTTCAATTTCATCATCGGTGGATGGGCCGATCCATTCCAACGGACCGACACGGCTTTGATAACTCACCAGCCAATCACCAAGTGGATGGCCCACGCGTTCCATCGCTTTGACTATCCGTTCCGCGCCCAATTGAACTTGAGCAGGGTAAGGATCGCCCTTTTGATCAACAATTTTCTTCGGCAAACCGTGGGCGGAAAATAAAACACGAACATCTTGTCCGTTGGATTGGGATTGGGCCTCTTGCAAAGCTTTGCTGAGCAAATCGACTTGAGCATCAATCCAACCATTGTCTGTGGGATAACAACAGATGCGTTTGGTGGATATATCCAAACCAACTTTTTTGGAAGCCCTGTCCCAGTCTTCAAAAGAACTTTCTGTCGTCGTGGTGGAATACTGCGGATACAACGCCAACATCACAATTTCATCGGGATTGTAAGCTTTTACATCTTTGACCGTTTCATCACTCATGGGATGCCAATAGCGCATACTGATGAAACAACGAACCTCAACATTGCCATCCAAGTCGGCAACCGCAGAGGTCAAAGCCCGAGCTTGCTCTTGGGTCAAATCCAATAATGGCGATTTACCGCCCAAATGCTGGTAAATATCTTGCGCAATGGAAGCACGACGTTTTGAAATCAATTTTGCCAAAACCCATCGAATGGGCAATGGTGCACCAATGATCGCCGGATCCATAAACAAGTTGTAAAGAAACGGTTGCACAGCTTCCAAGCGGTCAGGACCACCCAAATTGTACAAAACAATGGCAAGCCGTTTCATCAGCCCTACGCCCTACACTTCGCCACGAACCAAAGCACACAAACGTTCCACATGCTCCGGCGGTGTTTGCGGCACAATGCCGTGACCCAGATTGAAAATAAACGGACCTTGACCCAAAGTATCGATAATCCGTTTCACTTCTGCGTCCATGGCTTCACCACCGGCAACCAACAACAGATTGTCCAGTGTGCCTTGAACCGTAGCCAACGGCTGAAGCGTATCACGCGCCCATTCCAATGGTACGGTATGATCCAAGCCCACACCATCGACTTTGGTTTCACGAATATAATCTTCGTACAACGGACCGGCACCACGGGGGAAACCGATAATTGGAGTATCGGGATGAACCGCTTTGACCCGTTCAACAATTTTCGCCATGGGCTCAATCGACCATTTGTAAAATTGTTTCTCAGATAGAACCCCTGCCCAGCTGTCAAACACCTGTAAACATTCAGCACCACGGTGAACCTGTTCGATCAAATACTTCGATGTGGCATCAACCAACATATCCATCAAACGTTGGAAGAAAACCGGATCAGTATACGCAATTGAACGAATTTCTTCGTAGTTTTTGCTGCCCTTGCCTTCAACCATGTAGGTGGCAACGGTCCAAGGAGCCCCAGCAAAACCGATCAAAGCTGTGGTTTCGGGGATCTCTTTGGAAAGACGATGAACCGTGGTGTAAACCGGATCGAGATGTTCATGTAGACGGCTGGGGTCTAACGTGGCTTCCAATTCAGCTTCGTTCTTAATCGGTTCCAATTGTGGGCCTTGGCCAGTGACAAATTCAACCTTTTGGCCCAAAGCATCGGGAATTACCAAAATATCGGAAAACAAAATAGCTGCATCGAAGTTGTAACGGCGCAAAGGCTGTAGCGTCACTTCGACGGCTAAGTCAGGCGTATAGCAAAAATGTAAAAAATTTTTCGCGGTGGATCGAGTTTCACGATACTCCGGCAAATAACGCCCCGCTTGGCGCATAAGCCAAATGGGAGGTGGGGAAAGAGTTTCACCTTTGAGAGCCTGAAGGAAGCGTTTCGTCACGTTTTAGATCCTGATTTTTGAAGAGTTATCCCGCATTCGAGCGCCCCTAACAAACAATATATTTTTATAAATAAAAAGGATGTTGTTGTTGTAGTAGCGTGGATAACGGGGATTACTAATTATTCGTTACTTATCCCGGCTTTCACACACAGGAAAATTAAGGGGTTTGGTGGAGACTGTGAACAGTTATGGTTAATGGTTCGTTAACGCAAGCTGAGCCTCATAATCCTGGGTCTTTTGAAACCTGTGAGTCCTGGGGAGATCTCAGTTGTTGGATTATCCATATTTTGAGATGTCCAGCCAATCGAGAGAATGTTGTACACTGGGGACCTAAGGTCTAAAAAGAGATAAGTTATACTGGTAAAACTGTGGACGGTTGATTCCATTCAATATTATGCACATGTTTTCCCGCGATCTTTTACGATGAAACGACCCGAAAAGGTTTGGGCCTGATGACGTCATTAATACTGCATAAAATTTCCGACAGCACGGGTGAAACGCTGGATGTGGTGGCACGCGCTTGCTTGGTGCAGTTTCCAGATGTTGAAGTGATTGAAAAGCGTTGGACCATGGTTCGTGGCAGCGTCCAAATTGATGAAATTTTGGCTGAAATTGCTGAAAACCCGGGATTTGTTATCTTTACTTTGGTTGACGATGATCTGTCGGGTCAAATTACCCATGGCTGCAAGAAATTAAAAGTTCCCTGTATTGATCTGCTTAATCCCGTTTTGGGTCAGCTGGGAAATTATTTAGGTGTTGAACGCGAACACCGTCCAGGTAGCCAGCACGTCATGGATGCAGATTATTTTTCCAAAATTGCGGCGCTGCATTTTGTTCTGGCCCACGATGATGGTCAGTCGATGCACGATATTGATGATGCGGATGTGGTTTTGGTGGGAGTTTCGCGCACCACCAAAACACCCACATGCATTTATTTGGCCAACCGTGGCATCAAAGCTGCAAACGTGCCCATTGTTCCGGGTGTGCCAATGGCTGAAAATATTTTAAAGGCGGAACGGCCTTTGGTTCTGGGTTTGACCAAAGACCCACGCCGTTTGGTACAAATTCGCAAGCAACGTTTGAAAATGCAGGGTATGGCGGAAGACACCGATTACATTGATCCAGATGCCGTGGCTCAAGAAATTCGCGAAGCCAAACGTCTTTATAGTGAACACAATTGGCCGGTAATTGATGTTACGCGCAAGTCAGTAGAAGAAACGGCTGCAACCATTTTGCATCTGTATAACGATCGCATTGATATGGCGTCGTGAGCAGCATGACATCACAGCTGATCCTTGCTTCAGCCAGTTTTACACGTCGTCGCTTGTTGAACGATGCCGGTATTGAGCATGTGGTTGATGTGGCCGATGTGAATGAAGCACAGATTAAATCCACTGGATTTGAAAATCCTCAAGACTTGTCGGAATGTTTGGCACAAATGAAAGCGTTGGCGGTAAGTGCGCGCCATCCAGATGCTATGGTTATTGGTGCCGACCAAGTTCTGGTTTTGGGTGAAGAGATACTGGACAAACCTGGGTCATCTCAAAAAGTGTCAACTCAACTTAAAAAACTGCGCGGACATACACACACATTGTTGTCCAGTGTTTCGGTGGCACAAAACAATCACGTGTTATGGACCTATACGGACCAGGCCCATATGCAGATGCGTGATTTTTCGGACACGTTTTTAAATGATTATGTCAAACGTGTCGGGGATCAGGTCGCATCCAGTGTGGGGGCTTATCATTTGGAAGGCCTTGGTGCTCAATTGTTTGATCGAGTTGATGGGGATTATTTTACCGTGCTTGGCTTACCCCTCTTACCCCTGCTAAATTTTTTGCGCGCACAAAGCGCGCTTAAAACTTAAAAGATATGGATTGGTTTAAACCTTATGGCTCAATCTTTTACACTGCGAAAACGTCGAGCCGGAGTTATGGGCTGGCCTGTTGACCATTCTTTATCACCAAAGGTTCATGGTTATTGGCTCAAACATTTGGCTATACCCGGTGAATACGTTCGTATTCCAGTTCCACCCGAAGACTTCAAACTAACACTTCGCAATTTGCAAGCTGATGGATACGTTGGAGCCAACGTCACCGTTCCCCACAAAGAAGCCGCCTTGGCGGTGGTTGATTATGCTCACCCTTTGGCTGAACGCATTGGTGCGGTGAACACCGTGGTGGTGTTTGAAGATGGGTCGCTTTATGGCCTCAACACCGACGGTTATGGTTTTTTGGAAAACTTGAAAGCAGGCTGCAAAGACTTTGACCCCACCGCAGGTCCAGCCGTAATTTTGGGTGCTGGCGGTGCTGCACGGGCTGTGGTGGCCATCTTGTTGGATGCGGGTGCACCAGAAGTGCGCCTCCTCAATCGAACGCGTGCACGGGCTGAAAAAATTGCTGATGATCTGGATGGGATCGGCTCCGGTAAAATTATTGTGGGTGACTGGGACCAGCGTGGGGATTATTTGGAAGGTGCGAACCTGTTGGCCAATACGACGACCTTAGGCATGAAAGGTCAGCGCGAATTGGAACTGGATTTATCGGCTTTGCCAACCACAGCACTGGTCAATGATATTGTTTATGTACCGTTGGAGACGGATTTATTGGCCCGTGCCCGCGCCCGTGGCAATCCCGTTGTGGATGGGTTGGGGATGTTGTTGCACCAAGCCCGCCCCGGTTTCGAAGCTTGGTTTGGTCCTTTGCCGGAAGTCACCGACGCACTTCGCGCGGAAGTTTTGGCCCAGCAAGATGAAGGGACATAGCTCAAAATGTTTATCCTCGGCCTCACCGGATCTATTGGCATGGGCAAAAGCTGGGGGGCCCGATGTTTCCGCCTGTTGGGTGTTCCCGTTCACGATGCCGATGCCTGTGTTCATAACTTGATGAGCACCAATGGTGCCGCCACTACAAAAGTTGAGGCTTTATTTCCTGGTGTATTGAATGCACAAGGTGCGGTGGACCGTCAAAAGCTGGGTGGGTTTGTTCTGGGTGATGATGATGCTTTGAAAAAACTCGAAGCTTTGCTTCATCCCATGGTTAGGGCAGAACAACACAAATTTTTACAACGTTGCCGTCGTGACAATCAGCGGTTGGTGGTTTTGGATATTCCGCTGTTGTTTGAAACCGGGGCACGTTCACGGGTGGATGCCGTGGTGGTCATGACTGCACCCGCATGGTTGCAACGTCAACGCGTGTTAAGGCGCCCAAATATGAACCTTGAAAAATTTGAAGCCATCTTGGATCGCCAAACCCCTGATGCCTTAAAGCGCCAAATGGCAGCATTTGTGGTTACCACAGGAGGACTGCGGGCGCAGTCCTTGCGCCAAATTCAAAAAATCGCCAAAGTGGCTCGATCATTACCCGGCCACACATGGTCACCGCATTGGGGTTATTAAGAATATGCGTGAAATTTCTCTCGATACAGAAACCACCGGCTTGAATCCAAAATCGGGTCATAAGGTGGTGGAAATCGGCTGTGTCGAAATGATCAATCACATTGCCACCGATCAGTATTTTCACGTCTACATCAATCCCCAGCGTGATATGCCGGAAGAGGCCTTTAAAATTCACGGCCTATCCGAAGAATTTTTGAGTGAAAAGCCTCTGTTCAAAGACGTTGCCGATGATTTTCTGGCCTTCATCGAGGATTCACCGCTGGTTATTCACAATGCTCAGTTCGATATGGGTTTTTTGAATTGGGAATTGAAAGAAATTGGCAAGCCTGAACTGGATATGGCCCGTACCATTGATACGGTTCCCATTGCACGAAAAAAATTCCCCGGTGCTCAGGCCAACCTGGATGCTTTGTGTCGACGCTTTGGGATCGATAATTCATCGCGTGAATTGCACGGTGCATTATTGGATGCACAGTTGTTGGCTGATGTTTATCTGGAGCTGATGGGGGGGCGTCAAACGGGCTTAGGCCTGGGTGCGGATGAAGAACAGGCTGCTGATCGTGAGGCCGAAATTCAAGTGGAAAAACGCGAACGCCGTGAGGCGCGGGTTTTTGTCCCAACGCCGGAAGAGCTGGCAGCGCACGAAGCATTTCTTGAAAAAATAAGCGATCCGATTTGGAAAGCCTAATCCTCAATAACAAAAACGCCCCCATTTGGGGGCGTTTTCATATGTAACATCAGTGCTGTGGTTTTATGCGTTGCCTTTGGGTTCAGCCAATTCGTCAGCAATTTTATTGGCCGTCTGTTCCGCTTGTTGTGCAACGTTGGCTTGATACATGCCGGTAAAATCGATGGGTTGCAGCAACAACGGCACAAACCCACCGTCACGGGTTGCGTCTGCGATAATGTTGCGGGCGAATGGAAACAACATGCGCGGACATTCAATTAACAAGATCGGACCGAGGTGTTCTTCCGGTACGTTGACGCTGAACACGCCTGCGTATTTGAGCTCAACCAGGAAACCGACTTTGTCACCGAGTTTCAACTCAGAACGCATGTCCAAAGTCACTTCATAAACATTATCCGCGCCTTCAAGCTTGGCGGCGTTCACATCAACGTTGACGTTGACGTCCGGCTGTTGGTTTTGTAGTTCGCTCAAAATACCGGGAGAATTCGGAGCTTCAAAGGACAAGTCTTTGATATATTGGCCGTTAATGGCCAAAGCAGGGGCTTGCGCTTGGGCGTTTTCGCCACCATTGGCAGGGGTGTCACTCATATGAAATGTCCTTTAATGCTGAAAAGGGTTCGGAAGATGCGAAACCCTGGAAATTAAGTAGCTCTTCGCTAACACGGATCGCCCAGGTGAACAAGTCTACACCGTTTAAGTGCGTGGGTTGGGACCTTGGTCCAGCTTGGGTGCATCCTTCACCTCGGTTACGTCTGTGAAATCACCATCAATGATGTCTCCATGGTCTGGCGGTGTCGATTGCCAGCTTGCATGGGCATGATGACTTTGGCTATTTTGACCATGCGTGGTGGAATGGAGCTGAATACGACTGGCCAGGGTCCGTCGCAAAAGAGCGCGCAGCGGCGGTGTGAACAGCAAAAACCCAATGGCATCGGTAAAAAAGCCTGGTGTAAGCAGCAGCAGACCGGCAGCCAGCAAACAAAAGCCGTCAAAAACCGCATCCATGGGCATTTCGCCTTGATTCATGGCATTTTGTACGCGCGTCAGGGTGTTGAAACCTTGGTGGCGCAGCAATGCAGTGCCAACGATGGCGGTCAAAATGACGACGGCAATGGTGCTCCACAGACCAATGGCTTCACCCACTTGGATGAACAGTCCGATTTCAATCAGCGGGATGCCAATGAACGCGGCCAATAAAACAAGTCCCATTTTCACCCTTATGGCTTGCCCTCGCGCGGGCTTCGGCCTATCTATCGGTTAGCACAACGTGTTGTTTTGCGTATAGTTGATGGTACGGTTGTGAGGCGAACATAAGCCCAGCGCTTTCGTCTCGCAAGTCAGTGGGCCTGATATGGGCCTGCCATTTGGAAGTAACGGATTTCGGTATGCAGTTTTTTGACATTGTTCTCTTCGCTTTGATCGCGATTTTTTTGGTTTTGCGACTGCGTGGCGTTTTGGGCAATCGCGACGGTCACGAAGGCGGTTATGAAGATCGCCTCAATCGTGAACAGAACCAAGACGATAATGTTGTTGAAATGCCGGGTACTCGTTCAGCTAAGTTGGATCTGCCCGAACGTACAGCCTCAGAGGATGAGCCGGAAGAAGAACTGCCCGAAGGACCTTTGGGTGAGGGTATCCGCGCCATACGTGAATACGACGCCAGTTTTAGCGCCGATGAATTTGTCGGCGGTGCCAGCATGGCTTTTGAAATGATTTTAAATGCCTATGCCGCAGGTGACACCAAAACCTTGAAAAACCTTCTGAGCCCGGAAGTTTATAGCGGTTTTGAACACGCCATTAATGAGCGCGAAAACGAAAACCAAACTTTGCAAGAAACTTTGGTTGGTATCACCAAGGCTGAAGTCGTTGAGGCCTACATGGATGGTCGTGATGCGAATGTAACTGTAAAATTTGTTTCCGAACAAATCAGTGCTCTGCTGGACAGCCATGGCCGCGTTATTGAAGGCGATCCCAGTGCAGTTACGGAGGCCACAGATTTCTGGACCTTTGCGCGTTCGACCAAATCGCGCAATCCCAATTGGACCTTGGTCGGCACTGGCAGTTTGGACTAACGTCGGGATGCGCGCGCGCCTTTCGTTTGCGGTACTGCTGCTTGGTTTGGCGGCGTGCGCACCGATTCCGACCTCGATCCCGCAACCAACACCATCAAAGATTCCCGAAAAACCCGGTAAGGTTCAACTGCGTGCTCAAACCTTTGCGCAGCTTGCGGGCTGGCAAAACGATCACCAGGGCCAAGCCTTAGTGGCGTTTCAAAAATCTTGTGCTTCAATCTTAAAACGTCCGAAATCCGCATCATTGGCGGCCAATGACAAAACCCCCGGCGGTACCGTGGCCCAATGGCAAGGTCCGTGTCAGGCTGCTTCCAGTGTGTCCACCAACAGTCCAGATGCGGCACGTCAGTTTTTTGAAACCTGGTTTCGCCCCTATGCAGTAATGGATGAGGGCGACCATGAAGGCCTGTTCACCGGATATTACGAACCGCAATTGAACGGCGCTTGGAGCCGGGGCGGTAAATTTCAAACCCCTTTATATGCGCGTCCCAATGATTTGGTGTCTGTCAGCCTTGGTCAGTTCGATGATGAACTGGGTGGTTCGACCATTTGGGGTCAGGTCCAAGATGGTAAGCTCAAACCCTACGCCACCCGTGCCGATATTGAAAATGGCGGCGGTCAAAACTTAAAACCATTGATGTGGGTCGATGATCCAGTGGATGCATTCTTTTTGCATGTTCAGGGGTCGGGGCGCGTGAAAATGCAAGACGGCACCATAGCCCGGGTGGGTTTTGCCGGTAAAAATGGCCG
Source organism: Magnetovibrio sp. (assembly GCA_026196495.1). Lineage (GTDB taxonomy): Bacteria > Pseudomonadota > Alphaproteobacteria > Rhodospirillales > Magnetovibrionaceae > Magnetovibrio. Next base: position 12,331 of record JAPHSY010000051.1, read on the forward strand.
TCCTTATAAATCTATCGGCCGTGTTTTGATCGATAGTGGCGAAATTCCTGCCAATCGTCTGACCATGGGTGCAATCCGCAAATGGGTGCATGCCCGGCCAAAGGCCGGTCCCGCCTTGTTGAAGAAAAACCCCAGTTTTGTGTTTTTCCGACTGCTGCAAGGCGACGGGCCTTTGGGGGCCCAAGGTGTTGCGTTAACGGCGGAACGTTCAGTGGCCATTGATCGGCGTTATTTGCCTTTGGGCGCACCCCTGTGGGTTACCACCCATGACCCGCTGGATGCGCAAAAACCGTTTCAACGTCTGATGATTGCTCAAGACACCGGCGGCGCCATCAAGGGTGTGGTCCGCGGTGATATTTTCTTTGGACCGGGCGCGTCGGCTGCTAAGCGTGCTGGTAACATGAAACGTCCGGGGCAATACTCCATCCTGTTACCCCTGTCGGTGGTTCCCCTCACCCAGTGATCTCTCCGTGATTCATCTTGAAAATTCAGGGTGAAAGTCTCACTCTGTTGTTATGGAACAGATCTCCCCCCGTATCGGTTTATTCGTCACCTGTTTGGTGGACCTCATGCGCCCAAGCGTTGGTTTTGCCGCGTTGCGCCTGCTGGAACGCGCCGGGGCCGAGGTCGTAGTTCCGCCGGAACAAACATGTTGCGGGCAGCCCGCTTACAATTCCGGTGATGTGGAGGATGCGCGCGCCATTGCAAAAACCGTCATAGAGGCCTTCGAAGGTTTTGATGTTGTTGTGGCCCCGTCCGGTTCGTGTACAGGCATGATTGTCGAACACTATGCCAAGTTGTTTGAGAATGACCCAACCTGGAAAGCCAGAGCTGATAATTTGTCTGGGCGCACCCAAGAGCTCACCCAGTTTTTGGCTCAACATTTGGACCTCAACGAAATCAGCGCCCAGTTTGACGGGTCGGTAACGTATCATGACAGCTGTGCAGGTTTGCGCGAATTGGGCATCAAAGATCAACCACGCAAATTGTTAGCAACCGTGGATGGGCTGGTGCTTAAAGAAATGGACGATATCGAAAGCTGCTGTGGTTTCGGCGGTTTGTTTTCCATTAAATATCCCGATGTTTCCGGTGCCATCGTTGACAAAAAAGCCAGCAACGTTGAGGCGGCTGAAACGGACCTGTTGTCCGGTGGAGATTTGGGCTGTTTGATGAACGTGGCGGGTAAATTGAAGCGCCGCGGCTCTAACGTGCGGGTCTATCATATTGCTGAAATTTTGGCGGGCATGACGGACGTTCCAGCATTGGGGGAGGATGAGGCATGACCCACGAACCCCATTGCCATGATTTCCAAAAAGGTGCAGCCGATGCGTTGAACAACGATCAACTGCAAGAGCTTTTGAACCGTACTTTGAAAAATGGTTTTCAGAAAAAGCGTCTCAACGGTATGGCGCGCCTGCCGGAATATGACCAGCTGCGTGACCAAGCCCGCGATTTGAAAAACCACATCCTTGATCATCTCGATGCCTACCTGGAACGCTTTGAACTGGAAGTGCAAAAAGCTGGCGGACATATGCACTGGGCCGAAGATGGGGATCAAGCCCGTGCGATTATCGGTGACATTTGTAAAAAAGTCGGCGCCAAGACCGTGACCAAAGGCAAATCTATGATTGCCGAGGAAATCGATCTTAATGATTATCTCGCTGAACAAGGGATTGAACCCATTGAAACGGATCTGGGGGAATATATCATTCAATTGCGCAATGAACTGCCCAGCCACATCATCGCCCCGGCCTTCCACCTGTCCAAAAATCAAGTTGCCGAAACCTTTCGTGAGCACCACCAACATCTGGATGCGGATCGTTCCTTGGAAGAGCCGACAACCTTGTTAAACGAGGCCCGCAAAGAATTGCGCGATCGTTTTTTAAAAGCTGATGTGGGCATCACCGGGGCCAATTTCTTGGTGGCGGAAACGGGTACGGCGATGATTGTCACCAATGAAGGCAATGGTGATTTGACCCAATGCTTGCCCCCGGTACACATTGCTTTGACCTCCATCGACAAAGTTGTGCCGACTTTGGAAGATGCGACCTTGTTGTTGCGGCTGTTGGCGCGCACCGCCACCGGTCAGGAACAAAGCGTTTACAACACATTTTTTACAGGCCCCAAACGCGAAGGTGATTTGGATGGGCCGGATGAATTTCATATTGTGTTGTTGGACAATGGCCGTACCGAATTACTTGGCTCTGAATTCAGGGACATCTTAAGGTGTATCCGTTGTGGGGCGTGTATCAATCACTGCCCGGTTTATGGTGTGACCAGTGGTCACGCCTATGGTTGGGTTTATCCGGGGCCTATGGGATCGGTGCTCACGCCATTTTTTGTGGGTATTGAAGAGGCCCATTTGCTGCCCAGTGCATCGACGTTTTGTGGGCGCTGCCAAGACGTATGCCCGGTGCGCATTCCCCTGCCCGATTTGTTGCGCAACTGGCGCAACCGTGCGTTTGCTGTTGGTAAACCCGGCGGTGCCCAACGGTTGGCTTTAAAAGTTTGGGCGATGTTGGCGCAACGTCCGGGGCTATATCATGTCACGGCTCGATTTAAAATATGGGCCATGAAAAGCCTTGCTGGAAAACGGGGACATTTTAAATGGTTTATTGGTGCCGGTGGCTGGACCAAGGCACGTGATCTTCCCGCACCCCAGGGCGGAACGTTTCAGTCGCGCTATCAAAAAGGGGAACGGTGAGCATGAGTGCCCGCAAAGCCATCTTCGCCCGACTGAAACGCACCTTGGATGAGGTGCACAATCCGACCGTGCGCATTTCTGGTGCCGATCAGCGCATCCGTGAGGCGAACGCCAATATCATTCCCGCACGCGGCCAGACCGAAGGGCCGGCTCGTGCTGCGATGTTTGTATCGGAAGCTGAAGCGGCTGATGCTGAAGTTATGCGCCTGGCAGCACTGGCGGATGTTCCAAGATTTGTGCACGATATTTTGATCCAGGCGGGGGCATCTCAAATCAAAGCCGCCCCCCACCCCCAACTACAAGATTTGGATTGGACGGGTGTCGGGATCCATTATGGTCGGGGTGAAAATTCGGATCACATTGGTTTATCGGTGGCTTTGGCGGGTGTTGCGGAAACCGGAACTTTGGTGTTGGCATCCGGTCCACAGTCCCCAACCACACTGAATTTTTTACCCGATGTTCATGTTGTTGTCTTAGAAGAAGAAAATATTGCCGCCAATTATGAAGCGGTTTGGGCTACACTGCGGGCTCAGAAGACCGAAGGTCCTGTAATGCCACGCACCGTGAATTGGATTACCGGACCGTCACGCACCGCAGATATTGAACAAACCCTTTTATTGGGCGCCCATGGTCCACGTAAACTCATCATTTTATTGATCGATGGCAAAAACCCGTAAACCCCAGTCGACCCATAAAAAGTCGACCCATAAAAAGTCTCCGCCGGGACGCAAGCCCGAAGATGATATGTATCTTTGGCATGCGGTGGCGCAAACGGTGGAACCGTTAAAGGGTCGTGATGTGGCTATGGATATTATTGGTGCTGAGCCCACGCCGGTTTCCAGCACCTCGACCTATGTGATCCGACCGCACGCCCCTGTGACCACCCCACCGCCTTTGCCGGAATTGCACCACGGGGTGCAACCGGGTCTCGACAAAGCCACCGCCAAGCGCATGCGGCGCGGCCAAGTCAAAATTGAAGGCCGTATTGATCTTCACGGTATGACCCAAGTCCAGGCCCATCAAGCCCTGGAACATTTTCTCGATGCGGCTTGGAGTGCCGGGCGGCGTGAAGTGTTGGTGATCACCGGCAAGGGTACGCGCCGCGATGGTACGATTGGGGTGTTGCGCCAGATGGTGCCGCGCTGGCTCAATGAATTTCCAAATCGTGCCAAGGTCGTGGCGTTTAGCCATGCCGCCCCCAAAGACGGTGGCGAAGGTGCGCTGTATGTGCGGCTCAAACGTCGCGGCCGTTAACTCAACAGGAGCTTTTCATGCATCCATACGCACTTCTGGGTCTCGCCATTGTTGCCGAAGTGGTGGGAACATCGGCCCTAAAACTGGCAGATGGATTTACCAAACTGGTGCCCAGTTTGGTGGTGGTGGTGGGCTATGGCCTGTCGTTCTGGCTGTTAGCGGTGACGTTAAAAACCCTGCCCATCGGTTTTGTGTATGCGGTGTGGGCCGGTGCAGGGGTGGCGGCAATCGCCTTGATTGGCGTGTTTTGGTTTGGTGAAAGCTTGAGCCTCAGCGGCGTGGCCGGCATTGCTTTGATCATTGCGGGCGTTGTGGTGTTGCAATTGTCACACTAAACACCAAACTAACAGGGTGTTAACCCCTGCCCTGTATCGTTTGGGGCAGGAGAGATAAGATCATGACCCCCTTTGGCGAAAAAATGCGCGAACTTAGGGCCCACAAAGGCGTGTCGCAAAAAGAAATGGCGACGGCTTTGGGGGTTTCTGCGGCTTATATGTCAGCGCTGGAACACGGCAATCGTGGTCGCCCGGCATCGGGTATGATCATGCAAATCTGCGACTATTTTGATCTCATTTGGGATGACAGCGAAGATTTGAAGCGCCTGGCGGCCCTGTCGCACCCGCGTGTCACCATAGATACCGCGGGTTTGAGCCCCAAAGCCACGGAACTGGCCAATGAATTGGCCAATTCTATTGGTGATTTGGACGAGCAAAACCTACAATGGATATTGGATGAAATTCGTGCGCATAAGGCTGCACGCCTCAAAGGCCCGCCTTATTGATGTGAAAGTTGAGGAATCCCAAGGTTTTGTTTAGGATTCTTAGCTAAGCTTGCCGATAGTACCCATATTTACCAAAGACGTGCCCACCTCGCAGTAACACTGAATAACTGGTATAGAGCATGGCAGCTGTGGCCAAAAAGAAGTCTGAAGGCTTACTTGGGAAGATCACCAGCCCGTTTCGTAAGAAAAATGCGAAACCTACGGCGAAGAAAGCTGCGCCTGAACCCGTTGAAAAACCTAAAAAACCTCAAGAAAAACTTTACTGGCCGCCATCACGTTTGAACGTGATTGAGAAATTATGGGGCCAGGGCTACACCACCCCGGGTGGTGCGGACCGGGTCAAGCAATTCGCGCCCCTGCTGCAGCTGGATGAAAAGAAAAGCCTGTTGCTGTTGGGTGCTGGTTTGGGTGGTATCAATGAAACATTGGTGGAAGACACCGGTGTTTGGGTTACGGGTATTGAGCCTGATCAAGAGTTGGCAAAAATGGGCCATGAAAGCATGCAGCGTGCTGGGCACAAACGTAAAGCCCCCATACGTTACAACGATATGGAAGAACTGAAGCTCAAACCCAAATCCTTTGATGCTATGTTGGCATTGGATCAAATTCACACGGTCAAAGACAAAAAGGCTTTGTTTAATGCAGTGACCGAAGCATTGCGTCTGCATGGGGAGATGCTGTTCATTAGCTTTAGTCTGCCAGATACCAATCCACCCAATGAAATTTTGCAAAGCTGGATCAATCAGCAAGACAAGACGCCGTATTTGTGGCCGATTGAGGCCATGCTGGCGATGTTGAACACCTTGGATTTAGATGTCCGCCCCCCCGATGATATGACCCGCGAATATCGCAATTGTGTCCTCAAAGCCTGGGTCAATTTCTTGTCCAATATGAACAAGGCCGAGCTGAAAGAAATGGCCGCCGATGTGGTGGGCGAATGTGCCCGTTGGGCCGAACTGATCACCGCCATCGACCGGGGTGGCCTGAAGGTGATGAAATACAACTGTGTCAAAGTCCAAGAAAAACGCAAATCCGTGGATGAGTTGATGGCTCAGGCTTAATAGCTTAATTTTAAAGAATAAACTTCTTCAAATCTGCATCTTGAGCCAAGCTGGAAACGGTTTCACGGACCACGTCTTCGTCGATGGTGATGGTTTCACCAGAACGTTCCGAAGCCTCGAAGCTGATGTCTTCCAACAGTTTTTCCATCACCGTGTGCAGACGCCGTGCACCGATGTTTTCCACCGTGGCATTGATGTCGGCGGCCAAGGTTGCCAGCTCTTCAATGGCGTCATCGCTGAATTCAAGCGTAACGTCCTCAACACCCATCAGGCCAATATATTGACGGATCAGGCTGCTTTCTGGTTCTTTCAGGATGCGAACCAAGTCATCACGGGTGAGGGCTTTTAGTTCGACCCGGATCGGCAGGCGGCCTTGCAGTTCCGGCAGTAGGTCGCTGGGCTTGGACACGTGGAACGCGCCGCTGGCGATGAACAGGATGTGGTCGGTTTTCACCGGGCCGCGTTTGGTTGAGACCGTGGTGCCTTCGATCAAGGGCAGAAGGTCGCGTTGAACACCTTCGCGCGATACATCGCCGCCACCACGCTCAGAGCGGTTGGCGATTTTGTCGAGCTCATCTAAGAACACGATGCCCCCGGTTTCAACCTTGTCGATGGCTTCTTTGATCAAGGCTTCTTCGTCCACTAATTTTTCGGCCTCTTCCGCGACCAAGATGTCGTAACTGGCAGAAACAGCCATCTTTTTGGGTTTGGTCTGGCCACCAAAAGCGCCGCCGAACATGTCGGTCAAGTTGATCATACTGACCTGACCGCCGGGTATACCGGGGATATCGAAGTTGGGCATACCACCCGCACCTGAATCACGGACATTAATTTCGATTTCTTTGTCGTCCAATTCGCCTTCACGCAGCATTTTGCGGAATTTTTGACGCGTGCTATCCGATGCACTCTCACCCACCAAGGCGTCGAGGACACGTTCTTCGGCAGCCAGCTCAGCTTTGGCGTGGACCTGTTTTTTGTGGTGTTCGCGCACCATATGCACGGCGGTTTCCACCAAATCGCGCACAATTTGTTCCACATCGCGTCCGACATAACCAACTTCGGTGAATTTGGTGGCCTCTACCTTGATAAACGGTGCATCGGCCAATTTGGCCAGGCGGCGTGCAATTTCAGTTTTACCCACACCCGTTGGGCCGATCATGAGGATGTTTTTCGGCACAATTTCATCACGCAGGTCATCGTCGATTTGTTGACGACGCCAGCGGTTGCGCAGCGCCACAGCCACGGCGCGTTTGGCATCATTTTGACCGACAATAAAACGGTCCAGTTCGGAAACGATTTCGCGAGGGGTAAAGCTGCTCATAATCTTTGGTCTTCTCGATTAAACTTTTTCGATGGTGAAATTCGAATTGGTGTAAACGCAAATATCTGCGGCAATTTCCATGGCTTTACGGGCCACATCTTCGGCGGGCACATCTTTTTGCCCAACCAGTGCACGGGCCGCGGCCAGGGCATAATTACCGCCCGATCCAATGGCGACCACGCCGTCGTCGGGTTCCAACACATCACCAGTGCCGGTCAAAACCAGGGATACATCCTTGTCGGACACCAACATCATGGCTTCCAATTTGCGCAAATAGCGGTCTGTACGCCAGTCTTTGGCCAATTCCACACACGCCCGGGTGAGCTGATTGGGGTATTGCTCCAACTTGGCTTCCAGGCGTTCAAACAGGGTAAAGGCATCTGCCGTGGCCCCGGCAAATCCGGCAACAACCTTGCCACCACCGATGCGTCGGACCTTTTGGGCGCTGCCTTTGATCACGGTGTCGCCAAGGCTCACTTGGCCGTCGCCAATCATCACAACCTCATTGTCTTTGCGGACATTGAGGATGGTGGTGCCGTGCCATGTGGGGATGGGGTTGTCGCTCATAAGATTGCTCCGATTGATGTGCGGCTCAAGTCAGAGGGATGTAAGCCGCTCGAGAGCTCCGGTCAAGTGTGGTTTCATATACCTTTCTGGCTGGTACTACGCCTATTTCGCTGTTAAAAGTAAGCCTGTTTTGAAATGGAGAACGCCCCATGCGTACAGGCCGCGTTGAACGCAACACCAACGAGACCCAAATCAGCGTCGAATTGAACCTCGACGGTGAAGGCAATTATGATGTGTCCACCGGGATCGGATTTCTCGATCACATGCTGGAACAGCTGTCCCGTCACTCGCTGATTGACTTGACGGTGAAGGCCACAGGCGATCTCCACATTGATTTTCACCACACCACCGAAGACGTGGGCATCGCCATTGGTGAGGCCTTCACCCAAGCCTTGGGCGATCGCAAGGGTATCACGCGCTATGGCTCGGCCCTGTCGCCGATGGATGAAAGCCTGACGCGCATTGCTTTGGATGCTTCAAACCGTCCATACCTAGTGTGGAAGGTCGAATTCGTGCGTGACAAGCTGGGTGATATGGATACTGAGCTGTTTAAGGAATGGTTCGCGGGCTTTGCGCAATCTGCCGGTTTGACCCTGCACGTGGAAACGTTCTACGGCGAGAACAATCACCACATTATTGAAAGCGCGTTTAAGGGCCTGGCCCGTGCGCTGCGTCAGGCGGTGGAAATTGACCCACGCAAAGCCGACCAGGTGCCGTCTACCAAAGGCGTGCTGGGCGGTTCGCTCTAAAAGGAATTTAGGTTGAGTGTTTTCACCGTTCACGTGCGCGACACCGGATTGAGGCCAACTTTGGCTTTGGTCAAAGACGGCTTTTCCTGGCCGGCGGCTGTGTTCGGGTTTATCTGGGCATTGGTGATTGGGGCCTGGGATGTGGCGCTGGTGTTGTTTGCGCTGCAAATGGTTGTCGGCACCGTTGCGGGCCTTTTGATTGAAAGCCCAGATGTGCAAACGGTGATACAAATTGGCTTGGCTGTGGTCATCGGTTTGATCGCAAACGAAATGCGCCGTTGGTCTTTGGACCGTCACGGCCTGCATGAAGATGCCGTGGTCACGGCCCACGACAAAGAAGAGGCGGAGCGGCGTTACTTGGATGCCAATCCTTATATGACCGCAAAGCTGTTGAGAGAATAATGCAGATAGCAATTATCGATTATGGCTCGGGCAATCTACGCTCGGTCGCCAAGTCCTTTGAACGGGCTGCCAACGAACAAGGTATTGCTGCCGATGTTGTGGTGACACCCAATCCCGACGACGTGTTGAGTGCCGATCGCATTGTGCTGCCCGGTGTTGGTGCCTTTGCCGATTGCCGCAATGGTTTGGAGAATGTTGACGGCTTGCACGATGCCTTGACGGAGGTCGCCATTAACAAAGCCCGTCCGTTCATGGGTGTGTGCGTCGGCATGCAATTGATGAGTGATGTCGGCCATGAGTTTGGCGACACCCCCGGCCTGGGCTGGATACCAGGTGACGTGGTGGCGTTGGAGCCCAACGACAAAAACTTGAAAATTCCGCACATGGGCTGGAATGATTTACAGCTCACCACGGACCACCCTGTATTTGATGGGGTGAAGTCTGGTGAGCACGCCTATTTTGTGCACAGCTTTCATTTTAAAGCCAAAGACCCGGCACATGTGCTGGCAACGGTGGATTATGGTGGCCCGGTGACGGTGGCCATCGGTCGGGACAACTTGATCGGCACTCAATTCCACCCGGAAAAAAGCCAACACTTGGGCCTGCATATTATTTCCAACTTCCTCAAATGGAATCCCTAAAGACATGATCTTCTTCCCTGCCATTGATTTGAAAGACGGCCAATGCGTGCGCTTGCTGCGCGGTGAAATGGACCAGGCTACGGTCTTCAACGATGATTCCGGTGCCCAAGCCAAAGCCTTTGTCGACGAAGGTTGCGAATGGATCCATGTGGTTGATTTGAACGGTGCCTTCGAAGGGCGCCCTGTTAATGCCGATGCGGTGCAGGCGATCTTGGACGCCGTGGATGTGCCCATTGAGCTGGGCGGTGGCATTCGTGATATGGACACCATTCGCTTTTGGTTGGACAAGGGTGTACGCCGGGTGATTTTGGGTACCGTGGCGCTACGCGATCCCGACTTGGTTATTGAAGCCTGTAAAGAATTTCCAGGCCGCATTGCCGTGGGTGTGGATGCCAAAGACGGCATGGTTGCAGTGGAAGGCTGGGCTGAAGTTTCCGACATCACCGCCGTTGATCTGGCGCAGAAGTTTGAAGACGCAGGTGTGTCCGCGATTATCTTCACCGACATTGGTCGCGATGGCTTGATGCAAGGCCCTAACGTTGGCAGCACCCTGGAGCTGGCCAAAGCCATTTCCACCCCGGTGATTGTTTCGGGCGGGGTGTCCAGCATGGATGATTTGCAAACGGTCAAAGATGCAGGTGGTGATCTGTTTGAAGGTGTGATCAGCGGTCGTGCGGTTTATGATGGTAAAATCGGCGTGCGTGAGGCCGTCAATTTGTTGGGGGCCTAAAGGATGCTGAAGGCACGCATTATTCCATGTTTGGATGTCGAAGGCGGCCGCGTCGTCAAAGGTGTGAACTTTGTCGATTTGATCGATGCTGGTGATCCGGTGGAACAGGCCCGTGTCTATGATGCCGCCGGTGCGGATGAGCTGACGTTTTTAGACATTACGGCGTCTCACGAAAACCGCGACACCATTTTTGATGTGGTTAACCGCACCGCAGAACAATGCTTTATGCCATTGACGGTGGGTGGTGGCGTGCGCACCACAGATGATATTCGCAAATTGCTGTTGGCGGGGGCGGACAAGGCCTCCATCAACACTGCGGCTGTGAACAACCCTGAATTCGTCAAAGAAGCCGCACAAAAATTTGGTTCCCAATGCATCGTGGTGGCGGTAGACGCCAAAACCGTGGCACCGGGCAAATTTGAGATTTTCACCCATGGTGGGCGCAACCCCACGGGTATTGATGCCGTTGAATGGGCGGAGCGCATGGCGAATTATGGTGCCGGGGAAATTTTGCTGACCTCAATGGATCGTGACGGCACCAAGCAGGGCTTTAATATTGAGCTCACCCGTGCCATTGCCGATGCCGTGGATATCCCGGTGATTGCATCGGGTGGTGTGGGGACTTTGGATCATATGGTCGAAGGTGTTTTGGAAGGCCATGCCTCGGCGGTACTTGCGGCCTCGATTTTTCACTTCGGGACGTATACCATTGGTGAAACCAAAAAATATATGCAGGCGCACGGTGTTGATGTACGTCTTGATAACATTGACTGATATTTGATGAGTAGGGGAGCAGACACATGGGTGACAGCAGCTACATTGGCATTTTGACACGTTTATTCGAAACCATCGAAAGCCGCAAAGGTGCCGATGCAGAAACGTCCTATACCGCCAAATTGTTTAGCCGTGGCCGTACCGCCATCGCGCAAAAGGTTGGTGAAGAAGCCGTAGAAGTGAACATTGCTGCCCTCGCGGAGGGCCCAGATGCCGTGGCTGCAGAAAGTGCGGATTTGATTTACCACTTGATGGTTTTGTGGGCCGATACGGGCATTACACCTGAACAGGTGTGGGCAGAACTGGCCAAGCGTGAAGGCCTGTCCGGCATCGAAGAAAAGCGTGCACGTGGCGAGTTGTAAGGGAAAAGTGCTTGATGCCTTATGATAACAACAACATCTTTGCCAAAATCCTGCGCGGTGAGATTCCATGTGACAAAGTCTATGAAAATGAACACGTTTTGGCGTTCAACGACATTGGCCCACAGGCCCCAACCCACGTGTTGGTGATCCCCAAAGGGGAATACGTATCGCAAGACGATTTCACCAACAATGCCAGTGATGCGGAAATTGCGGCCCTGTGGCGTGCTGTGGGCTATATTGCGCGCGATGTCTTGGATTTGGCAGATGCAGGTTATCGCACCATCCAAAACACTGGCCCCGATGGTGGTCAGGAAGTGCCACATTTTCATGTCCACATTTGCGGCGGTAAGCGCCTTGGGCGCATGATTCCGGAATAGCTTTGAGCTTCGCCGCACGAGATATTCGCCAAAGCACACCCGCAGACCTACCGGGGATTGAGCGGCTCTATGTTGCTGCTTTTCCAGATGAAGATTTGATCCCAGTTGTGCGCGAGCTTTTAAATTATGGGCCAGACGCTATGTCGCTTGTTGGGTGTGAAGGCAGCGACGTCATTGGCCATATCGGTTTGACCATGTGCACCATTGCAGGGTGTGATGAGCGCGTTGCGCTCTTGGCACCGCTTGTTGTTTCGCCCCCTTTGCACAAACAAGGCATTGGCACCGCATTGGTAGAGGCAGGTTTTCAGCGCTTGAAAAATGCCGATATCGGTCATGTGTATGTTTTGGGTGATCCGGCGTATTACAGCCGTTTTGGGTTTCAGGTCGAAAACAAAATCACGCCCCCCTATCCTTTACCCAAAGAATGGCTTGGGGCGTGGCAGTCCGTTGTTTTGAATGGCAGTGAGAGGCCCGATGCTGGGCAATTCTGCATTCCTAAGTTTTGGCAACACGTTGAACTTTGGACGTCCTGACCCAATGTCTAGCCCATGAACCGATCGGAAATTTCAGATAACGGTGCGATTTTGATCGCCACCCTCACCTGTCCAGAGTGTTCCCGCCCGCAAGAGGTGGAAATGCTGGAACACGCCTGTGTCACCTATCACACCTGCATACATTGCGGCGTGCGGCTTAAGGCTAAGCCCGGGTCGTGTTGTGTGTATTGCTCCTACGCCGATATCCCCTGCCCGGATGCCCAGTTGGGGGCGAAAAGCTGTTGTTACAATGAGTAAGCCTTGAGATTGAGCCCCGTTTAGGCGCTGAGTGCAGTGGCCTTACCGGGGGCGCGGCGGCGATACGATAAAGCTTCGGCCACATGAACTTTGGTTATGGTTTTGACACCCTCAAGATCGGCAATGGTGCGCGCCACCCTTTGGATGCGGTGATAGCCGCGTGCACTTAAGTGCATGCGTCCGGCGGCATCTGCCAACAATGCTTTGGCGGCCTCATCCAGCAGGGCGATGCGTTCCAACACTTGGCCGTCGGCTTCGCCATTGATGCGGACGTTGGCGCCGATGGCCTCAAAGCGTCGGGCCTGAAGGTTTCGAGCGGCCTCGACGCGCTTTTTCACATCTGCCGAGGATTCCGCGGGTGGTGGTAATGCCAAATCGCTGGCGGGCACCATGGGGACCTCGACATGAAGATCAATTCGGTCCAGTAACGGGCCGGATAATTTGTTCTGATAGTCCTCAGCACACTTTGGTGCACGCGAACAAGCTTGCCCGGGGTCATCTAAATAACCACACCGACACGGGTTCATGGCCGCCACCAATTGAAATTGTGCCGGGTACGAAACGTGCGCAGAAGCCCTTGCAATAACAGCACTTCCGGACTCTATGGGTTGGCGCAAGGCCTCCAGAGCCGGGCGTTGGAACTCGGGCAGCTCATCCAAGAACAACACCCCCAAGTGGTGTAAATTGCAGGAGTGAACTGGAATGAACAGTGATAAAAACGGCCCAAAAGATACTCGCAAAAGTTTAAAAGAGAACCGGAGCGATCAACTTTTCACTGGAGTATCTGATTTATTTCGGCAGAATAATGGAGTGGTTCCCATTCAGTCTCGTAAGCAACAGGCTGAAGCCGAATTAGTAGCAGCCGAAATCAAGGAGATGCTGATGCTCCTGAAAGGATTTGCAGAAGCAGAACAAGGCGTTCGTGAAATCCGTGCTAATCATCGGAGTATCACGGGCTGGGTTAACGGTGACTATGGTGCGGTACCTTTTGAATCCACCGTTGAGATGGATTTTGCGTATCTAGCCCTTTTTGATGCCCGTGTTGTCGGATTGCATTCACAGCCGATCACGATCAACTACGAAGATGAAAACAGTAGACATCGGCACTACACCCCAGATTTTCTAGTCGAATACACCCCTACCGAAGGACAGGTTAAGAGAGCCTTGGTAGAAATAAAATTGGCATCAGAAATGAGAGAACGAGGAAATTATTTTGCAGCTCGATTTCGTGCTGCTGAAAATTGGTGTGTTCAGCATGATTTCGAATTTTACTTAGTAACAGATGAACAAATCAGAACGGACTGCATAAACAACATTAAAGCTCTTTACCCATTTCGTTTTGCGATAGATTTTCGCAATTTTGCTCTCTGTGAACTTGAAGAAAAAATAAATGCGTCGGTTCCAATATCAATTGCTGAAGTTTTAGATACCTATTCTTCAACACCGGCTGAAAGAGCTGAGGTGCAGAAAATGGTTTGGATTTTGATAGCAACCCAGGCACTGCATATTGATTTGAGCAAAGCTTGGCATTCGAAAACGATCCTTTATTCCCACCCAGTTTGGCATGACCCAAATCTTTTTTTCACAATGTCGCGTGAAATTCGCGAGGTGTAGATATGCCCAAAAAACAGAACGATACCTTAACCCATCGTAACACTTCAAAGGGAGCAGACCTTAGTGAAATTCCTAAAGATAAATGGGAAACAGCTTTACGCCGGCAAGATGAAATAGAAGCCCTACTCCACCTTAAAGACCGTACTGAGGCTGATGTAATAGCAGCGGCTAAAAGACTGAACTGTTCCCGCACATGGCTCTACGAACTGATAACCCGATATGAGGCAGCAGGCACGGTGTCCTGTCTGGTACCTAAAAATCCAACTGGAGGTAGTGGTAAGGGGAGAATTGATCCTGTAATTGAGGAAATCATCGAAAAAGTTATAGATGAGCTTTACCTCACGCGACAGAAACTGCGCCCTTTTCACATTGTAAGAGCTGTCCAATCACGCTGTAGAGATCTCAATTTAAAACCTCCTGCGAATAATACTATCAGAGCCCGTATTAAAACAATTCCCGGCAGGGTGGCGATGAAACACCGGGAAAGTGGCCATAAAGCGCGTGATGTTTTTGATCCTGCTATTGGAGAGTTTCCCCCGCCCAAATGGCCTTTGGGAGTGGTGCAAATGGACCACACCAAATCAGATATCATCATTGTCGACGAGGAACATCGAGAGCCGATAGGGCGTGCGTATTGTACGGCAGCCATAGATATCTACAGCCGCGCCGTTTTAGGTTTTCATTTATCCCTTGAGGCACCAAGTGCGATGACTGTTGGGCTTTGCTTAACACACGCTGTCCTTCCTAAACAAAGGTGGTTAAAGGAAAGAGGCATTGAGGCTGAGTGGCCTATGTGGGGGAAGCCAGATGTGTTGCATGTTGATAATGGTGCAGACTTTCGGAGTGAAGCACTACGCAGAGGCTGCGAAGAATACGGCATTTCCCTCCAATATCGGCCTATTAAACACCCTCGATATGGCGGAACAATCGAGAGGCTATTTCGAACTCTTGGTCAGGAAATTCATGCACTCCCAGGCACCACATTTTCCAATATTCAGGATCGTGGAGAATATGATTCTGATAAACATGCTGCTCTTACGCTTGCTGAATTAGAGCGCATTTTAGTGCTTGTTATCACAGGTCAATATCACGAAAAGCGACACTCCTCATTGCTCATGAGCCCAAAGAAAGCATTTGAAATTGGCATTTATGGACAGGGAGAAGAACTTGGACGTGGCCTGCCAGAGTCGATCACAGATGAACGAAAATTTTTAATCGACTTTTTGCCAATGAAGCGTCGGTCAATCCAAAAATATGGCATCGTATGGGATCACGTGCATTATTACGATGATGTCTTGCGTACCTACATAGATCGACAAGATCGACGACAACTAATAGTGCGCCGAGACCCACGCGATATCTCAAAAATCTTTTTTCAATGCCCTGAGAATAAAGAGTACCTAGAAATTCCATATCGGAATATTTCACGGCCATCCATTAGCCTTTGGGAAGCAAATGCTGCTCGAGAACGCTTAAAGAAGATCGGCGACGAACACTTGGATGAAGAAAAAATTTTCCAAACTTACGACAAAATTCAAGAAGAACTGGACGTAGCACAGGGGCGGACAAAATCAGCTAGGCGGTCCAAAGAGCGCAAAAAACAGAACACCCGCTCGATAAAACGAAACCCCACATCAGCGGACCAGTCTCGATCTCAAAAATCAATAACACGAGCAACAGCTGTTTCTATTGACGTAGATTTCGATGACAGATTTGACGAAATTGAGGATTGGTAAAGAACCATGGGAGACCATCTCGCGCCTAAAGCCAAAGCTATGCTCACTGCTTCAGAGGGTGAGCGGCTTCAATATGTGATGGCACCAAAATGGATCGGGTATGCGCGTGCAAAGGAAGCGCTTTCAAAACTCGAGGATTTGCTGGTACACCCTAAAATGCATCGGATGCCAAACCTAATGATTCATGGGCCGACGAATAATGGTAAGACGATGATTATTCAAAGGTTCATGCGAGATCACCCACATAATGACAATCCTGATGGCGATGCCGCAGAGGTGCCAGTATTAACTGTTCAGATGCCCTTTTCACCAGAGCCACGTCGTTTTTATCGGACAATTCTGGAACAATTATTTGCTACATATCGTTCATCTGACAATCTTGCAAACCTTGAAACGCAAGCAATTCGATTGCTAAGGGCATGTGGATTGCGCCTGCTGATTATTGATGAACTTCATAACATCCTCGCGGGCAGGATGGATAACCAGCGACAATTTTTAAACCTTATTCGTTACTTGGGTAATGAACTGGAGGTCCCAATTGTTTGTTTGGGCATTCAATCGGCATTGCGTGCAATTCAGATAGATGAACAATTAGCAAACCGTTTTGAACCATTTGCCCTACCCACTTGGGAAGATGGACAAGATTTTCGACGATTACTGAACAGTTTTGAAGCTGTATTGCCGCTGGGGGAAAGGTCTTTCTTGGCTAGCGATAATATGGCGACAGCAATTATGGCTAAATCAGAGGGGACAATTGGCGAAGTCCTAATGCTTCTAAGGGCGGCTGCAAAATACTCAATCATCAACGGAATCAGCCATGTAAATGAAGGTGTGCTTGGTGCATGTGATTACATTTCCCCGCGTGAACGAAGGCGTGCTGCGGAGCGTTAGGCATGAGTGGGCTGACCGGAAAGCTGTGGCCATCGCATCCGAAACCTCAACAAGATGAATTGCTGTCATCCTGGCTAAGTCGTGTGGCCTTGAGTAATGCTCCCCGCGCCCATACGTTTTGTCATCTAGTTTGGCCAAATAAACAAATTTGGACACGAGATATTGATCTCTGTGGGGACGAAGCGCTAATTACCTCTCTTTCACAACATACTGCAACTTCCCTGGATAAAGCCAGATCAACAAAACTTGAAGTATTTGAAGGGATCGTATTTGAGAAGCTAATACAAAATGGGCGAACACGTTGGATTATGCCAACTGGTGTCTTTCATAGAGAGCGAACACGTTTTGGATTACAGTGGTGTCCGCTGTGCTTTCAGTCTGATGATGTTTCATACTTTCGGAAACACTGGAGGTTTGCTTTCGTCTCTTGCTGCCCAAGACACGGAGTAATCCTTGCCGATCGATGTCATAATTGTGGAAGCCCTGTTTTGCCATTTAACCGCGGGCCAAATATATGTCATCTCTGTGGTATTGATTTACGAGATTACCCTGTGGTGATTGGTGAAAGTGTTGCACTACAATTCGAGTATTGTCTCATCAAGCGCGCTTATGATGGCCACACCTGTCTCGCCCCATATGAACCGATATACCCTATTGCTTACTTTGACATCATTCGACGGCTTGTTCAGTTAATCGCTTTCAGCAATCATGCTCAGCAGTTACGGGAAATAATTGCACGTAGGTATGGTGGTGATCCTTCACCCCCTGTTTATGATCCTGATCGCCATGACATAGAATTTATTCCGCCAAAAGATAGGCATAAACTTATGGGGCTTGTTGCACGAATTTTGCCAGGATGGCCATTCCGCCTTATTGGAGTGTGTAGTGAGGCAGAGGTTTGGTCGAGTCAAATTTTGAAAGATATGAAACCTGTTCGTTATCATTTATGGGAACCAACAAAACAATATCTTTCAGGCATAGCGCTCCCACGTAGAACAGGAAATAAGAATATTTAGCCAAGGTGGATTTTGGGGGCTTTTTGGAAGCCTAATAGTTGATTACGTATTCTATTGAACATTTGCTTTCCTGCATCATCCCCGCTTGCATGTCTAAGGCCCTTTCCCCAAAAGGGCCCGTTATGTGTTTCTCTATTTGGCCAAGCATTTCCAGATGTATGAAATAGTCTCCAGTGGATCGCATTGGCAATTACATCTTTAGTAATTCGCACGGAGTTGGCGCCTGCCTCAGTCCTGTTTGTTAGTATCAGGTAAGGTGCAAATTGAGATTTTTGTGTGAGTTCAATATCTAAAATGTATGAATACACATCTCTTGAAAATATTGAGATCACAAGGGCTCTTCGGCGTTGCGTTGGCGAATTGGGACATCTGACTTTAGGGCCCCAAGATTCTGGCAAGTCCCAAAGCTGTATTGATTGCGTAGCAGAATTGAGAGGTGTTTTATCCAGAACCATTAATTTCCAATCTTGTGCAAATCGCTTAGCCATAATTTGCCCTCCCTGAATTATTGGCACAAATTCATCTGGCACATCTTTCATTGGTGTATCGTTGTTTGTTGGCATCTCATGGATAAATTTTGAAAATAATAATGGTAGTTCACTGCGATCTTTTTCAATAATTTCAGGTGGCTGGTTAATCTCGCCAGTATTGATTTGATCGGCGCCACTTGGGATAACAGAAAATGAACCCACATCGTCTGATCCACCGGTGCCACTCAATCCGGATACCGTTTCCACCTCATCCTTAACAGGTGCCATCTCAATAACTGATTCTGCGGGAGGTACATTAATGTCTTGAGCGATTTCAGCAGGCTCACTGACAATGCCTGGTCTAGATTCTGCAATATCCTGCATAGGGTGAACAACAAGATCTACAAAGGCACCGGGAACTTCATCTGAGGTAAAGTCTGGATTATTCTTTATTCCTGAAGCTGTAGCTAATCTTTCTGGATCATATACAGATGGAGGCCTTTTTTGGGTTGGTGGCAATAAGATTCTTGGCTTGTGATAAATCACCTTTGCGCCGCACTTCAAAATGCTTGCTGCTGCCATGATGCAAAATTGTTGTGTCTTGTTATCCTTGGTAGAGATGTAAACATCGCGCAGTGTTCCAACGACGCGCCAAGTGGTATTACCCTCAAGTGGAATTGTGGTTTCAGGCCAGATAGGAAGGCCTGCATTACTAAGCATCCGGGCCGACTGTGAGATTCTGGCCAAAGCCTTTTGTGCAGGTAAATACGATAATTGCTGCGCGATAAATACAAATTGATCCTTTTGTATCCACGATTTTCTCTTCAAGATGAATGAGGAAGGTTTGAACTGGAAAATCCAATTACCATCTTTTTCAACAAAATGCGTTTTACGAGAGTTGAATAGATACCGGTTTTCGCTCCCCCCCTTCTGAAAGTCGAATATAAAGTTTGAAAGTAAACTTGAGGCAGAAAAGTAGAATCTAATTACTTCTGTGCACCTTATCATGAGTCCATCAAATGGCTCATGTGGAGTATCGACAAAAATATAGGGTATAGAGTTGTCTGCTCTCAAATCTGAGAAATGATAACCCTCATCAGTTTCATGCCGCCAGAGAACTTGTTGAGTATCGGTAGGAATTTTAACATCGTGAGTTGTAAGTTCCCCATCTTCATGCGTAATTAATTGTCGTTTCCACTTGCTTCCCAACAGAAGGGTCGTCAGGGATGCTGCAGCAACATTATAAGTTAGGATCTGGCTTTCTTTTTCCGGGTCATAATTTTTTTGTGTAGAGACTCGCTTGAAAACGGTAGTCCATTTGGGCTCAGGGCTAGTTTCTGTCGAGCGTGTTACTGGCCCAACACTAACCAACCTTAGCGGTTCATTAGATCTTGGTAGCGCTTTGAGGCGCAAAATTTTCTGGGAATCTTTTGTCACTTCGATGGTTATAACTTTTGCCAAAGTAAGATTGATGAATGGGCCCCAAAGTTCCGTTCTACTTTGGCGCGGGAATACGGTTTTGTTGTCGATATTGCTGCACTTGTTGATCCGAAATCTCTGATGAATAACAAAGAGGAGCATAGCCACCTGCACGGCTCCAAGCGCTTCGTTTGCCACAACGGCTACCGTTACTTGCCCTGTTATACGGGCATGGACAATTTCCAGGATATGAAGCGATTGAATCCTGAATAATCAATTTTCTAATGGTCTCATTTGATTGCGGCGCATTTTCAGCGTAGGCAGGCAAACTCACTAGGAGCCATGCACATGCCAATACGCAGAAAAGCAATTGATGAATGGGTTGTGACTGTTTCATCAGCTTGTGTGGCACTCACCTGAACAGTAAAAGCAACCGTTAGATTGAGGATAGTACTGCCTAGCTTTAGCCACTGCTGTACGGCATGAAGAATGTTCACCAAGATCAATTCGGTTGTGTGCTGCAGGCATATGGCTACAACCATCCCTGTGCACTTCATGATCACCGTTTGATTGAGCATTTTTATTAACGTAATAACGAGCCATAATACACCTCAAAGGTTAGATTGTATAAATCAACACAGCCTATATTATACCTAGTAAACCGCGCAATAACGTTTTGGGGTCTCCAATAGGTTTAATCGCTTTCAAATCGTGTTGGACCTATTTTGCCCAGTGACCAGTAACCCATTCCCATTGGCTTCGTTGGTAATCATACCGCCAATGTGCTCGGACCCAGCGCTTTTTTCCTGGGGGGCGTGGAGTTTTTAAATTTTGTAAACGGTCAGGTGGTTTCGGCGGACGAGGTCGTTTCATTTTCATATCTATTTACTCTTTTTGACTGTTTGCTTGAACGTTGTCTTAGGACTGCTCTTCACGGTTTTGCTAGAAACAAAACGGCCAGTGATAGCACTTTTGTTAACCGTACGGGTGCTGCGTCCCGTTCCTTTTCCTTTAGCCATCAGAATTTCCTTTTCTTATCTTGGCGTGGTTATGCTGAAGCATGTGATGGGTTTGGTGAGTTTGCCTGCGGCCATTAACAATCGGGCAAATCATCCAAATTATTGCGTGAGGTATCGTCACGATCAGTTCGGAGATATTTACCGGTTGGGCCATTAACGACGTGGATTTCAGTGCGACCACTTTTCCACGGTACGTAATAAGTGTGCAGCCCTTGCTCGATATCGCGGATAGCGTCCGCTTTATTCCGAGGTGACCAAACAGAACCATCGTTGCACAGCGCGAGAATATCCCCGTCACTGTCTTTGCGAGTTTTTCTTACGGGACGATCTGCCATATTTCATTCCTTTCGTTTGCACTCTGACATTTCGTAAAGTATAATGTGACGATATCGTATATAGCTGGGCCAAATAAAAAGACCTCAAAAGGCCATATACATAACGTCATTAGGGAGTATACGAATTCGTCATGACCATGTCAACTCCATCTTCGGAAATTTTTGCTCAACGTTTAAAAGAGGCACGAGAATTGCGCGGTCTTAGCCAAACGGAGCTAGCTAAAAGGTCTAATTTACAACCATCTGCAATTTCACATTTTGAAACAAAGACTCGCCGCCCTTCATTCGAAAACTTAAGAAAGCTTGCGGATGCCTTAGATGTGACGACGGACTACTTACTGGGGCGTGTGGATGACGCCCAGGCACTTGGGGCTGCTGATAAACTTCATCGGCACATTAATGAACTTTCTATCGAAGATAGATCACACGCTGAAGATATGTTAGAACTTCTAGCCAAACGTGCAAGGGAGCGCAGAAAGCAAGAGGACTAGCCTTAATGCCGAGAGACCCAAAATTTGCAGAGCTTGCTGCAGAAGAATATGTCCAAAAGCTAGGCATTAAAAAGTTGCCTATTGATCCAATAGATATCGCGGAAAATGACCTGAAAATTTTGGTGACTCCAAAGCCCGCCTCATCAAAGGGTGTCTCTGGGATGCTGCTTCGTGTCGGAAATGAATTTGGCATTAGCTATGCCACGCACATCAAAAGTGACGGTTTCCAGCGTTTTAGTGTGGCTCATGAAATTGGCCATTATAAACTACCGGACCATATCGATCACGTACTGCCACCAGGGCAAAATATTCACGAGTCTAAGGCTAGCTTTGTTTCTAATGATCCTTATGAACGTGAGGCAGACCATTTTGCCGCAGGCTTACTAATGCCTGATCCGCTTTTTTCTGAAGAAATGATCCGTGTAGGAGATGGCTTAGATGCCATCGAATCTTTATCGACAACATGCCGTACATCATTAGAGGCGACAGCCATTCGATATGTTGAGCGTGCAAAAATTCCTGCAGCTGTTCTGAGAAGCAAAGGACAGATTATAGAGTATTGTAAGATGTCAGATTCTTTGCGCCACTTAGATGGGATTGAGTGGATACGGAAAGGCACTGTGGTGCCTGCCGGAACAATGACAGACATCTTAAACTCAGACCCATATAAAGTTGCGACATCGAAACGTATAGATAGTACAACGTATCTGTCTGATTGGTTTGGTAGTGAATGGCCAATTGAATTGAATGAAGAGGTCAAAGGCCTAGGTCAATATGGAAAGACTTTGACAATACTAAGCGCTCCAGAAGGCATTGATTTAGAAGAGATTCGGGAGGAAATGGAGCTAGATGACTCTCTTGAGGCGCGCTTTAAGCGCTGATTACCATATAGCAACGCTCCGTTCTTCTTTTGATTATTCCGTTCCTCTTTTGAATTTAACAAGTGGGCCAGAGAAACCTCACCCGGGCGCACCTGGGCACCACCACCGACCAAGGCGGCCTGTGATGCCGAATGGTGTGGATCGCGAAAGGGGCGGGTGCGCATGAGCCCGCCTTCGGGCAACATTCCGGCCAATGA
>JAPHSY010000020.1 GCA_026196495.1 Magnetovibrio sp.
AGCATCGTGGGCCGGGGGTGGACGTCTGCGTGCTGAACTTCGCAAACGCACCTATGACGGCGAAGTGGCACGTCGCCAATTGAGTGCGGAACGCGACAAAACAGCCGAATTGGAAGTTAAATTGCGTGCGTTGGAAATGCAGAACTTAAACACCCCTGCAACAACGGCTGAAGGTGCTGTGAAGACTTTGGAACACGGTGGTGCCGACGCGGTCCAACTGCCCAAGCCCAAAACAGCGGCCTAATTTGAAATGGCGAGCAATCGCTTTGTGGGCTCATTTGGCCGAAATAACCACCAGATTAAAAGACGAACATGGTAAAGATTAATAACCCCTGGGAACGTATTTTTGTTGCGCTCGACACCACCGATGTCGGGCGTGCGGTGGAATTGGCCAACGGCCTTAAAGGTCAAGTTGGCGGGGTGAAACTTGGTAAAGAGTTTTTCACCGCCCATGGTCCCGAAGGCGTGCACCGCGTTGTTGAATGTGGCATGCCATTGTTTTTAGATTTAAAATTCCACGATATTCCCAACACCGTTGCCGGAGCCATTCGGGCGTCGTTGCAATTGGCCCCGTTCATTGTGAATGTCCATGCCAGTGGCGGACGGCGCATGATGGAAGCCGCTCGTGCGGCCGCAGACGAAGCCGATCTTGGCAAGCGCCCCAACGTGATTGCCGTGACGGTGCTGACGTCGATGGCGCATGAAGACCTGACCGAAGTGGGTGTTGACGAAGAACCCTTGGAACAAGTTCTGCGTTTGGGCCGACTGACCAAGTCCAGCGGCCTGGAAGGTGTGGTCTGTTCCGCCAAAGAAGTGGTGGCGCTGCGTGGTGCGGTGGGGGATGACTTCATGTTGGTGGTTCCGGGCATCCGTCCCGAATGGGCCAGCACGGATGATCAACGCCGTGTGGTGACACCGAAAGATGCGGTTGATCTGGGCGCTGATTATCTGGTCATTGGTCGTCCCATCACCGGGCACGCCGATCCGTCAGAGGCGGCTCGCTTGATTGCTGAAGAGCTTTCCGCTACATGACCGAATCTCACGAACCGGAAGGTACGCCTCAAAATTCAGGTGACTTCAAAAGCCTTTCACACCAAGCTCTGCAAACCTTGTTGAACGCCTTTCCGCTGATTGTGCGGGCAGCCATTTTGCCCTTTGCGGTGTCGGTTGCCGCCGTGGTTGTGGCGCGTTGGTTGGGCTCTGCTGAACGCTATGTCTTTGATGTCTTGCATGGCCTGATGGTAATTTCCTATCTGACGTCCTTGTCGCGCATCGTTGCGGGAACTTTTCCGGGATATAACATCATGACATTCGCCGTGCCCCGCCCCTCATGGCCGGGCATGGGCATTGCCAAGTCCATCGGTGGGGAAGCTCTTTTGGTGCTGCTGCCGACTATGTTTATTTTGTATCTGCTGGCGATCAATTTTGGCCCGTTTATCACCGCCGTGGGCAGTACGGTGCTGAGCGTTGCGGCGATGTTGGCGGTGGAATACTTCCTCACCACACTTTTGGGTCTGGTGGTCGGTGCCGGGATGGCCAAATATACGGCGGAAAATCCTTAAGGCTTGGGAAAAGGGGGCAGATGACATGACGTCCGGTCTGGCAATGGCAGTGGCATCCTTGCGCCTGTTTGCATCAAACTTCATTGCGGCGGCTATCTTGATGGCTCTGCCGGTTGTTTTGTCGTCGGCCTTGGTTCTTGCCAGTGTTGGTGAGTTTGGGCTCTATCATTTTTCATTGGAATTGGCGCGCGCGGCCATGATGGTTCTATTTGGCGCGGCATTTTTGCGTGTGCTGTTGAACGGTCAGGGCCTGTCTCTGCAAACGTTCCAGTTCGGTTGGAATGAATTTCGTTTTGCAATCTGGTCCGTGATCTTAGGGCTCGCCTTTGTGGCGTGGCGCCTTGTCTATTTCGCACTGATGGGTCTGATGATGGTGTTTGCCGTGGCAGGCGGCCTGGATATCAATAGCGAGATATTTAAAACCTCGATCAACGTTGGCTTGGTTATCACCTTCGGCTATTTTGTTGTGCGTTATCTAGGCGTTGGCCCCGCTCTGATTGCGGGTCAGCCCAAAATTCGACAAGCGGCGGACCAGGCATGGCGAGACAGTGGGGCAAATATAAAGGCTCATTTTGTCGCCGCTGTGGTGCTAATCGTTCCCGTCACTCTGCTCGGTTTGGCAGGTATCGAACTTGCCAAATCCGTATTTGCCGATGGTGTCATGGTGCACACCGTGGGCCGCAGTACTCTGGATTATGTCTTGCTCGCCGTCGTCCTGTGCTTGTCGGCTGTGGTGTTTCAATCACTGGCGGAATCTAAAGAATCCCGTTAAAAGAGCCCTATGAGTATCGACGTCAAAATCTGCGGAATCAATTCACCCGAAGCCCTTGATGCTGCTGTATCTGGCGGTGCCAAGATGTTGGGCTTTGTGTTTTTTCCCAAATCACCTCGCGCTGTGACCCCTGTTGAGGCCAAAGCCTTGATGGACCGGGTGCCTGACGGCGTGACCAAGGTTGCCTTGATGGTCAATCCTGATGACTACGACGTCGGTGCGGTGTGCCGCCATTTGCCGGTGGATTTGCTGCAATTGCATGGCTCTGAAACGGTTGAACGCATTTCCGATATCAAGGCTATCACCGGGCTGCCGATTATGAAGGCGGTGGGGATTGAAAGCCCCGATGATATCGCCAAGGCCCATGAATACGAAACATTGTGTGAACGCATTTTGTTGGATGCCAAGGCCCCCAAAGGTGCGGATTTGCCCGGTGGCAATGCTTTGAGTTTCGACTGGACCCTGATTTCTGATGAAAAATGGACCAAACCGTGGATGTTGGCGGGTGGTTTGAACGCTGGAAATTTGGCAGAAGCGGTGAAAACCAGCGGGGCTACCTTTGTGGATGTGTCGTCAGGTGTCGAAGATGCGCCGGGACAAAAATCTGAAGCAAAAATCCAAGAATTCCTAGACCTCGCCAAAAGTCTCTAAAAACAAGGTAAAATGCCTTGCTAGAGCCACATTTGAGCGTTCAAATCTGTGGCAATTCAGCGCGGAGCTTGCTAAGTTCCCCGCACTTAGAAATCCGCAGCGGTAGGCATTTATGAACAAGCCCAATACATTCCGGGAAGGCCCGGACGAAACAGGTCATTTCGGTATCTTTGGCGGCCAGTTTGTGGCCGAAACCTTGATGCCTTTGGTCCACGATGTGGCCGAAGCCTATGAGACTGCAAAAAACGACCCGGAGTTTGTCAAGGAAAAGGCCTATTACTTGTCGCAATACGTGGGCCGTCCCAGTCCGCTGTATCTGGCACAGCGCCTAACCGACAAGCTTGGCGGCGCAAAAATTTATCTCAAACGCGAAGACCTGAACCACACCGGGGCGCACAAGGTCAACAACACCATCGGTCAAATCTTGTTGGCCAAACGCATGGGCAAGACCCGCATCATCGCCGAAACCGGCGCGGGTCAGCACGGCGTGGCGACGGCGACGGTCTGTGCACTGTTTGATATCCCGTGCACCATCTACATGGGCACCAAAGATATTGAGCGCCAAGCCCCCAACGTGTTCCGCATGAAAATGCTGGGTGCGGAAATCAAGCCGGTGACGGTCGGGTCTTGTTCTCTCAAAGACGCCATGAACGAAGCCATTCGCGATTGGGTGTCCAACGTCGACACCACATACTTCTTGGTGGGCACGGCAGCGGGGATGCATCCGTTCCCGATGATGGTTCGTGATTTCCAATGCGTCATCGGTGAAGAAGTGCGCGAACAAATCATGGAGGCCGAAGGCCGCTTGCCCGATACCTTGGTGGCGTGTATTGGCGGGGGCTCCAACGCCATTGGCCTGTTCCACCCGTTCTTGGATGATGCCGATGTCAAAATCATCGGCACCGAAGCCGCGGGCAAAGGTCTGGAAACGGGTCTGCATGCGGCAAGTCTGACTGCGGGTCAGCCCGGTGTGTTGCATGGCAACCGTATGTATTTGCTGCAAGACGAAGACGGTCAGATCATGGAAGCCGACAGCGTTTCTGCAGGTCTAGATTATCCCGGTATCGGACCGGAACATTGCTGGCTCCACGACATTGGTCGTGTCGAGTATGTGCCCGTTACTGATGCTGAAGCCTTGGATGCGTTCCATACGCTGACCAAGTTGGAAGGTATTATCCCGGCACTGGAAAGTTCCCATGCCATTGCCCATGCCATGAAAATTGCGCCGGACTTGCCCCAAGACCATATCATGGTGGTGAACCTGTCGGGGCGTGGTGATAAAGACCTCAACACCGTTGCCGCAACCATGGGTGTGGAGATGGGGGTGAACCTATGAATGCCATCACCGCTAAGTCCGTCGAAACCCGTTTAGGTAAACGCTTTGCTGCCTTGAAGGCTGAAGGTCGCGCTGCGTTGGTAACATTTGTCACCGCAGGCGATCCAGATGCCCAAACGGGCCTAAAGATCTTGCAAGGTCTGCCTGGTGCTGGTGCCGATATCATCGAACTGGGTATGCCGTTTTCGGACCCCATGGCCGATGGCCCGTCTATTCAAGCCAGTTCTCAGCGCGCCTTGGCCGCGGGCATGACCATGAAGCAGACCTTGGATCAGGTCCGCACCTTCCGTACCCAAGATAACGACACGCCCATTGTACTGATGGGCTATTATAATCCGGTTTACTTCTATGGGGTGGAAAAATTTGTTGCGGATGCCAAGGAAGCTGGCGTTGATGGATTGATCATTGTTGATCTTCCCCCGGAAGAAGAGAGTGAGTTGTGTCTGCCTGCGCTTAAAGGGGGCATCAACTTTATTTATCTGACCGCACCAACCACTGATGACAAGCGTTTGCCACGTGTTTTGGAAAATGCGTCCGGTTTCGTTTACTATGTATCCATCACCGGTGTGACGGGGACAGCCTCGGCCGCAAAGGCAGATGTGGATGCGGCTGTGTCGCGCATTCGCCGTCATACGGATTTGCCCGTGGCTGTGGGCTTTGGCATCACCACGCCTGAGGGTGCAGCGGATGTGGCATCTGTTGCGGATGCTGCCGTGGTCGGTTCCGCCATCGTTAACCGGGTGCGGGACAATTTGGATGAACAAGGCCGGGCCAAGCCGGGTCTGGTGGATGAAGTTTTGAACTTCACCAAAAAGCTTGCGGACGGTGTTCGCAAGGTAAAGAAATAAAAAGGATAGCGCATGAACTGGCTCAAGGATTTTGTTCGCCCCAAGTTGAAAGAACTGGTTGGTGGCGTCAAAGACATTCCGGAAAACCTGTGGCACCAATGCCCCAGTTGTCAGCAGATGATTTTTCACCGCGACTTGGAAGCAAACCTCAATGTTTGTCAACATTGCGGCCATCACATGCGCATTGGTGTGGGTAAACGGCTAGAGTTGCTGTTTGATGGTGGTGAATACAAAACGGCGCAATTTGGTTCTCAAGTAAGCGACCCGCTGAAATTCAAAGACCTGAAGAAGTATTCCGAACGCCTCAAGGATGCTCAGTCAAAAACGTCTGAAGAAGACGCTATGATCGTTGCCCACGGTAAAATGGGCGGTCAAAACGTTGTTGTTGCGGCGTTTAACTTTGCATTTATGGGCGGTTCCATGGGCACGGCTGTGGGTGAGGGCATCGTCACCGCCTCGCGTTTGGCCCAGGTTCAAGATGCATCCCTGATCATCATTCCCGCATCCGGCGGCGCGCGCATGCAAGAAGGCATCTTGTCCTTAATGCAAATGGCGCGTACCACAATTGCGGTTGAAGAGGTCAAAGATAAAGGCCTGCCTTACATGGTGCTGTTGACCGATCCCACTACAGGTGGGGTGTCAGCTTCATTTGCTATGTTGGGTGACGTTGCCATAGCGGAACCCGGCTGTATCATCGGTTTTGCTGGGCGGCGCGTGATCGAACAAACCATCCGCGAACAGTTACCAGACGATTTCCAGAAAGCAGAGTATCTGTTGGATCATGGCATGGTGGATATGGTTGTGGAACGCAAGGACTTGCGTTCGACCATCGTGCGGGTGTTGTCTTTGTTGCGCAATACCGGCGCCCCTGCCGATGTGGTGGAATTGGTAACAGAACCAGTTGAAATGCCCAACGAGAAAGCCAAGGGTCCGGTGATTGATGCGCCAATTCCGCACGGTGCGCGTCCACCCGAAGATACGAAATAAGTTGCCCTGATGAGCGCTTCTGAAAGCACGGATGTGATCTTGGAACGCCTGATGGCGTTGCATCCCAAATCCATTGATTTGAGCCTGGAACGCCTAGAGCGTTTGCTTGCGGCTTTGGACAATCCAGAACGCAAACTCCCGCCTGTGGTGCACATTGCGGGCACCAACGGCAAAGGGTCCACGGCGGCTTTTTTGCGTGCCTTTGCCGAAGCCGCAGGACTGAGCGTTCATGTCTACACTTCGCCACATCTGGTTAAGTTTAATGAGCGTATCTGTATTTCTGGGCAAGTGATCAGCGATGATGAGCTTTCAGAAATTTTGGAAACTTGCGAGCAAGCCAATGATGGCGAACCCATAACCTTCTTTGAAATCACTACGGCGGCAGCATTTGTTGCCTTTGCCAAGCATCCGGCGGATTTGGTGATCCTGGAAACCGGCTTGGGTGGACGTTTGGATGCGACCAATGTCATTGATCAGCCGCGCTTAAATGTGATTACACCCATATCACTTGATCATCAGCATTTTTTAGGTGACACCATAGAAGAGATCGCCGGGGAAAAAGCCGGCATTATGAAACCTGGCGTGCCTTGTGTCATTGCGGCTCAAGGTACACGTGCTGCTGAAAAAGCTCTGCGCAAACATGCCAAAGAAGTCAATGCGCCGATGATCTGGGAAGGTAAGGACTGGTTTGCTAGATCTGCGGGCGGTCGCCGTTCCAAGGGTGATGGCGGCATACTATACAAAGGCCATGGTGTTGCGGGTGAAGCTGAACGTAGCTTCCCGTCGCCCGCACTTGTTGGCCGCTATCAAGTGCGCAATGCCGCTTTGGCAATTGCGAGTGCAGAGGCCCTTCAACCAGATTTTGATATTTCCGACTCGGCCATCACTTTGGGCCTCAAATCGGTGCGCTGGCCTGCACGAATGCAACAATTATCGGCAGGCCCGTTGGTGGATATATTACCAAAAGAGTGGGAATTGTGGCTCGACGGTGGGCACAATCGTGCGGCGGCTGAAATGATTGCACAGCACAGCCGCACCTGGCGGGGTGAGGATCTCTGGCTGGTGTTTGGTGCCCTAAATCAACGCCCACCTTTGGAGTTTTTGAAGCCCTTAGAAGGCAAAGTTCGTGCCGCCTATACCGTCACAATTCCCAATGAACCCAATAGCCTCAGTGCACAAGAGGGTGCCGAAGCCGCAAACCAACTGAATATGAATGCCCGGCCTGTTGCCAGTGTGGCCGAAGCCGTTGAGAGCATTGTTGAGGTGGCAGAGCGTCCCGGACGCATATTGATTTGTGGTTCGCTCTATCTGGCTGGCCAAGTACTTCGTGATAACGGTTAATCAGTATCTCCTTAAAACTTAAATAGTGCAGTCGTTTAGTAATATATCGCGCAACTTATATACTAAAATTTTGTGTTAAATAGTGTATTAAAGTGCTATAATTTAAAAAGAAATTAGGCAATGAGGTGTGCTGCGCAGCAAAATCTGGCGGTAACGGGTAGGCGCAGCCGAAGTATTCGGAGGGGTATATATGACAGCTAAGACAGAGCGCACGCGGGCGGAAATCCCATCGCATTTGATTGAAATGATATACCGCGGGACACCGTCGGCGATTGCCATTCATATGGCTTTGTCTGGGGTTCTGTTGTGGGTCCATCAAGACCATCAACAAATGGAAGGTATGGGATTGTGGGCCGCGGCAATGGCTCTTTTGCTGGCATTGCGGGGTGGGCTTTATCTGATCTTTCGTCAAATTAAGCTGAACTACCAAAATTTATCGCTGTGGTGGAATCTCAAGATCGGAATGTTATTTCTGACGGGACTCGTGTGGGGGGTTGCTGCATGGGTGTTTATGCCGGGACATGCATTTGAACATCAATTGTTCACCGTGATGATGACCATCATCGTTGCCGCTGGTGCGATGAGCTATTTATATCCGATCATGTTGGCATATGTGGTTTTTGTCGGACCGATGGCGCTAATTGTGTTGGCGAAACTCTTTATGATCGGTAGTGAATTGCATATGGCTATAGCAGCGGCCCTGGTGATTCTGCTCAGTTTTTTTATGTTTTATACCAAACGCCACCGTGATGAGCTGTTGAGCAATCTTATGTTACGCGCAGAAAACAAAAATCTGCTTGATCATATGTCGGCTGAGAATATTGCTGTTCGCAGTGAATATGATGAAAAGGCAAAAATAGAAAAAGTACTGCGGCAGAAAACGGCCGTGTTGAATGCTGTTTCACAAATCCAAAGCTTGTTCATTGCTGAACGCAAGCCCAATGATATCTTCAACGAAACGCTAGAGGTGTTGGTCAGCCTCACCAGCAGTGAATTTGGTTTTATGGGGGAAATAGATCATGACCGTGACGGGCAGCCCTATTTGAGGATTGTAGCTGCTACCGATATTTCTTGGGATCCATCATCGGCCCTGATCCATGAAGATATTGTTCATGGCACGGTGAAATTCCGCAAACTCGATTCCCTGTATGGTTCAGTGTTACGTACCGGAGAACCAATCATTGCCAATGATGCCGCCAATGACCGTCGTCGTGGGGGCTTGCCTGAAGGTCATCCTGTGATCTCTGCATTTTTAGGTGTGCCGCTGTATTTGGGAGATAAAATGGTCGGTATGTTTGGTATGGCCAATCGTGAAGGTGGGTATGACGTAAAATTGTTGAGTTTGTTGGAGCCCGTCATCATGGCGACGGCAGGTATGATGGATGCTGTGCAGGTCAAGCGAGCCCGCGAAGATGATCAATTGAAAATCGAATCGGCACGTGTGGCTGCGGAAAAAGCCAGCCAAGCTAAGACCGAGTTTTTGTCATCTATGAGTCACGAACTGCGCACGCCGATGAATGCGGTGTTGGGGTTTGCGCAATTGTTGCAACTCAACCCCCAAGTACCGCTGCATCCCAAACAGGCTGATAGCGTGGAACAAATCATCAAGGCCGGTAATCATTTGCTGGAATTGATCAATGAAATCTTGGACCTATCGCGGATTGAAGCTGGGCGGGTCAATCTCAGTATTGAAAATATTGATGTGCATGAGGTGATTGATGATTGCATCACCTACATCTCACCGTTGGCGGAACAACTTGGCATTGCTTTGTATGCCGGGGTACCCCGTGCTGGAGAAATGTATGTCCATGCGGATCGGACCCGCTTTCGCCAAGTGCTGTTAAATTTGTTGTCCAACGCCGTGAAATACAACAATGATAACGGTGAAGTTCGGTTCAGCATCAGCAAGGCGGTGTTCGGTCATATTCGATTTATTGTATCCGATACCGGACCTGGGATTGCCAAAGACAAACAAGAAGAACTTTTTGAGCCATTTTCGCGGTTGGGGGCGGAAGCAACCGATATTGAAGGCACCGGCATTGGTCTGACCATTTCGCGTCGTTTGAGTGAGTTGATGGGTGGCGGCTTGGGCTTCACCAGCAAGTTGGGGAAGGGCTCAGAATTTTGGATTGATCTGCCTGCTGTTGATGTTGGTGCCAATGAAGAAGAAAGGGGGCCGGGAACAAGTGATTTTCCAAAACTCCCCACCGGGCAGCACACATATCTTTATGTTGAAGACAATCCTGATAACCTCAGGCTGATGGAAAATGTGATTTCCATGATCGACAATGCCCATTTGATCACAGCCCACACAGGTGAATTGGGTGTGTCCATGGCAACCATTCACAAACCTGAAGCCATTTTAATGGATATCAACCTACCGGGGATCAGTGGTGTGGAAGCGCTGAAACGTCTGCGTGCCAATGAGGAAACCCATAACATTCCAATCATTGCATTGAGTGCCGATGCCATGGAAGACGATGTCAAACGGGGACTCGCCGAAGGTTTTGACGCCTATCTGACGAAGCCTATGAACCTCACCCAAGTGATTGAGTATTTGCGTCTTGCGTCTGAGGGCAACTTGGGTTCTGAGATGGTGCGTGATGAGTACCTGGAATAACCATATAAAAAAAGCCCCGCTGAAATAAGCGGGGCTTTTTGAAACTCAGCAGAATTTAGATCGAACTTTCGATCCATTCTTGTAATTTATTTTTCGGCAGGGCGCCAACTTTCATGGCGGCGGGCTGGCCGTTTTTGAAAATCATCAACGTTGGAATACCACGCACGCCGTATTTGGACGGGGTCATGGGGTTGTCATCAATGTTGACTTTGGCGATGGTGACTTGGTCGCCCATTTCACCCGCGATTTCTTCCAGCGCCGGAGCAATTTGTTTGCAAGGGCCGCACCATTCGGCCCAGAAATCGATCAGTACTGGTGTTGCGGACTGAAGGACTTCGGCGTCAAAGGTATCGTCGGTAATCTCTTTCATAAGTTTAAATCCTGAAAAAGCAAGTTGCGTAGAAAAGTTGTCATAAATCTAAGTGCGTGGGGGCCAAGCGTCAAGCAACGGCACTGGGTACGCCATGTTTTTCGGCTTAACCCTTTAATACTAAGCCATTAATAGATCATGGCCGAGCTCCATAATATGTGGGCCATCGGTCCACAGCAGGAAACAGCGTATCTGCTTATGTGGATAGATTCGCGCCAACAATTGATAATACATACGCATTTGGTTCAGGTATTGCTCGGGGACTTTGTCGGTCTGTGTTGGAGCCGGGCGGTTGGTTTTGTAATCCACCACCCAAACTTCATCGCCATAGACCAACAAACGGTCCAAGCGTGCTGAAATAACATCTTCATCAATCACACCGGAAACACTCACCTCCGTCAAACTGTCCGTACCAAACAGTGGTGCAAATTGTGGGTGATCCAGGACGGTGAAGGTCTCTGATAAAATATCAATTTGCTCGTCCGGGCTAAGTTCATGGGTTGGGCGTGCCAACCAGCTCTGAGCAGCAGTGTGACGTTCCTCTGGCGAAATTGCGGGTAAGGTTTCCAGCAGTTTGTGCACCAATATTCCGCGTTTAAAGCGATTGGTGTGACCATGATCGAACGGATTTAGTGCGGGTGGTGCTTCGGGGGCTGGACGTGATGGGCTCAGAGGTTTTGGCGGTGAGGATTCCGGCTTGGGCGTTTGACTGGCCCAGGCGGGTAAGGGTGTTTGTGGGCGCGAGGCTTCAGTATTCTTCTTCTCATCGACGGGTTTGCTCTGTGTCGTTTCAAACCGATAGAGACTATCGCCGCTCGGCTGCGGTATTTCCTTGCCAATATTTGAAAGTATGGAATGAATGAGATTATACCAACACCCATCACGTCGCCCGGTTTTGTCTTCAAAACCCGTGATGTACAAACGATCCTTTGCCCGGGTCATGGCAACGTATAACAAACGGCGATATTCGCGTTCCCGGTCCAGGCGTGTGATATCAGTTTGATCTTGAAATACTTGGCAACGGGCATCCTTGTGGGGGGCCCACAACATGCCCGTTGGTGTGTCGTCAATGCCGCCACCCAGCCAATGTAGCTTTGCATCTTGGCGGCCGTCAGGTGTGGTGCAGGTGTCGGTTAAGAACACAACTTCAGCCTCAAGGCCTTTGGCCCCATGAACGGTCATAACGCGGACTTGATCGCCCAAAGTTTCCATATCGCGTTTGATTTGTTGAGAGGAAGCTTTGATCCAATGCAGGAAGCCTTGTAATGAAGGCGTGTGATTGCGCTCAAAATCAAGTGTCAGGCCTAACAACTCATCAATGGGGTCTTCTGCATCTGGGCCTAAGCGCTGGATCAGCTTCAAGCGGCCATCGTTGCGCAAAAGCTCTGCATAAAACTCATAGGGTGGCATTTGATCCGCATGAGCCAAGAGTTGGTTGAGGACGGTATAGGCATGTTCAAAGATAATTGTCTCTGTCCGGCGTTGTTTCAATTCCGCCCACAAACTGCCCTTGCGTGGATGTGCCAACGAAAACAAATCATCATCATCAAACCCCACCAAGGGGCTTTTGAGCAATTCAGCCATGCTCAGGTCATCTTCGGGCAAAATGGCAAAGCGCCCGGCCGCCAACAAATCCATCACTGCCATTTGTTCGGTCAAAACCATACGGTCGGCACCGGCTACATCAATGTTGTGGTTTTTGAGTTGGCGCACCATTTCTTCGGCAAATCGCCCACGGCGGCGTACCAAGATTAAGATATCGCCTGCCCGTATCGGTCGGTTTTGTGATTTCAGAATTTCACCATCATCAATCCAATTCCGAATGGTGGTGGCGATCTGTTTGGCCAAACGTTTTTCTGGACGCTCTTCGTTGACATAATCCAGCGGCGCATCCCAAGGATCATTTTCTTCAGCAGGTTCGGGTTTCTCGGTGGGCCAAATTTCCACCAATCCAGCTTCTTGCTCACGACTGGTTTGGTGGGCCACGGGTTGACCCGCAAAACTAAGACCGTCTGAAGCTTCGGGTTGATCAAACACACGATCAACCACATCCAATACCGCCTGCGTGGTGCGGAATGATTTGGTCAACGGCATGGCAACAAAGTTTTGTCCTGATGCTGTCACACGTTGTTCGAAATATTCACGCATGCGCTCAAATGCATAAGGGTCAGCGCCCTGGAAGGAATAAATCGATTGTTTTTCATCACCCACGGCAAAGATGGTGCGTGGTTGTGGGTGTTCTTCATCATTTAAGGTTTCGCGCACGCCCTCGCCTGCAAAAAACTCATGGGTGATGCGTTGAACGATATCCCATTGTGCATGGCTGGTGTCTTGGCTTTCGTCCACAAGGACATGGTCTATACCGCCATCCAACTTGAAGTGGACCCAGCTAACCCCGTCATTGGTGGACAAAAGTTTACGGGTGATATTGATCAGATCGTCAAAGTCTAAATCGGCACGTATATTTTTTAGCTGTGCATAGCCGTCCAGCATGGCCCGACCAACGGTTAATAGGTGGCACGTGGCATCCGCCGTTGAACGGGCTTTGAGTTTTTCCAGAACCGCCCTAACACGGCTTTGTTCTGTGCGCAAAACATCTTCGGCAGCCTCAGCGCCTTTGGTGGTGAGTTTCTTACGCGGCTCGCCAGTGGTCGTTATAAAAATAGGAACATAGTATGTTATAAATTGAGATTGGCGTTGGTCTTGGGGCAGCTCAAGGTAGGCCTTGATAGCACCACTGATCTTTTGGGAAGACTTTGCTCCTTGTAGCAAATTCAAACAAGCCTCAGGCAGTGATTCTTTGTTCAACCCTTTATCAGCACGGGACAAAATGACGCTGACATCCGTTTCATCTGGGGCCAATCCAACCAATTTGGTCACGGCGACCTCAACGCCACCCTGGCTTTCAAAATGGTTCAACACATCGACCAATTTGGCGCGGTTTCCAGCCAAGTCTTGCATCAAGGTGGTGAATTCATCTTCATTGACCATTTCGGCCATGGCTTCGATGGATTTTGCCAGTTCAGATTGTGGATGCTTAAGTGCATTTTCCAGCATGCGCTCACGTGCTTGGGTGAGCAGTTCTGCTGTGGTGCGTTCATCGATGACGGAAAAGTGGGGCGCGACACCTGCTTCGATTGGGAAGCGTCCAATCAGGCTTTCACAAAAGGCGTGAATGGTGCGGATTTTTAAACCACCGGGGACATCCAGAACTTGGGCAAACAAACGCCGTGCTGTTTTCAGTGCGTCATCATCGGGATCACGTTGGATCAGGCTTTGAAGATCGGCCCTTAACAATTCGTCATCCATCACGGCCCATTGACCCAACTGGGTGTTGATGCGCTTCGCCATTTCGGCAGCGCCCGTTTTGGTGAATGTCAGGCAGAGAATTTTTTCAGGCCGTGCACCTGCCAACAACAATCGGGCAATGCGGTCCACCAGCACGCGGGTCTTGCCTGTGCCCGCGTTGGCCGACACCCATACAGAACGGTCGGGACGGGCGGCTGCAAATTGGCCTTCGGTGCGTTGCATAGATGTCATTAGCTGTCACCTCCACCAGAAGATGACCACTCTTTTACCCGTGCCAAATGATCGAAGTCACCGAAGCGGCTTTCGAATTGAGGGCGAGGGCGTGACAAGAACGGCGTCTTTTCATCCGCGTACTTGTGCAACATTTGGATCAAGTTTTCATAAGCCGCTTGGGTGGCTTCTTCGGCATCCAATTTGATGGGCTTTTCTTCACCAGCAATTCGTCCACCAGATAGACGCACATAGGTCAGGCCAGAAATTACGCCTACATCTTTGAGGTTTTCAAATCCTTTGCGGTTTGCGATGGCGGCCTCTAAGGGAAGTTGTGGGGTCAGGCCTGCATCCACTTGCTTGGTGGTTGGCGGCTGTCCGGTTTTGTAATCCATCACAACCAGGCCGCCTTTGATGTCACGATCGAAACGGTCGGCTTGGCATCTTAATGTGAAGGCGCCATCCAATTCGGGGATGGCCAATTCGCCGCTTTGTTCAACCAAGATTGGACGATACCCCGCAAGCCTTCGCTTGGTTTCAAAGTTGGCAAACCAATGGGCAATGCGTTTAAATCGTGGCCACCAAAATGCACGCACACTCGGGCTGGCAATCATTTCATCAAAAACGTTTTCGCCAACCTTGATCAGTTCAGATACAGGATCATCAGGCAGGTTATCCATATGATTGCGAATGAAGCGGTCTAAAATTTCATGAACCACAATGCCGCGATCTGCTGCACCCGCGTCGGCTTCAATGTCGTCCAATGTATCCAAACGCAAAATCTTGCGAGCGTAAATGGCGTAGGGGTCGCGGATCCAGGTTTCCACTTGC
Source organism: Magnetovibrio sp. (assembly GCA_026196495.1). Lineage (GTDB taxonomy): Bacteria > Pseudomonadota > Alphaproteobacteria > Rhodospirillales > Magnetovibrionaceae > Magnetovibrio. The sequence goes on from JAPHSY010000020.1 coordinate 14,838, forward strand.
GTGACGGAAATGGAGGTGGGGCGTGCTTCAACGGGCGGTGTTGGACGTGGGCCTTTGATTTGAATGCTATCTGCGGGTCGGGACAGGTGCGCCGCCCAATCCAACCAGTTTTCGTCGTTGGGTTCGTTCAAAGCTTTGCTGTCGCCCAACAAAGTTTCCAGACGTACCAACCAACGCGATGGTACTTGTGGTGTGCCACCACTGCGTTCTGATCGGGTGAGGTAGACTTCATCGGCATGAACCGCTTGGGCGAAGTCATGGGCGCTCAAACCAATGCGGCGTTCGGGTAGGGGCAAGCCGAAGTCCTGCATCATCGGGCGGCTCATCCATGGGCTGGCTTCGGTTTGTGGGGGCCAGCTGCCTTCATTCAGTCCACCCAGAATGACCACATCGGCACTTTGTAAACGGGCTTCCAATGGACCCCAGATGGATAGGCGCGGATGCATCGCATAACGTGGGCGCACCGGACGGCCCAGCATGAGGGCTTGTAACAATGCGGGATACTGATCGCCACGTATGGTGCCAAATGCGGATAAAGCCTCATGAGCTTCGCCAACAAATGTGGCCAAGGCCTCACCGTCTTCACCTGCCCACAAGCGTCGTTGGTCGTCTTCAAAAGAGAGCTCTGCCAAACGTGCGGTTACATCTGTGTGAAGCTTTAAGATATCAGCCGGGTTGGCTTTGTCGGCTGATAATGCTTTGATTAATGGTGTCACCTGGTCTTTTAGCATTTGGATGATCAGGCGAATGTGGTTTTGATTTAGGCCATGATGCTTAAACCTTTGGCCTTTGCGTTCGTCATGCAAGAACACCCGCAATTGGCTTTCCAGCCCGGCAATGCCGGGACCCGGACGAGGACCGCGCAGCAGAGCCAATTCCATGGCGCGCACGGCACTCCGCAATTTGGCAGGTTCCATTCCACCAGCCGCCAAGGGGTGTTTGAGGCACGCCAATACATCTACAGGCTTTAAGTTTGAAGCCGCCATTTCACTGACCAAATTAAAGAATGCCCCGCACGGGGTTTGATCCAGGGGTGTACCGGCGGAATCGTCCACTACGATGTTCCAACGTCCCAATTCCACCGCGACCCGACGTGCCAGGGAACGGTCCGGCGTGATCAGCGCGGCGGTGCGTTCCGGTGTTTCCAGGGTGCGGCGCATAACCAGTGCAATTGCTGTGGCTTCTTCACGGGCTCCGGGGGCGTTGAGCTGCACAACACCGTTTAAGGCATCTTCGGGAATGGCCGAGGCATCACGCCACAGGTGTGTGGCCTCTGCGGGGGCTAAGGCGCGGACCATCAAGTCCGTGCGTGGTGTGGTGGGTTTTGATGGGCTCCACAACTGAACATCTTTGCGGGTGATGTTCATTTTGTTCAGAAGTTGCGCCATGCCAAATTGTGGATGGGTGACGTCCAGGCAATTCCAAATCTCATCGCCCGATTGAGTGTCGAGGCCGGGCAACACCAACTGGCCTTGGGGCAAGTGTGCAACGGTTTGCAATAACTCGGCCGACGCTGGAATGGTGCCGGTAGAACCAGCGGCAATAATCGGTGTGGTGGGCGGTGTGGTGCGCCAAGCGCTTGCGCGGGCACGGATCAGCCTGTCGCGACGTTCGGCGCTGTCCATCAATCCGAGATCGTTTAATAGTGCGGGCCACACGCTGCCAAGGATTTCCAAAAAATCCAAGGTCTGTTGCCAGTGTTCCGATAAATCGCGGTGCACCAAATCGGGAAGACGCGCCAAATCCAGGCCTTCGGTATGGACCTGGTCGATCAGCTTTGCCAATTCTCCGGCAAGTCGCACCGCTTGATCGGGTGTGGTTTCAGAATCTTTGGCCATCACCAGTCGGGCCAACTGTGCCACGCGTGCGGTGCCACCCATGGTGGGGGGAAGTTCCAAGGCGTCTTCGATGCCGGCCGGTTCCAACACCATGTCGTCTTCGTCCACATCGCCCAAAGGCGTCATTTGCGGCAGCAACATTGGTGTACCATCACTGAGGCGCAAAAAAGCTTCGCGCAAAGACCGGCAAGCACGACGGGTCGGCAACAAGACGCGGACCTCGGCCAGGTTTTCGGGTTTATTGCCCCACCTGTCTATAATGCCCTCAGCCAAAGACGTGACGAAGGACAGATGTGCCGGGATGGTGAAGACTTTGGCAGGTTCGCTCATGAACGTTGATCCCATCCGTTTTCGATCAACCAAGTTTCGGTGTCATCGCGAGCCTCGGGTGTGCCCACATGGAACCATTCTCCATCGTGAATCAAGCCATAAAGCCGCCCTTGTTTGAGGGCTTTGTTGTAAAGCACGTTCAAGGAATAAACCCCACCCGGTGCGCTGTCGAACAGGCGCGGGTGCAACAACTGTACGCCCGTGAAGACATATGCAGGCGCGTCTTCGCCAGCATCTCTTTTACGGGTCAGTCGACTATCTTCGTTGATGACAAAATCGCCATCACTGTCATAACCCAGGGTGCGGCGGGGGTCATGCAACAACAATACGCCATCCATATCTGTATCGGACCACATCTCGGCTAAGCGGGTGAGAGAATTTGTTTCGCCGTCCAACCATAGGCCGTCAGAGTTGCAGACAAAGAATGGCTCCGCTCCCAGATGGGAGAGGGCTTGTTCAATGCCACCACCTGTTTCCAATACTGGATCTTCGGGGCTCAGCGTGATGGTGGGGGTGACACGATTTTGGATGTGGTCTTTTATTTGTTGACCCAGGTAATGGGTGTTGATCACTGCATTCGTAACACCGGCATCTTCGATACGTGCCAAGGCCCAGTCCAACAATGTTTTCCCGGCCACATCAATCAGCGGTTTTGGTGTGGTGTTGGTGAGCGGGCGCATGCGTGTGCCCAGGCCTGCGGCCAGAACCATGGCTGAACGTGGTGTCATGAAGGGTTGCTTTCTGCCGCTTTACGTTTGTCAGATGGAATGTGATTATCAACCCAGGCTTTCATTTCGCTTAGGGCAGGGTGGTCTAAGGATCGTTCAAACAAACGCCACACGCGTTCAATGTGTTTGAGATAGATCGGTTTGCCGTCGCGGCGGTCCAGGCGGGTGAAGATGCCGATGACTTTGGCGTGACGTTGTGCCCCCAAAATGGCATATGCCGTTTGGAAATCGTCCCAGCGTTGATCTTGAAGATTGAGGGCATCGCGGTAGCGTTCTTTCATTCGTGCTTGTAAATCGGGTGCAATATCACGCCGTGCGTCCTCCAGCAGGCTCATCAGATCGTAAGCCGGATGCCCAGCCAGAGCGTCTTGAAAGTCCAACAGACCGCATGCTTTGACATGGTCGCGGTTGTCCAAACGCATCAAATTGTCGATGTGATAATCGCGCAGCACCAAGGTCCGGGGCCCGGCGTGGACATGACCAAACAGTTTCAGCCAGATGCGTTCAAATTTCGCCCGTATTTCGGTGGACACATTAAGGCCGTGGGCGGGCATAAACCAATCCAACAATAGGGCCGCTTCGTTGCGCAATGTGGCATCGTCATAAGGCGACAACCATTCGGGTGCCGCGGTTTCGCTGTCAATGGCATGTAGCGTGATGAGCACATCGGTGCCCAGTTGATAAAGTTCAGTTTCGTCAGCGTTTGCGGCCAACAAATTGGTGAACGTGGTATCGCCGAAATCTTCCAGCAATAAAAAGCCGTTGGTTTCGTCTTCGGCCATAATTTCCGGGGCGCTGAAATCCAACAGACGCAGGTGCTTGTCGATTTGCACAAATGGGCGCACGTCTTCGTGGGTCGGTGGGGCGTCCATGACCATAGCGCGTTGGCCGTTTTGGCTTAAACGGATATAGCGCCGAAAGGATGCATCACCAGACAACGGTGCCTGTTCGGCCTCGGCCCAACCCGCATGTTTTAAAAAATCTGTCAGTAAATGTTGACGTGATCCCCCCATATGCTTCCCTTCATCCATGGCCGCACGCGCGCAATCGTTCAGACCAGCTGGGATTGTGTGATATCAGCTCTGCCTGGCGATGGTTTTTGCCTTTGGTGATGGTTAGGCGCACTTCCAGGCGATCACGGGGGATATAGGCCCCCATGTGGTCAGGCCATTCGATCAGGGATATGCCATCAACCAAGGCGTCTTCAATGCCCAATTCAAACACTTCTTCGGGATGTTCCAAGCGATACAGATCAAAATGCCAGATTTCGCCACTGTCGCCTTCATAGGTTTGCACCAAGGTGAAGGTTGGGCTGGGCACATCTTCGTCAGGATCGGTGAGGGCGCGGATGAAATCACGGGCAAAGGTGGTTTTACCCGCACCTAAGTCACCGGAAAGCGCAATGACGTCACCGGGTTTGGCGACGCGTGCTAAGCATTGAGCCAAATCCCGGGTGGCTTTGAGGCCAGCCAGCTCGATGGTGACAGTTTCATTGGCGTTAAGTTCTGTGACGGTATTCATATCAACCTTTTGTAACAAGGGTATATCATACGTCATTTGACCCCTAAGGTGTATAATTTCGCTTAATTTTACGTCTATAACGGGGGGTGTGAAGTTAATCCCTGACCTGATATAAACGGATCAGTTCTCTACATCACATATGGGTATGTTTTCAGCCCGTTACCATCGTTACACAATTATTGAGAGTTTCCATGTCCGAGCAAAACACCGTCTCCCCTGTTCAAACTGATGTTGCGATCATTGGCGCCGGGCCCGTGGGCCTTTTTGCGGCGTTTGAATGCGGCATGTTGAAGCTCAATTGCCATATTATCGATGCCTTGGATGAAGCCGGTGGACAGCTTTCGGCGCTGTATCCGGAAAAGCCCATCTATGACATTCCCGGTCATCCGGCCATTTTGGCGGGTGAGTTGGTGAGTATGTTGGAAGCCCAAGCCGCCCCCTTTGGTCCAACCTATCATCTCGCCCAACAGGTAATTGGTATGGACGAGATGGATGGTGGTCGCTGGTTGTTGACCACATCCAAAGGCACTGAAATTGATGCGGGTTCGGTCATCATTGCCGCAGGTGTTGGTGCTTTTGGCCCCAACCGTCCGCCCTTGGACGGTATCCAGGACTTTGAAGGCTACGGTCCGGGGCGTGGTGTGAACTACCTGGTTAAGCGCCGTAAGGATTTTCGAGATAAGAACGTCATCATTGCCGGTGGTGGCGATAGTGCCGTGGATTGGGCTGTTTCCCTGGCGGAGGTTGCCAAAACCGTCAAAATTATCCACCGCCGTCCAAAATTCCGTGCCGCACCGGAAACCGTAGAAAAAATGAAAGACTTGTGTGAGCACGGCAATGTTGAAATGGTGGTGCCGTACCAACTGGCAGGCTTGGAAGGTGATGACCAAGATTTGAGCGCGGTGATTGTTGCTGATTTGGATGGCAACAAACGCACCTTGGAAGCTGATGTCTTGTTGCCGTTCTTTGGTCTCAGCCAAAATATAGGCCCCATTGCGGACTGGAATTTGGAAATCGAGCACAATCACATCACCGTGGATCCGGCAACCATGAGCGCCGGACGCCCCGGCATTTACGGTGCAGGGGATATCATTTCCTACCCGGGTAAACTGAAACTGATTTTGATGGGCTTTTCCGAAGCAGCGTTGGCGGCGCACAGCGCACGCGATCATGTGCATCCGGATGAAGCCTACCACTTTGAGCATTCGACCACGTCGGGTGTGCCGGGTGGACCCAGCTGATTAAAAGACGATGGTTAAGGGGATGATCAAACAGGCAACAGGTTTTGGGGTGGTGGTGATGCTTTTGGCGTCAACCGTAGCCAGTGCTCAACCTGTTTCAGAGCCAACATCTGATAAAGATACGAAGGCTGCATTGGAGCTTGAGATTAAAGCCGCCATGGACACCTGTATCCAATGTCATGGTCCTGGTGGTGTTAGCAATATCCCCACACGCCCGACCATTGCGGGCCAAAAATCAGAATATATCGAGAATCAACTGATGGCGTTTCGGCGTTCAGCGTTGACACAACAAGTATCCCCAACAGAAGAAATATCTTTGGTGCGATCCGATCCGGTGATGGAGCATATGGCCATAGGTCTGTCCGAACATGTCATTGTCCCTTTGGCACAGGCGGTTTCTCAACTGGCCTGCGATGGCGGTGTGACAAAGTCAGAATTGAGCAAACCAAGATTTGGCCAGCGCCGTCCTCTAGCAGCCGACGCCTGTGTGGGCTGTCACGGTCTTGATGGTATCGGCGTGTGGAACCATGTGCCGAACTTAGCGGGGCAGCAACGTGCGTACTTGCGTCGACAGTTGTTGTTGATCCGTGAAACCGCGTGGGGGGCACAGCCCCGTGATGGTGAGGCGTGGCGTTCTCATCCAATTATGGAAGCAAAAGTTGCGCGCATCCGCATTAGCGATATCGATAGTATTGCGCGTTATTACGCGTCTATGGACTGCCATGGCGGCGTTAAATTTAATCCTGAAAGTTCGTCTAATAACTAAGAAAATCAGTCGCTCTGCTCGACGTAACCGGAAAACAAATCAGGTTGGCGCTGGCTGTCTTCGTCCGGCTGCGCGGGCAAATGGCAGGCAACCTGGGTGCCATGTCCGGGACGATTGGTCAGTTCAACTTCGCCATTGTGCAGTTCGATGAAGCGTGCGATGAGGGCGAGACCTGGTGGGACTTCGTCCTCTTTAAGTCCAGTGCCCCCGTCAGTGACGGCAAACACCACGGCCCCAGCTTCGCGTCGGGCGTTGAGGGAGATACTGCCGCCTGGCGGCGTGTTGGTAACTGCACTTGTGAGTAAGTTAAACAGTACCTGTTTGAGACGTTTCTCATCTGCCACAACCCAGCCAATGTCGGATGGGCTGTCGAATTCGATGTCGACATCTTTGCGTTTGGCGCGTTCGCGCACCAAGTTCATGGCTGTGAGCAACAGGCGATTGACGTCGACGGTGTCGAGTTCCAAGGTCATTAACCCAGCCTCGACAGAAGCCAAGTCCAGCATGTTGTCGATGATGCTGATCAGTTCTTCGGAACTGTCTAAAATACCGCGGGCAAGCTCGTCATGCCGACCTTGGTCATCCCCGGTATGTTCATCACTCAGAACCGATGCGTAACCAACGATGGCGTCCAAGGGAGTGCGGATTTCGTGGCTGACCCCGGCCATAAATTCGGATTTGAGGACGTTGGCTTCGGCCATGGCATGGGCGCGTTCCAACAGCGCACTTTCAACCCGGGCGCTGTCACTGACATCGAGATAGCTCAGTAATACTGCGCCATCTGGCAGGGGCACTTTGGCATATTCGAGCACCCCTCCATCGGTTAGGCGCACACGACCACGGTCGGAATCGCGGCTCATCAGTTTGGCTGCTAAGTGGATGGTATCGAACTCTCCGTCACCTTCATCGCGTTGGACCAACCCGGTGATGTGTTTGACAAAGCCGCTCATCCGCAATGGTGTTTCAGATTTGTTGGGCAGTTTCCAAATCCGGGCAAAGGATGGGTTCATCAATTTAATCTGACCGTCGACCCCAAACACGGCGACACCCTCATAGAGATTGTCTAAGGTCTCACGTTGTACAGCAGACAAGGTTTTGTAGTTGCGTTCCAAGTCCAGATGATCAGTGACGTCTTCATAGGCGAAGACAATGCCGCCCAAAGGATGCGGGCTGGCGACGGAACGTAAAGTCGCACCATCTGGCAAGTGCAGCATGGTTTCCACAGCACCATCCAGTTGTCCAAACTGTCCGGTTTGTTCGGCTTTGAAGGCTTTGAAGTTTTCAACTTCGGGCAGGCGACGTTGTTCACGCAGGCGTTCCAAGACGTCAGAATATGTTGGCTCGTCCGCCAACCATGTTGTGCTCAAGCCCCAAAGCTTAGCAAAAGCGGAGTTAAAGAACGTCAGCTTTTGATCGTTGCCATAAATGGCAATGGCGGTGGCGAGGTTTTCTAAGACTTGGTTTTGTGCTTGGATGTGGCGCCCCAGTGTACCTTCGGTTTCTTCGGCGCGCGTGCGGTCCAATGCCAAGCCTAATGTGCCTCCACCGGGAAGCGGTGCTTCGGTGATATCGAGCAAATGCGGTTGACCGACATCATCAGTCAACAAATGGCGTTCATCTATGGATTTATTGTTGCTGGCCTGGGCGCGTTCAGCCAAGCCGAGGCTGGCATCGGCAGCACCAAGCACACGTGCAGCATTGTTGATGGCCTGTACACCCAGTTTGCCGCCGCGTAGCCAAGCCGGAAGTGGCATGGCTTCGATAATTTCACGTGCGGAAATATTTGCCCCTTCGGCAGGTGGGGCAAGGTCCGAAACATCGCGCATCCACAATACATCGGCTAGGGCTTCGTCTGTTTCGCCACCGATCACTTCGCCGGCACCTGCGCGCACACCCACCACCAACAGGCGCCGTGCGCCATCTTGGGTGGTGACCACACATTCGAAGGGTGTCCCCTCTGTGCGCAGCTTGTGGGCAGCACCCATCAAAACTTTAGCATCAGCACCTTGGAAGCACTGCATGACGGAACGGAAGCTGGAATAGACCCCATCGCGCAACCCCAACAATACGGCCAAGCGGCGCGAGCAGGCTTCGGAATTGTTAGCGGCAACCCATAAAAATAAGCCATCCGGAGCGGTGGCAAGAATTTCGTGGCTGATTTCGGCGTCAGAACGTAAACGTCGATGGGTGCGTTGAAGCTCTGATAATTGGGTGCGGAGCTTTAACGCAAAGGATATCAGCCCAACACAAACCAAGGCCATCACCACCGCCAGAATCGGTGCTGCATCGTTCAGACTTGTGGTTAGCACGAAGCCGTTCATGGTGATGTTGGGTGCCCCCTCAGATTCTCTCAACACTTAACGGCGCGAATCGCTAGCGAATCGCGCTTTAGCGATGTTAGGCCTCAGGCGGGTTTGGGGCAACAAAAAGGGCGGCTCGAAAGCCGCCCTTAATACAGAAAATCGAATATCACTTAATAGCGATAGGTGTCCGGCTTGAACGGGCCATCAACGGAAACGCCGATGTAGTCGGCTTGTTCCTGGCTCAGTTTCGTAAGCGTTGCGCCCAGCTTGTCCAAGTGCAACCTGGCAACTTTTTCGTCCAGGTGCTTGGGCAGAACATAAACATCGTTTTTGTATTTGCCGTCAGCATTGTTTTTGAACAGTTCGATTTGCGCCAACACTTGGTTGGTGAACGATGCGGACATGACGAAGCTGGGGTGACCGGTGGCACAGCCCAAGTTCACCAGACGGCCTTCAGCCAACATGATGATGCGGTTGCCATCGGGGAATTCAATTTCATCAACTTGCGGTTTGATGTTGGTCCATTTGAAGTTCTTCAGGCCAGCAATTTGGATTTCGTTGTCGAAGTGACCGATGTTGCACACAATCGCGCGATCTTTCATGCCGCGCATGTGATCAACGGTGATGATATCAAAGTTGCCGGTGGTGGTGACATAGATATCACCTTCAGGCAAAGCTTGTTCGGTGGTGACGACTTCAAAGCCTTCCATGCACGCTTGCAGAGCGCAGATCGGGTCGACTTCGGTGACCAGTACGCGGCAACCAGCGGAACGCAGGCTTTCAGCAGAACCTTTACCAACATCACCGTAACCACAAACCACAGCCACTTTACCAGCCAACATTACGTCGGTGGCGCGACGGATACCGTCAACCAAGCTTTCGCGGCAACCGTATTTGTTGTCGAATTTGGACTTGGTAACAGAATCGTTGACGTTAATGGCGGGGAACAGCAAGGTACCTTTTTGCGCCATTTCATAGAGACGGTGAACGCCCGTGGTGGTTTCTTCGGTTACGCCTTGGATGTCTGCAGCGGCCTTGGTGTACCACTGAGGGTCTTCACCAATGTGTTTTTTAATTGCTGCGAACAGCACTTCTTCTTCTTCTGAGCCTGGGTTGTCGAGTACGGAGATATCTTTTTCCGCATCTTTACCCAAGTGCAGCAAAAGCGTTGCGTCGCCGCCATCATCCAAGATCATGTTCGGTGCACCGCCATCGTGCCATGTAAACAGACGGTGGGTGAAGTCCCAATACTCTTCCAGGGTTTCGCCTTTGTGGGCGAACACAGGGGTGCCGTTGTCGGCAATGGCCGCCGCAGCGTGGTCTTGGGTGGAGAAGATGTTGCAAGACACCCAGCGAACTTCAGCGCCCAGGTCTTCCAGGGTTTCGATCAAGACGGCCGTTTGAATGGTCATGTGCAGTGAGCCTGCAATGCGCGCACCCTTGAGCGGTTGTTCACCTTTGTATTCTTCGCGAATGGCCATCAAACCGGGCATTTCGGTGTTGGAAAGGTCGATATCTTTGTGACCCCAATCGGCCAAGCTGATGTCGGCAACTTGATAGTCTTGTGCGTCGCTCATGGACGTGTCTCCTGGACTGAGTAAATCGCGGAACTTTTGTAAATCTGAGACAGGGGTTTAGCAGCCCTAAACCCCAAGGGCAAGCGCGGAAATGTCCCGGTTTTGGGTGCGGGAATTGTCACCGTGCACACGTTTGGCACCACAAAGTCTGGGGCAAGGGATAGGGCGCAAAAATCCGTTGGGGCATTTTTTTGTAGATATACAGACAAATACCGCCTTGAAGGGGGCTGTTTAGGAGTTTTTAGCCGCTGCTTTGCGTTGGGCGCGCAATCTATCAGCGGTTTCTTGGACGCCAGTGCGTACACGCTTAGCTGCTTCGGCTTCCTGGCGGGCCTTGAGACGAGGGCTCACCCACATCTCTTTATCTTCCGTGCCCGTATTTTTGTTAATTTTCGATATCTTGACCGCATCGAATTCTGGGGTTTTATCCAGTTCTTCGGCATAGATCAAAGCCGACCCAAACATACCGCCATCGAATTTACGATTGGGCGCCCATTTGCCGTCTTTTAACCCTAAGACGCCAAGAAAAAATTGCTCATTATTCACTTGTTCAGACATGTGTAACTAAACCATTTTGATGTGGACCCACACTATATTTTTCAATGGACTCGCTCTCAAAAACAAGTTGAAAAAGTATATATTTTTCTCACCAAGCTAGCGCTCGGATTTTGTTGATTTTTTCTCAATGGATATTTTGGTGCTGAGACGGAAAATCTAAACCAAGCTGTTGAAATCATCCAACAACATGGCAATTCGACCGGAATCTGTCTGGCTCATGATATGCACAGCACGGTCACGCGCGGCGGATAGGTCGATTTCACGCACACGCTGTTTTACAGGGCCCAGGGCGTGGGCGCTCATGGACAGTTCGCGGATACCTAAGCCCATTAACAAGGCGGTAAAGCGGGGATCGCCAGCCATTTCACCGCAAATTGAAATGGGAATACGTGCCCGCAAGGCGGCATCGGCAGTGAACTGGATCAGGCGCAATACGCTGGGGTGCAATGGATTGTAAAGCGGGGCGACCTGTTCGTCGGTCCGGTCCACGGCCATGGTGTACATTGTCAGGTCGTTGGAGCCCACAGCAAAAAAGTCTGAAACACCTGCTAAAGCATCGGCAGTCAGGGCAGCACTGGGGACCTCAATCATTACGCCCAGGGGTGGTAATGGATTCGCTATTTTGACTTTCTTGCGTTTCAGGCGGGTGACAACTTTTTTCAGGATTTGACGGGTTTTGCGTACTTCTTGTTGGGTGGAAACCATGGGCAGCAAAATACGCACCGGGCCATGGGCACCTGCACGCAAAATGGCACTGAGTTGGTCTTCCAGTAATTCGGTTTTTTTCAAAGACAAACGAATACCGCGCAAACCGAGTGCACTTTGGGCGCTGTCGCCAAAATCTTGGGTCATGGACTGGGCTAATTTTTCGCCACCAATGTCCAGGGTTCGCATTGTCACGGGGCGTCCATCCATGGATTTGACCATGTCGCGGAGCGCCTTGTATTGTTCGTCCTGAGTGGGGATATCGTCACGGTTCATGAACATAAACTCAGACCGCAGCAAGCCGATATTGGTGGCTCCAGACGACAAAACACCAGGCATTTCGATAGGCAGTTCGACATTGCAGCCCAGTGAAATCTCGGTGCCGTCGCGGGTGACGGAGGGCTGTCGACGTAAACGCGCAAGGCGTCCGAGTTTTTTACGGTGAGCGGCTTGCTTGGCTTCGAAGGCAGCCAAGGTGGCTGGCTTGGGGTTGATGATCACCCGGCCTTGGTTCCCATCAACGACAACTTGATCACCGGATTTGACCGCACCCAATAAGCCAGGCGCACCCAGAACAGCGGGTAAACCGAGGGCGCGGGCCATAATCGCCGTGTGACCTTGGGCACCGCCCAAAACAGTGGCAAAACCGGCAACGTTTTTGGGATTCAGTTGTGCCGTATCGGCGGGTGTCATGTCCTCGGAAATGATGATGGAGCCTTTCGGCACCTCATTCAGGGGTTTGACGTGGGACTTGGTCAACACCCGGATCAGACGGTTAGCGACCTCACGGACATCATCGACACGGGCGGCAATGTAGGCATCGTCTAAGGCTGCGAAGCTTTGTGAAATATCATTAATTTCGGCCTGTACAGCGGCTTCGGCATTGATTTTGTCATCGGTGATGCGACGAAAAGCGCCTCGAACCAGACGGGAATCATCCAGCATCTGGTCATACGCTTCCAGCAAAAAAACCATTTCTTCCGCAGCCGACGGTGGCATAGATGCGGCCTTGGTGCGCAGTCGGGCAATTTGGCGTTGGGCCGTTTTCAGCGCCACATCTAGGCGGGAAACCTCGGCGTCAACCTCGGCACCCTTAACGGCATATTCAGGCACCGCAATGGCACCGGATTCGCGCACGTGAACGATCCCAATGGCGATTCCACTGGATACGCCCAGGCCGTCAATGATCATTTCTTTGGGTGCGGGGTTCACGCGAACTTACCTCAACATTCTTCGCCGAATTTGTCATCAATCAACGCAGCAATAGCATCCATAGCAGGGGTTTCGTCTACCCCGGTGATGGAAACCGAAATGGATGAACCAATACCGGCGGCCAGCATCATTAAGCCCATAATGGATCCACCGGAAACGGACTGACCGTCTTTGCTGACGGTGATATCGGCATCGAATTCTGCGGCCAGTTTGACAAATTTGGCAGCCGCACGTGCATGAAGGCCGCGTTCGTTGCAAATGGTAAGGCTGCGTTCAATTGGGTCATTGGTTGGGGAGGATTTTTCAGACATGGTCTTCACGTAAATTTTCTAAAAGTGATCAAGAGCCATCTTGGCCCAACAAATCAGAAGCAATGTTGATGTATTTGCGGCCGGCTTCTTGGGCTTGGGTGGCAGCCGCTTTCAAATTTTCTTCACCGCGAACGCTGGCCAGCTTAATCAGCATGGGCAGGTTAACACCGGCAATGACTTCTACATTGGCCTTTTCAATGACGCTGATGGCTAGGTTTGACGGTGTGCCACCGAACATATCGGTCAGCAATATCACCCCGGTTTCATCATCGACTTTGGAAATACTGTCGAGAATTTGAGCACGACGTTCTTCCATATCATCGTCTGGGCCAATGCAAATGGAAGCGACGGCTTCCTGGGGTCCGACCACATGTTCCATGGCCGCCACAAGTTCTTCGGCCAAACGGCCATGGGTCACGAGCACAATGCCGATCATGACGTTGTAATGCCTTCTTCTTCTGGGTTGGTTTGTTCATCAGGCATATCGCGATGCGCCAAACGAACCCGGTTGTGTGTTTCACTCAGCCACTGTGACAGCTTTTCAGCAACAAAGACTGAGCGGTGTTTGCCCCCAGTGCAGCCCACCGCAATGGTGAGATACGATTTGCCCACTTTTGAAAACTGCTGGATCATAGGATCCAAAAGAGTGGTCAAATGGGTAAAAAAATCTGCAAATCCGGCATCTTCTACAATGTATGCCTGAACCTTTGGATTTTGACCTGTGAGGGCTTTCAGGTGGGGATCATAATGGGGATTTCGCAAAAAGCGAACATCGAAGACCAAATCGGCGTCGCGTGGTAAACCTTTGCGAAATGAAAAGGAGGTCACAAACACTGCCATCGTGCTGTTTGACGGGCCTTCCGTGAAGGTGTGATCCAAAAAACTTTTGACGTCGTAGGGTGTATCGCCGGTGGTATCTAAGCGAATATCGGCCACATCCAACAGCGGGGAAATGAGTTCGCGTTCCAGTCGGATGCCATCCAAAACCGGTAAATCATGGGCCAACGGGTGGCGATGACGGGTTTCGGTATAACGACGTACCAATTCTTCATCGCCGCAATCGACAAATAACACTTTGATGTCAACGTCAGTGCGGCTTCGCAACACTTTGAGCTGACTGATAAAGGCATCAGCGGCAAAGTCGCGGGTGCGGATATCAACACCCACGACAATTGGGCGTGTATCTTCATCGGGGCCGTCCATCGGTGTCATGATGTTGGGCAGCAACGATAGTGGGACATTGTCTAAGGCTTCGAATGACAAGTCTTCGAATGCCTTTAAAACTGTGGTTTTCCCGGCACCGGACATGCCCGTAACCAGGACCATGCGTCGATGGGGTGTGGTTGAACTGGAGCTCATGCGCGATAGATTAACGTTCATTGAGAATGAAACAAGTTTTCTTGTTGTGCTTTCAAGGCCCAGCGGACTTTTGCCGGGGCAGATGCATCGAAAGCATGGATCTGATACAGGGGAATATCGATGCCCAATAGGGTTTCCGTTTGTGGATCGGGCAGGCGCTCAATATCGGCCAAAGGTACCAAGTCAAACAAGGCTTTGACTTCTGCACGGGGTACGCAACCCATGCGTACAATACCAATTCCGCGGACCTCTAACATACCCTGTATGGCTTTGGGGGCATTGGCGTTGAGGGTTTTACCGTCAGATGTCAGTTCGGTGTAATCGTCGGCCACCAAGCCAGCCCCATCTTCGATCAGGCGCAAGGCCAAGTCGGATTTACCACTGCCGGGGGCGCCGCGCAGCAATACACCTTGCCCTTTGATCACAATACACGTGGCATGAATACGTTCCATGCCATAAGCGTGGAACGAAGGGGGGGGATGTGTCAATGATTCGATTGGCTTATACGCTTGGTAAGCACACCGTAAAGCAGGCACCGCAAATGGTCCCATCAGCCTTAGTGCTGTTGCTGGCTGTAAGTGTGCCGCCGTGTGCTTCGACGATTTGTTTGGAAATGGAAAGACCTAGGCCTGAATGCTGGCCGAAATCTTCAGAATCTGGCCGTTCGGTATAAAAGCGATTGAAGATATCTTGTTCTTTTCCGGGTTGAATTCCGGGGCCTTGATCTTCGATGGTGATGTGAATCGCGTTGTTGTTTCGGATTGCGTTTATGAAAATAGAGTTGCTCGGACCTTTGGGGCTAAAGGATATCGCGTTGGTGATCAGGTTGCGAATGACTTGGACCAAGCGATCTTCCATGGCTTCAACCAACAGATCATTTTCGGTTTTAAAGATGAACTCCGGGGCATTTTCATCTGCCGTGTGGGTATAGATATCAACCAAAGTTGCCAACATTTTGCCGATGTCTACAGGTGCCGTTTCTGCGCGCGACAGTTCGGCGTCCAAACGTGATGCATCCGATATGTCGCTGATCAGGCGGTCGAGACGTTCCACATCTTCTTGGATGACGTCCATCAGCTTGCGTTGTTGATCTGGGTCTTTCAGGCGGGTGGCAGTTTCCACTGCACTTTTGAGACTGGTAAGCGGGTTTTTGATTTCGTGGCTGACATCGGCGGCAAAGGCTTCGATGGCGTCCATGCGTGCCCACAACGCTTCGGTCATATCGTTCAAGGCGCTGGCCAATTCTTCAATTTCATCATCACGCCCCTTGATGGTGGGGATGGTGTGTTGGCGATGGTGGCCGCTGCGCACCCGATGTGCGGCGCGGGCCAAAATGCGGATTGGCCGGGCAATGGTGCCGCCCAGATATAATGACATTGCAACGGTTAAAATCAGTGTGACGCCAAAGATGCCCAAGATGTCTTTGCGCACTTCAAACAAAGCCTCGTCGATCTCATGGGAAGATTTTGACAACATTAAAACACCAAGGGTTTGTTTATAGCGTGTCACGGGCATCGCAACAGACAACACCAGCGAACCATCCGGCATGGTTCGCCGTGCTACCCAAGTTTCACCTTGAAGTGCACCGACGGCTTCGCGGTAGTCTTCGGCGTGCTGATCGATGTTTTCACGATACAATGGAAATTCTTCGGTGCCGGGCAGCCACATATAGATGGTGTCGAAAGCCCGAAAGACCTTATTGAGCGGGTTCTCTTTTTCTTCCTGAGACATCGGTGGGGGCAGGGTTTGTTCTTGGACTTGACCGCCGGGCTCCAAGAGTCTGCGGGAATCGGCCACCAATTCACCACTGGCTGCAAACAGACGGGCGCGGGTTTCAGCGGTAAAAGCCAGTCGGCGCACGATTTGGCTGGCCAATTCTGGCAACAACTGTTCGCCTGCATCCGAAACCGCACTCTCGCCCAAAGCAACGGCGAAAATCTCAGCGTGGGTGCGCAGGGCCGATAGTTCGGTCTCAATTAGGTTGCGGCGATATTCGCCCAGATAAAACAACCCCACCACCAGCATCGCCGGGGCCAAAATGTTTACGGCCAAAATCCGCCGAGTTAGTGGCGAAAAACGGCGTGCAAACACTGAGGGCGGCACAGAATTCAGGTGCGATGGTGAGGGCTCAGTTGTCATAGGGTCTCGTCAGTGTAGCGATAACCAACACCGTACAGCGTTTCAATGGCCCCGAAGCTGTCATCCACTTGGCGGAATTTCCGACGCAGGCGTTTGATGTGGCTGTCGATTGTACGATCATCCACATAAATGTGTTCACCATAAGCCGCATCGATCAATTGATCGCGGCTTTTGACGTGACCGGGATTGCGGGCCAAGGCTTGCAGCAGCAAGAACTCGGTAACGGTGAGGTTCACTTGCTGTTTTTTCCACACACACAGATGGCGAGTGCTGTCCAAGGTCAGTTCACCGCGTTGAATGACTTCGGCGGCGGCGGGCTGGGGGTCACGGCGGCGCAATACGGCGCGGATGCGCTCCAACAACAAACGTTGAGAGAACGGCTTCTTAATGTAGTCGTCGGCGCCTAAGCGCAGGCCCATGGCTTCGTCGAGTTCGTCATCTTTGGAGGTCAAAAAGATCACAGGAAGGTCAGAGCGTTTTTTCAGCTCACCCAACAGTTCCATTCCGTCCATGCGGGGCATTTTGATATCCAGAATAGCCAAATCCGGCGGGTTACGCGATATTTCACGCAGTGCCTCTTGACCGTCTTTATATGTGTTCACCAAAAAGCCTTCAGCCTCCAGGGTCATGGAAACGGATGTAAGTATATTGCGGTCATCATCGACCAAAGCGATGGTTTGGGACATGGCGCCACCTTAAATTATCTTAATAAAAGGGATTTTACCCCTGAATATGGTTTCGCCCACAAAAAAACGTTAGAAAAATGTAACTTGGGCAATATCGCCAATTGACCTGGGCTTTGTGGCAAAATTATAGTGTTATCAAGGCACCGAGTGGGCAACCCAATCCAGCTTTTGCGGAGAGAGATGATGCAAGACGCATATAACGCCAACCGAGATCAAGCGATCCGGCGCATCACGCCAGCCCAAGCGGCTCGGCTGCGGGCGATGCGTTCGCGCGTTAAGACCGTGTCTGTGGCCCAAGAAACATCAGTGGTGATGTGGGGCGGAGCACTGGCACTCGTACTAGCGTTCGCAGTGTGGCAAGCGTTTTAAGGTTCAAATGTATTCCCAATAACTTTGCGAAAGCTTGGTGGATAGGGCCGAAACGTGGATGATTTCGTCAAAATGGTCAGTGGTTTGGCGCGGCTTCTCGTTGATGCCGCACGTGACCTGTTGCCGATTGTGTTGGTGATCGTGTTTTTTCAAGCTGTTGTCATCCGTCAACCTTTTCCAAACCTGACGGAAATTTTAATTGGCACCATGTTGGTGATTTTAGGCTTAGCATTCTTTATTCGTGGCCTGGAAATGGGGTTGTTCCCGCTGGGAGAAGCCATGGCTCAAGCCTTTGCCAAAAAAGGGTCTGTCGTGTGGTTGTTGGGCTTTGCCTTTGCGTTGGGCTTTGGCACCACGGTGGCCGAACCGGCTTTGATTGCGGTCGCGGCCGAAGCTGCCAAAACGGTTGCTGAAGGGGGACTGATCACCAAAGATCCGGCCGAACTGGAAAGCTATGCCAATGGTTTGCGCATGACGGTTGCGCTGTCGGTGGGTGTTGCCATTGTCATCGGTGTGCTGCGTATTATTAAGGGATGGCCTATTCAATATCTCATCATAGCCGGCTATATCGGTGTTGTGATTTTGACTTTTTTTGCACCCCAAGAAATTGTTGGCATTGCTTATGACAGTGGTGGGGTAACGACATCAACCATCACGGTGCCGTTGGTGACGGCATTAGGTGTGGGCTTGGCGACGTCAATCCGTGGGCGTAACCCTATGGTCGATGGCTTCGGTCTTATCGCTTTTGCCAGCCTAACACCGATGATGTTTGTAATGATTTACGGGATGGTGTTCTAGATGATGGATCTTGTATCACACATCCTATCAACGGCCTGGGCGACGGTGTTCGACGTCTTGCCCATTGCCGCAATTTTAATTTTTTTCCAAACTGTCGTCATTCGCCAAGTGCCGCCCAACCCCAAACGAATTGCGGTGGGCTTTTTGTATGTTTTGGTCGGTTTGACTTTATTTTTGGTGGGCTTGGAAATGGCGCTGTTCCCATTGGGTAAGACTATGGCGCACCAATTGACCGATCCTGAATTCTTGGGCGGTGATGCGCTCAAGGGGATTTTGAATTGGAAAGATTATTTGTGGGTTTATGCATTTGCAGCAGCCATCGGCTTTGCCACCACAGCCGCCGAACCGTCGCTGATTGCGGTGGCCATCAAAGCTGAACAAATATCCGGTGGTTCCATAAATGCCTTTGCCCTGCGTATGGCGGTCGCGATCGGTGTGGCTGTGGGTGTGTCCTTGGGGGCTTATCGAATTGTGTCCGGCACGCCTTTGCATTGGTACATCATTGCCGGTTATGTGGTGGTGATTATCCAAACCATTTGGGCCTCTAAATTTATCATCGCGCTGGCTTATGACAGCGGTGGTGTGACGACTTCGACCGTAACCGTTCCTGTGGTGACGGCTTTGGGCTTGGGTCTGGCTTCGACCATTCCTGGCCGTAGCCCACTTCTGGACGGCTTTGGATTGATCGCGTTTGCCAGCTTGTTCCCGATTATGGCGGTACTGGCCTACGCAAACATTGCTTCCTTCTTGCAAAATCGAAACAAGAACAAGGAAGAACTTGAGGGGGAAAAGGAGACTAACCCATGAACCTCAAAATGATTATGGCGCTTGTCAAAGATGACATCACGCAAACCGTCATTGATGCCGCGCGTGAAAAGGGTGCCACGGGCGCAACCATTATCACCAGTGCTCAGGGTGAAGGCCTGATTAAGGAAAAAACCTTTTTGGGACTTGATCTGGCTGCACAGCGCGACATCGTGATTTTTCTGGTGGCCGAACCATTGGCCCGAGATATTTTGGAAGCCATTGGTGAAGCCGGTAAATTTGATGAAGAACCGGGGGCCGGCATTGCGTGTCAAATCAGTTTGGAAGATGCCGTTGGTATGACCACGCAATTGCCCACACTGAAGAACGAAGTGGAAAAAGAGATATGACCAAGGAAAGCTACGTCAAAGTTGAGGACATTATGTCCACCAACATTGCGACCATTGATGCGATGGCAACGGTACAAGATGCTGTGACCAAAATGCGTGACGAAGGTGTCAGCTCTTTGGTATGTGAACGTCGAGACCACAGCGATGAATACGGCCTGATGGTGGTATCTGATATTGCCAAAAAGGTAATTGCCAAGAACCGTGCCCCGCAACGTGTCAACGTTTACGAGATCATGTCCAAGCCGGTTTTGTCTGTGCCCAAAGATATGAACATTCGCTATGCGGTTCGTCTGTTGACACAATTTAATTTGTCGCGTGGGTTGGTGGTGGATGAACACCGTGTTCCTGTGGGCATCGTCACGTTGCGTGATTTGGTTTTACGTCACATTGACGACTAAGGGTGAGACTCTGTCGTGAACAGAACCAAACGCCCTGAGGCACCATATAAGGCGGCCCATGCTGCCCGCTTGATTGCCCGTGCTACCTTAAAGGGGGCATTGGCGACCAACCGCAAAGCGGCAAAAGGTACCAAGCAAAACCACCCTTATGTCTCCAAAGTTGGGGTGGCCGTGGATTTTGATGGCGCACCGCTGTTTTTGTTCTCAACCCTGGCGGCTCATACGCAAGACCTGCTGGCAGATGAGCGGGCGTCGGTGTTGTTGGAAGCCCCCACTTCCGCTGTTAATCCTCTAGAAGGTGCACGCTGTTCTCTGATTGGGCGAGTGCAACAATTATCAGGTGATAAAGCGGATCTTGCCCGCGCCCTTTATTTGATCCGGCACCCGGGGGCTGCCATGTACGCTGGGTTTGGTGATTTCTCCATGTGGCGGATGCAAGTGGAAAAGGTCCACTATGTTGGTGGTTTTGGCCGTGCCAAGTGGGCCAAAGCGAAAGATTACCTTTTATCTTGCCCCAATTTGACCAAAACCAGTGGGCGAATCGTCGAAGATCTTACCCATAAATGGGCTGAAGATCTTTCTTTGGTCTTCAAAGCAAAAACGGGGCGATCGGCACGGGGATGGAAAGTTTTGGCCATTGATGGTGATGGGCTGATTTTGTCCGGTTCTAAAGGGGCCCAGCAACGTCTTGATTTTGCGTCTCCTGCACGGGATGGACGTGGTTGGCGCACGCGATTTCGCACCTTGGTCAAGTGTGCAAAAACAACGACCAAAAGCTAAATAAGGAATATTTGCCTGTGGTCTAATACGAAATCACACTACCATTTTAAGGGCTTTTTGCGTAAGTTTGAGTGGTTGGGTGTAATACCCGTGTGGCCCTAAGTTTGTGCTTTAAAATCAATTTTGACCGCGTTCGGATATCATGGCTTTCTCAACCATCATTGCTGTTCTCGCCTTTTTCATCGCCATGGTGGCGTTGTGGCTGTCCAGTGAAATGGTCAAAAAAATTGAAAACCAGAACGAAAAGTTTGTACGGGCACACATCTCCACCATTCGTGAAGAACTGCGCGAAATGGATAAGATGGTTCACAAAGCCAATCGTGCTGTAAAAAGCCAGGAAAGCACTCAAAGTTCATTGGACTCGCGTCTCAACGACCACACCAAGTCTATCGAAGGCTTGAAAGACCAGATCGCCCGGTTGAGCACCCATTTGGAAGAGCTCGATGGCTCAATCCCCCAACGTTACCGTACTCGGGTTGCCAAAGCCAATCCGAAGTCTGCTGTTAAGCAAGCTGCTAAACCCAGCATTCAATAGCGAATTAACGCCAAATCCCACCCCTCGATTCCCGCCCGTTCCACCCCGTTTGGGCAGTTTTTTTTCATTTTTGCGTCAAAGTTCCTGTGGACAGACTCCAATAGCGTTTGCAAACCATTGTGTTAGAAGGGCTTTTCGCAGGTGCAACATTTCTTTTGACGCGGCGGTTTCACTCGTTAACCTAGTCGCCCTTGACCATAGATGTTGTCTATACGTTCGGAGGAAACCAGACGATGCTCAACAGTGCGGAAGCGCCCACAGCGCACGCCAAACTTACAGCCTGGATCGAAGAGATCGCTGCGCTGACCAAGCCCGCTGCTATTCACTGGTGTGATGGTAGCCAGGAAGAATTTGACCGCTTATGCGCCGAAATGGTGGACGCCGGTACGCTGAAAAAGTTGGACGATACGAAACGTCCAAACAGCTATCTGGCTTGTTCCGATCCCTCCGACGTAGCACGTGTTGAAGATCGGACCTTTATCTGTTCTGAAAAAGAAGAAGATGCTGGCCCGACCAACAACTGGATGGCTCCCGCAGAAATGCGTGCCAAGCTGAACGGTTTGTTTGACGGCTGTATGGCCGGACGCACGCTTTATGTGGTGCCGTTCTCCATGGGCCCGTTGGGCAGCCCCATCGCCCACATTGGTGTGCAATTGACCGACAGCGCTTATGCAGCTGCGAACATGCGCATCATGACCCGTATGGGTTCCAAGGTTCTTGACGTGCTTGGTGCCGCTGGCGAATTTGTTCCTTGTGTGCATAGTGTTGGCGCTCCGCTGGCCGAAGGCCAAGCCGACGTTGCATGGCCGTGCAATCCAGACAAGTACATCGTCCACTACCCTGACACTCGCGAAATCTGGTCGTTTGGTTCCGGTTACGGCGGCAACGCATTATTGGGCAAAAAATGTTTTGCCCTGCGTATTGCTTCTGCCATGGCTCGTGATGAAGGCTGGCTTGCTGAGCACATGCTGATTGTTGGTCTGGAAAGCCCTGAAGGTGAAAAGACTTACGTGGCTGCTGCATTCCCATCTGCTTGTGGCAAAACCAATTTGGCCATGTTGATCCCGCCAGCGGGCTTCGAAGGCTGGAAAGTTTGGACCGTTGGTGACGATATCGCGTGGATCAAACCGGGCGACGACGGCAAGCTTTACGCCATCAACCCAGAATACGGCTACTTTGGTGTTGCACCGGGTACGTCTGACGATTCTAACCCCTCCGCTATGAAGTCATTGACGGAAAATTGCATTTTCACCAACGTTGCGCACACTGATGACAACGACATCTGGTGGGAAGACATGTCTGATGCTCCTGCCCATGCCATTGATTGGAAAGGCAACGATTGGACGCCGGACAGCGACACCCCGGCAGCACACCCGAATGCGCGTTTCACCGCACCGGCTTCTCAGTGCCCGACCATTGATCCGGCTTGGGAAGATCCCAAAGGCGTTCCGATTTCTGCGTTCATCTTCGGCGGCCGTCTGTCCAAAACTTTCCCGCTGGCTTATCAAGCATTTGATTGGAACCACGGTGTTTACATGGCGGCGACCATGGGTTCAGAGGCGACCGCTGCTGCGGTTGGCCAAGCGGCTATCCGTCGTGATCCGTTCGCGATGTTGCCGTTCTGCGGCTACAACATGGGCGACTACTGGCAACACTGGGTCGACTTTGGCGCCAAGCTGGACAACCCACCTGCCATCTTCCGTGTGAACTGGTTCCGCAAAGATGAAAACGGCAAGTTCATGTGGCCGGGCTTTGGTCAAAACATGCGCGTCCTGAAATGGATCGTTGATCGTGTAAATGGCAAAGCCGAAGGTGCTGTTGAAAGCCCGCTGGGCCTGATGCCGACCCACGGTGATATTCCTTGGGAAGGCCTGGACTTTGCCAAGGAAACGTTCGAACATCTGATGGAAGTCGATAAAGCTGGTGCCATGGCTGATGCTGAAGACCAAACCAACTTGTTTGATAAGTTCGGTGACAAGCTTCCGGCAGAAATGGAAGCCCAACGTCAAGCGCAAATCAACCGCTTGAATGATGCCCCGGATGTCTGGAAGATGCCGAGCTAAGCTCTCAATTTTCACACCCATTAAAAACCGCCGTCCCGTTATCGGGGCGGCGGTTTTGTTATGCTTAGGCGGTTCCATAGTCCATTACGCTGAGACGCATTGAAATCCGAGTGTAAAGCATTACATGATACAACCTGGGGCGAAGAATCATTAGTATTCCTCATCGGGATTGTACAGATCATGTTTGACCATATCCGTAGATGTTTCTTTGCATTTGCTCTTTTTTTCGCAGTTGGTTTGTTCTCATCACATGCCAGCCATGCTGGTGAAAAAATTGTTTTACAGTTACGCTGGGATCACCAGTTTCAGTTTGCAGGCTTTTATGCTGCGAAGTGGCAAGGTTATTATGAAGCCGCAGGTCTCGATGTGGAAATCCGTTCTGCGTTTGATACCGGTAAGCGTGTTCATGCCCTGGATGAAGTGGCCCAAGGTCAAGCCCAATTTGGAATAGGTGGGGCTGATCTTTTTTTAGCGCGTGAGCGCGGAGAAAATTTGGCCGTCGTTGCATCGTATTTTCAACACAGTCCTGTTGAAATACTTGTTCATGAAGGCTCAGGCATCAGGGGACCCGCTGATCTTATTGATAGACGTATGGCATTTGGCTCCGATCCATTGATTGATGCTGAGGTCGACACAATGTTTCGGCTAGAAGGTGTTCTTTCCAATGCCGTAAAAAAAGTATCGTTATCTGACAAGAAACCTGCTCATGCCTATTTAAATGATTTGGATGTTGGCTCTATTGATGCTTTGCCGGTTTATGCTTTGTCGTCATTGTGGGCAGCGCAAAAATCAGGGATGCAATTTACACGTTTGCGTCCTGCGTCATACGGGGTCGATTTTTATGGGGATTCGTTAATCGTCAATCGGGCCTGGGCAGAGGATAATCTTGAAACCCTGAATGCATTTGTTGAGGCGAGCAATAAGGGCTGGGTTTATGCATTACAAAATTCAGAGAGTATGGTTGAAGACATTTCTACAAATCTGCCTCGGCATGTCCCATTAGATGATGTCTATGCCTACAATCGTTTTCTGGCCAAAGAAATATCGAGCATCATGTTGTTTCCCACAATTGAACCGGGAAGCCTCAATCCAAGACGATGGGAACATATAGGCCATGCTTTATGGCAAAATGGACTGATTAAGTTTCCGCCTGCTCGAGAAGACTTTGTCCTTTTGCCAGGGCAAGAGCTTGATATTCAGCAACAAACATTAATAAGAAATGTAATCATTGTTGGTTTTATGGTGCTTGGTGCAATGATCACCTATGCCTTGTGGCAGCGTTCATTGCATCGCAAAGATGTGTGTTTTAGAGAATTGTTTGAGAATATGCACAATGGTGTAGCGGTTTGCCGTGCCGTGGATCGTGGTAAAGATTTTGTACTTACTGATTTTAACAAGGGTGGGGAGCTTATTGAAAAAGTTCGACGTGAGCAGGTTATTGGCAAACGTGTAACCGAGGTGTTCCCAGGTATTGAAGAATATGGGCTGCTTGAAGTTTTCAAACGTGTCTTACGTTCTGGCAAAGCAGAATATTTCCCCCTGAAATATTATGAGGACAATCAAGTTCAAGGTTGGCGCAACAACTATATTTATAGGCTTCCCAACAAAGAAGTTGTGGCAGTCTATGAAGATGATACAGCACGTAAAAAGGCTGAGCAGGAATTGGAAATTGCCAATCGAGAATTGGAAAATCGTATCGAGGCACGAACTTCTGATTTAAAAGAAGAAGCCAAACGCCATAAGGAAACAACGAAACAGCTCAATTTGTTTTTGCAAGCGGTAGAGCAAAGTCAGAATATGATTTTCATCACAAATATTGATGGTGATATCGAATATACGAACCCAAAGTTTACGGAGTTAACGGGGTATTCCCAAGCCGAAGCTATTGGCCAAAAACCGAGTATTTTAAAATCGGGTGAAACGCCAGATGATGTTTATAAAGATTTATGGACATCAATCCTTGCCGGAAAAGATTGGCAAGGAGAAATTAAAGACTGCCGGAAAAATGGTGATCAGTTTTGGGCCGCAGTTTCAATCACCCCCGTTCGTGATCGTGATAACCAAATTACGCACTTTGTTGCAATGCATGAAGACATCACACATCGTCGTCTTGCAGATGAGAAAATTCGGTCGGCTATGGAGCGAGCAAAAGTTGCCAGTCTGGCCAAATCTGAACTCATGGCAAACATGAGCCACGAATTGCGTACGCCCCTAAATGCCATTATCGGCTTTTCCAATACCATCTGTGATGAGCTTCTGGGGCCAATAGATAATGAAAAATATAAAGAATATGCAGGTGATATTTACCGCTCTGGCGAGCATCTTTTGGAACTTATAAATGATATTTTAGATGTTTCCGCCATTGAAAAAGGGAAACTGGAATTACAGGAAGAGTATCTCGATTTAGATGAGATTGTGGATGCAACAATCTGCTTGATTAGGCCGCAGGCTGAAAAAGAAAAAATTCAATTAAGATGGAAGCTTGATGAACATCTACCCGCGGTTTGTGCAGATAGAAGACGCACAAAACAAATTCTTATCAATATGCTGAGCAATGCAGTGAAATTTACACCTGAGTCAGGATCTGTGGATTTGATCGTCCAGGCAACCCCCAGCCAACAAATTCAATTTGTCATCAGAGATACAGGTGTTGGTATGACCCCTGAGGAATTATCCAAAGCCAAAACACAGTTTTGCCAGGTGGATACAGGGCTTGATCGTAAGTATGAAGGAGCTGGCCTTGGGCTGTCACTAACAATGAGTTTGGTTGAACTGCATGGTGGGGAATTTGATATCACCAGTTCCAAAGGTGAGGGTACGCAGGTCACAATTACATACCCGCCGGAACGCTCAGTCATGCACTGATAACCGTAAATGGCTATATGGCTTCTAATGTTTGTAATTCAAAAAAGAAAGTTGTGCCCTGTTCCCGCTGAGTTGTGAAATCAATCAGGCCACCATGTTTTTCTATGATCGACCAGCAAATGTTGAGGCCTAAGCCTGTGCCGGATTTTTCGCGACTGTCACTGGTATCGGCTTGGGCGAAGCGTTGGAATACTTTGTCATGAAAGTGCTCGGGTATTCCGGCACCAAAATCTTTGATAGATATCCGTACTCTGTCAGCATTTTTATCAATGATGATTTCCACGTTACCTTGATCGGGTGAAAATTTTGCAGCATTGGACAGCAGGTTTGAAATCACCTGTATTAATTTTTGGTGATCTCCGGTGACGTTCATATGCGGGGCATTGTCGATCAGTACAAATGTAACGTTGTGTTCGATGGCATAGCCCTGATTTTCTTCGATGCCCTGGTTGACCAGTTCCGTAACGTCAAGTGTTTCCATGTTGAGGGTAACGGTACCCGACAAGAGTTTCTCGATATCTAGGATATCATTGACGAGGTTGATGAGACGGTTGGTGTTCGTCAGTGCCAGTCCAGCAAGTGATTGGGCCTTCTGTGGAAGCTCCCCGGCCGTGCCTGCGGTTATTAATCCCAAAGAACCTTTTATGGATGTTAGGGGCGTGCGCAGTTCGTGACTGACGGTGGACAGAAATTCTGACTTTGCTTTATCGGCGCTTTGGGCATCAACCAGTGCGGCTTGGAGATCATGGGTGCGTTCTTCAATTTTGAGGGCTAAGTCACTGCCGTGTACTTCCAGAGCATTTGCTTGGCGACGGACAATCATGAAGAAAATGATCAAAAACATAGAAATTAAACTGGCGATAATAATGTTGGAGATGGCCTGTTTTCTCCATGTGTCTAAAACTTTGTCAGAGAGCTTCGCAACAGCCACCACTAAGGGATAATGTTCCAAGGTCCGATATGAAACCAAACGTTCTTTTCCGTCTACAATCACTTTGGTTTCGTAAGACCCCTTATCTGCGCTTGGAAGGTATTTGGTGAAAAGAACACCTTGGGCATAGTTTTTGCCGATGACGTTTTCTAGACCTGGGACCATAAACAAAACATCACCATTGCGTTTGAGGATGGCAATGGATTGTTCTTGATTCAGTTCAGATGCTGAAAAGAAACTGTTAAAATTTTCAACCAACAGAGCCGTAACCACCAGTCCAGGAAAAGTGTCATCCTGTGCTATACGGGGATAGGCTATGGGTATGATCCATCTGTTCGTGATTTTGGATTTTACAGGCGAGCCAATGAAAAACTCATCTTGGCGCTCAGTTGTCCAATTGTCGGAATAGTGTCGAAAATAGGGGCGTTCCTTAAAGTTCAACATTTTTGGGGGAGCGTAGTATTTACCGGGGCCAGAGGTAATACCGCTTTGGACCATCGTTCCGTCGGGTGAAAACAAATTGATTGAGGCGATGCCTTTGGTGTCTTGTGCCCATTGCCCCAAAAGCTGTGTGACATCTGGATCAAGGGGGGAAAGATCCGCGGCATTGTAGTAATGCTGCGCTGTGTCCTTTAAGCGGTTTTCAATAGATTGGAACACCAAATCTGTGTAGGCACTGAGTGCATCGGCAAAGCGTTCATTTTCAACACGGGCGAGCTGTTTTTGTTCTTCTCGTGATCCATAAATGGAATAGCCTGTTGCTCCCCATAAAATGGTGAGTGCAAAAAGAAGAAATGCGAGAATTGTTCGTTTTAAAAATGCAAACTTCAACGTCGTTCCAACGAATTTATGAACAAATCATATAGGGACAATGGCAGCTGCCTATCGGGGTGTGCATTTCCGCATAGAATGTATTGTCAATCAAGTCTCAATAGATGTTAGAAAGCTGTGCCAAAAGATCCACAAAAAAAGGGGCGCATTAACCGCGCCCCTTTATGTCTTCAGCAGTTCGTCAGGTGTCTAAAGCATTAGCCACCCAAAGAACAAGACAGATCTTCTTCAATCACGCCGGAATCGACAATTTCGATGATCTTGGCGTTTTGCTCGTCTGCCGGGCAACCGCAAGCATAGCCACCATCGGCTTCGTGCAATTCAGCTTGTTTGAGGTGCCACTGGGCGACTTTACGATGATCTTCAGCTTTCATTTTCGGGTCTCTCAATTCTTATTTATAGTGACTCTAAACTAATGCTATGCAATATCCACAAAACAGGGATGGGGGTCAATCATTTAAGTCTCAAAAAATGTGTGTTTTTGTGGACTTGTTCCCCAATCCCCATGCCGATAAGGTGTGTCGCGCGCTAATGCGCCCCGTTGGTTGTGGTTGAAAAGGTGACGTCAATGCGCTGGTCCGTGTTTGTGGTTCTTCAAGGCTTGATTCTGTCGGCATTGTTCGGTGTGTACTACATTCATCAAGACCGCGTGATTGTCTTGAAAAAGCCACCCGCATCCATTGCCCAGTGGTACAAGCCCCAAAACAAACGCCAAGTGTGGCTGCACACCATGTTTAATTTGCGTCGTGAAATGCTGGCTGTTGGCATGTACGCCAGTGCCCAAGATGACAAGAACCTGCAAGACTGGGCAGGCAAGCTCAGTCAGCATTACCAAAAGATTGGTGAAATGGTGCCAGAATGGCAGGGACGATTAAGTCCAAATGTTTTGGCTGATATCAAAAGTGCGGCACAGGAAAAACGCTACAGTGATGTGGCGCTTGGTTTAGAAAAGTTGGAGCAAAACTGTAAGTCTTGCCATGTGGATTTCCGTGCTGTGACGGCAACCATGTATCGCGCTCCGAACTTTTCCAACTTATCGGTTGAGGGCGCACCCTCACTCAACGCTCACATGCGCACCATGAGCACATCGGTAAATAAACTAAAGCTGGCCTTTGTTGGTGGTCGCGATGATGATGCACTGTCTGCGTTTGTTGATTTGAAACGAGATATGAACAGCTTTGGTGCTGTTTGCGGCAACTGCCATAAGCAGGGCAAACCATATCCCAGTCCGGTCATAACTGAAGCCCTGTCAGTGATGGAACAAAGTCTCAAAACCGGTGATTTGAAAGATAAAGGCCGGGCCTTGGGGACATTGGCGGTTTTGGCGTGTGCCGAATGCCACGGCACGCATCGAATATCATATGACATTCGCCAACTCTTCACCGAGCAAAAGAGTTGGGCAGAGCTGTTGAAACATAAATAAGACAGCTATTTTTCGCGTTGGCTTTCCGCAAGTAATGTGCCCAAACGCAAGATTGGCTCGTCCGCGTCTTCACGTACACGAATTGAAAACTCGGTTTCCTTCATTTTGGGTAAACCAAGTGAAACAGGGGCTTGTACCACGTCATCACCAGTCCAACATGGCGTTCGTAGGGTAACCGCGATTCCTGCGCGGACAGCCGTCCACAACCCGGCTAGGCTCGAACTGGTGGCCGCAATGGTGTAACGCGTATTTTGTTTTTCAAGAGCCTGAAGTGCGGCATCACGAAATGAGCATGGCGGGTCGAGCAACGCCAGGGGGACTTCCTCAGCTGAACTGACCAGCCCAGTCTCACAACACAACCACTGCATGGATTTGCGGATAACGGCGATTTCATCGGGGGCCGGATCTTGACGCATGGCCATCAGTAAATCGACTTTTCCGACTTGATAATCCTGTGCCAATTCTGCCGTACGTCCAATATGCAGATCAAAACGAACACGAGGATTGAGGCGTGCAAAACTTTTGAGCAAGGAAGAAAATGTATTGTCGGCAAAATCTTGGGTCATGCCAATGCGGATACGGCTATCCGCGATTGTGCCCTTAAGGCTCATCCAGGCTTCATTTTGTGCGGCAAGGATGTGTCGTGCATGATGAAGCATTTGGTCTCCGGCCTCGGTTAGGGTCCGCCCACGTCCATTGGCCTGCAGCAAAGCAACACCAGCCATATCTTCCAATCGCTGCATTTGTGCGGTGATGGCCGAAGGTGTTCGGCCAACGATGACGGCCGCTTGCGCCAATGTTCCGGTCTCGGCGAAGGCCACCAATGTCTGTAAGAGTTCAGGATCAAAATGCTTCATAATTCAATTTTATCGAATTTACACTTAGATACAATTCGATTTTATAAATGTTATTGAGGTGGCACAGTTTGGGCAATTGGATTTCAACGTATACAAAAAAAGGAAAAATGATGCCGCTGCTCAATGTTTCGATTTCAGGTCAAGGAAACCTTGATCTCTCCACTGCCATTGCTTCTCAGTTAACGCAAATCACAGCCACACACCTTGGCAAAGAACACCAAGTAACGGCTGTTGCGATCAACTATGTTGATGCATCTGATTGGTTTATTGATGCACAGCCCGTTTCCACACGGAAATTGCGAACATTCTCCCTCGATATCAAGGTGACCGCTGGGACCAATACGAAGTCAGAAATTGCGGCTTACCAATCTCTTGTTTTTAAGGAAATGACGGAATTGCTGGGTGCAATAGCAGATGAAAGTTATATCGTTGTTGATGAGGTGCCTGCCCCCAATTGGGGCTTTGGCGGTCAGACACAGGAATGTCGATCCGTGGCGAAAACGCTAGGCCGTTCGGCATGATGTGTGGTCATTTGTGACACTGTGAAATAGTACCGTGTCCGAATACCTCTTGGATCAGTTTGAGAAGCGCCCGGTCATGTTTGGTTAGTCCTTTGCGTGATGTGCTGTTTCGTCCTTTGATATCGCTGGGCAGGTTCGCATTGAAGTAGGTTTGCACACCTTCGGCCCAGTACTCGTCGGTATTGGTCCCGGCATATAGGTTGAGCAGGTGGTTGCGTTTTTTGGCATCGTTAAAAGCACGCTTAAGGCGCCTTTCAAAAGTTCCCTTTCGGTCAGCAGGTAGCACGCCGTAATTTAGGATGGTGTGGGCAAATTCGTGGATGAGGATGCTTTCCCCTTTGTAGCGGTCTTTTTTCAAACAGATCAGGTTCTCTTCACCGGCTGATGCGACACGCCCGCCCAGTCCCCGTGCACGTTTGTTGAGGGCTTCGGCGCCCTGCTTTTGGACACTAGAGGCATATTCGGGAATATCTGCTGTTCCTTGATTGCGGCCGATGATGGCGACCCGGACGTCTGCTGCAACCAATTTGTTGCGCACCTGTGGTGATAGGCTGCGCATCATGTCGGCAACGATTTTCCAGGCCGCAACCAGGGCTTTATCTTTCACTTCACGGGCAGCCAGTACCGGAATCCCGCTGGCATTGCAGTATTTGCCGTAAAAGGATGGGGCATTTAGTGATTGTGGTATGGGGCTGACATTACATTCACTGGTGCCGCGATGGATGTTCGGTTGTCCAAATGCCGTAGGCTGAGCACTCATGCTCAGCACCAACACAGCAAAACAAAACGTGACGAGGCCTTTCATGGGTGGCCTTTTCTGATCAATGTTGTGCAACCACATGCGAAGTGGACAATTACTTAGGGGCCTTTGCTGCGGCCTTTTCCAAATTTTTGCCCATGTGGCTAAGCATTTCCATCAAGTGCTTGCGTTCTTTTTTCTTAATGCCGTCGAAAGCGGCTTTGTGCACTGACTTAGCCCCTTTGGTGAGCTTGGCTTCCAACTCTTTGGCCATGCCGGTGAGATGAATACGCATGGCGCGACGATCCTTGGGGTCGGGTTCGCGGAAAATTAGGCAGTCGCGCTCCATCCGTTTGAGGGTGTTGGACATGGTTGCCTGTTCAATTTTGACTCGTTCATACAGTTCGCGCTGGGTCAGGCCATCTTGTTCCCACAAACACAACAAAACTGGAAACTGGCCAGGCGCAACACCGTGAGACTTCAGTTGGTCGTTCAGAGTATGGGTGAGCAAGCGTGATAAATGATTGATCACGGTGGTGGGTGATTTTTCCCGATCCATAGACATGGCAGTGTCCCTCTACATCTGCGAACGTTTATACGTTTATTGTCTTCAATATAGTTCACTATTGTTAAAGCATAGTTAGTGGCCTATGGCTTTTTACATCAGTTTTCCCAATTGTTTATCAAGGAGATGCAATGACTTAGAAGTTTATTGCTGGCAAGAAAACAGCAGCCGTGAACATGTTCACAGGCTTTAAGACAAGCTAAATTGCAAACTGTCCCATCCATATCACACTTCTTCCGTTAGATTAAGGATAGCGCGAAATGAAGTTGATGAGGACTCTTGAATGGTGTGGGGCTTAAGTGGCTTTCAGTTTAAAGCCGCCAACAATGCCCATGATCATCCACGCGGCCATCAGGAAAAAACCGCCAATGGGGGCCGCACCTTCGACCGGGATGATCATAAATTCACCAAAACTGTAAAGTGTTCCAGAAAACAAAAAGATCCCCAACTGGAAGCCAATGCCAGCGGTATGGAGGGCTTTGGTTGCCATGGGGGTTGCCGTATTGTGGATCATCAGGCCGACGCCGACCAGGGCCAGGGCATGCCACATTTGATATTGCGATCCCATCATGAAAATGTCGCGGATGTCCGGGGTATCCCCCAGTGAATGCCAGCCGTATGCCCCTGCGGCAATGGCAAGGGTTGCGTTCATGCCAGCCAGCAACAACCAAATGTTCATGATTTATTCCTTTTGTTTGTATTTTTTAACGCAATCTTGAGCGTTTCTCCTTTATCACCAAATGATGGTATTGCGAAACGCCCTTTTTATTTTGATGTTCCCGTTATTGATGTTGGCCACCGGGGTGGCTGTGTCGTTGGCGGAGGTCAAAGTGCCGTGGTCGTTGAGTGCTGCTGTGGGCTATCTGCCTTATGTCTTGTGTATCGCTGCGGCCATCGTCGGGGGATGGTTCAAACGTCCGCGGGTGGTTTTGATGGCGGCGTTGATCATGGGTGCACACTGGGTGGCACAGAACTTTGTGGCTGGTGTAAACGTTTATGAACGCACACCGGAACTAACCGTGATCTACGCTGCACTGGCAGTGTTGTTTCCCATCAATGCGGCCTTGATTGCTTTCAAGCACGACCGGGGCTTGCTTTCCGTTGCAGTGATCAGCCGGGTGCTTTTTGTCGGTGTGCAAATTGCCATATTGATTGTGGTTTGGGACGCGGGACAAGCGGCACATATTGCAGCGGATGATTTGCTCCACACCCGTCTGTTTAACAAAGAAATAGATTATTGGACCTTGTTACCGCAACCGGCCCTATTGCTGTTTGCTGCGGTGAGTACCGGTTTGTTGGTGCGTGCCTTGTGGATTGGCGGGGCGCTTGATGGTGGTTTGTTTGGGGCCGTGGCCGTTTCTGCCTTGGCTCTGCATGCCGCTGCGGACGGGGCGTTGTCATCTCTGCTGTTTTCCTTGTCCGGTGTTGTGTTGTTGGCGGCCGTGGCCCAAGAAAGCTATCGCTTAGCCTTTATCGATGAGCTGACTGGATTGCCCGGCAGACGGGCGTTGATGCATGATTTGATGTCGCTCAGTGGGGACTACTCGGTGGCAATGTTGGATGTGGATCACTTTAAAAAATTCAACGATACCTATGGTCACGACGTGGGTGATCAAGTGTTGAAGATGGTTGCGGCGCGGATGATGTCGGTTACCGGCGGTGGACGATCGTTTCGTTATGGTGGGGAAGAGTTTACGGTTTTGTTCCCACGTAAAGATGCCGATCATGCGGTGAAGCATCTAGATCGGCTGCGTGAAGCCATTGCGGCGGCATCTTTTGCTTTGCGCAACGAAGACCGCCCTGAAGAAAAACCCACTGGTGTGAAGAACAAACTGGCAGCAAAGAAAAAAGCCCAAGCTTCAAATGTGGTCAGTGTCACCATTTCCATCGGTGCGGCTGGGCGTGCGGAAGGCCAAACCCCGGAGGAAACTTTGAAGGCTGCTGATGAAGCCCTATACCGGGCCAAAGATGGCGGCCGAAATAAAGTTTCGACTTAGGCGATTCTTCAAATTTCATTTTCAGGTTATCCACTGATTTTGCTTTTTTGTATATAAGCGATGGCGAATGAAGATGTGTCTTCAATGGCTTTTGCGGTGCAATATCGGTGCATGATGTGTGGAAAACAAACCGTTGTTTGCGCGTAAATCTGGTGGCACCATTTACACAGATCGAC
Source organism: Magnetovibrio sp. (assembly GCA_026196495.1). Lineage (GTDB taxonomy): Bacteria > Pseudomonadota > Alphaproteobacteria > Rhodospirillales > Magnetovibrionaceae > Magnetovibrio. Next base: position 49,114 of record JAPHSY010000020.1, read on the forward strand.
GGACAACGTCGCGGGGAGATGAGAGGCTCGCTTCTCAAAACTCTACGACAGTTTGACGATTTAGGGACTTTGGTTTCTGAGGAAACTTCGGTTTTTAAAGGGACTTCAGTTTCCGGCGTCTGGGACGGCGTTTGCACTTAAGTTGGTGTGCCTTTCGGGGCCTAGTGCTCCTCGGAGTGCGGAACATCCCTCCAGGTTGTTCGCTTGAGTTTGCAGATGAAGTGCTGCGACGTTTTAAGCCTTCACCATCGGTGTTCGCGCACGCAAGATGAGGAAGGCGGTTGAGGCAACTGGGTGAGTCAACTCCCCGCCTGTCTCACCTCTGGCTTCGGCTGGGGCGCGCTTTGGGTTCGGCGCCATGTCTAAGTTGAACCTTGCGAAGGTAAAACTTCGTATCCCGACGGAAATGGGGGGAGCAATCCGCACGTTTTCTTAGGGTTTCGCCCGGCGGTTGGGCCTTGTGTTCGGTATGCGTGTTCGCGCACGTGTCATCAGACATAAAGACGAACGGCCAGCGGCGATGATGACGGGAGAGAGCTTTGCTTTCTCCCGTTTCATCATTTCTGGAAATGGGGCTTTGCAATGCCCATATGTCGGTTGCTACCAGTGAAGAGGAGCCCGCCTATGTCGCCCAGAACCCAATCCCACATTATTGAAGATATTCTCACATTTTGGTTCGGTGATCCAAGCGATGCGGATTACGGCAAACCACAAATGAAGTGGTTCACCAAAGATGATAATTTCGATGCAGAAATTAAGGCACGATTTCAAGATGTGATGGATGATGCGGCAGCGGGTAAATTGGATGAAATGGCGCAAAGCCCCGAAGGTGCCGTTGCCCTGTTGATTGCTTTGGATCAGTTTCCACGCAATGTCTACCGCGACAGTCCCAAGGCTTTTGAGGCCGATGCCCATGCACGCGATATTGCCGCGCATGTCCTGGATCACGGTTTTGACCAGCAAGTCATGCCTGTGATGCGCAGTTTTATGTACCTGCCGTTTGAACATTCCGAAAAACTGGAAGATCAAGAAAGGTCCATTGAACTGTTTGGCGAACTGGGCGGTGATAGCCTGGAATGGGCCGAAAAACATCGCGTCATCATCGAACGTTTTGGTCGATTCCCACATCGAAATGACGTTCTGGGGCGTGCCAGCACCCCGGAAGAAACGGCATTTCTGACCCAACCCAATTCTTCGTTTTAATAGCCCTATTGTTGCCACGAACATGTTGGTATGATCCGGCCCGAAAGAGAGGCCCCATGACCAACACCGCGAGCAGTTTTGCAGTTACCAATGAACTTAAAGATGATGAAAAACTCATCTGGCACGGCCAACCCGCACCCGGTGCATGGGCCAGTGCGTGGATCGGTGTTGGCATATTTGGGATCATATTTTTTCTGTTCAGTATCTACTTTCTCCAGGCAGCAATGAAATCGCCTGATACCATGACGGCTTGGTATGGTTATCCGTTCATTGGTATTGGTGTGGTTTTGGTGCTGACACCCTTGTGGCAGTTTATTGTGGGCAAGAATACGGCTTATGCTTTAACGGATAAGCGCGCCATTGTGGTGCGGACCTTTCCCGGCCTTTCCGTTCGTTCTTTCAGCGGTTCTGATATGGATGAGATCGAAAGCAAAGGCGTCAGCGACAATGGTTACGGCACGGTCACTTTTGCACGGCGCAAATCCGGCGGACGCAAAAGCGATTTTCGTCCCGATTGGGGATTTTACGGCATTGATGATGTCAAAGACGTCGAAGCCCAATTGTTGAAGTTGAAAGACGCCGCATAAAGGCTCAATCACTTAAGCTGAATTATGAAGAAATGGGGTTGGTATGAAGCAGAAAAAGAAATCAGAACCACAAGTGGCGTTGAAGCCGGTATCTGCGGCAACATTTTCAAAATTGTCGATGGTCGGCACCTTGAACCTTGTGGCCATGGTTGCGCTCATTGCGGGGCTTTGGTTCTTTGTTCCGGACCTGGTGGCGCAACGCCCCATTTTGATCCCGGTCCTCATCATTGTCGGCCTGTCGAACTTTGCCCTGATTTGGTACGTCAAGATGGCGCACAAAATGAACAGCGGGAGCGGGCAAAAAACAGATCCAACCGCCTCGCGGCGTAAGCGCTAAGGCATCTTAGCCTTTTAGGGCACATCCACCGTTTCCACATCCCGCAGCAGCCGGACAGGTGGGGAAATCAGGCTGGGCTTGACCGCCAACACTGGGTGCAGACAGCCCCTTTTCCAGCTTTTTAGAGCCACACGTTGGGCACTTCATCTTCTTGGCCTTCAGTTTTGCCATGCAATCGTCGTAGTTGTCGAACTGCTCAGAAAACTCGTGGTCTTTATCGCAAATCAGGGTGTAGGTGATCATAGTTTAAGCCTTAATCCTGAGAAAAAAGGGGCCACTGATGGTCTCAGCGGCCCCTCAATTGTTGTGTATCTCTTAGCGCGGCAATTCAGTTGCACCCATCAAGAATTCATCCACGGAACGCGCGGCTTGGCGGCCTTCGCGGATGGCCCAGACTACTAGCGATTGGCCACGGCGCATATCGCCTGCGGCAAAGACTTTATCGACCGAGGTCTTGTAGTCTTCGGTGTTGGCACCGACGTTGCCGCGGTCGTCTTTGTCGACGCCAAGTTCTTCAATCATACCTTCGTGGATGGGGTGAACGAAGCCCATGGCGAGGAATGCGCGTTCGCACGGGATTTCGAATTCGGAGCCGGTCACTTCGACCGGGGCGCCGTCTTTCCATTCCACACGTACGCACTTGGCAGCCTTAAGGTTGCCGTCGTCATCGCCGATAAATTCTTTGGTCATGATGTCCCAGTCACGTTCGCAGCCTTCTTCGTGGCTGGTGGAGGTGCGCAGTTTCATCGGCCAGTTGGGCCAAGTGACCAGCTTGTCTTCTTTTTCGGGCGGCTTGGGCATAATTTCGATTTGCGTAATCGAGGTTGCGCCTTGGCGGGCCGAGGTGCCGACACAGTCAGACCCCGTATCGCCACCGCCGATGACCAGAACATTTTTGTCCGTCGCCAGGATGTCGCTGACGTTGACGGGCTCACCACCGTTGCGGCGATTTTGTTGGGTTAGGAAATCCATGGCGAAGTGTACACCGTTCAGCTCACGGCCCGGGATCGGCAGGTCGCGGGGGTGTTCGGAACCACCCGTCAAGACAATGGCATCATATTTGTCCATCAAGTCTTTGGCCGAAATGTCTACGCCGATGGTGGTGTTGGGACGGAAGTCCACGCCTTCGGTTTTCATTTGGCTCAAGCGACGATCAATGATCGATTTGTCCAGTTTGAAGTCGGGGATGCCGTAACGCAGCAAGCCACCCGCATGGGCGTTCTTTTCGTATAGCGAAACTTTGTGACCCGCACGCGCCAACTGTTGGGCCGCCGCCATACCGGCCGGACCCGCGCCCACAACGGCAACGTTTTTGTCGGTGTGGCTTTTGGCGATTTGCGGTTTGATCCAACCCTTGTCCCAACCGGTGTCAACGATGGAACATTCAATCGTCTTGATGGTGACGGGGTTGTCTTCCAGGTTCAGGGTGCAAGATGCTTCGCACGGGGCGGGGCAAATGCGGCCGGTGAATTCCGGGAAGTTGTTGGTGGAGTGCAAAACATCCAAGGCGCTTTTCATGTCGCCACGATACGTCAGGTCATTCCATTCGGGGATGATGTTCATCACCGGGCAGCCTTGGTGGCAGAACGGAATGCCACAGTCCATACAACGTGAACCTTGGGCTTTGAGCTCGTCGTCTTTCAGCGGCACTATGAACTCGTTGTAGTGTCCAAGGCGTTCAGAGACCGGCTTGTAAGAGCGGTCGCGACGATCGTTTTCAAGAAATCCAGTAGGTTTTCCCATAGTCTTAGTTCCCCACCGAAGTGTTGACGCCGTCGTGCTCTGCAGCACGGTCTTTGGCTTGCATTTCCTGCAATGCGCGGCGGTATTCCACCGGCATCACTTTGACAAACTTGGGCAGGTATGTATCCCAGTTGTCCAAGATTTGCTTTGCGCGTTGGCTGTTGGTGTAGTGAAGGTGCTTTTCGATCAGGCCTTTGAGGCGCTGAGCGTCATAGCGGGTCATGTCGTGTTCAATGTCGACACGGCCATGTGTTTCCAGATCACCGCTTTGGGAATCTTCCTCCATCAAGCGTTCTTCTGCTTCGATGGGTTCCAAGTCCACTTGGGCCAAGTTGCAACGGGTTTCGAAATCACCCGCTTCATCCAGGACATAAGCGATGCCGCCCGACATACCCGCCGCAAAATTGCGGCCCGTTTGGCCGAGCACGGCAATAATGCCGCCGGTCATGTATTCGCAGCCGTGATCACCGACGCCTTCGACAACCGCGGTGGCGCCAGAGTTGCGAACACCGAAGCGTTCGCCGCCAACACCTTGGAAGTATGCTTCACCTTTGGTGGCACCATACAAGCAGGTGTTGCCAACGATGATGTTGTCTTCGGGGTTGCCGATGGCACTGTCTTGGGATGGGCGGATCACAATGCGACCACCAGCCAAGCCTTTGCCGACATAGTCGTTGGCGTCGCCTTGAAGGTCGATGGAAATGCCTGGGCTCAAAAACGCCCCCAACGATTGACCGGCATTGCCAGTAACATTAATGGTAATGGTGTCATCGGGCAGACCGGCTTTGCCGTACTTCATCGCAACTTCACCGGAAAGCATGGTGCCGACGGTGCGGTTGACGTTGATGAGGTTGGCTTCGATCGTTACAGGTGTACCGTCCTTGAGGGCGGGCTGAGCCTGTTTAATGAACTCGTTATCCAAGGCTTTATCAAGACCGTGGTCTTGCGTTTCGGTTTGATAAACGACTTCACCTTCTTCCGTTTCTGGTTTGTGCAGCAGACGGGAGAAGTCGAGGCCTTGGGTCTTCCAGTGATCAATGGCGCTGTCCATTTCAATCAAGTCGGAACGGCCAATCATTTCATTGACGGTGCGGAAACCCAATTCAGCCATCAGTGCGCGGACTTCTTCAGCCATGAAGGTGAAGTAGTTCACAACGTGTGCAGGCTCACCCGGGAACAGTTTGCGCAGTTCTGGGTTTTGCGTGGCGATACCGACCGGACAGGTGTTCAGGTGACACTTGCGCATCATCAAACAACCCTGAGCAATCAAAGCGCCTGTGGCAAAGCCAAATTCATCAGCACCCAACAAAGCGCCAACAACGACGTCGCGTGCAGTGCGGAGACCACCGTCCACCTGGACGCAGATGCGATTACGCAGTTTGTTCATCACCAGCGTCTGATGGGTTTCGGCCAAGCCTGTTTCCCATGGACCGCCAGCGTGCTGGGTCGAGGTTAGAGGCGATGCACCGGTACCACCATCGAAGCCAGAAATGGTGACGTGGTCAGCGTGGGCTTTGGAAACACCAGCGGCAACCGTGCCAACGCCCACTTCGGACACCAACTTGACGGAAATACGTGCTTTCGGGTTCACGTTTTTCAAATCGTGAATCAGCTGCGCCAAATCCTCAATGGAATAAATGTCGTGGTGCGGTGGCGGTGAGATCAAGCCAACACCCGGGGTGGAGTGACGCAAGCGTGCAATCCACTCATCCACTTTGTGACCGGGGAGCTGACCTCCTTCGCCAGGTTTAGCACCTTGGGCCATTTTGATTTGGATGTCGTCGGCGTTGACCAAGTATTCAGCGGTCACGCCGAAGCGACCGGATGCCACCTGCTTAATGGCAGAACGCATGCTGTCGCCATTTTCCATCGGCTCAAAGCGCACAGCTTCTTCACCGCCTTCGCCCGTATTAGACTTACCGCCAATACGGTTCATGGCAATGGCCAAGTTGGTGTGTGCTTCCCAAGAAATGGAACCGAACGACATCGCACCCGTTGCAAAACGTTTGCAGATTTCTTCAATTGGTTCAACTTCGTCCAACGGAACGGACTTGCCGACACCTTTGAGCTTGAACAAACCACGCAGATTTTTAACAGATACGTCGTGGTCGTTGATTACGGATTCGAACTGACGATAGGTATCACGGTCGCCTTTACGTACAGCGTGTTGCAGTAACTGGATCGTTTCCGGGGTCCAGCAGTGTGCTTCACCGCGATGACGCCATGCCAGCTCACCACCGACGTCCAAGTGTTTGGCATATAGCGGGTTGTTGCCAAACGCTTCGCGATGGCGACGAACGGTTTCTTCGGCAACTTCGTTCAAGCCAATGCCGCCAACTTTCGTTGCGGTTTTGGTGAAGAACTGTTCGACGAACTCATCGTTCAAGCCAACGGCATCAAAGATTTGTGCGCCACAGTAAGATTGGAACGTGGAGATGCCCATTTTCGAGAAGACTTTGAGCATGCCCTTATCAACCGCTTTGATGTAGCGGGTCTGGGCTTCTTCAACAGTCAAATCGTCGGGCAGTTCGTCACGGAAAGAACAGATGGTGTCGAATGCTAGGTAGGGGTTGATGGCTTCTGCGCCATAACCGCCCAACAGGCAGAAATCGTGTACGCGACGGGGTTCACCGGTTTCCACAACCAAGCCCACAGACGTGCGCAGGCCGGTGCGGATCAGGTGGTGGTGTACACCAGCCGTTGCCAACAAGGCCGGAATTGCGACGTGGTCTTTGTCCAACGCCCGGTCAGACAAAATCAAGATATTGTAGCCTTCGCGAACAACGTCTTCAGCTTTGGCAAACAGCTTTTCAAGTGCGGCTTGCATGCCCGATGCACCTTGGTCAGCCGGATAGGCCATCTCTAGGGTGTAGGATTTAAATGCACGGTCCACATGGTTTTCGATGTGGCGAATTTTTTCCAGGTCCAGGTTGGACAGGATCGGTTGACGCACTTCCAAACGTTTCTTGGTTCCGGCGTCTTCTAAATCCAACAGGTTTGGGCGTGGGCCGATAAGGCTCACCAAGCTCATGACCAATTCTTCGCGGATCGGATCGATCGGCGGGTTGGTGACTTGAGCAAAGTTTTGCGCAAAGTAATCGTACAGAACCTTCGGACGATCAGACAGCACCGCAAGCGGTGTATCGCGCCCCATGGAACCGATTGGGTCTTGACCCGTCAATGCCATTGGTTTGATGAAGTACTTGATGTCTTCTTGGGTGTAGCCGAATGCTTGCTGGGCATCCAAACGGGTTTCATCATCGGGTACCATGGCGGGATTTTCTTCCGGCAGGTCTTCGACTTTGATCTGGGTTTGGTCCAGCCAGTCTTGATATGGCTTGTCATTTGCCAGTTCAGACTTGATCTCTTCGTCGTCGATGATGCGGCCTTGTTCCAGGTCGATGAGGAACATTTTACCCGGCTGCAAACGCCATTTCTTTTTGATTTTGTTTTCCGGGATCGGCAGCACGCCAACTTCGGAACCCATGATCACGAAATCATCGGTGGTTTCAACGTAACGCGCTGGACGCAGGCCGTTGCGGTCCAAGGTTGCGCCAATTTGGCGACCATCGGTGAAGCAAACAGCAGCAGGACCGTCCCACGGTTCCATCAATGCAGCATGGTATTCGTAGAATGCACGACGATCATCACTCATCAGCGGGTTGTTGTCCCAAGCTTCGGGGATCATCATCATCATCGCATGAGCCAGGGAGTAACCACCGGCCACCAGCAATTCTAAGGCATTGTCAAAGGTTGCAGAGTCAGATGCCCCGTCACCGATCAATGGCCACAGTTTATCGAGATCGTCGCCCAAAACGTCAGAGCTCATGGTGGCTTTGCGCGCAGCCATCCAATTGATGTTGCCGCGCACCGTGTTGATTTCACCGTTGTGGCAGAGATAACGGAACGGCTGTGCCAATTCCCAGCTGGGGAACGTGTTGGTGGAGAAACGTTGGTGCACCAATGCCAAAGCAGAGGTTGAACGCTCGTCCTTTAGGTCCAAGTAGTAGTTCGACAAGTTTCCAGACAGCACCATCCCTTTATATACGGTGGTGTGAGTGGACAGTGACGGTACGTAGAAATTGGCACGATCACCTGTTTTGTCCCAGATGGCGTGGTGAACCTGTTTGCGGATAACAAATAGTTTGCGTTCAAAAGCAGCCAGTTCCAGAGGAGCGGCTTTTTTGATGAAGATTTGGCGGATAACAGGCTCTTGCGCTTTGACGCTTTCGCCCAGGCAAGAGTTGTCCACAGGAACATCGCGCCAGCCCAACAGTTCTTGGCCTTCGGCTTTGATGACATCGTCAAATGCTTTCAAGCAGTCATCGCGCAGAGCGTCGTCTTGGGGCAGGAACACTTGGCCCATGGCGTAGTCGCCAATGGCGGGAAGCTCAAAGCCCAGATTTGCGCATTCTTCAACCAACATGGCGTGAGGAATCTGCATGATGATACCCGCACCGTCGCCAGCCAGCGGATCAGCGCCAACAGCGCCACGGTGGTCGAGGTTCACCAGAATCTCGAGACCTTGGCGGATGATTTCGTGGCTCTTTTGGTTCTTAATGTTGCAAATGAAGCCAACGCCGCAGTTGTCACGCTCGTTGCTGGGGTCGTAAAGGCCTTGTGCTTGGGGCAGACCGCTTGCTTTCATAATCTTTATCCAGTCGTAAACCACCGCTCTGAGGCGGCCGAAAAATTCTTTTATTTCAAGGCGCTAAAATTACGTCCGCCGCCAGTTCAGCCAGCGCGGTGCGGCCATTTTGCATCTTGTTCAGAAACTTTGGAGGCGCGACATTACTAGAACTCTGCGAAAAAGGGAACCCCAGCACTGCAATTTTTGAAACACTTTGAAACAGCCAAAAATCAAGGGTTTGAGACCGATTGGGGACAGTTCCAAAGTGGGACTTTTGAGAGTCTGAAAAGCTTCATAAAAAGTCATGCGGATTCAGCCCTTTGCGCGGTTACGGGAGTGGGTTAGAGTTTTGCCGATTCGGGGATTGTCGCACTTTTGAAGGTTGAGACACAGCTGTGCCCACTTTGCATATCGTGATTCTGGCGCTCGTTCAGGGTATCACGGAATTTTTACCGATCAGTTCCAGTGGCCATTTGGTTCTGGTGCCGTGGTTTGCCGGCTGGGATGACCAGGGTTTGGCCCTGGACGTGGCCGTGCACGTCGGCACCTTAGGCGCTGTGATGGCGTACCTATGGCGTGATATTGCCGATATGCTCAACGGGCTTTGGCGCATGCTGAAAGGTAAGGGTGTTAACTCCAGTGTGCGCTTGGCCTTTTTCCTTGTCATTGGCACGCTTCCGGTGATTGGTGCGGGGTTTGCCCTGAACCATTATGTGCCGGGTGGAATTCGTTCTGTCGAAATTATCGGCTGGACCACCTTGGGTTTTGGGGTGCTGTTGTGGCTGGCGGATCGCTTTAGTGTGACCCTTCGCCAGATGGATCATTTGCGCCTATCTGACGTTCTCATCATTGGTGTGATGCAGTGCATAGCCCTTATCCCCGGCACCTCCAGAAGCGGCATCACCATGACGGCTGGGCGGATACTCGGTATGGAACGCCCTGATTGTGCGCGCTTTTCCATGTTGTTGAGCATTCCCACCATCGTTGGTGCCGGGGTGCTCAAGGGGTTGGAGCTTTATAAAGCTGGGGATGTGGTTGCTATGGATGCGGCGTTGACGGGGGCGGGCATGGCGTTTGTTTCAGCCTTTATCGCGATTGCCTTGATGATGGTGTGGCTCAAACGTGCCAGCTTTACACCGTTTGTGCTTTATCGCATCGCATTGGGTGGGTTCTTGTTGGCTGTAACGTATGGGTATGTGACGGTTTAGGCGTTTGCTGCTTCATCTTTATGAACTACGGCTGGTTCTTCCAATGGCAGGGTAAAACTAAATGTCGAGCCTTTGCCGGGTTCGCTGTCAATCTCGATCTGACCACCATTGCGTTCGACCAGTTCTTTGCACAGCATAAGGCCAAGACCCGTACCGCCTTCACCATCGGTGCCCTTGGTGGTGACGTTGTCGGCCAGCTTAAAAATTTTGTTCACCACATCAGTTTTCATGCCGACACCGGTATCACGGACATATACACGCGCCATTTCTCCAGGTGTGGTTTGATAGCCAATGGTAATTGTGCCGCCACTGGGCGTGAACTTAATGGCATTGTTGACCAGATTGCGGATGACTGTGTCAATCATGTCTGGGTCGGCGAAGGCCGTTTGATTGTGACCCGTTTCTTTTAACGTTAGACCCTTATCCGTGGCGACTGGTCCCAGGACATCAACGGTTTTCATGCCAATTTCATTGAGAGAGAAGACTTGCGGGTGATTTTCAACGCGGTCCATCTGCAATCTCGCCCAATCCAACAGGTTTTCCAGCAGTTTGAAGACGCGCGTGGCGCTGTTGTTAATGGTTTCGGCGTAGTCTTTGACTTGTTCCGGTGCCATTTTATCGGCTTGGCTTTGCAGCAAATTTGTAAAGCCCATTAATGAGGTAAATGGGCTTCGCAAGTCGTGAGCAATAATGGAGAAAAATTTGTTTTTTTCCTGGTTGAGTTGTTCCAGCTCTTCTTTTGCCATGGCGTAGTTTTCTGCCAACTCGACATACTGCATGTTGATGGCTTCTGCGCGTTCGCGCTCGTCTTGGATGGTGATCATTTCCTGAACCAAGCGATCATTGGTCTTGCGCAGGTTTTCTTCGGTGGTACGCAAATTGATGGTCAGGCGGATCAAATTGCGCAGCATAGAACCCTGGGTGCCGTCCCAAGGGATGGCAGCGTTAGCGCCGGCCTTGAGGAATTCCTGTTCACTTTGGGCGCAGCTTAAATCCATCAATACGACGATGGGGATGCGTGCTCCAGATTCTTTTGCGCCTTCGCTAATGGAAGTGGCAAAATCTGGAGCATCGGCTTCGCCGCGGATGATACAAAGTTCAAACGGAAAACTAACCAGGGATGTTAAGGTGTCTTCCACCGTGTCGGTGTGGATGATTTCAATTTTAAAGCCTTCAACCCCAATGGCGGCACGTAGGGCGTCTTCTGTTTTTTGACCGCCTCCACCAAGGAGAATACGCGCTGTGTGCATGGGGTTGCTCTGAACAGTGTCTGACAACTTGAAGTTGATCTTTGAAAACAATCACTTGATTAATATATATTCACGGCAATCTATTTGCTAACCCATTTTTATAACACTTGTTAAGGACCAATTATGGCTGCTCCCGTTGATGCTGATCACCACAAAAATAAAATGGAAAAGAAAAAAGCGGCCCGCGACAAAATCATGGCTGCCAAAACGGAAACACGTGGCTTGGTTATTGTTCACACGGGTAAGGGCAAGGGTAAATCCACCGCTGCTTGGGGCATGGTGTTGCGTATGTTGGGTCACGGCCGCCGTGTTGGAATCGTGCAATTTGTCAAAGGCAAATGGGACACAGGTGAACGTGGTGTGTTCGAAAAATTTGGCGATCAATGCATTATCGAAGCTCATGGAGAGGGCTTCAGTTGGGAAAGCCAAGACCTTGAACGTGACAAGGCAGCCGCCGCAAAAGCCTGGAAAACGGCAATGGATTTAATGGCGGATGAAACCATTGATTTGGTGGTGATGGATGAAATCAACATTGCATTGCGCTATGGCCAGCTGGATGCGGACATGGTGGTTGAGCAACTCAAAGCAAAGCGCAAGGATTTACATGTGGTTTTGACCGGTCGCAATGCTTTGGATGAGATCATCGATGCTGCTGACTTGGTGACAGAAATGGCGCAGATTAAGCATCCCTTCCGTGCAGGAATTAAAGCGCAAGAGGGCATCGAATTTTAACCAAAGTTGTGCTACCCATGTAGGATCAACGCGCTGATGATGGTCGAATGGGGAGCTTTGCAATGATTTCACGGATTTTAGCGATTGCGGTGTTGGTGTTGAGCCTACCCTTGGCGGCGTGCGCCACCAAGCCCATGACGGACCAAGAGCGTGCCCATCAATTGCTGCAGGCATCGCAGCTGACATTTCAGAAATTCAAAGCGTCCAAAGACAATCCCATGGTTGAATTTCGCAAACTTTTGCCCAAGGCCCAAGGCATTGTCATTTTGCCCGGCGTGGTCAAAGGCGGTTTCGTGTTGGCAGCGGAGGGCGGCAGCGGTGTGATGCTGGCGAAGGATGCTTCAGGGCGTTGGGGCTATCCGGCATTTTACTTTATGGCATCGGGCAGTATTGGCCTGCAAATCGGTGCGCAGGTGGGCGATGTGGTGATGTTGGTGTTTAGCCATGATGCGCTCAAAGCCATCATTGAAAACCAAGGCAAACTAGGTGCGGACCTGGACTTGGTGGTGGGCACAGTTGGTGCCGGGGTTGAGGCCTCGACCACAACGAATGTTGGTGCAGATGTCATGGCGTTTACCTTGGGCTCGGGCCTATTTGCCGGCGGTTCATTGGAAGCTGCCGCTTTGATTAAGCGAAATGATTTCAATCAGGCCTTTTATGGTGAAGCCTTGACCCCAATGGAAATTGTTATGGATGGTCGCGCACAAAATCCGGCTGCCGATCAATTGCGTGCGACCCTCGATGCCAACTGACGACCATACCACCCGAACCCTGATGGTTCAGGGCACGGGCTCAGATGCCGGAAAATCTTTATTGGTGGCAGGGCTGTGCCGTGCATTTACCAAGCGTGGCCTGCGTGTGCGCCCGTTTAAACCACAAAATATGTCCAACAATGCGGCTGTAACCTCTGATGGGGGTGAAATCGGTCGGGCCCAGGCATTGCAAGCGCGCGCCTGTGGGGCTGTGCCCCATACGGATATGAACCCGGTGTTGCTCAAACCCGAAGGCGAAACCGGGGCACAGTTGGTGGTTGGCGGAGAAATGCGTGGCCAAGTTACGGCCAAAGATTTCCGCAGTTTCAAAGAAACCTTATTACCCGAAGTCTTAGAAGCGTTTGAGCGTCTGAAATCCACATGTGATTTGGTGATTGTCGAGGGGGCAGGTAGCCCGTCCGAAGTCAATTTGCGTGCCGGTGATATTGCCAACATGGGCTTCGCCACTGCCGCCAATGTGCCCGTGATTTTGGCGGGTGATGTGGAAAAGGGCGGTGTGATCGCCCAGGTGGTGGGCACCCATGCGGTGCTGATGCCGTCGGAACGTGAACTGATCAAAGGCTTCATCGTCAACAAGTTTCGGGGCGATGTGTCGCTGTTTGATCCCGCTGTTACCGACATGGAGGCGCGCACCGGCTGGGTCGGTCTGGGCGTCGTGCCATGGTTCGCCGATGCCAGCAAACTCCCCAAAGAAGACAGCGCGTCCTTGGGCCGTTGGGCCGAAACGGGGCGGGGTGATGGATCTGGTGCGATGCGCATAGCTGTGCCGCGCTTTCCGCGCATTGCCAATTTTGATGATCTCGACCCGCTGATGAGTGAGGACGATGTCGACGTGATTGTGGTGGAATCCGGTCAGGCCATTCCAGGTGATGTGGATGTGATTGTGTTGCCAGGCTCCAAGTCGGTAATTTCAGACTTGAAACACCTTAAAGCGGAAGACTGGGACGTCGATATTGCTGCACACATCCATCGTGGCGGATTGGTTGTGGGGTTGTGTGGCGGCTATCAGATGTTGGGGCAGCGGATATCGGACCCGGATGGGGTTGAGGGCGAAGCCGGTGAAGAGCTGGGCCTGGGCTTTTTGGATGTTGAAACGGTCTTGACTGGTGATAAAACTTTGGAACAGGTGAAGGGTATTGAGCCTGCAACAGGTATAAAAATAGTAGGCTATGAAATGCACATTGGCCTCACGGAGGGCCCTGATCGCCACACTCCATGGTTCCATTTGAACGATGGACGCGAAGAAGGAGCCATTGCAAAAAACACTCAAGTTATGGGGACTTATCTGCATGGCGTATTTTCCGCCGATGCCTTCCGACACAATTTTCTCAGCCGTTTGCGCGAAGGCCGCACAGGTGGTGTGGCGTATGAACAAGGTGTGGAAGATGCTCTGGATGGCTTGGCAGAACACTTGGAAATGTGTTTCGATTTGGATGAGATCCTGGCTCTGTCAAACTAAGAAGCGAAGTCCGTCTGAAATGTGATAGTCGGTTTAGCCATGGTGCCCGCGAAACACCCCTGCCAGTAACGCATCCAGGCGCAAAATCAACTGATCCGTCATTTCGTCCTCAAACGCTTCGCGTGTTGTCGCACGCACGCGGGAGAATTTGAATTGCGGGCGTTGGGCCTCAACCACGTAATCGCGGAGCGATTGACGGATGATCTCGTGGCCTTGTTCGCGCGATACACCCCAGGTTTTGGTATTCCATACCAAGCGTTCGTCCACGTCTTCGGTGGGGAAGTGCCAGAACTTGATGTCGCCAAACATTTCTGCGAAGTCTTCAGACGACAGAATTTCCAAGGTTTCCAACAGCGATACCCGAAGTACACACACACCTTCGAAGCCAATTAGATCGGATTTCAGCACACCGTGGCGTACCTGGGTGTCGGCGTCCAAATCGCCGATTTCTTTGCAAAATTTGCCCATGTCGACCATGCGGTTCATTTCCACGGTGCTAACGGCCTTCATATCGGGGCGATCTTGGGCTCCTTGGTGGGTGGTTTGGCGTGGTACCACTTTGATTAAGGGGCTCATGCTGTAGCTGCCGTCTTGGCATTTTTGCGCTAAATTTGCCAACGCTGCACCCGCGCCCGTGATGCGGGGGTGTTCCGGGTCGGCCGGGTTGCCGCCGACCACCAAAACCAACACATTGCGACTGGGGCCACGTGTGGGAATGGGTGATGGACGGATTTGACAGATATCGCGATCAAAGGTTTCGTGCTTGCCCACAAATGCACCGGAACTTTCGGCCTTGTGAAAAGCGTATTCAACAAAGCCGCGGTCCTTATCCATCAAATTGGGTCGTGCACGTTGGTAAATAATGCCAGCTATATAATGTGCAAAATTGGCGGCTTGATTGAGTTTTAAGCTTTGACCTGCCATTAAATAATAGGCAGCTATGCTTGCGGCAAAACTGTCGCCACAACCGGTGTCTTCACGCACGTCATTGTCAACCGTAATGCCGTTTTCCTGGATCAGTGGGGAGTAGACAAACTCCACCTGACCACCGCGGGCTTTGCGGGCCAGTGCTGCACCCTTGGCGCCGTCGGTGATGATGACGTGGTTGGCGCCGTCTTCCAACACCCGGCGGCTGATTTCGCGGGCATACATGATGCGTAGTTCTGATGCATCCTTGTGTTTGTTGCGCAGCGGCTCGAACCCGAAAAATTGGGCGGCTTCGGCCAAGTTGAGGCTGACCACGTCGGCAATGGACAAGAAGTGGCGGTATTCGGTGTAAAGCCGTTTGAGTTGATTGCCACCCACCAGCCAGAACACCTTCAGGCCCTTGTTTTTGAGTTTGCGTTCCCAAATCAGATCGAATTTCTGTGAGTTGGCAGGCTCTTGGCCGACAAAGATGAAATCATCGCCATCGCCCAGGAAATCAACCTCGGTCTGCCACAGATCGATGGCGTCCTTGTTAAAATTTGGCCCGCGTTCCGTCAGAATCAGCTTTTCAAAGTTGGCGTCTTGAAAAATCAGCGATGTGCGTGATGTGCCTTCAACCGTTTGGCCTTGAAACGAATCTGCCGCGTCGGCCCAGGTGAGGTAGTCGATTTTAGGGCGTGGTTTGGCATCCCCGCCTTCACTGACATCCCCCAACACATCCAGGATGATTTCCAAATCTTTTGACAGGTTGCACAGCCCACCCCCCAGCGTGCGGGTGAACGGCCCGGCGTCGGCATCACTGACGATTAGGCGTTCATTGCGGGTGGCGTCTAGGGTGATTTCATAGCCGTCATCATTGGTTGTGCGACTGATGCCATCAACCGCGACCTTAACCGCATCGGGGGCACGTGAACGCAGCTCTTCGAGGGTATTCCGCAGGGGATCAGATAGGGAACTGGCGAATAAATCAATGGTTTGCGATCGCACCAAAGAAATAAGAACCTGTTCAGGTGTGCGATTGATTTCTGCGATGGCGGCTTTGCGTGCATCCATCTGAGTACCTTCGGCCATATAGTCCCCCTCATGCCGCGCCCCTGCCCACAGGAGCCGATATTTCCTTCAAATTTAGTCCTTTGAAGGCCAGCTTAGTCGTATATGAGTAAATTGTCATGTACTGAGATGAGGGTAATGTTTTTTATGGTTTGTTCAGAAGTGCTTGATCAAGTTTTGCTCAGCTTGTTCCGTAATTTGATCGAAACTACCGTCTTGCTTCATGGCTTCTAGGGTTTTTCCGACCCTTTCGCCTAAGGCTTGGTGGTCTTTGTGAAAATCGTAAATGCGGTGGAGCTCCCCTTGAGTTTCGCCGCTGTTGGACATAACGACAGAGCCACAGAGAAGGGTCAATGAGATACTCAATCTCGGTTTGGGCTTTCCTTATCCAATCTGGAACCGAAACACAGCGACGACAGCAACAATCAACGCATTGATCAAGCACGCAACCACATAGAGATATAGCGCCCGGTCAATATCATTTGAAATGGCACGGGGATTGCCGTCCCCCATCCAGGGGGCGTCGACGGTGTGTTGGGGGTACTTGCGCGGACCGGCTAAAGCGAGTCCCAGGGCTCCCGCCATAGCGGCTTCGGGCCATCCGGCATTGGGGGAATTGTGCTTGCCGGCATCGCGCCACATGGTGCGAAAAGCGCGGGCGGGGTTGCCTTTGGGTGTCAACAAAGCAGCTATGGAAATGATCAAACCGCCCAAGCGTGCGGGCACCAAGTTTAAGACATCATCCAGGCGTGCTGCGGTGAAACCAAAGGCTGAATATTTGGCGTTTTTGTATCCAATCATGGAATCCAGCGTATTCACGGCTTTGTAGGCCAACAAGCCCGGAAATCCGAACAAAACATACCAAAACACGGGCGCCACCACCCCGTCAGAGAAGTTTTCCGCCAAGCTTTCGATGGCGGCACGACTAACCCCGTGCTCATCCAATTGGGCCGGGTCACGGGCAACGATTTGTGACACGGCGGTGCGCCCGCTTTCCACGCCGTTGTCTTTTAGTGCCATCAATACTCGGCGCACAGCGGAATACAATTCGCGTTGGGCCAATAGACTGATGATCAAAAACAACTCTACCGCCCAACCAAAATCATGATTGAGCGTCAACCATTGCACCCCAATGCCGATTGCGATGGCGCCGCCCAGGATAAGAATGACAGTGAACGCACCGCGCAAGGCCCGGTCCCGAGGGGTGCGGGTTTCACGGTTGAGTTTCTTGTCAAACCAACCAATGACATTGCCGATGATGACCACAGGGTGAGGCAATATTTTGTAAACAAAGCCCATTCCACCCACGGCTGCGTCCAGCACCAAGCCCAGAACCAAAAGGATCAAGGGATCGAAAACGGTGTCGGATGAAAGGGTGCCGAAACTAAACATGGGCCGCAGTCTAACCACGCTTCATTAACATAAGAATTAAATTTGTAGTGCACCTGCGAAAAGACTATAACAATGTCCATCAAACGGACCCAAGAGGGCGGAGGCCATGACCACCCCACCGTTTCAGCTCGAAGGCAATGACCAAGCATAAGGAAAGACCATGCCAGACATCTCATCACAAGACCTCCCCTCCATTATGATTTGCGGCCACGGTTCACGTGACAAAGGCGCAGTTGATGAATTCAACCAACTGGCTGTACGCATCAAAGAACGCTTGCCCGAACACAATGTGGAAAGTGGCTTTTTGGAATTCGCCACGCCGATTATTCGCACCGGATTGGATAAGCTGCGCGATGGCGGAGCCAAGAAAATCGTGTGTTTGCCCGGGATGCTGTTTGCTGCAGGCCACGTGAAAAATGACCTGCCATCCGAAATCAATAACTATGCTGCCGAAAACGAAGACCTGGATTTGGTTTTTGCAGCGGATCTCGGCATCGATGCGGGCCTGTTGGAAGCTGCCAAGCAGCGCGTTGAAGAAGCCTTGGATGCCGCCGAAGGTGACGTTTCGCGTAAAGACACGCTTTTGTTGGTGGTCGGTCGCGGCACCAACGATTCGGATGCAAACTCCAATGTTGCCAAAGTTACCCGCATGATGTGGGAAGGTTTGGGCGTGGGGTGGGCCGAAACAGCCTATTCCGGGGTGGCCTATCCATTGGTGGATCAAGCCATGGAACGCGTCACCAAGATGGGCTTTAAGCGCATTGTGGTGTTCCCGTACTTCCTATTTTCGGGGATTTTGGTGACCCGAATTTACAATTGGGCAGATGATGCGGCGGTTGCGAACCCGGATGTGGAGATCATCAAGGCATCCTACTTAAATGATCACCCCAAGGTCATTGATGCCTTTATTGCGCGTATGGAAGGTGCCCTTGAGGGTACAGGTGATATGAATTGTCAGTTGTGCAAATACCGCGAACAAATCATCGGTCATGAACACGACCATGGCGCCCCGCAAGTGGGCCACCATCACCATGTTCAAGGTGTGGGTGTGGAAGACAACCCCGAAGACCACGGCGTTCATCATGGTCATGGGCATCATCACCATCATGGTCACCACCATCACCCCCATTCGCACGGAGAGACGGAGGGCTAAGCCATGTCGTCTGCTACGCAACTGTATTCCCCATTTGAATACATTCGAAAACCAGATGATATTTCGGCTGAAAGCTTTCGCCGCATCCGCGCTGAGGCCCAGTTGGGTCACCTGCCAGGTCTTATGGAAGCGGTGGCGGAGCGTGTTATCCATGCCACGGCTGTACTCGAAGCCTCTGATCATCTGCGGTTTAGCGAAAATGCCCCGGAATTGACCCGTGCGGCGCTGGTTAAGGGTGCGCCGATCTTGGCGGATGCCCACATGGTGCGTCGTGGTATCACCCGTAAGTTTTTACCTGCTGATAACGAAGTGATTTGTTGCCTGGATGATGACGGCGTGGCCGAAGAAGCCAAAGCCCGCGGTGAAACCCGCTCAGCCATTGCGGTGGAGCATTGGGAAAACCGCTTGGACGGTGCCGTGTGTGTGTTTGGCAACGCCCCGACAGCTTTGTTTCGTTTGTTGGAGATGCTTTTGGATGGCGCCCCAAAGCCCGCAGCAATTCTGGGTTTTCCCGTGGGCTTTGTTGGTGCCGCGGAAAGCAAACAAGCCCTTTTTGAACATGTTATTTCCGGGCCTTTGGGCGGTATTCCCGTGATCACCATGGCGGGCCGCATGGGCGGCAGTGCGGTGGCTGCGGGATGTGTAAACGCAATATCTTTGGACGGTAATCCATGAGCAAATCTTCCACACAACCCAGCGTGCATGTCGTAGGTATTGGCGAAGATGGCTTGGTGGGGCTCACGCCTATAGCAAAGGCCCTGATCGATAGTGCTGAAGTTTTGGTCGGTGGTGAACGTCACCTAGACAAGGCCCCAGATATCAAAGCCTTGCGCATTGATTGGTCGGCGGGCTTTGGTGCGACTTTGGACATCATCAAAAGCCATTTCGGTAAGCGCATTGTGGTGTTGGCTTCGGGTGACCCGTTTCATTTTGGTGTTGGTGCGACCTTGGTTCGCCGTTTTGGGGCAGATCATGTGTTCGTTTTGCCCAGCCCCAGTTCCATCAGCCTTACCTGTGCGCGCATGGGCTGGTCGATCCCGGATGTGACCGTCGTCACCATTCATGGTCGGGCGTTGGAACACCTCAATTTGCATGTGACTGATAAAGTCCGCTTGGTGGTGTTGGCGCGTGACGGGAAAAGTCCGCAAGAGGTGGCCGCTTTGCTCACCCAACGTGGGTTTGGAGGATCGAAAATCACGGTTTGGGAACATCTGGGCGGTGATAAAGAGCGCAAAATTGAAGCCTTAGCCCAGGATTGGACCGAAGAATGCGCACAGCTATGTATCTTAGCCATCGAATGTGTGGCGGGATCGGATGCCCGGGCTTATTCGCGTCTTGCAGGCTTGCCCGATGATGCCTTTGAAAACGATGGTCAGTTGACCAAACGTGAAGTCCGCGCGGTGACACTGTCGAGCTTGGCTCCCAAACCGGGCGAAGTGCTGTGGGATGTGGGTGCGGGGGCTGGTTCTATTGCGATTGAATGGATGCGCTCAAGCCGAAGCTGTACGGCCGTTGCCATTGAACGCGATCCTGATCGTGCAGCACGAATTGCCCGTAATGCGGCCAATTTGGGCGTGCCGAAGCTGAAAATAGAACATGCAGAGGCCCTTGAAGCCCTGGAAACACTAGAAGGCACGCCTGATGCCGTATTTGTTGGCGGTGGTGTGGGTATCCCTGGCCTTTTGGATGCCGCATGGGCCCGTTTAAAACCCGGCGGGTGTTTGGTGGTCAATGCCGTCACCGTCGAAGGTGGTGCGGCGCTGAGTGCTTTTAAAACCGAACATGGCGGGGATTTGCTGCGTCTGACAGTGGAACATGCCGAACAAAAAGGCCAAAGTGCGACGTTTATGACGGCAATGCGTACCGTAACCCAATATATCGGGGCGAAATCATGAGTGATCCAGAGATCCCTGCAGGCAAGCTTATCGGTGTTAGTGTTGGTCCTGGTGCGCTGGATTTGATGACCGTTCGTGCAGCTGAGGTGGTGAAATCGGCCCCCGTGATCGCCTATATGCACGCCACCGATAAAGACCCGTTGGCGCTGGAAATTGTGCGCCCACTGTTACCAAACACAGTTGAATACATATCCGTCCCTGTGCCCATGGGAGCAGATCGGACTGAGCGGCGGAAATGTTACAAAAAAGCCATTCCCGAGTTCTTAGCTCATTTGGAGCGGGGCCAGGATATTGCCTTTATATGTGAAGGCGATGCATTATTTTATGGCTCTTTTCAGTATGTTATGGATGAACTCATATCAGACTATGTTGTTGAAATCATTCCCGGCGTAACGTCTATACAGGCCTGTAGCTCTTCTGCTGGCATGGGTCTGACCCGCGATAATGACACCTTGCAAGTGCTGCCTGCGACCTTGCCGGAACACGTCTTAAATGCCAAAGCGCGTGACAAAAGCTCGGCCCTAACGATTATGAAAATTGGCCGCCATCTGGACAAAGTGAAGCGTGTTTTGGCTCATGCAGGGCGATTGGACGATGCACGCTGGGTAGAACGCGCGAGCCAGGATGGAGAAAAAGTGAGCCCTCTGGCTTTGGCACCGAATGAGGCTTCTTATTTTTCTTTGGTGTTGTGCCCTGCTGCTGTGCCCCAAGCACCTCAAAACCTGCCAGAAGGCGCTGTGGTGGTGTGCTTGAACGAAGCCGGGCTTGCCGTGGCGCGCCAGATCAAGGCGGCTTTGCCTGATGCTGTGCTCTGGGTGCGTAAAGGGCGCGTTCAAGGCTCTGATTTTAATGCATATTTTGAAGATACGGGCGTGAGCCTGCGAGGCCTGTATTTGAGCCAAAGACCGATTGTTGCGGTGATGTCGGCGGGAATTGTGGCTCGCATATTGGCCCCTCTACTAGAAGACAAGCGTGCAGAACCGCCTGTGGTGGCCGTTTCACCGGATGGCGGCTTCGCTGTGCCGCTATTGGGCGGTCACAACGGTGCAAACCGTCTGGCAGAGGCCATTTCTGCTGAAACGCAGGGCTTTGCGGCCATCACCACGGCTGGGGATGCTGCTTTGGGCGTAGCGCTGGACGATCCGCCGCCGGGATGGAGCATTGCCAACCCCGAACGCGCCAAAGACATTGCAACAAAGCTGCTGAACGGTGAAGACGTCGGTTTGCAGGTCGATAGCGGCGATGCCAGCTGGCTGGAGCCCGCCGGGTTCACCCCTGGGGCGGAAATTGGCGTCTATGTCACACACAAACGTGTTCAGTCGGACACGGCGCTGATTCTTCATCCCCCGACCTTGGCTGTTGGTGTGGGGTGTGAACGTCATTGTATGTCAGAAGAATTGTCTGACCTTGTGGTCAATTCTTTGGATAAGGCAGGGTTGGCTCCTGAATCCGTGGCATGCATAGCGTCAATTAAGGTTAAATCAGATGAAAAAACAATATTGGACTTATCGCTATCTATGGGGGTAGAGCCACGTTTTTTCAGTGCATTAGAGTTAGAAGAGTATTTCGGTGATCTTAAAAACCCATCGGAAGTTGTATTTCAAGAAGTGGGCTGCCATGGCGTTGCTGAAGGTGCAGCTCTGGCAGCCAGTAAAGGGAAACTGACCTTGGAGAAGGCAAAATCAAAACGGGCAACTTGTGCAGTTGCGGTGTCCGATCATGACATTGATCCTAAATCAATAGGTCGAGGCCCCGGACGTCTGTATGTGGTCGGAATTGGCCCCGGAACGGATGCTTGGCGAACACCTCAGGTTACAAAATTAATAAGCGAAGTCAGTGATGTAGTTGGTTACGGTTTTTACCTTGACCTTATCCCAGACCTTATTGAGGGTAAGATTCGACATACATCGATCTTGTCAGAAGAAGAGGCGCGGGTGCGTCAGGCCTTGGAGCTGGCGGCCGAAGGCAAAGATGTTGCGTTGATCAGTTCTGGTGATATCGGTATTTATGCCATGGCATCACTGGTGTTTGAGTTGCTGGACCGTGAAGATCGTGACGATTGGAACCGTCTCTACATTCAGGTGGAGCCGGGCATTAGCGCCTTCCAAGCGGCTGCTGCACGTATTGGTGCCCCTGTCGGCCATGATTTCTGCCTGATCTCGCTCTCGGACCTGCTAACGCCCTGGGAAGTCATCCAGCGTCGCCTCAAAGCGGCTGCAGAAGGCGGTTTTGTGGTGTCCTTCTACAATCCGGTATCTAAGCGCCGCCGCACACAATTGGCAGAAGCACGCGATATTTTGCTGCAACATCGCGATCCCGATACGCCCGTGGTCTTGGCGCGCCAATTGGGCCGTCCGGATGAAAAAATCGATGTGATTACCCTGGCAGAACTGACCCCTGACCATGCCGATATGCTTACCTTGGTGATGGTTGGCGGCGAAGACACCCGTGTGATTGAACGCGGTGAAAACCGTTGGGTCTATACGCCGCGCGGTTATGGCGGCAAAATGGACGCAACCAAAGGAGCGTGATCATGAAGTCTTTCAAAGCCATCATTACCCTAGCAGCACTGAGCATCGCCGTACCCGCCTGGGCTCAAACAACAGGCGAAGTCGTCCGCGACATTTTATTTTCTGAAGCCGAAAAACGCATTATTGGGGAGCATTTTGGCGTTAAAGTTCAAGACATTGCCGAAGATCACTCTCGACCGGAGTGGGCCGTGAAAACGGACCAGGATGATGATCGCAATTCCAATGATAAGGATGACGATCAAGATCGCGATGATGATGAACCGAAGGCCAAGAAGGACAAGGGCTCTAAGGGCAAAGGTAAGAAAGACAAGGCTGACAAAGGCAAGGGGAAAGGAAAATCCAAAGGTCTGCCCCCAGGATTGGCAAAGCGTGACAGCTTGCCCCCAGGATTGCAAAAGCAATTGGACAAAAACGGCCGCCTCCCCAAAGGCCTTGCCAAACGGGATTTACCGGCAGATTTGAGCGCCAAATTACCAGCGCGCGACCAATCCCAAGAAGTCACGGTCGTTGAAGACGACGTGGTTCTGGTCGACAAGGCCACAGGCGTGATCTTGGACGTCATCAAAGATGTGGTCAGCGGCAAAGTGGATGGGGCGGGCAGCACAGATGGCAATCTTGCAAACCCAGGCCCGCAATCACCCAATGAAGACGGTGCTGTAACCAAGATTCTCAAAGGCATTTTTGGAAGCAATTAAGCATATGACGGTACATTTTATCGGCGCTGGACCTGGTGCAGCAGATCTCATCACGGTTCGGGCGCTTAACTTAATCAAAAGCTGCCCGGTGGTATTGTATGCGGGCTCTCTGGTTCCGGCTGAGATTGTAGCCGAAGCCAGTGATGGTGCTCACGTTGTTGATACTGCACCGCTTCACCTTGATGAAATTATTGAAGAAATTAAGTCAGCCCATGAAAAGGGCCAAGATGTGGCGCGGGTTCATTCCGGTGATCCCAGCATTTACGGTGCCATTGCCGAGCAAATGCGCCGTTTGGATGAGTTGGGTATTGATTATGATGTGACGCCCGGTGTTCCGGCGTTTGCCGCCGCCGCTGCTTTGCTGAAACGTGAATTGACGTTGCCGGATATCAGCCAATCCATCGTTCTGACCCGTACATCTATGCGTTCCAGCTCTATGCCGGATGGGGAAACCTTGGAAAATTTCGCAAAAACCGGGGCGACTTTGGCGGTTCATCTGTCGGTCAACAACATTGCCAATGTGGTCAAGCAATTGAGCCCCCATTACGGCGAAGATTGCCCGGTTGCCGTAGTGTATCGCGCCAGCTGGCCGGATCAGGCATATGTTATGGGGACGTTGTCCAACATTCGCACCAAAGTGAAAGAGGCGGGCTTCACCCGCACGGCTTTGATCTTGGTGGGTCACGTTTTGGGGACAGAAAATTTCACAGATAGCAAGTTATACGATGCCGCCCACACCCATGTTTTACGTGATGCAAAGGCATCTTAATCCCGCTTTTTTAAGGCCTTAACCCAATTGACCGCCTCATCGATGCTGAACACGTGGTCGCCATCTGGGGCGGGCGGGCGGCGAATCAGAATGATGCGTGCCCCGACCTTGGCGGCGGCGTCAATTTTGGCCCGTGTGGCTTCGCCACCGCTGGCTTTGCTTACCAAAGTATCAATACGGTGTGCGCGCATCAGGGCTTCTTCAGCAGCTAAGCTAAAGGGCGGGCGACCCGTAACGATGGTGCAGTTTTCGAGTTTCAACGGCTCGGGGGGCACTTCAATCAGCCGTACCAACAATTTGACGCCACTGATTTGGTCAAATGCCGAAAGTGTTTTGCGGCCAATGGTCAGAAAGGCACTGCTGGATGTTCGTGCAACAATCCGTGCTGCCGCTTCTGCATCGGGTACGAACATGACATCTGTCTCAGACGGGACAATCCACTGTGGCCGGTCCAGGCGCAGACGGGGGAGTTTCAGTTTGGTACATGCTTCGACTGCATGGGCCGTGATTTGCGCCGCAAAAGGGTGTGTGGCATCAATCACGGCATCGATCTGGGCTGTTTCCAGATGCTCAATCAACCCTGTGACGCCCCCAAAACCACCAACACGAATGTTTTTTTTGATCTTATTTTTTTTATGTGTAATTCCGGCTTCTGATAAAACTACCTTTAGATCAGGCATCTGTTTTTGAATGGCTTTATACAGTTTAATGGAATCACCTGTTCCACCCAAAATTAAAATGTTTAAACTCATGAGCTTATTCCGACACGATTTCCTTGGCGATCATAGACCCAAATAACAACATTTACGCCGCCGGCCAGGGTGGCCATGGCCACTTCGCGGGCTTGACGGGCCATATGGTCGGCCAAACTGTGTCTGAGGTCCCCTGCCAGCTCCAGAACATGCATGGCTGTAACCGCAGAGCGTGCTTCGGTGATCGTTTCAGGTGAACCGCCACAGTGTTTTAAGGCATCGGCCAAGCGTTCGAAGTCAACACGTGAGCGTGAAGAGTGTAAATCCATCGCGCCTTGGGCCAATTTGGTGATTTTGGCGAAACCACCGGCGATGGTGAGATTCTGGATCGGGTGATCGCGGAGATATTTCAACAAACCCCCGGCAAAATCCCCCATATCGATGAGCGCTTGATCTGGCAAGTCCAGTGTTGCGTTGGCTGCGGCCTCTGAAGTCCGCCCGGTGGCGGCAAGGATATGATCATAGCCCTGCGCACAGGCCACATCGACACCGCGATGGATGGAGTGAATCCAGCTGGAACAGGAAAAGGGAACCACTATTCCTGTAGTGCCCAATATTGATATCCCACCCAAAATACCAAGGCGGGAGTTCATGGTGTTCACCGCGACGGTTTCGCCTTTGGGAACAGAAATGGTGATGTTGAGGTCCGGCAAGTCCGCGTTGTCACCTTTTAACTGTTGAGCAACAGCCAAAATGGCGTTTTCGATTTGTTGGCGCGGACCAGGATTGATCGCAGGTTGCCCAACAGGTAGAGGAAGACCGGGAAGCGTGACGGTGCCAACACCAGGTCCGGCTTGGAAGGTGATGCCAGTGCCCGTAGGATTGGGTTTCACATCGGCAATGATTTCCAAACCATGGGTCACATCCGGGTCGTCGCCGGCATCCTTAACAATACCTGCCCGTGCGCCGGATGGGGTCAATTCATGTGAAGCAATTGTAAAACAAGGCGTTTGTCCGCGGGGCAACGTGATGGTGACGGTGTCTTCAAAGCAGCCCGTGATGAGCGCCCGGTAAGCTGCAGCCACCGCGGCTGTGGCACATGCGCCTGTGGTCCAGCCCTTTTTCAGGGATTGGTTTTGTGGTTTACGTGGGCTGGCTTTAGGGTCGTTCATAGCGCCAATGTAAGGACGCTGGGCTTGTTCGGCAACGCCCTTGCAGATGTCACCCTTGAGCCTTATTGTCCAAGGCAAAAGAACTGCTGAAATCAAAGTGGGAAACTCACATGCAACGTATCTTTCTGATCGCCCTCGCCGCATTCATTTTTGTTGTTGTCGCCACCATCGGCCGGGTTTATATGGTTGATAACAATGGCGGCATGGCTACCAATGCGGGATCCGTAAAGCTTGGTGGGCCGTTCAGTTTGGTTGATCACACTGGCAAAGCGGTAACGGATGAAGACTATCGTGGCAAATACATGATGATTTACTTCGGTTACACCTATTGCCCTGACGTTTGTCCGACGTCTCTGAGCCTTATGGCGGATGCCTTGGAATTGTTGACGCCGGATCAGTTGGACAAAGTGGTTCCGATTTTTATCACGGTTGATCCCGAACGTGACACACCAGAAGCCTTGTCAACGTATGTGACGCATTTCCACGACAAAATGGTGGGTTTGTCTGGGACCATTGAACAAACCAAGCAGGTGGCCCGGGCATATCGTGCATTTTATCAAAAAGTTGGTGAAGACGGGAGTGATGAATATTTAATGGATCATAGCTCCACCACCTACGTAATCGGACCGGATGGCAAGTACGCAACACATTTTGGTCATGCGACACCGGGCGATGCTATGGCCAAGCGTTTGGCCGAAATTCTCTAAGACCTCAGGAGTTGAGCTCTTAAAATGACGGAGACCGCCCCCAATAAAGGCCCAGTTAAAGGGGTGATTATTGCTGCGCCGTCATCCGGCAGCGGCAAAACCGTTGTGACTTTGGGCATTTTGGCGCATTTGAAGGCACAGGGTGTTTCTGTGGCTTCTATGAAGTCGGGTCCTGACTATATTGATCCAGCATTCCATGCCCGTGCGACAGAGCGCCCTTGTTTCAATGCCGACAATTGGGCGTTGCGTGCAGAAAGCCTTGAAGCGGCTGTGGCAACGGCAGGACAAGATGCCGATCTTGTCGTGTGTGAAGGGGTCATGGGGCTTTTCGATGGGGCCACCATAAACGAAGGATCCACCGCCAATATCGCACAACTCACGGGTTGGCCGGTGATTTTGGTGGTTGATAGCCGATCACAGGGCGCTTCGGCTGCTGCTTTGGTCAAAGGCTTTGATAGTTTTCGCAAAAACGTCAATATTGCCGGGGTGATATTTAACCGTGTTGGCAGTGAACGCCATCAGCGTGTGATTCGCGAAGCCATGAAGGAAGGCGCACCTCACATTCCCATTTTGGGTATGATTCCGATGGAAACGGGTTTGGAGCTGCCGTCGCGCCACCTAGGCTTAGTGCAGGCAGTTGAACACAGTGGGATCGCGAACCTTATGCGGCGTGCAGGCATGGTTATTGGAAAGCATGTCGATACGCAAGCACTTCAGAATTTAGCCAAACCTTGGAACGTATCTGGTGAAGTGCGCCCATTGCGCCCATTGGGGCAACGCATAGCCGTGGCCAAAGATGAAGCCTTTGCCTTCGCCTATCCCATGGTGTTGCAGGGTTGGCAAAACCAGGGCGCCG
The DNA here is from genome assembly GCA_026196495.1 of Magnetovibrio sp. Lineage (GTDB taxonomy): Bacteria > Pseudomonadota > Alphaproteobacteria > Rhodospirillales > Magnetovibrionaceae > Magnetovibrio. Next base: position 76,875 of record JAPHSY010000020.1, read on the forward strand.
AGCTGAGCTTTTTTTCTCCGTTGGATGATGAAGCACCGCGTGCGGATGCGGATGCAGTGTTTTTGCCGGGTGGCTATCCCGAACTGCACGCGTATCGTTTGTCCAGTGCGGAAATCTTTATGTCTGGTTTGCGCGATGCGGCCAAGCGCGGTGCCATCGTTTATGGGGAATGCGGCGGCTATATGGTGTTGGGACGCGGGATGCAAGATGCCGATGGAACCACGCATGCGATGGCGGGTTTATTGCAATTGGGCACATCGTTTGAAAAACGAAAGCTGCACTTGGGTTATCGCCGGGTGGTGAGTATTGCCGAAACCCCTCTGGGTCCCGTTCACAGCCGTTATCGGGGGCATGAATTTCACTATGCAACGGTCACCAGCGAAGGCCCTGGGGCAAATTTATTTGAAGCTCAAGATGCAGATAATGCCAAGTTGGGACGTATGGGGCTGGTCAACAATAATGTATTTGGGTCTTTTATTCATCTTATAGACCGTGAAACAAAATTCTGATTTTGTTTTTATATTAGCATTTTGTCACAAAAATATGCTGCAGTGCAAAATAATGCGTGTGTTCGGTTCCTAAATTGTTTAGGGTTTTAACCTAAACAAGGAAAAGACGTGACCATGCTCTATCACTTTCATGAAATGCAGCACTTGGCTCTGAGCCCCTATCGCGCGTGGCTGAACGCATCTCGAGCAGTGATGAAGCCGCTTCAGCACACCCCGTATGGCCGGTCTATGACTGCCAGCTTGGAGGTTGCTGAACGTTTGACGCGCCGTTATGGCAAGCCTGAATTTGGCATTCGGCATGTTAAAGTTAATGGCAAGCCCGTGCGCATTCGTGAAGAAGTGGCTGACGAAACGCAATTTTGCAATCTGCTGCACTTTAAAAAAGAAGGTGTCTCAGGGCAGCCTAAGGTATTATTGGTCGCACCTTTATCGGGTCACTATGCAACCTTGTTGCGCGGCACAGTAGAAGCGATGTTGCCAGATCACGATCTTTACATCACCGATTGGACTGATGCCCGCGATGTGCCTGCACGGGCAGGCACATTTCATTTGGATGATTATATTGAGTTGATGACTTGGTACTTCCAACTGCTGGGCGCTGACAGCCACGTTATGGCTGTATGTCAGCCTTCTGTTCCGGTATTGGCGGCGGTTGCGTTGCAATCTGAAGATATTGCTGCTGGAAAACCCGGTGTGGTTCCGGCAACCATGACGTTGATGGGTGGCCCGGTTGATACCCGTCAAAGCCCAACGTCGGTAAACCAGTTTGCCAAAGACCATGACCTCAACTGGTTTAAGTCCCATTCTATCCATCGTGTCCCAGCGGTTTATCCTGGTGTTGGCCGCCGTGTATATCCCGGATTCCTGCAATTGCAAGGCTTCTTAGGGATGAATATTGACCGCCACATGAACGCACATGTGGATCATTATTGGCACTTGGTCAAAGGTGATGGCGATGGTGCCGGACAGCATCGTAAATTCTACGATGAATACATGTCGGTGATGGATCTGCCAGCTGAATACTTCTTAGAAACCATCGAGGCGGTGTTCCTCACGCACGCACTGCCCAAGGGTGAGTTGCAATACCGGGGACGTACCGTTAATCCTGCTGCGATCAAAGATGTTGCGCTGATGACGGTAGAAGGTGAGTTGGACGATATTTCTGGTGTTGGCCAAACCTCTGCCGCCCATACCATTTGTCCAGATATTCCTGAAAATAAGCGTGGCACCATCGTTCAAAAAGGTGTTGGCCATTATGGGATTTTCAATGGACGCAAATGGCGTGGTATTATTCAGCCGAAAATTGCTGAATTCATGAAAACCCATGGCGGTTCAACCAGTGCCACTGAAAATAAGTCCAAAAAAGCTAAAAAATCAAAGCCTTAAGTCTGGTGATGAAAGGCCGTTTTGGCATGCCAAACGGCTTCAAGATCTCAGCCCTACAGAGTGGGAATCGCTCTGTGATGGCTGTGGACGCTGCTGTCTGGAAAAATTGGAAGAATATGACAGCGGTGAGATCAGCTACACCGATGTTGCATGTACTTTATTAGATACCGAGACATGCCGCTGTAGCAATTATGCTGAACGCCATCGGTTTGTTCCCGATTGTGTGCCGCTCAACCCCGAAAATATTTCTGAATTGCGGTGGATGCCGCCCACCTGTGCCTATCGTATTTTGGCCGAAGGCGGTGAGCTGCCGGATTGGCATCCATTGATCAGTGGTGATCCCAATTCTATTTTTGAAGCTGGGGTAGCGGTCAAAGGTCGCTGTGTGCCCGCTGGTGAATCTGAGGATTTAGAAGACCATATTGTTACCTGGCCTGCCATGTGGCCAACATCTGGAAAGACGTAAGGAGAGCCGCAGCCCCATGAGTGAACGCAAAACCAGTACGTCGCGAACCATTGATATCGATGGGCAAAGTGTGTCTGTGGAAATTAGACGCCATCCCCAAGCACGGCGTATGATTTTGCGTTTGGATGAAGCGGGCACCGGGGCGGTGGTAACGATTCCCAAATATGTGGCGTTCAAAGACGGGGTTGAGATGGCCCAGCGCAAGGCGTCGTGGATCAAGCATCAACTGGCAAAAAAACCGGAAGTGATTGAATTTGCAGATGGAGCCGAAGTGCCGTTATTGGGTGAACCGTACACCATTGTTCATCATCCCCAAGGCCAGGGGGTGGCGGTGAAAGATGGAGAAATTCGCATTGCGGGGCGCCCTGAACATTTGCGTCGTCGAATGACTGATTGGTTCAAATCTCAGGCACGCAAAGAGATCAGTGTACGCGTTCATGCCAAGGCGGGTGAAATTGAACGCCGTGTTGAGCGGATCTCTATTCGTGATACTCGGTCACGTTGGGGATCATGTGGGATCGGCGGAACATTGAATTTTAGCTGGCGTTTGATTCTGGCACCGGAACACGTGCTGGATTATGTGGTCGCCCATGAAGTCGCACATCTGGTCCATCACAATCACAGTGATTGGTTTTGGGCTTTGACTGATCGGCTGTGCGATCGAATGACGGAATCACGTGATTGGCTCAACGCCTTTGGGCATGATTTACATCGTTACGGTTAAGGGGAGACATTCGTGAGACAAGCCATCACCAATCTTGATGTTCGCACCACAGGCCAAGGCCTGTTTGAGATCACCGATGATTTAAACAGCTGGATACTAAATAGCGGTATTGAGAGTGGCTTATTGACGGTCTATTGCCGCCACACTTCTGCCAGTCTCACCATCCAAGAAAATGCCGACCCGGATGTGCAATATGACTTGCAGATGTTTTTTAAGCAGTTGGTGCGTGAAGACCCATCGCTTTACACCCATATCAGTGAAGGTGCGGATGACATGCCCGCGCATATTCGTTCAGCACTGACGGATGTTTCATTATCTATACCGGTGCAAAATGGTGCACCGGTTTTGGGAACATGGCAGGGCGTCTATCTGTTTGAACACCGCAGCCATGGACATCGCCGTCAAGTTATTCTTCAGCTGATGGGTGACTAGTATGCCGAGATCCCACCTTGTTTTCTAAGTTTATGCGACCTTGTGGAAACATGAATGTGGGGAAGTGCTTTGGTGCTAAATTTTGCGACCTTTTTCGCGCAGTGTATTTTCGACTTCTAGCCAAGCATCACGCAGCCGGGCATCGCTTTCATCACTGAAGTGGACGTGGAAGTACGACATCAAAGCGTCAGCCACCCGAAAAATGATCTTGTCGGTTTTTTCATCCGTATCATTTTGATGAAACAGCAATCCATCGGTTAGGGCGGTCACAATGTCTTCGGTGGTGTTGTTGTCAGAGCCGACTTCATAAACCCGAGCCAAAAGGCTGAACCGCCGCGTTGCGCGGGCCAAAATGGCATATAGCTCATTCAGGTTCAGGGCTTTTTTTTGTGCTTCGATTTCTTGGGTCAGGGCATCACGGTCGGCTTCGCCACCAGGTTCTTCCAACTTGGATTTGAGCTTTGCCTCCAATTCTGCGAATTGTTGCTCGACATCCAACAATTCGCGCGCCGCCCAATCCAGTTCTTCTTTCACTTCATGGAGAAGGTGGGTCATGTGCACCAGTCCTTATATGTGTGTGAAACAAAGGTTGCCATAAACACTTGCCAAGACCGCGGAGAGACCCCACATTCTCTGAGCCTCCCCGGGTGAACATCATACTGTAACGGCTAAAGAGTTGAAAATGAAAGCCTTGATTTTTGATGTCGACGGGACTCTCGCAGATACCGAAGACGCACACCGGGAAGCCTTTAACGATGCATTTGCCAAAGCCGGATTGGATTGGCATTGGGATCGGGACCTCTACAAACACCTGTTAAGTGTTACGGGTGGCAAACAACGCATACGCTTTTTCTTGGAAGAACAGCAATCTGAATTGCTGCAAGAACCTGACCTGGATGAGCGCATTTTGGCACTTCACAAAAGCAAGACGGACTTCTTTGTTGCTCGACTGCAAAACGGCCAAGTTCCGTTGCGCCCGGGGATTGAAGACTTAATCCAAGAATGTCGTTCCAAGGATATGACCATTGCCATCGCAACCACCACGACGCCGGTAAATGTGGAAACGTTGCTGCGTGTCAATTTGGGCGAAGACAGCTTGGGCTGGTTCGCCTGTATCGGTGATGGCGGCAAGGTTCCAGTGCTCAAACCTGAACCCGATGTTTATACCTGGGTGGTGGATCAATTGGGCCTCACCCCCGAAGAAACCTTGTCTTTAGAAGATAGCCGAAATGGCTTGGTGGCGAGCCAGCGAGCCGGTGTGCCGTGCTTGGTGGTGACCAACGATTACACCGATGGTCAAGATTTCACAGGGTGTTTGGCTGAATGGCAAAGCTATGATGGTGTGCAATTGGATGATCTGCTTGAACTTCATGCGCAAACACGCATCAAAACGGCATAATTACACCATATTGTCACGATACCTTAGTATAAATACCAAATAATGTAGTTATTGTGCTATAGAATGCATGCAATCTATAACGTTTGGTACTATATTAATAAAGACCCCTCGATCCGTAGGTTCATTGGGACGCCGAACTTGGATCGGACAAAAAGAATAAGGAGTACCGCTATGCTCGATGCTCAATATGTGTTCGTTACCGAGGATGCCCGTGTCATGGCCAAGTTTCTAGATGGCCACATGGAGGATGTCACCGAAACCTTAGACCTATTGCCCAACCCTCGAAAAAAATTCAGTAAACTTGAACTGGATGAAAAACGCCGCGCCTTGCTGCTGAAGTTTGCAGCCTAAGGCCCGTTCATGTTCTGAATGTACAGGACAACTGACTGACTGATTTGGTATCGTGGTCAGTGGGATGTTGTGCAGTGTTTAGGGCATGAAGTGTAAGGGGCATCTATGAGTGATGCGGTTGAAATTTACATCTGTCTAGAGGGGCAAGCCCTCAAAGAAGGCAAGATGGAGATGAGCAACTCCATCTATGACAAGCACGCTGCTGAAGATGATGCTTTGGCGCGGGTGAAGCGCAATCCAAAAATTGCCAAAGTGGCTTACTATCGGATCAATGAATCCGGTGACTTTCGGATATTCTATTCCTATACAAACAAAGACTTAGCCTCATCCAAAGCGGAAGAGCAAAAGCCCAAGCCCAAACGCAAAAAGCCCCGCAAAAAGGGCTTTTTTGAAAAATGGCTGGGCATTGGCGGCCCAAAAACGAAGGTGAAAAAAACTAAACCCCAAAAAGCTCAAGCAAAGAAAAAAGCAACAAAGAAGAAGATTTAAACGCGGTTTGAGCTTTGCATGACAGCCATGACGGCGCATAAGCCCAGTGATTGGCTCTGCATATCCGGCCGTTGTTTGAGAAATTGTTCTACCAACTTTTTTATCTCGGCTGCATTGAGACTTTGGTCTGGAGTTTGGTTAAACACCGGTTTCTCGCCGTTGCTGGTGCACACAGTATTTACTCCATTTAATGCATGGCTGACACCTGTGAGATAAATATCCAAAATGGCGCGTTCGTCTTGGTTCAGTTGATCGCGATGTAAGAATTGATCCATGGGGGTTTCCAGGGATTGACGCTTCTTGAAAAACATAGCAAATTCCTATGAATACAAAGGTATGCGGGGTCTCTTGAAAAAGAAAAGTATCGCTATGACATATGATTGTAGGTTATCTCTTTAGCGTATTGAGATTCAAGTATCTCGGGGGTAGTGTGGGGTTGCATTTGGGCGCCACCCAGTGCGGAATTGGAGAGAAATTTGCGCATCAAGTTTTGGGGTGTTCGGGGCAGCGTATCTTGTGCTTATCCTGATTATCTTGAGTATGGCGGGAATACGTCATGCATTGAATTGGAAATACTGGGCAAGACCGTCATTTTGGATGCCGGAACCGGCTTGCCGTGGTTGGGCAATGACTTGCTCAAACGCGATGTGCGTGATGTCCATTTGTTAATGAGCCATTTTCATTCTGATCACACCAACGGTTTTAACTATTTCAAACATATTTACATTCCCGGACACAGCATCAGCATTCGGGCCGCGTTGAATTATGGTGATTTAACAATTGAAGATTTGATTCGCCAACAGCTATCTGAAAACTTGCACCCCGTGCAGTACGAACACCTACCGTCTAAGTTGGACTGTTTAGGTTTCAATGCAGGCGATGAGTTCGAATTGTTTGATGGCGTCCAGGTGAAGACCTACATGCTAACCCATCCTGCGGGCTGCACATGCTATCGCATCGAAGCCGAAGGTAAAGTTTTGGTCTATGCCACCGATACAGAACATACCGATGGGGAAACCGATGAAGGTTTGGTTGAGATGATGAAGGGTGCGGACCTAGTGGTTTATGATTGCACCTACACCGAAGAAGAATTACCAACCAAACTGGGCTGGGGGCATTCGACCTGGAATGAAGGGGTGCGTTTGTGTCAATTGGCAGGGGCGAAACGGATGGCGATGTATCACTACTCACCGGATTACAATGATGACGTGGTGGCTGATCTCGAAGCTCAAGCCCGAGCGGCATGGCCCGGTGCCTTTGGTGCCAAAGAGGGCATGATTGTTGAGCTATAAAGGATAGGTTCCTTGGTATTCAGGGGCACAAAGTAGCCCACGCAATCAGTGGTCTTGCAATATTTTGTTTCGCGCCTCAACCATCTCTTCAACAGTATTCAATCCCCATGCTCTAGAACATTTTTGTGCATGTTTTAGGGTATGTTGAAGGGCTTTCTGATGGGCATCTAATTTTTCATAAAATGCTATGTGCTTGGCTTTGATCTCTGCAACAGTAGCATCAATGTGTGTAAAGCGCTTTTTCAGCACATCAACACCCAAAATAATATGAGATGTTTGCTGAGTATATACGCGAAACTTCTTTGCGGTATGAAAGGGCTGGAAATTGAGTATCTGTGCCATGATGTTTCACCCTGACCAATGTTACTTGGTGTCCTGACATCATCCCCACATGGTGAACATCCTATCAGGGAGTAGGCGCCGGATCAAAGCGTGCTGTCAAAGGGACATTCCACAATGTCGCCTATCCCATTGATTAGGTTTTAGAATTACAACATGTAAGCAAATGAAACTTCCATGAAGGCTTCTTGTTCCCCTACCTAACATATAATTATGCGCCCATGTTTGATGCCTGTGCAATGTGAAATAAGACTTGACGGATATGGTTCCCTTTCCAGCCCACCTTATGATACGGATCAACCGATAGCATTGTCGGACATAATGCTTATGTTAAACTTTCGCTGGCGCTAACGCCGTGTATATATTGAATGTGAATAAGCCTTTTTGCTTTTGGAATTTTGCAAAAGTGTAATGGAACGGATTTTATTGATGACCAACACACCAGAAAAAAAAGAAAAAGAAGACGGGACAATCGAGTGGTACCTTGACGGCAACTTACACCGTGAAGATGGTCCCGCTGTTCAAATGCTGGATGGAACCCGGGTCTGGTTTATCCATGGAAAAAAACATCGTGTAGATGGTCCGGCCGTTGAACATTGGGATGGCACCAAAGAATGGTGGCAAAATGGCCAATTGCACCGTGAAGATGGCCCCTCCATCATAGAATCGAACGGCACACAGGAATGGCATCAAAACGGTGTTGCACACCGTGAAGACGGCCCGGCGGTGATCCGACCGGATGGCGTTCAGCAATGGTGGGTGAACGGCGTCAGGCATCGTGCCGATGGTCCTGCCGTTATCGAAGAGCATGCAATGCAGCAATGGTGGGTGGATGGACTGCTCCATCGCGAAGACGGTCCTGCCATTGAATATGATGATGGCTCTCAGGAATGGTACATCGGGGGGATGCCAGTTGAAGAAAGTGTTGCTCTGGATGCCGAGAAACGTGCCGATTTTCTGAAAAAGTTGGCCAATCCTGTCTAAGCCATCAGGCAGGCAAAAAAAGGGAGGCGTCCAGCGCCTCCTCTTTTTGCAGTCCTTATCGGGCTTTGAGCGCCCGTCCGGAAAAGCTTATGGCTTTTTCGGGGTTTCGTAAGGAACTTCCTTCTGCCACTCGATCCATTCGGTCTTGTAGCCAACGAAACCTTTTTCGTTTACCGGTTGTTGTTTCGTTGTGTAGTACTTGGTCTTCCCATCAGGAACTGGATCTTTAGCGTTAACGTTACCCATAAGTCTACTCACCTGTTGTCTAGTTATAAACCAAGGCAGTTCCCTGCAAATCTGCGAAAAATCACGCCCCGGTGTAAGGTTTTCTCATATTTCAAAAACGTAATATATAGGATGCCGTTGTCTGAGGGAAGCAACTTTTTACGTACCGTTCAAACATAGTGGTGCAGGCAATACCTCATTCTCTGTTGAGGAGGCACTGTGGCAGCGCAAATGAGTTGTATATATAAAGCATGGTGATGGCGATGTGTTTTGGGCAGAGAGCGGGATTGGAATCCCTGGGGACTATATGACGGAAATAGGTTGGAAACGATAACCAGCATCGCCAGGAAGTCAGAAATAGACATTGTTTTGATGTGAATCTGGGTGCGAAATTGATGGAATAAAAAATAGTCCACAAATTTTAGATTTATTGTACATAATTCAATAGCCTGTTGAAAAATATGGTTTTAGATAAGGTTGCTGTTGAGGTGCTCATCGCCCAAACGTGCACTTGTCGCAGATTTGATCGTTCTAATTGTCAAAAATCGATCATTCCAATTGTCAAAGGAAGATTTCCTTATATAATGCGCTTCTAATAAAAGAAGCTTAACACTAGAAGTTTGACTAAAATTTACGACTGCGACACGGGAGGAATTGATGTTCGCCAGTAATCCATTCGCTGATCTTGCGACGATTATCCCGCTCGACGTTATCCAAGGCTATGTCATTTTGATGGCAATCCTGGTCGTCGGCGGTACCATTTTCGATATGATCCACAAGAAAAGCGCCAAATACTTTTTCGCCAAAGCCAAAGCTGCTGAAGCTGCGCGCACACGTCAGCTGGGTGCTGGTGACAAAATCGGCATCGCCGTAAAAGTCGCTGCCATTGACGTGGCAACGGCTGGTGAATTCTGTAACCCGATGCGCCGCCTCTCACACATGCTGATGATGTGGGGCTTCATCCTGTTCATCGTGAGCACTGTAGCTTTGATCTTTGCCTACACTGGTGAAGCTCCGGCCAGCGTATCCACCTTGTGGCACGTAGGTGCACTGATGGTTATGTTAGGTGGCTACTGGTTCTGGTTCTTTATCCGCGTTGATCGCACGGCTGAAGGCGTTCCTTGGAACCGTCTCGTGAAGGCTGACCTGTTCATCCTGTCGCTGTTGGGCACCACGACCTTCGGTCTGCTCTGGTCCATCGCACAATCTTCTGGTGCTGGTGTTTGGACGACTGTCTTCTTGGCATTGTTCATCATTTCCGCAACGGTTTTGTTTGCTGGTGTTCTGTGGTCGAAATTTGCTCACATGTTCTTCAAGCCAGCTGCTGCTTTCAACAAGCGCGTGATCAAAGCCGACGGTTCTATGGAGAACCTGCCGGTAATTGGTGACCTGTCGAGTGCTGAAATCCACAAACGCTTCCCCGACATCCCTGAGTACATGGGCAAAAACCCGTCTTACATGGGGCTCGGTATCAAGCGTGAGCAGCCTAAGCACTACTAATTTGATCCTGAAAGATTCTTTCTAACAGGGAAGGAAACGAAATATGCCTACTTTTGTCTATATGACACGATGCGACGGCTGCGGACACTGCGTTGATATCTGCCCGTCTGACATCATGCACATCGATACGACCTATCGTCGTGCTTACAACATCGAGCCGAACATGTGCTGGGAATGCTATTCCTGTGTAAAAGCTTGCCCACAGAACGCGATTGACGTTCGCGGCTATGCTGACTTTGCACCGCTCGGTCACAGCGTTCGCGCTGTCCGTGATGAGGAAAAAGGCGTCATTGCTTGGCGCATTAAGTTCCGCAACGGCGAAAAAGATCTGAACCTTTTGGCTCCGATCACCACGAAACCTTGGGGACAGCACATTCCTCAATTGAAGAATGCTCCGGAACCGACTCAAGAACAACGGGACAGCCAGCTTCTGTATAATGAACCGAAATACATCCGCATGGATGACGGTGACATTCATACTCTGGAATCCAATGGTCTCGAGATGAAGGTAGGGGTGCAGTACTAATGGCTTATAAAACTATCGTCGAAGACAATATCGACATTCTCGTCGCCGGTGCTGGCCTTGGTGGTACTGGTGCCGCATTCGAATCCCGCTACTGGGGTAAGAACAAGAAGATCGTTGTTGCTGAAAAAGCAAACATCGACCGTTCTGGTGCTGTTGCTCAAGGTCTGTACGCTATTAACTGCTACATGGGTACGCGCTTTGGTGAGAACAACCCGGAAGATCACGTGCGTTATGCTCGTATCGATTTGATGGGCATGGTTCGTGAAGATTTGCTGTTTGACATGGCTCGCCACGTTGACTCTGCAGTTCACCAATTCGAAGAGTGGGGCATGCCGATCATGCGCGACTTGGAGAAGGGTTCCTTCCTACGTGAAGGTCGCTGGCAGATCATGATCCATGGTGAATCTTACAAGCCGCTCGTTGCTGAAGCAGCAAAGAAATCGGCTGACAAGGTTTACAACCGCGTATGCATTACGCACCTGCTGATGGATGAAGCCAAAGAAAACCGCGTTGCCGGTGCTGTTGGTTTCAACGTTCGCACGGGTAACTACCACGTATTCAAATCCAAAACTGTGGTTTGTGGCGCTGGTGGTGCATCCAACCTGTTCAAGCCGCGTTCCGTTGGTGAAGGCGCTGGTCGTGTTTGGTACGCTCCGTGGTCCTCTGGTTCTGCTTATGCGTTGATGATCAACGCTGGCGCAAAAATGACCCAGATGGAAAACCGTATCGTTCTGGCTCGCTTTAAGGACGGTTACGGCCCTGTTGGCGCATACTTCTTGCACCTCAAGGCATATACCCAAAACGCATATGGTGAAGAATACGAATCCAAGTGGTTCCCCGCCCTGCAAAAAATGGTCGGTAAAGAATACTTGGATCCGGAACTGTCCCACGCAACCCACCGTCCGATCCCGACTTGCTTGCGTAACCACGCAATCATCAACGAGGTCAACGCTGGCCGTGGTCCGATCCATATGATCACCATGCACTCCTTCCAAGATCCACATCTGGAAGAAATTGGTTGGCACAACTTCTTGGGTATGACCGTTGGTCAGGCTGTTCTTTGGGCTGCTACGGACGTTAATCCGAAGTACGAAAACCCTGAACTGACCACGTCCGAACCGTACGTTATGGGTTCCCACGCTACCGGTTGCGGTGCATGGTGCTCCGGTCCGGAAGATGTCTCTCCGCCTGAATATCAATGGGGTTACAACCGCATGATGACCGTCGAAGGTCTGTTCGGTGCTGGTGATGCTGTTGGTGGTACGCCGCACGCGTTCTCTTCCGGTTCCTTTACCGAAGGTCGTATTGCTGCGAAAAACGCTTGTAAGTACATTGATGACGGTAAAGCCGAAGGTATCCGCGTTTCAAACGCCACCATCGAACGTCTGAAGGAAGAAATCTTCAAGCCGATGGAACACTACAAGATCCATCGTAACGACATCGTGGCTGGTGAAGTTAACCCGAATTACCACAACCCGCGTCAGTCTCTCGACCGTCTGCAAAAACTGATGGACGAATACTGCGGTGGTGTAACGGTTAACTACATGACCAACGACAAACTACTGAGCATTGGTCTCAAGAAACTCAAGATCATGGAAGAAGATCTCGAGAAGATTGCGGCTAAGGACCTTCACGAACTGCTGCGTGCTTGGGAAGTTAAGCACCGTCATCGTACGTCCGAGTGTGTTATGCAACACACCTTGTTCCGTAAGGAAACACGTTGGCCGGGTTACTACTACCGTGGTGACGCCATGCAGCTGAACGATGATGAGTGGCACGTTTTGACCGTGTCCCGTCGCGATCCGCAGACTGGCGAATACACCATGGAGAAAGCTCCATTGTATCACTTGGTTGACACAGACGAAAAAGCTGCTGCAGCTGAGTAATCTTCATGATACCCAGCAGAGGCTTACTTCAAGCTTCTGCTGGGGACTTGAAACAGGAAAAAAGATCAGCATTTATGTGTTGATCTTTTTTTATGCCCCTGCGAAATTCCACTTTCCAAAGTGACTGAGGACGAAAATGAATATAATTGAACATACGGATGATGAAATTCTGGAAGTTGCCGAGCCCATGTGGACGGAACTCATCAGAGCGTCCAACGATGGTGAATACGGAAAATTCATCCGCAATTTTCACTACAGTCTGATGCAAGGCTTGAATGAAGTCGAAGTTGGAAAGCAATTTGCGAAAAGCGAACTGACCCGCAGCCTCTCTGAAGTTTATGACTTTCTTGGTCTGATTCGACGTGGTGAACACGTCTCGGTCTTGTATCGAGTTCGCAGCACCAAAAAAGAAGGTGAATGGCTCGGCCGTTTGGTTCTGGGTTATGATGATAATGATATCATCAAGATCTATGGCGCCTCCGTCTTTTAAGACCCCGCCCTCGTCTTCCAAGACCACGAATGTGATTTGAAATGACCGAAACCATCAAAGATGACAAGTTCGTCGAGCTTTCCTACAAGGTGATCGACAAAAAGACTGGCGAAAAACTGATCGCGGTTGAATACCCGATTGGCTATGTGCATGGACAAGATTGCGCCCTGGACACAAGCGTCACGTCGGAATTGAAAGGCAAGAAAGCGGGCGACGTTATCGAGGTTCCTATTGATTGCAATACGCTCTATGGACCGCGCGATGAAACCTTGGTCTTTACTGATAAGATTGAGAACGTTCCCGAAGAATTCCGCGAAGTCGGCACCACCATCACCATGGAGAATGAAAAGGGCGAGCCCCGTAATTTCATCGTGACCCGTATGGATGACGAGACCCTTACGGTTGATGGCAACAATCCACTCTGTGGCCGTTTTGTTATCTTCAAACTGGAAGTTCTAACCGTTCGTGATGCCACAGATGAAGAAATTGAATATGGTGGCGCGATCGAAGCTGAGCCGGATATTGATACGTCTCTCACGCGACCAATTGATGGATGATAGCTGTAAAGTTAGTCCAGCATAGATAATCCAAATATTTATGGCGTTGATATTTTGATACAGGTTGCTTTGATCGGTTCGTCTTACTGAAAAGCCATTTTAATCCCCGTGGACCTTATTCACGGGGATTTATCTTTGCCTCAATATATCAGGTGCTGGGGGTGCCAGATGGTGGTGACTGGGGATTGCTACTGCGTCTGCAATATGTGGACATGCACTCCAACGCTTGCAGCAAGGGACTGCAAGTCATAGCCACCTTCCAGCAGAGATACCACCCGGCCTTGGCAGCAACGGTTTGCAACGCTGACCAATTCTGCGGTGATCCAGGCGAAATCTGCAGTCAACAGCCGCAAATGCGCTTGTGGATCGCTGGAATGGGCGTCAAATCCGGCAGATATGATCAACAGCTCCGGGCGGAATGCTTCAAGTTTGGGCAAAATCCGATCAGACCATGCCGCGCGAAATTCTTCTGATCCGGCCCCTGGGGCAAGCGTAGCGTTAACGACGTTGCCATCAATGCCAGTTTCTGTTTCCAAGCCGGTGTCCGGCCAACATGGGTATTGGTGGGATGAGGCGTAAAAATAATGAGGATCGTTTTCACAAAATGCTTGAGTGCCGTTGCCATGGTGAACATCAAAATCGACGATAGCAATCCGTGTTAAGCCATGGACATGGCGCCCCTGTGCTGCTGCTATGGCTGCATTGTTGAACAAGCAAAATCCCATGGCTTGATTTGGTTCAGCATGATGCCCAGGTGGGCGAATTGCACAAAATGCATTGCGCGCGGCACCGTTCATGACATCGTCAACGGCCTCACAGGCAGCGCCTGCGCCATACAGCGCCGCATCTACACTGCCAGAAGAGACAACCGTATCCGCATCCAAATACGTGATTCCGCTTTTGGGTACAGAGTTGAAGATATGATCGACGTGCTGTGGTGTGTGAACGCGTTCGAGCTGCTTACGATCGGCTTTATGGGCAATTGCACGGACCAAATCTGAAAACCGTTCATTTTCCAAAATGGTTTCAATGGTGCGATGGCGCAAGGGGTGTTCGGGGTGCTCGTCACCCGTTTCATGATTGGAACAGGCCGGTGGTTGATAAAGAATGGTCGTCATTGGGGGGAGATCCTTGTTTGGCGCATTATCAACATGTGCGATTAGCCATGATGTGGAGGAATTGCTGCATCGCAATATAGGCAGGTAAAACACTAATTATCTTATTATAAACGATCAATATAATCTGTTACAATTTTAATGCTGCGATGCACAAAAACTGCAATTGCAATATGGCCTCCCCAATTTGCTGCTCGCCACGGCACAAAAAAACAAGGCGTTACCATGAGTACTCGAAATCTTGATTACTTGTTTAAACCGACCTCCGTTGCTGTTATCGGTGCGTCGACGCGGCCAAAATCAATAGGCGCACTGGTTATGGACAACTTGCTGCAGGGTGGGTTTGCAGGTCCCATCATGCCGGTAAATCCAAAATATAAATCGATTTGTGGGGTATTGGCTTACGCCAATGTTGAACAGTTGCCGATGGTGCCGGATATGGCGGTGGTGTGCACGCCGCCCAAAACAATTCCAAAAATCATTGAACAACTGTGTGTACGTGGCGTGCGTGCGGTCGTTGTTTTAACGGCAGGCTTGAACAGCACTGAAGGTGAAGATGGACGAAGTATTGCCGAGATTATGCTTTCCACGGCCAAAAGTTATGGCATGCGTATTCTCGGGCATAACAGCTTGGGGCTGTTGGTGCCGGGGATTGGACTGAATGCAAGCTTTGCGCATATCTCGGCACTTCCGGGGAAAATCGCATTTGTGTCTCAATCAGGTGCGTTGTGCACAGCGGTTTTGGATTGGGCCAAACCGCGTGGTATCGGTTTTTCGCACTTTATTTCCATGGGAAATATGACCGAATTGGACTTCGGGGATGTCCTTGATTACCTGGGCAGTGACCCGGAAACGACGGCAATCTTGTTATATATCGAATCCATATATAAAAATCGGACCTTTATGTCTGCTGCGCGCGCCGCCGCGCGCAACAAACCCGTGTTGGCAATTAAATCGGGTCGCGCTGAAGAAGGTGCCCGTGCGGCAATGTCGCATACCGGGGCATTAACCAGTAATGACAACGTTTATGATGCTGCATTTGCCCGTGCCGGTATGCTTCGTGTTTACGAGTTCGAAGAATTGTTTGCCGCTGTTGAAACATTGGGCCGCAGTCGTCGTCCCAAAGGGGAACGTCTAGCGGTGTTGACCAATGGTGGTGGCCTGGGTGTGATGGCGGTGGACGATCTGATTGAGCAGGGTGGTACTCTGGCGGAGCTCAGTGATGAAACAATAAAAGCTCTAAATAGTGTGTTGCCGCAGACATGGTCGCAATCCAACCCGATTGACATTGTTGGGGATGCGTCGGGGGAACGTTATGAAGCGACATTGCGTGTGCTGCTGGATGCCAAAGAAGTGGATTCTGTTTTGGTGATGCATTGTCCGGTGGCGGTCGTGCACCCCACTGAAATTGCACAAACCATTATCGAAGTGGCAGAAGAAAAACCACGCTCCGCGATCACAACGTGTTTCGTGGGCGATGAGCATGCTGCCCCCGCACGGGCGATGATGGCGAAAGCCAATATCCCTTGCTTCGATACGCCGCTGAAGTCTGTGCAAGCATTTATGCACTCGGTAAATTATCGACGTAACCAGGAAATTTTGATGGAACTGCCTCCATCAATGCCAACGGACTTTAAGCCTGCGACCTCGACTGCGAAGTTAATCATCGAAGGCGTATTGGCAAGTGGTCGTGAAACCATGAGCGAACCCGAGGCCAAAGCAGTCTTATCTGCTTATGGCATTCCCACCGTAGAAACACATATTGCGAAATCCCCTATGGATGCGGCAAAAATGGCCGACACCATGGATTACCCTGTGGTGTTGAAAATCCTATCGCCAGATATTTCCCATAAGTCCGATATCGGCGGTGTCGCCTTGGGACTTAAGTCTAGACAAGATGTCGAACAAGCGGCTCATGCCATATTGGAACGCGTGAAAGAGGCATACCCAAAGGCCGATGTTACCGGTTTTTCAGTGCAGAAAATGGCACGTCGACCAGGGGCCCAAGAACTGATCATTGGCGTGACTTGCGATCCTATTTTTGGCCCTGTGATTTTGTTTGGACAAGGCGGCACAGCGGTGGAAGTGATCAGTGACCGCGCAGTGGCTCTACCACCATTGAACATGGCTTTGGCTCGGGACCTAATCTCACGTACCAAGGTTTCAAAACTTTTGGAGGGTTATCGAGATCATGCCGCGGCTGACATTGATCAAGTTTGTTTGGCGCTCAATCAGGTGGCACAGTTGATCATTGATATTCCCGAAATCCAAGAACTGGATATCAACCCCCTCTTTGCTGACGAGCAGGGTGTTCTGGTGTTGGATGCACGCATTAAGATAGCCCCAGCGACATCAAATGGAAGTGAGCGTCTCGCAATTCGCCCTTATCCTCAGGATTTGGAAAGCACGTTCACCCTGAATCAAGGGGGTACGTTTGCGGGGCGCAAAGTTTTTATTCGCCCGATCCGTCCAGAAGACGAACCCAATCACCATGTTTTTCTTTCTAAACTTACACCCGAAGACATTCGGTTTCGCTTTTTTGGCTTGGTGCAGCAACTGCCACACAGCCAGATGGCGCGCTTGACGCAAATTGACTATGACCGTGAAATGGCCTTTATCGCGACAGCCGACAATGATGTGCACGAGCAAGAAACCCTTGGGGTGGTGCGTGTGTTTACGGACCCAGACAATGAAAAAACAGAATTTTCAATTGTTGTGCGTTCTGATCTTAAGGGCACGGGCCTGGGCCGTGAACTTTTGCATAAGATGATTAAATATTGCCGGTATCGGGGCACGCAAACCATGGTCGGGCAAGTGCTCAGCGAAAATCACCGGATGCTGAATTTTGTCAAAACACTCGGTTTTAAAGTGACCGGACATGTCGAAGCCAACATCGTCGAAGTGGAACTTCAGTTGAAGGAAGCGTAAATGGCGCACCCGGCGAGATTCGAACTCACGACCTCTGCCTTCGGAGGGCAGCGCTCTATCCAGCTGAGCTACGGGTGCTTTGCGCTCGCACATTAGCCGTTGGGGGGGCGCTTC
Organism: Magnetovibrio sp.; assembly: GCA_026196495.1. Lineage (GTDB taxonomy): Bacteria > Pseudomonadota > Alphaproteobacteria > Rhodospirillales > Magnetovibrionaceae > Magnetovibrio. The sequence continues at coordinate 94,587 of JAPHSY010000020.1, forward strand.
GCAAGGGCTGCTTGTTTGGGTAATGGGGGCTTGCTCCAGACGGATATTCGGTTAATGATATGAGGGCGTTAGACGATGACTCAGGCCCTAATTCATTGGGCTTAGTCTGTTTTGTGAAGTGAGGCGGCGAATTATGCTTAAAGGCTTGTTGGATAAGTTTCGCAAAGGCTCGACGCTTGAATATGATGAGGCCAAGGAATTGGCCTCCAGCAATGACGTTAAGGTGCGTCAAGAAGTTGCCGAACACCCCAATGCGCAGCCCGAAATCCTTTATTTCCTTGCGACCGATAAAGTTTCTACAGTGCGCGCTGCCATCGCCCAAAATAACGCCACGCCACGCCAAGCGGACTTGTTACTGACCGAAGACGAAGATGACGATGTGCGTTCGGAGCTGGCCTCAAAAATCTCAAACTTGGCACCGGGATTGAGCGCCAATGAAGTTGATAATTTGCGGCGTATGACTTACGAGGCTTTGGAAATCTTGGCCCGTGACCAAGCCACCAAAGTGCGGCGTATTGTTGCCGATACCCTTAAAGATATGGCCGATGCCCCGCCGGAGGTTATTCGCCACTTGGCCGAAGACAGTGAATTGATGGTGTGCGCACCGGTTTTGGAAAACTCACCGGTTCTGACCGAACGTGATTTAATGCAGATTATCAAACTCAATCCCGCTGATGGGGCTATCAGTGCCATTTCAAAACGCAAATCCTTGACCGATGAAGTTATGGAAGAGATTTTTGCTGCGGGTGATACCCCCGCAGTGGCAGAGTTGTTGGGCAATGGTTCGGTTTCCATCAAAGAAGATTTGTTGGAACGCATTTGCGACAAATCGCGCACGGTTAAGTCGTTGCAAGACCCACTGGTCCACCGTCCCACTTTGCCCAAGGGCGTGGCCCTACGCTTGGCTGATTTTGTGGCTGATCATTTGATTAAAGCGCTCTTGAATCGCAAAGATCTTGATCCCGAAACGGCCAAGGCAGTGCGTGAAGAGGTGTCTTGGCGCTTGGATTTGGCGGCCGAAGATGAGGCTGGCAAGCAAACAGAAACACCATATGCCAAAGCCAAACGCATGTATAAGGAAGGCAATCTTGAACCAGCTATGGTCGAGAGTGCCTTGAAGGCGGGGCAAAAAGAATACGCCATTGCGGCCTTGGCGGTGTTGGCGGATAAATCCCCAAGCGCAGTGGAAAAAATTGCGGTTTCCGAGAATGCCAAGGCCTTGGTGTCGCTTGCGTGGAAAGCAGGAATGGAGCCGATGGACATCACCATCGTGCAAAAACGCTTAGGTGGATTAAAGCCGGTGAGCTTGCTCAAGCCTAAGGGCAACAAATTTCCCTTGAGCGAAGATGAAATGGATTGGTTGCTGGAATTCTTCGGCGACTGATTGTCTTAGGGGCTGTTTACAAGTTCTTTGATGGCCTGAGAGTTGAGCTTTCCCCTGCTGAATTATAATACAACTGTATGGTGAGACGAAATTCTGGAAATCCTTAAAAAGACGCACTATATTAGTCCCGACTGATATACGTGGCCATGCAAACATGGCCTGTAACCGCAGAAAATGTGGTGTAGACAATGAAAAGACAGTGAGGATTTTATGGCTTACAAAGATTTGGAACTGACGGAAAAAGGTTTCTTGGTCAATATTGAAGACTGGAACGAAGAAGTTGCTGCTGAAATTGCCGCAACAGAAGATATTCCGGAAATGACCGACAAACATTGGGATTTGGTAAAGTTTTTGCGTGATGAATACATCAACAACAATGCCAACCAGCCCAACGAACGCAAAATGGTGAAAGCCATGGGCGAAATTTGGGGTGCTAAGCCGTCCACCAAGGATCTGTATGCTTTGTTCCCGATGCAGCCGTCCAAACAAGCCACCAAAATTGCAGGCCTGCCAGAAACCAAACGCAAGGGTGGCTACTAAGCTCTATAAGCCTTGAATGTTAAAAATCCCTCGTCCAAGTGGCGGGGGATTTTTTTTATGTATCAGTTTATTTGGCTTTTTCTAAAGTGTCCCAAAAGGGGGTTCCTGAAAGTTCGGGGTACTCATCCACCAGTTCGGTATGTATATCGGTGAAGTAAAAATCGTAAACGGTTTGGCGTTCATGCGCTAAGGGTGTGGCGCAATAGCACACTTCATTCCATTGTACAGAGCCATCGTCTTGAATTTTTGCGCGCTGCATAGAGGCAACGATTTCGCGTCCATCCGGCTCTTGCTTGGCGATGGTTCCGTCCGACAAAGCCACATAAAACCGTGATAGGTTTTCAGGTATGGGTTGGGCTATGACGGTGTACTTCATGGCTCTGATTATTCATTCTCTAGATCTCGCATCACTTGGTCGATGTGCAGGCGTAAATTATACACCTCATCGCTATACGAAAGGGGAACATTCAGCTCTCTGACCTCATTTCGCATGTTTGTCAGTTGCTCCATTAGTTGTGCTTGCGTGATGACACTTTCTGCAGCGAGAACTTCATGCTCAATGCGGATTAAATCTTTGTACCAACGATAAATGCGTGACCGAATGCGCCACCGATAGGCTGGGGGGAAAATTTTCACCAGCGGGATCATCAGGGTGATGAGTGGGATCAACATCACTTTTAAGCGATCAACCAGGACTGCAGCCCAAAATGGTAAATAGCGTTCCAAAAATGACGGCCCATTTTCAAAGTAACGCTGAGCATCTGCACTTAAGGGGTAGTCAAGATACTTCGGTGATGGGAACTGATCAGGTTCTTCAAAGATTCCACCCGCACGGTGGACAGTACCCGCTGTTCTGACCAGCAAGGTTTGTAATGCTGGGTGTAAATCTTCGCGTGCAGCGAGTGTTGCCGCTGGGGCCAACAGCTTGACTTGATGGTTGGGAATGTTTGCACTCAGATCAATAACGCCTTCATGCAGTGTGACGTTAGATAGGTAGCGATGTTGGCGGGTGTAGGCTTCTGCACGTTGAAAGTTAAAAAGCTTGAGGTTGGGTTGGCGGATTAAATCCTGAACCAGGGGGGATGCGGCAGATACAACAAAAAATGCTGCGTCCACTTGGCCAGCTTTGAGCACACGTGCACTTTCGGTAGAGGTCAGTTGATGTATGTTGGGACCGTTTTCTTTGACGCCATTGAGTTTGAGCAACTGGCGTGTTATCGCCCAAGTGCCGCTGCCTTTTGCCCCGACGGCAATATTCAAGTCTTTGAGATCACTTATTTTTTGAATGTCGTGTTTATCGCGTACAAATACCCACAGGGGCTCAAAATAAAGTGAGCCAAGCGACACCACATCAGGGCTGGTGTCAGGGTTGCCGGTACCACCTTGAATGAAAGCCACATCAGCTTTACCTGAATTCAACAGATCAATATTTTCTATAGACCCGGCAGTTTCCAAAACTGTCAGAGATATACCTTGTTCAGCCAAGATATCGCGATAGCGTTTGGCGAACGCGTTGTAGGCACCGCTAGAGCTGCCGGTTGCAATGGTGATGCGTGACGGTGGTGCCGGTTCGACAAATTGGTACGCGAAGACAAACCCTGCGATCAAGATGATCACCGAAATCACAGCAATACCTAAATTGTCTTTGTTCATATCATATCCTTGATGGGGCAATTGGTACCAACACAGTAACGCATCTATGCAAAAACGCTACAAATGTAGAGGCGTGAATTAAGCAGCGTCCTCTTTGGTCTGAGACGTCAATTGAACGAAAATATCTTCCAGCTCTGGTTCTTGAGTTGTGAGTTCGGCAAATTTGAGCCCGGCATCTTGAATGGCGGAGATGATGTCGGATGACTTCATCTGACTGGGTTGGTATGTGAACTCTAGCTCTCGCTCATTCTTAAGCTCAACTTGGAATTGGCAGAGGCTCTCCGGAACTGCGGTGAGATCTTCGGTAAGCATGACGATGACGCGCTTGCTGTCCAACTTGCCCATTAGGTTCTTTGTTTCGTCACAAGCAATTAATTTGCCGTGGTTGATGATGGCGATACGGTCGCACAGTTCTTCGGCTTCTTCCAGATAGTGGGTGGTGAGCAACACGGTGACGCCTTCGGCATTCAACTTGCGCACATAGGTCCAAAGCTGGCGCCGCAATTCTACGTCGACACCTGCCGTGGGTTCGTCCAATACCAAAACCGGTGGGGTGTGGACCAAGGCTTTGGCCACCAAAAGACGGCGACGCATGCCGCCCGATAAGGTCCGTGCATAGGCATCGGATTTGTCCATCAAACCTACGGCTTCTAGAATTTCATCTGTGCGACGTTCTGATTTGGGTACACCGTAAAGACCGGCCTGAACTTCCAGGGCTTCGCGTGGGGAAAAGTACGGATCGATGTTGAGCTCTTGTGGGACAACGCCGATGGCGCGCTTTGCTGCGCGGGTGTGATCGGTGATGTCGTGGCCCCAGATTCGCACATTTCCCGATGATTTGAGCACCAGTCCGGCCATGATATTGATCAGGGTTGATTTGCCTGCACCATTGGGTCCCAACAGACCAAAAAACGACCCGCGTGGCACGTCGAGATTTAAGCCGGATAGCGCATGCATTTCGGGGCGGCGGCCTTGGGCTTTGTAAACTTTGGATAAATCCCGAATTTCCACTGCATTTTCAGGTAGATCGGTCACGCGTATACGGCTCCTTGAAATGCCCCAGGTGGTCCGGCTTATGTGGACATGGTATGGGCTTGGGGGATTTTTATAATGATCCAGAATGTAAGCTCTTTCAGCAAGGGCGCAAGCCACTTATATATGGATCTAGAGATTCGATTATTAAGAGGGAAATTCTTATGACTGACGCGGCTCCAACCATTGTTACGACCTCCACCGTTGCCTGCGATGGCGACAACCCAGTTGGCGGTCATCCGCGTGTGTTTGTGAAAATCGATCCCGCAACCCATAAAGCGGAATGCCCGTACTGCTCCAAACAGTTTGAACTCGACCCCAACGCCAAAGTCGAAGCGCATTGATCGGCGCATGAAACACGTCTTTCTGATTGATGGTTCGGGCTTTATTTTTCGTGCCTATCACGCTCTTCCGCCCATGTCTCGTGCGGACGGTACGCCTGTAGGTGCGGTATATGGTTTTACCGCCATGCTGATGAAGTTGGTGGAAGATAGTGATGCCGACCATATCGCGGTGATTTTTGATCGTGCGCGAAAGACGTTTCGTTCCGACATATACCCCGAATACAAAGCTCATCGTCCACCTCCGCCGGATGATTTGATCCCCCAGTTTGAGATTGTTCGCGAAGCCACCCGCGCGCTCGGGCTCAAGGCCGTCGATATGGAAGGTTTTGAGGCTGATGACCTCATTGCCACCTATGCTAAGCAAGCGCGTGAAAAAGGGGCAAAAGTTACCATTGTATCTTCGGATAAAGATTTGATGCAGTTGGTGGGTGATGGTGTGGAAATGTATGACGCCATGAAGAAGCGCACCATCGGACCGGATGAGGTGGTGGAAAAATTTGGTGTCGGCCCTGACCGTGTAATCGATGTTCAAGCCCTGGCTGGCGACAGTGCGGATAACGTGCCGGGTGTTGAAGGTATCGGTGTAAAAACTGCGGCCCAGCTCATCAATGAATATGGTGATCTGGAAGCGGTGCTGGAAAATGCTGAAAACATCAAGCAGCCCAAACGTCGTGAGCGTTTGATAACTCAGGCCGACAATGCACGCATTTCTAAGGAGCTGGTGACACTAGATCAAGACGTGCCTGTGGATGTTGCATTGGATGATTTCGATGTGGCAGAACCGGACGTAAGTAGTTTGCTTGCGTTTTTGCGCGAACAAAATTTCAAGTCGCTGGTGTCGAAAGTCGAAGCCCGTGGCGTTTCCATTGGCGACAACGGCAATGGTGCGGCTGAAAAAATCAATGAGGTTCCCGCAGTTCAAAAAGATTACGCCTTGGTGCAATCTGAAGATGACCTCAAAACCTGGATCGCCCAAGCCACTGATGCAGGCTTTGTTGCCGTGGATACCGAAACCACATCGTTGGATGCGACGCAGGCCCAACTGGTGGGAGTGTCGTTGTGTGTTGAACCGGGCAAGGCCTGTTACATTCCGTTGGCACACAAAGGGGCAGAGGCCCAAGGTGATTTGTTGGGTGGTGGTGGGGCCGAAGCTGCACCCGAACAAATCCACATGGACCGTGCGTTGGCATTGTTGAAGCCGATGCTGGAAGATCCCGGCATTCTCAAGGTCGGACAAAACTTGAAATATGATTCTGTGATCTTGGCCGAAGTCGGCATTGATCTATCCCCGGTCGATGACACCATGGTGATTTCCTATGTGTTGGAAGGCGGGCTTCACAAACACAATATGGATGAATTGGCGCGCCTGCATTTGGGGCTTGAGACCATCAAGTTCAAAGATGTTGCGGGTACGGGTAAATCACAAGTGACATTTGACTATGTCGAATTGGACAAAGCCCGTGATTATGCCGCTGAAGATGCCGACATCACATGCCGTCTATATAAAATGCTCAAACCCCGTGTGGCGGTGGAGCACATGTCCACAGTCTATGAGACTTTGGAGCGCCCGCTCATTCCTGTGTTGGCACAAATGGAACGTTACGGCATCAAGGTCGATGCCACAGAACTCAAACGTCTGTCGGATGACTTTGAAAAACGTTTGGGTGATTTGGAAATTGAAATTCATGAGATTGCGGGCGAGCCCTTCAACATTGCTTCGCCCAAACAATTGGGTGAAATCCTATTTGATAAAATGGGGATCGAAGGTGGCAAGAAGAGCAAGAACGGTGCCTATACCACGGGTGCCGATGTGTTGGAAGGTTTGGCCGCAGATGGTCATGAATTACCGGCTCGTGTTCTGGATTGGCGCCAGCTTGCCAAGTTGAAAAGCACGTACACTGATGCCTTGATCAAACAGATCAATCCAAAGACCGGGCGGGTGCACACGTCCTTTTCCATGGCGGCCACATCGACCGGACGGTTGGCATCATCTGACCCGAACCTACAAAATATTCCGATCCGTACCGAAGAGGGCCGCAAAATCCGCAAGGCTTTCGTGGCAGAGCAGGGGCACAAGCTTCTCAGTGCCGACTATTCGCAAATTGAACTGCGCCTGTTGGCGCACGTTGCCGATATTGGTGCCTTGAAAGACGCCTTCCATGCGGATCAAGACATCCATGCCATGACCGCGTCAGAAGTTTTTGGGGTGCCTGTCGAAGGAATGGATCCTATGGTTCGACGCAATGCCAAAGCCATCAACTTTGGCATCATCTATGGGATATCTGCATTTGGTTTGGCACGTCAGTTGGACATCCCACGTGGGGAAGCCAGTGATTACATCAAAGCCTATTTTGAAAAGTTCCCCGGCATTCGCGCCTATATGGATGAGACCAAACAGTTTGCCCAAGAACACGGTTATGTCACCACATTGTTTGGGCGCAAATGTCATGTAAGTGGTATCGGTGACAAAAATGGCATGCGTCGTGGCTTTGCTGAACGTGCCGCCATCAATGCACCAATTCAGGGCGGAGCCGCCGATATCATCAAACGCGCGATGGTGCGTGTGCCTGATGCCCTCAAAGATGCGGGCTTGGATGCCAAGATGCTACTTCAGGTCCACGATGAATTGATTTTTGAAGTGCCGGATGCACAAGTTGACGCCACCCAGGCCTTGGTCAAGAAAGTGATGGAAGGTGCGGCAAGCTTAGATGTGCCGTTGGTTGTTGATGCTGGCATTGGCGATAACTGGGATGAAGCCCACTGATATCTTGTTCAAAAAGGTCTAATACTTTTGAGCCATTTATAAATGGGGGCACCTCGGTTAAGCTTAAAATACAACGGTTTATGTGAGGTTTAAGTGCTGGGGCGCTAGACAAACAAAAGTGGAGCGCGTGAAATCATGCCTCTAGACGTCCGCAAATTGATATTCAGCAGACAAGAGCTGCGCTTGGCATTTCAAAAGTATGCCAAGGATAACAACATGAACGTGCCTGCGTCCCATGTTGAAGATATCGAAATTATTGATGATAAATTTAACTCAGCCGTATCGGATACCACATCAGCGGGAATTTCGGTGACGCTGCGATATACTTCGAGCGACCCTCACAATCCTATTCGTGTTCGGATAAATCAACAACAAGCCCAAGAAGCATTGGTGGTTTTGTGCCGCAGCTTGAAAATTCCAATCCCCAAGCGGGGCCAAAAGTTTTTACAAATGCATAAAAATTCTTTGGCGATGACCATCGGTATGAGCCAAGACGATATTCGCGATTCCAGTGTCAGTCAGAGTGACCAGGGTGAAATGCCCCTGCAAACTGATGCCGTTGAGGAAGAACAATCCAAAGAAAGCCCGCCCCCCAAATCTCCTGAAGATAACCGTAAACTGGTTCGCCCCGACCATGCGGCGCCTTAAACTATGGGTCCATCATGCGTAGTAAACACGCAGGTTGTGGTACACCCGAACACCTAACAAAACGGCTAAGATGGCGATGTGAATCAATGGTTCACGCAGATCGGCTTTGACCATCCATATGTAGTGTAGGCACCCTAGAACGCCAGCCCAGTATACCAACTTGTGCAAGCGTTTCCACGCTTGAACCCCCATCCGTTTAATCGCGCCATTCCATGATGTTGCGGCTAAGGCTGAGATGATCAAGAAGGCAACAAAGCCCGCAGTGATGAATTTGCGTTTGAGGATATCGCGCCAAATATCGCCCCAGTCAAAGAACTGATCGATGGCCACATAGTTGGTGATGTGAAGCGCGACATAGGCAAAAGCCCAAAGCCCCAACATGCGCCGCATACGCACTGGCCAAGTCAGCCCAAACATCAGCTTTAGGGGTGTTACGGCGAGTGTCACCAACAAGATGCGCAACGCCCAATCGCCCAAAAAACGATTGATGGCTTCAATGGGGTTTGCCCCCAGGCCACCCGTAAGCGCCGATCCAATCAACCAAGCAAGCGGTGCAGCCATCAGGCCAAACATCAGCCACCACTTAGCCCGGTAGGGCATGGAAAATGATAAACGATTCATGGTATCAACGTTTGTGCTCATCAGAAATATTTTGCCAAGTCCATGCCACTATAAAGATGCGCGACGTCTTCACCATAGCCGTTGAACATCAAAGTGGGTTGTTTGAAAAATGAACCAATGCGGCGTTCTTTGGCTTGGGACCAACGTGGGTGTGAAACTTCAGGGTTTACGTTGGCATAAAAGCCGTACTCGCGTGGGGCGGAAACGTTCCAAGAGGTTGGCGGTTCTTTTTCGGTGAACGTGATTTTGACAATTGATTTAATCCCTTTGAACCCGTATTTCCACGGTATGATCAAACGGATTGGTGCCCCGTTTTGGGGTGGCATAACCTCACCATATACACCCGTTGCCAAAAGTGTCAGGGGGTTCATGGCTTCATCCATACGCAGGCCTTCGACATACGGCCATTGCAATACGTTACGGTTTTGTCCCGGCATTTGCTTGGGGTCATGTAGGGTTTCGAATGCAATATACTTGGCCCGCGATGTGGGTTCTAAACGCTTAATGATATCGGCCAGGGTGACACCGACCCACGGCACCACCATTGACCAGGTTTCGACGCAACGGTGGCGGTAAATACGATGTTCCATTTGATGGGGGCGCAGCAAATCCTCCACATCATAGATGCCGGGATTATTCACCTCACCGGCAATTTCAACTGTCCAAGGCTTGGTTTTGAAATCTAAGGCATTGTCGTAAGGGTCGCCCTTATTGGTGCCGAATTCATAAAAATTATTGTATTGGGTGACGTCGTCATAGGGGGTCAGCTCTTCGTCGGTGGTGTATTGGCTTTGCACCACGTTGGGGAGTTTTTCACCACGTACCCAAGCGGCGAAGGCGTCTCGACCTAAGAGGGAGCCCGCAATGCCACCTGTAATCACGGCTGCCGTACCCTTCATAAAGCGTCGGCGCTCTTTGTAGATGTTCTCAGGTGTGGCGTCCGATTCGCTCAACTGCCAGGACTTGGGGATCTTGATCAGCATAGGGGGGGCTCCCAGAAAAGTTTCGAATGGTTATAACTTAATGCTTTAATGCGGCGGTTTCATGGTGTTATTCGTTAGAGTCACAAGAAGGTTACAGAGATTGTTTAGGGTATATTTCCATTAACGATTGGTGGTGTATAAGGATTTTATGCGCACGCTTTACCACAATTGGCTGTCACCCCATGCGCGCAAGGTACGTGTCGTTTTGGGGGAAAAAAAGCTGGACTTCGAACTGGAAGTTGAAAAAACCTGGGAACGCCGGGAAGCTTTTTTACGCCTCAATCCAGCGGGTGAAGTACCGGTTTTGGTGGAAACCAGTGGTGCGACTTTTTCCGGTGGACAGGTGATCTGTGAATACCTGAATGAAACCGTGACAGAACCGCCATTGATGGGCTTTAACCCGATTGAACGCGCCGAAGTGCGCCGTTTGTGCCACTGGTTTGACGATAAATTTGAGCGTGAAGTGGTTCAAAATCTGGTTGGCGAAAAGGTGATGAAGCGGTTTTTGGGGCTTGGTTCCCCTGACAGTACGGCCATTCGTGCGGGTAAGACCAACATCAACCACCACTTAGCCTATATCAGCTATTTGGTGGAACGTCGTACTTGGTTGGCTGGTGACGCGTTCAGTTTGGCCGATGTCACGGCTGGGGCGCATTTATCGTGTGTGGACTATTTGGGTGATGTGCCTTGGACAAATCATCCACTGGCCAAAGATTGGTATGCCCGGATTAAATCGCGGCCAAGCTTTCGCACACTGCTGCACGACCACATACCCGGCGTGCCGCCCCCCAAACATTACAGTGATCTCGATTTTTAGAGCTGCGTAGCAAAGCGTTCCAGCAAGTGCGCCAGTTCAACAATATCCTCACCCACTTTGGCCTTGGTGCTCCAATTGGGGTGGATGGCTTTGAGTTTGCGTTCTTGACGGATGCGCACCAGCCCGGTCATGGGATCGACAAAACCGAACATTTTTTGTGTTTTGGGATCATCTAACACTTTGATGAAGAAACCATTTTTGTTTTCAAAGGCATGACCCGCTTCTGGAATGGCCTGGGATGCATCTGCATCGCCATAATCATATTCCACGGTGGCGAAGCAATCGAACAGTAAGTCTTCGGGGTCTACGTAAATCAGCTCTAGATTGACGGAGGGACGTGGGTCTAAAGGGATGAGGTAATGATGGATGTATTCCTTGCAGATTCTGTCCAGCTTAACACACACCGAGCGTTTACCGTTTTCAGTGCGGATAACCACCGCACCTGAGCCAATTTCATGAGCCATACGGTATGATGGACCATCAGAGGCTTCAGTGTTGTTGAGAGGAAATTCAGGTGTTTCCAGATGGCTGGTCATTATGGCGGGGTCCAATTTTAGTTGCGCTGTTGCTAATATAAGATGGTTATGCCGTTGTTTCCAGAGGCACGGCGGATTTGTTTAATTCACACCAGAATTGAGGTTGTGGATATTGACCCTAGCTACGCGGGCAGCATCACTGTCTGGTTCCAGTTCGATAACCTTCAACCAGTTATTCCGAGCCGGGTTTTTGCGCCCCATTAAACGATAGACATTTCCGCGTTCAAGCAAACCTTCCACATTGGTGGGTTGAATATCCAAAGCCCGATCCAGGTCCATCAATGCTAGGTCCAATTTGTCCAAGAATCGATACGCAGAGCCGCGCATCACTAGAACCTCTGGGTGTCCGGGATAGGCCCTCAAAACGGCAGTTAAATCGATTATGGCTTCGGCATATGCGCCTTGTATACCCATGGCTTGGGCGCGGGTGAAATGTGCGCCCATCAATTCGGGGTTGAGTTTCAGTGCATAATCTGCGGTGGCTGTAGCCCGTTCCAGCTTGTTAGCTGCGATCCAGGCACGGGCACTTTGCAGTAGCAACTTGGATTTGAAAACGGCATCGGCGCTGACTTCATCGGCCAGCTTTTCCAATCCCTGGGCGGCTTCGTCCATGTGGCCGATGGCGATCAGAGCTGCCAAAGCACAATGGCGTGCCGGATGGCCACCCCCCAGGCCCTCCCAGGTTGTGGCATCATCAAACGCTGCTTCGGGGTTGGTTTCGGTTAGGGCCATGCAGCCATGATAGTGTTGTTGCGCTTCGGCGATTGTTTCCGCCTTGGCCCCACTCATCTGTGCAATGGCCATACAGAATGCGATGGTAAGCCCAATGGGGACTTGTACGAAGCTTCTCATGTTGTCTAAAGTCGTATCAGCGCTCACAAAATGCAAGGCCAACTTTTATATGACTATGAAAACTCCACATTTGTTTTGTTTTGGCCTTGGCTATTCGGCCAGCTGGCTTGCGCGCGATTTGATTCGTCAAGGTTGGCAGGTGAGTGGTACGCACCGCAATGGTGATGGGGCGGATATGGATGGGGCAAAGCTGTATACATTTGATCGTGAACATCCGCTCGAAGACTTCAAAGCAGCCTTTGAAGGCGTTACCCATGTCTTGCTGTCTGTTCCTCCCGATGGTGCCGGAGACCCGGTATTGGATTTACATGGTGATGATCTGGCCGGTCTGGTCGATCAACTTGATTGGGTTGGCTATCTGTCCACCGTGGGGGTTTATGGAGATACGGGCGGCAAGCCAGTAACGGAAACGTCGCGTTTGTTGCCAAGTCAGGAACGCTCACGTTTTCGCGGTCTGGCGGAAACGCGCTGGCAAAATTTGGCGGCGCGGGCGCAAATGGCGTTGCATGTGTTTCGTTTAGCTGGAATTTATGGACCTGGACGCAGCCCTTTGGATAAAGTGCGTGCAGGTCGGGCGCAACGCATTCACCATCCCGGTCATTTGTTTTCACGCATCCATGTGATGGACATTGCGAATGTCTTGATGGCATCTATGGCGAAGCCCAATCCCGGTGGTGTTTATAATGTTTGTGATGATGATCCCGCCGAACCCAGTGCGGTGATCAAATTTGCTTGTGAGTTGTTGGGGGCCGAAGTGCCTGATGAAATTCCTTATGAGCAAGCGCTTTCGCAAATGTCACCTATGGCCCAAACCTTTTGGGCTGATAACCGCCTGGTGATCAATGACCGCATCAAGGATGAGCTGGGCGTGAAACTGGATTACCCCGATTATAAATCGGGGCTCCAGGCAGTCTTGGCGGTAGAAGGGATGTAATCTCGCTTATAGTGCAACCATCTCAAACTTGTCGGTGTTTGGGTTGTAGCGTGACAATTCCCCTTGGGCGATATCCAGATACCAACCGTGGATTTCCAGCTCACCGGCATCAACTTTTTCCTTCACAAAAGGGAACGTCATGAGGTTTTCCAAGGAAACCAATACTGATTGACGCTCGCAGCAGCGATCCAATTCGGCACCTTCAGCGCCTGGGTTCTTTTGCTTCGCCAGTTCGTAGCCCTTGTTGATAATGGATGTCCATTGCGGTACAAACTGACCACCAACGGGACTGCCTTCCTGGCCGGAAACCATGGCCTTCACACCTGCACAATGGGCGTGGCCACACACCACGATATTTTTGATCCCAAGGCCGTTAATGGCGAATTCGATGGCGGTTGATGTACCGTGGTAGCTGACGTCACCGCCCTCTTGATAGGGCGGCACCACGTTGGCAACGTTGCGAATGGAAAAAATATCGCCGGGATCGGCTTGCAGCATGATAGCCGGATCAACGCGGGAATCGGCACAGGCAATGACCAAGGCTTTTGGGCTTTGGCCTTCCGTCACCAAGCGCTGATAGAGTTCTTTGTTTTCTTCAAAGAAACGTTCATGGAACGTCTTGAAACCGGAAACAAGTTTATCGATAGCAGCGTTCACGGTGCATACTCCCTCTGACAAGACATCACTCTTCGATGTCGATAAGTAAATTCCCCAATGTACGCGTCAGGCGTTTTAGATCGCCGTCTGTCGACAAACGATGATCGCCGTTCTTTATGAACTGGATTTCCACATCGTCTGAGGCCAAGGCATCTTGGATTTTCAGGGCCGTTTTCCACGGCACATCGGCATCCTGCATGCCTTGGATTAAGCGTACTGGCATTTGAATATTCAGTGGTTCGCGCAAAAGCAAATGATTTTTGCCGTCCTCAATCAGAAGCTTGGAAATTATATATGGATCATTAGGGTCATAGTCATTGGGAACCGCCACCTGGCCTTTGTCCATCAGTGTTTCACGTTGTTCAGCGGTTAGTTCTTCCCACATCAAATCTTCCGTAAAATCAGGGGCCGCAGCCAAACCTAAAAAGGCTTTTAGACGTTTGGGACGATCACGCGCCGTCAGTAAACCAACCCAGCCGCCCATGGAACTGCCGACCAAGACCTGCGGGCCTTTGGTTAAAGTGTCCAGGACATACAGGGTATCTTGAGCCCAATCACTAATGCAGGTTTTTTCGAACGTACCGGATGATTGGCCGTGGCCGGTGTAGTCGAATCGCAAAAAGCTTCGACCTTCAGTTTTGCACCACGCTTCCAGGGCGAGTGCTTTCGAACCTTCCATATCGGAACGTAGGCCCCCGCAGAAAATAACCCCGGTGGGTTTGGTGGAATCGCGCGCTGGTGTTGCGTGAAAAGCGATTTTCGCTCCATCACCGCGTGTGCTAAATTGTGGTGAATTGATTGAAGGGGCTTGCATTTCCCTGGACACCTCACTTATGACCTGCAACCATTGTTCTTTGCATTTGCAGGAACAATGTATAAAGGGGCGATGAACATTTCTGCAAACCATAACATCCTTTGTCCAAAGGCCAAACGTTCACCGGACACGAAAACCACAGGCGGCGGAACTGCGTCGAAAGACGCCGCACCTGTGACGGTGCTGCAAGTGCTGCCCGCTTTGGGCGGCAGCGGTGGGGTTGAACGTGGCACAGTTGAGGTCGCAGGCTCAATCCATGATGCGGGATGGCGCTCGTTGGTCGCCAGCAATGGTGGGGAGCGCGTCTACCAATTGCAACGTGCCAACGCTGAACATTTTGAATTGCCACTGCATTCCAAGAATCCATTCACCATCTACGCCAACATCGCCAAGTTGGAAAAACTGATCAAGGACGAGGGTGTGGATATCGTTCATGCCCGTTCCCGTGCCCCGGCGTGGAGTGCCTATTACGCTTGTATACGCACCGGTACGCCCTTTATCACCACATTTCATGGGACTTATAGCGTCGGTAACGCCTTGAAAAGGGCCTACAATTCTGTGATGACCAAGGGTGAACGCATTATCGCCATTTCGCGCTTTATTGCGGGGCATTTGAAACAAACCTACGGTGCACCGGGTGATAAAATCCGCGTGATTCACCGCGGTGTCGATTTGGACAGCTTCAATCCCGGCTTGGTCAGTGTTGAACGGGTGGTGAAGCTGGCCAACCATTGGCGCTTGGAAGATGGCTATCCGGTGGTGATGTTGCCGGGGCGTTTGACCCGTTGGAAAGGCCAAACAGTCTTTATCGAAGCCATTGCGGCATTGAAACGCAAAGATATTCGCTGTGTCCTGGTGGGTTCCGATCAAGGGCGTACAGCGTATCGCAAAGAATTGGAACGCTTGATTGAAGCCAATGATTTATCGGGTGTGGTGCGCATCGTTGATCATTGTAACGATATGCCAGCGGCATACATGTTGGCTGATGTGGTGGTGTCGGCGTCAACGGATCCGGAAGCCTTTGGGCGTGTGGTGGTTGAGGCCCAAGCCCTGGGGCGCCCTGTTGTTGCCCCGGATCACGGTGGGGCATGCGAGACCATTGTTGATCGTGATACCGGCTGGTTGTTTGCTGCCGGTGATAAAGAGGCACTGGCTTTGGCATTGCGCGAAGCGTTGGAATTGGACGAAGCGGGCCGCCAGGCCTATTCAGACCGCGCGATCGCCAGTGTAAGCGAGAATTTCTCCAAAACCACCATGTGTGACAAGACCTTGGATGTGTACCGCGAAGTGTTGGCTGATCACGCAATGGATAAGGACGGGTGTGTGAAAGAGGGTAAGGATTCGTGAACGCGTCACAAGAACGTATTCTTGTCATTAAGCTGGGCGCCTTGGGGGATTTTGTTCAAGCGTTGGGCCCTGCAGCCGCTATCCGCAAACATCATGCAGCTGCAAATATTACATTGTTGACCACCAAGCCTTATGTAGCCTTGGCGAAGGCTTCAGGATTGTTTGATGATGTCTGGGTAGATGAATTTCGTCCCAAACCTTGGCAAATCGGCAAGGTGCGCGCTTTAAGCCGCTTATTGAAGTCAGGGGATTTTACCCGGGTTTACGATCTGCAGACCTCGGATCGTTCCAGTTCTTATTTCCGCTTGTTTGGATGGGGAAAACGTCCCGAATGGTCAGGTATTGCGCGCAGGTGCTCGCATCCTCATGCCAACCCAGAGCGTGACAATATGCACACCATTGAACGCCAAGCCGAACAACTGGCGATGGCCGGTATTGTTGATGTGCCCATGCCGGATTTGAGTTTTGCCACCAAGGATGTGTCACAATTTGGGATTGAAAAGCCCTTTGCCCTACTGGTGCCGGGTGGGGCTCCCCATCGTCCGGCTAAGCGTTGGCCGGTGGAACGCTTTGTTGAATTGGCAAATCATCTCTATGCCGAAGGCATCACACCTGTGTTGTTGGGTGCGCGTGCTGAACAAGCCATCATGTCGATGATTGAACGTGAAGCCCCGGGCACGGTGAACCTCTGTGCCAAGACGGATTTTGTCGAAATTGCGGTACTGGCGCGTACGGCTGCGCTGGCGGTGGGCAATGATACCGGGCCAATGCACATGATTTCATTGGCTGGCTGTCCCAGTGTGGTTTTGTATTCCCATGACAGCAATCCGGCCTTGTGTGCCCAACGTGGCCCCAGTGTTGAAATCTTGCGCAAACCCAGCCTGGAAGAACTTACACAAGCCGAGGTTTGGAACGCGGCACGACGGATTGCGCCCCTGTCTTAGAGCCCCCCTTTAACGCGTCTTGGCCATCCCCTGAAAGACGTGCCTTGACAGGACGCGGTTTCCCCTTACATTCCGGGGTTTCGAAACGTTTTCTATACGCTCTTTTCAAGGCACACATCCATGGTAAAGCTGACACTTCCCGACGGAACATCCCGCGAATACGACGCCCCGGTCACGGGTGCCGACGTGGCCGCCGATATCGGTCCGGGACTGGCCAAAGCCGCTTTGGCGGTTAAAATCAACGGTGAAATGGCGGATTTAAGCCTGCCCATCACCGAAGATGTCGATTTTGCCATCGTCACCGCCAAGGATGAAGAGGCCCTGGAGCTATTGCGTCACGATGCCGCCCACGTGATGGCCGAAGCGGTGCAAGAGCTCTATCCCGAAGTCCAAGTGACCATCGGACCGGCCATCGAAAATGGCTTTTACTATGACTTCGCGCGTTCTGAGCCGTTCACGCCCGAAGATATGCAAGCCATTGAAAAGCGAATGCATGAAATTGTTGCGCGCGATGAGGAAATTGTGCGCGAAGTGTGGAATCGCCAAGATGCCATCAATTTCTTCAAAGAAAAGGGTGAGCACTACAAAGCGCAAATCATCGAAGCTATCCCCGGTGATGAAGATATTCGCATGTATCGCCAAGGCAATTTCATCGATCTGTGCCGTGGCCCCCACTTGCCGTCGACGGGCAAATTGGGCAAGGCGTTCAAATTGATGAAACTGGCCGGTGCGTATTGGCGTGGTGATTCCAACAACGAAATGTTGCAACGGATTTACGGCACGGCGTGGGCGGATAAGAAGCAGCTTAAAGCTTATCTTCACATGCTTGAAGAAGCCGAAAAGCGTGATCACCGCCGTTTGGGCCGTGAAATGTCGCTGTTTCATCTTCAAGATGTGGCCCAGGGTTCCGTGTTCTGGCATCCCAAAGGTTGGACCATGTACCGCGCCGTTCAGAACTACATGCGCCAACGCCTGGAAGCTGAAAACTACGTTGAGGTGAACACCCCGCAAATGGTCGATCGCACCTTGTGGGAAGATTCCGGGCACTGGGAAAAATTCCGCGAGAACATGTTCATTGCCGAATCGGAAGACCGCATGTTGGCGATTAAGCCAATGAACTGCCCGTGTCACGTTCAGATTTTCAAGCAAGGCACCACCAGTTATCGCGACCTGCCGTTGCGCATGGCGGAATTTGGTTCTTGCGCCCGAAATGAGCCGTCCGGCGCTTTGCACGGACTAATGCGTGTGCGTGCCTTTGTGCAAGATGATGCGCATATTTTTTGTACCGAAGACCAAATCAAATCGGAAACCAAAGAATTCATCCGCCTGCTGACGTCGATCTACAAAGATTTCGGCTTTGAAGATTTCATTATCAAATTTTCTGATCGCCCGGAAAAACGCGCTGGTTCCAACGAAACTTGGGACAAAGCTGAAAATGCATTGCGTGAAGCATCCGAAGCCGCGGGTGTGGAAATGACGCTGAACCCCGGTGAAGGTGCCTTCTATGGTCCGAAACTGGAATTCGTTCTGCGTGATGCCATTGGCCGTGATTGGCAGTGTGGCACATTGCAGGTGGACTTCGTTCTGCCTGAACGTTTGGATGCATCCTTCGTGGGTGAAGATGGTGAAAAACACCGCCCGGTGATGTTGCACCGCGCGATTCTGGGCTCTTTTGAACGGTTCTTAGGGATTTTAATCGAAAACTACGCGGGCCGTTTGCCCATGTGGTTGGCTCCGGTTCAAGCCGTGGTGACGACCATTACGTCGGATGCCGATGGCTATGCAGCCGAGGTCTTTGAGGCCCTAAAATCCGCAGGAATCCGCGCAGAATTGGATGTTCGAAACGAAAAGATCAACTACAAAATCCGCGAGCACAGTCACAAGAAAGTGCCTGCGATTTTTGTTGTGGGTAAACGCGAAGCCGAAGAAGGCAAAGTTGCCGTGCGTCGTCTTGGCGGAAAAGATCAAGAAATCCTTGCGCTTGCAGAGGCAATTGATATCCTCTCGGCAGAAGCAAAAGGCCCGCTCGCCGGGAGCTAAGGCCGCTTAAATATAAAAAACCTTAAGCACTGTGTTTTGAAGCGCGTTCCGGATGCGCATTACTGTAGGAGAAGGGCCATCGCCCGCCCACCATTTAATAAAAAACCGACCATCGAAGGACCGCGCGTAAACGAGCGCATCACCGTAACAGAAGTTCGCCTTGTCGGACCCGACGGAGAGATGATCGGCGTTAAGCCCACCCAAGAAGCAATCGACATCGCAGCCGATCACGGCTTGGATTTGGTTGAGGTTTCCCCCAACGCAGAGCCCCCGGTGTGCAAAATCCTCGACTATGGCAAGTACAAGTACGAGGAACAGAAAAAGCGCAACGAGGCGAAGAAGAAGCAAAAGGTCGTTTCGATCAAAGAGATCAAAATGCGCCCTGGCATCGATACTCATGACTATGAGACCAAGATGAAGGCCGCACGCAAGTTCTTGGATCACGGCGACAAGGTCAAAGTCACCATCCGCTTCCGCGGTCGTGAAATGGCTCACCAAGATTTGGGTCTTAAAGTCTTGGAACGCATGCGCGAAGAACTGGGTGAAACCATCAAGGTTGAACAAATGCCCAAATCCGAAGGCCGCATGATGACCATGGTGGTCTCGCCAAAATAAGGCTGATACACCTGTTACAATAATTAAAAAACCCCCGCTCAAATCTGAGCGGGGGTTTTTGTTTTAAAAGTTCACTTTGGAGAAAATAATCCTATCTCTAGGAAATACCCCGACTGATTTTGGTCAATTACGTGCATCTGGAAATTTGTATGGTGGATGCCCTGGACGGTTGCGCTTTGAGAGTGGAGAAAGCCTGGGGAACCGTCTTACATAAACAAAACATAATATTAGACCAGGGAAAAGCTATGACTGCCACACAACCGCAAACAGACCACGTCAACAGCCCGTTTGATCTCGCCAACACCGAAATGTATGAAGCATGGTGTCAGAGCAAGTTAAAAGATTACCCAACCTCTTTGGCCGATTTGGTGGTGACCATCAAGGACCCCCGTAAATTGACCAATGAAGAGCGTGAAGAACTTCTCAAGCGCGTGCAAAAAGCCAATATGGCCGTTTATGTCGCCGACACTGGAACCGATCCGGACCGTGATATCCCGCTAAAGCTGGCATCGCAAATGGGTATCTTTGGATTGGATCACAATTGGCTTGCCGATGATGATGGCCTGACGTCGTTGACGGTTGTTGATGAAGGTGCGCGCCGCAACTTCATTCCATATTCCAACCGCACCATCAAATGGCACACCGATGGTTATTACAACACCGCCGACAAACAGATCCAAAGCCTCAACCTACACTGTGTTTGCCCTTCTGCAACGGGTGGTGAAAACCAGTTGATGGACCATGAAATTGCTTACATGGAACTGCGCAACAAAAACCCGGAATACATTCGCGCCCTGATGGCACCCGATGCCATGACCATTCCCGCCCGTATTGATGACGGTGGCACCACCGTGCGCGCTGAAGAAGCCGGTCCGGTTTTTTCCATTTGTCCCAAAACTGGCAACTTGCACATGCGCTACACCATTCGCGAACACAATGTGATTTGGAAAGATGACGCCATCACCCTAGAGGCCGTTCAATATCTTGAAGACCTGCTCAATGGTGACAGCCCTTATATCTTCCGTGGCCGTTTGGAACCGGGCATGGGTTTGGTCAGCACCAACGTTATTCACGATCGTGCGGGTTTTGAAGATGATGAGACCCACACACGTCTGCTGTACCGCGCACGTTATTATGACCGTATTGCAGGCACCGATGTTTTGGATGTGTATCCAGAACTCAGCCAGTAAAATTATGGCCCGGATAGGCCCTCCCTCATCCGGGCCATCCTCTTTTTTAAGAGGGTGTTCAAAAGTATGAATTGCTGACTTGAAGGATGCGCATCAGAGCCCAGGGTGCTAAGTTCGATTTATGACTGAGAATATCACCAAGGCTCAATACGACGAACTGTCGCGACAGATTGTGCAGCTCTATGAATATATGGAGCGCATCAAGTCTGAAATTGCCACAGTGAAGCATCCCAACGCCCCTGTTGATCACTTCAACAAGGCTGCAGATCAGCTTGATGCCATCGTTCAAGCAACAGAGGACGCCACCAACACCATTATGGAGGCAACCGAATCCACCTCAGACATTATCGAGAAGCTGAAGGGCAAAATCCTTGTGGATGAGGTATCCGCAGATTTTGACCAAGTGATTGAGAATTCCAACAAAGTCTTTGAAGCCTGTACGTTCCAAGACATCACGGGGCAGCGTATTGGCAAAATCGTCAAGACCATGAATTTGTTGGAAGGCACGCTCAGCTCACTGGTGGTGATTATCGGTAAAGATTCCATAGCCGCGTTGCCCGTCCATGAAGAAGATAAAATGGTCAGTGGTGGCGTGACCATGGATGGCCCTGCACTTGACGGGGAAGAAAGTGTCAGCCAAGCTGATATTGATGCCCTCTTTGATTAGTTTTTGTTGGGTTTGAAACTGGGGCGGTAGGTTTGACCGCCACTAAGCTGGTTATAGCCCAGTAGCCTCATATTCAGGCGCATTTGGCTATAAACCAGTTCCCATGACGGCTTTGCCTGAAGATCAAGCTGCGCTTCAAAATAGTACAATTCATCCATCAACATCTTGCGATGCTGTTCATCGGTCTTGATCGTTTTTACGGTCTCCATCATTTCATCAAAGGCTTTGTGCATTTCGCGGTTACGTCGTGGGGCAGAGACATTATAGCCGCTGAAACGTGGCGCACGTTTGCCCCACAGCAATCGCAAAGTGAGTTCGAATATTTTGCTGGGTTTCATGGCAGTTTCCTTGGAGCTTTCCTTAATTACGCTTAACGCGCAGACCGCCCATCCGCCCACGCAGATATGTCGCCAGCGCAGCGATATCGAGGTCGCGCCGAAATGATTTGCGCCAAACCAATGAAATGGTGCGTGGTGCCCCGTCGGTTTTGAGGGGGCGTAACACCAAGGCTTTGGTGTTGATCATGCCGGACCCCAAAGCGATGTCTGGCAAAAAAGTAATGCCCAATCCATTGGCGACCATTTCCGCCAGAGTATAAAGGTTTGAGGCTTCAAACTGGTCGGGGTGATGGAATGTGGGCAGGGCACATGCGGCCAAGGCATGATCACGCAGGCAATGACCGTCTTCCAACATCAGCAATTCATCAGTTGGCAGGTCCTCTGGCTTCAATTCGGCCTTATGCGACAATGGATGCTTTTTGGGCAAAGCCACCCAAAATGGATCTTTGCCCAATGCCATTGAGTTGAAGTTTTTGATGTCATATGGCCTGGCGATGATGGCCGCTTCCAAATCACCACGATTGAGTTGGTCCAAGACGTCTGCGGTTTGTGCTTCTTTCAAATAAAGCTTCAAGTCTGGATAGGCTTTTCGCAGGCCCGCCAAAACGCGCGGCAATACAAACGGCCCGATAGTGGGGATGACACCTAAGCGCATGCGCCCACTCAATGGATTGCTGGCCGCAGTTGCTGTTTCGGCAATGTCGCGGGCACCTTCTAAGACCATGCGGGCTTTATCGGCGATCTCAAGGCCCAGCGGGGTGGGTTGTACTTTGCGTCGTGTGCGTTCCACCAGTTCGGCCTGGAGCAAGTTTTCCAGTTCCTGGAGGCCTGCGCTCAGTGTTGATTGTGTCACATGACAACGTTCGGCGGCATGGCCGAAGTGGCACAGATCCACGACCGCAACCAAGTATTCAAGTTGGCGCATGCTGGGCAGGTACACGGCTATCTCCATTAATCGATTAAATCGATAACTGAATATATTTTAATCAATTGGAGCGATATGTCTAGCTTTGCTAAATTCTTTTTCAACGAAGACACAACATCGCACCGGAGATTTAAAAATGAGCCCTAATGAAACCAAGTCCGTCACCATTGAAAACCTCGAAGCCGCCTTTGCTGGCGAGTCCATGGCCAACCGCAAGTATCTTTACTTCGCCCGCCGTTGTCGTGCACTTGGCCATGATGATGTAGCCAAGGTTTTCGAAGCCACCGCCGAACAAGAAACGGCCCATGCTTTTGGTCATTTGGAACTGTTGTACCCGTCCAAAGACCTTTCTGTTGAACGTATGCTGGAATTGGCGGTCGAAGGTGAGACCTACGAATACACCGAAATGTATCCAAAATTCCGCCACCTGGCCCAACAAGAAGGCCATGACGCAGCGGTCAAAGAAATGGATGAGCAAATTGAAGAAAGCCGTGAACACGCTGAAATGTTCCAGGCTGTCTTGGAAAAAGCCGCCAAGCGTTTTGATGCGCTGAGCCGTGTCGAAGAACGTCATGCGGGTCATTACCAAGATGCATTAGACAAAGTTCGCGCCAAGTCAAACGCGGCTGAATAATTGGTCTCTCACCAACACAAATACGCTTCATACAAAGGAACTAAAATTATGGAAAACCAACAATATATCTGCGTTGTCTGCAACTTCATCTATGACCCGGCCGTCGGCATGCCCGAAGACGGTATCCCTGCTGGAACAGCCTTTGCCGATATTCCCGATGATTGGGAGTGCCCCGATTGTGGCGTCAGCAAAGCTGATTTTGAAGTCTACGCCGAAGCGGCTTAAGCCCGCGACAAGTCTCAGATTACAGACCAAAAACGATTTGAGGGAAGGAAACGATCATGACCAACGCATCCAACAAAACCGACATTTTAATCGTCGGGTCTGGCATGGCCGGGATGACATTAGTCCGAGAAGTGCGCAAGCTGGACAAAGATGTGACGGTCCACATGATCACCGCCGATGATGGTGCCCAGTATTCCAAGCCGATGATCTCCAATGCCTTTGCCCAAGGCAAAGGTGCGGATGATTTGGTGCAAAAGGATGCCGATACCTTCGCGGCGGAGTTTTCCGTCACAATGTGGACGCACACAGATGTGTTTGCCATCAATCGCAGCTCTAAATCGGTTCTCATCAACACCCTCAATGGCCGTGATGTGATTGAGTATGGTCAGTTGGTCCTTGCTGTTGGCGCATCCCCCCGGCCTTTTACTCCCGAAGGTTATGGGCCCATCCCCCTGCCCAGCGTCAACAGCTTGGACGATTACCGCCATTGGCGGGGAGAATTTGCCCCCGGTGAACGCATCTTAATTGTCGGTGCGGGTTTGATTGGGGTGGAATTTTCCAATGACCTTGTTAATGCCGGGTTTGGCGTTGATGTGGTTGATATCGCCTCACAACCCTTGGGTCGTTTGTTGCCCAACGAATTGGGGCAATTGCTTCAAGAACGGTTAGAGCAAGCGGGTGTGAGCTTCCATTTGGGTCGCACAATTGAACGAATGAGTGTGAATGAAGCGGTTTTGGACAATGGTTTAAAGGTTTCCTATGACCATGCGTTGAGTGCCATTGGTTTGGTTCCCAACACCAAATTGGCCCAAGAATGCGGGCTCAAAGTGGATCAAGGAATTTTGGTCGATCCGTTTCTCATGACATCGGACCCCCATATTTATGCCCTGGGTGATTGTGCCCAAACCCAAGCCGGGGTGTTGCCTTATGTCCAGCCGTTGATGATTGAGGCCCGGGCCTTGGCCAAAACTTTGGTTGATGATCCCACCCAGGTTGAATTGCCGGCCTTGCCTGTCGCGGTGAAAACGCCAGCATTGCCTACGGTGGTTTGCCCTCCCGCGCCTGGAGCCAAAGGAAAATGGGCTATTGAAGGTGTTGGTTTGGATCGCCGTGCGGTATTTGTTGCTGAAAACGGGCATAGTCTTGGCTTTGTCCTTACAGGGGCAGAAACCAAGCAACGTATGAGCTTAAGTCGCGAAATGCCTGCACTTTTGGCAGCTTAGATTACACAATACATTTTCCCTGAACGGCTTTGCGCCTCTCTCCCCCTCCCTGTAGCGCACCGTTCAACTGCCCCTCTTTCCCGCTCCTTGGGGAAGGGGGGCTTAATCTTTGTCTGAGGGCCCCGGTTTTCTTAGGGTTTTGAGGGGAAAGAGATGTCATTTGGTCCTTGCAATGGGGGCAAAGCTTGGGTATAACCCGCTCTTCCGTGCGAAATGGTGCGGAAATGAAGACGGGTGACATGGCAGGGCATGCCTGGATCACCTATGAATGCTAACCGAGTACACCCCCTTCGGCCGTGTGCTCACAGACTAAGGAAAAGCAAAATGCCCAAGCTGAAGACGAAATCCGGCGCGAAGAAGCGCTTCCGTCTCACCGGTACCGGCAAAGTCCGTTCCGGTGCCGCCTGCACCCAACACATGTTGCGCCGCCGCTCTCAAAAGATGAAGCGTAAGGCCCGTGGCACCATGATCTTGTGCCCACAGGATGCCCGCATTGTGTTGAGCTACTTGCCGTACGCGAAATAAGCGTCGCAGCGATTAAAGACGGAGAAAAAATATGTCTCGTGTAAAACGTGGTGTTACCAAACACGCCCGCCATCAAAAGGTCATGAAAGCTGCCAAAGGCTATCGTGGTCGTAACAAAAGCAACTTCACCACAGCGATTGAAAAGGTCGAAAAAGGCCTACAGTACGCTTATCGTGATCGTCGCACCAAAAAACGTGAATTCCGCAAATTGTGGATTCAACGTATCAACGCTGCGACGCGCTTGAACGGCATGAAGTATTCGACCTTCATGAACGGCCTCACCAAAGCTGGTATCGAACTGGACCGTAAAGTTCTGGCCGACATCGCTGTTCGTGAGCCGGAAGCTTTTAAAAGCTTGGTAGATCAGGCCCAGGCCGCTCTCGCCAAGTAAAACACCGGATCAAATTTGATCTGAGAGTTGTTCCGAGAGGGGCTGGCGCCTGCGCTAGCCCCTCTTGCTCGTTTTAGGCTTGTTTTAGGGGAATGTATCTTGTCCGATACGGAAACATTAAAAGCTGAACTTTTGGCCCAAGTTGAGGCTGCTGCTGATCTTCAGACGCTTGAGGATATCCGCGTTTCTGCGCTGGGTAAAAAAGGCGCCATCACCGCACAGATGAAAAACCTGGGTGGATTGGAGCCAGAAGAACGCAAAGCTGCGGGCCAAGCCTTGAATGCGCTGAAAGGCGAAGTCGCCAAAGCCATTGATGCAAAGAAGATTGGCTTGGAAGATGCCGCCTTGAACGCCAAGTTAGCGGATGAACGCATCGATGTAACGTTACCGACCCGCCCCGAAGACAATGGTTTTATCCATCCCATCAGCCAAACCATCGAAGAGGTTGTGGCGATTTTGGGTGAGATGGGCTTCGAAGTGGCTGAAGGCCCCGAAATTGAAGATGATTGGTACAACTTCACGGCCTTGAACATTCCAGATGATCACCCCGCACGCCAAGAACACGATACGTTCTATCTGCCGGGCGAGGGCGAAAAGGGCCGCAAAGTTCTGCGTACCCACACGTCACCTGTGCAAATTCGCACATTGTTGGACAGCAAGCCGCCTGTGCGCATCATCGCACCGGGGCGTACGTACCGCTGTGATTATGACGCCACGCACAGTCCGATGTTTCATCAGGTTGAAGGTCTCGTGGTTGATAAAACCACCCACATGGGCCACCTCAAGGGCTGCCTGATTGATTTCTGCCGTGCTTACTTTGGCGTGGATGATCTACCTGTGCGTTTTCGCCCCAGCTATTTCCCGTTCACTGAACCCAGCGCCGAAGTTGACATCGGTTGTTCACGTGCGGGCGGTGAATTTAAAATTGGCCACGGCGAAGATTGGCTGGAAATTCTGGGTTGTGGCATGGTCAATCCGAAGGTGTTGGAAAACTGCGGCATCGATTCCTCTGAGTATCAAGGCTTTGCCTTCGGTGTCGGTGTGGAACGCATCGCCATGTTGAAATACGGCATCCCCGATCTACGCACGTTCTACGAATCTGATTTGCGCTGGTTGCGTCACTATGGATTTAGCGCCTTGGATGTCCCATCCATGGTGGGAGGGCTGAACTCATGAAATTCACATTAAGCTGGCTCAAAGATCACCTCGACACCGATGCGACCTTGGAACAAGTATCTGAGCGCCTGACCATGTTAGGTTTGGAAGTTGAAGGCATCGAAGACCGTGCTGCGGGCTTGGAAGATTTTCTTGTAGGCGAAGTGCTGACGGCGGAAAAACACCCCGATGCGGACAAGTTGCAAGTTCTAACCGTGAGCAACGGTACAGACACCATGCAGGTGGTTTGCGGTGCGCCCAATGCACGCAAAGGCCTTAAAGGTGTGTTCGGTGGTGATGGCATGTATGTGCCTGGCATCGACTTCACCTTGAAACCGGCCAAAATTCGCGGTGTTGAATCCAACGGCATGATGTTGTCCGAACGCGAAATGGGCTTGTCTGATGAGCACACGGGCATTGTTGAATTGGACAGTGATGCTGAAGTTGGCGCGCGTGCCGTCGACGTCATGGGCCTGAATGACCCCATCATCGAAATTGCCATCACGCCAAACCGGGGTGATTGCTTGGGCGTGCGTGGCATTGCCCGTGACTTGGCTGCATCTGGTCTGGGCACCTTGAAACCTGCGGGCATCAAAGCCATCGAAGGTGTGTTCGACAGCCCCATCGATGTGAAGCTGGACTTCCCGGCTGGTGCAGAAGATGCGTGCTCACAGTTCGCGGGTCGCTTAATCCGCGGTGTGAAAAACGGGCCTTCGCCGAAATGGATGCAAGAACGTTTGTTGGCTATCGGTCTGCGTCCGATCTCGGCTTTGGTGGACATCACCAACTATTCGACCATGGATTTCGGTCGCCCATTGCACGTGTTTGATGCCGATAAAGTTAAAGGCAACATCACCGCGCGTTTGGCGAAACAAGGCGAAAAACTGCTGGCGCTGGATGAAAAAGAATACGAACTCGACGACACCATGTGCGTTATCGCGGACGATGAAAAAGCTGAAGCCATTGCAGGTGTGATGGGTGGCCTGGAATCGGGCTGTACCGAAGACACGGTAAACGTCTTCATCGAAAGTGCGATCTTTGATCCCGTACGTACGGCTGTGACCGGACGCAAGCTTAACCTGCAATCCGATGCGCGCTATCGCTTTGAACGCGGTATCGACAATGACTTTGCTGTTGATGGTTGTGAAAATGCTACGCGCTTGATCATGGAATTATGTGGGGGCGAACCATCCAACACCATTGTTGCTGGCGATGGTCCAAAATGGCAGCGTTCTATCACCTTCCGCCCAAGTCGTGTCAAAGCATTGACGGGGGTCGAAGTGGCCGAAGATGAAATGGAACGCATTATTTCCGTATTGGGCTTCGGTGTTGATAAGCTAGGTGCTGATACATGGGACGTTGCTGTTCCCGCGTGGCGTGGGGATATGGTTGATGAACCTTGTGTGGTGGAAGAAATTATCCGTGTGAACGGCTATCACAACATTCCGCATGTTTCTATGGAACGTCTTGATCCGTTGCCGCATCCGTCCTTGAATCCGACCATGCGCAAACGCAGGGGTGTGCGTCGCACCCTTGCAGGTCGTGGATTGATTGAAGCGGTCACATATTCCTTCCTGCCCAGCGATCATGCAGAATTGTTTGCAGGGCCGAACGGTGTGCCCGATAGCATACGCTTGTCCAATCCAATCTCCACAGATTTGGATGTGATGCGTCCGAGCTTACTACCGAACCTGCTTGCCGCAGTGGGGCGAAACGATGCCCATGGTCACCCTAACGGTAATTTGTTCGAAGTTGGCCCTCAGTTCGCGGGCGATGACCTCAAGGATCAATCCTTGGTGGCCGCAGGTGTGCGCGCCGGTCAAGCGGTTGATCGGAACTGGATGGGGACGGCACGCGCCGTTGATGCGTTTGATGCCAAAGCGGATGCTATTGCCGCCTTGGACGCTGCGGGGGCGCCGACAGCTAATCTTCAAGTATTCCCATCTGAAGACGCCAACACTCCTGGGGGGCCTGCTTGGTATCATCCTGGACGGTCCGGTACGTTGCGCCTGGGCCCTAAAACTATTTTGGCAAACTTTGGTGAAGTTCATCCAGGCACCCTGAAAAAGATGGGCGTCAAAGGCCCAGTTGTTGCCTTTGAAGTGTTCTTGGATAACCTTCCCAAACAAAAAGAGAAGAAAAGCCAGGCCCGTCCTTTGGTTAAAATGTCAGCCTTCCAACCGGTTGAACGCGATTTTGCGTTCTTGGTGGATGCGGGCGTTGAGGCCGCGGCAATTATGCGCGCCGCAGCCAATGCCGACAAAAAACTGATCAGCGATGTGCGTTTGTTTGATGTTTACGAAGGCCAAGGTGTTGCCGACGGACAGAAATCAGTCGCAATCCAAGTTGTCTTGCAGCCCTATGAGCAAACATTGAAAGACGAAGATTTAGAAAAAGTTTCGCAAGGCGTTGTTGCCTCGGTGAACAAAGCCACGGGTGGTGAGCTTCGCGGCTAAAACATTCATGCAAAATACTTATTTAAGACCCTTGAGCATTGCTTAAGGGTCTTTTTTTATGCAATCACAATAGACTAAGCCAAATTACGTATTCGGTTTGGATTGCATTAATGCTTGAAGTCTATATTTTCTAACCAATCTACATACATTGGGAAGTGTAGAGGTCACTCCCAAGAATTTATAAATAAATATTATCAAAGCGGCTTGCAAAAATGGGGCTTTTTGTACCGTACAAAATAGAATGAAGTGAGACGATACAATGTCACAAAATGTAACTCTTACAGGGGTTGAGCGGACCTTTGCCGATGATGAAATCATCGTTAGCAAAACCGATACAACCGGGCGTCTTACGTACGCCAATGAAATATTCTTGCGATTAGCTGGAATGACAGAAGCAGAAACCATCGGTCAGCCCCACGCGGTTATTCGCCATCCACATATGCCCCGGAGCGTGTTTAAACTTCTGTGGGACACAATTTCTTCTGGCAACGAGCTGTTTGCGTATGTTGTCAATCGTGCAAAAAATGGAGATCACTACTGGGTCTTGGCCCATGTGACTCCTAGTTTTGATGGTTCTGGACAGGTTGTTGGGTACCATTCCAACCGTCGCACGGCAGACCGCCAAGTCCTCGAAACCGTTATCCAGCCGCTTTATAAGAAATTACTGGATATTGAAGAAAGTCACTCCAACCGTAAGGAAGGGATGAACGCCGCGTTTAACACGCTGTTGCAAATTCTGGAAGAAAAGGGGGTCAGCTATGATGAATTCATCTTCTCTCTCCAAAGCTAAAATCGCAGTAATCGTTGCTGGTTTTGTTGGCGTCATCGCTGAAGTTGGTGTGTTTATTGGCTTAAATCCAATCATCGAAGAAATTCTGATTGGCCTTGGTGTTTTAGCTGCCGGCGCGGGTGTATTCTTTATTATTAAAGTTTCTAAGGAACTTCGTCGGACCATGGAAGTTTGCCAAGCCGCTGACAGGGGCGATTTTGAAACCCGCCTGATTCATATCACCGAAGGTGGTGAAATGGGACAGCTGCAGCATGCCGTCAACGGTATGATTGACCGTTCGGATGCCTATGTACGCGAAAGTATGGCTTGCTTGAATTATGTGGCAGAAAATAAGTACTTCCGTACTATTTTGACCAAGGGCATGGTGGGGAGTTTCTTAAACGCTGCCAATACCGTGAACGCAGCAACGAATTCTATGAAAAGCAAAGTCGACAACTTTTCTGCTGTTGCCGATAATTTCGAAACCAACATGAAGCAAGTTGTGAACACCGTGGCATCTGCGGCTACGGAACTGCAATCCACCGCTCAAGGCATGGAAAGCACGGCCTCGGATACGTCTACGCAAGCTACGACTGTGGCTGCGGCGGCTGAAGAAGCATCGGCCAACGTGCAAACCGTTGCTTCGGCAGCAGAAGAGCTTTCCAGTTCTATTTCTGAGATTTCACGTCAAGTTGCGCAATCGACGCAAATTGCCGGAACTGCAGTGATTGAAGTGGACAGTGCCAATGATAAAGTCCAAGGTTTGCGCGATGCTGCCAACAAAATTGGCGAGGTTGTGGCTCTGATTACTGATATTGCTGACCAGACCAATTTGCTGGCTTTGAACGCGACTATTGAGGCTGCGCGTGCAGGTGAAGCGGGTAAAGGCTTTGCGGTTGTGGCTTCGGAGGTGAAGAACTTGGCCAATGCGACGGCGAAGGCAACCGAAGAAATCTCTGCACAAATTGGTGGTATTCAAGGTGCAACCCAAGATGCGGTTGGTGCTATTGATTCGATTGGCGGAATCATCAACCAGATGAACGAAATTGCGTCGACCATTGCGGCAGCTGTTGAAGAGCAAGGTGCAGCAACGCAAGAAATTGCCCGCAATGTGGAACAAGCCGCATCCGGTACAACGGATGTGACTTCCAACATTATGTTGGTGACACAAGCAGCTTCTGAAACGGGTGAGAGTGCTCATGACGTGTTGGGTGCTGCTGGTGAGTTGTCTAAACAGTCCGAAGTTTTGGGCTCTGAAATGGACAACTTTGTTGTGGAGCTTCGCAAGGTTATCTAAGCGTACCTCACGCATAAACGATTAAAGCCGGGCTCAATGCGAGCTCGGCTTTTTTATTGATATGATGAAACCTAACGCCATTTTCTTTGTCTCATAAGATTGACTCTTATCAATGACGCTGGTGTGAAATCTCAGAATAATGGCGACGTTCTCCGGTTTGGTTGGAAAATAAAATGACAAAACGATGGCAGGAGGATGATGGATTACATCTTGATTTGCATGGGCTTTCTCCCCCAGAGCCGATGATCAAGGTTCTTCAAGAAATTGAAGGTGGCGAATACAACCACATTGTCCTGCATATGGACCGTGATCCAATTCATCTCTATGAGGAATTGGCAGAGCGAGGTTGGCGTGGGCAACTGGTCAGCCACCAAGTTGATGAGATATCAGGGGACGTTGCAGTTATTGTTGAGTTGAGTTTGGATACAAAAGAGTGAACAGCCTAGGTCCAAAACAATCCGGTCGCAGACACCTTGCCTTCCCTGGTGAAGTTCTGGTCGGCGCACACGATTGGCTCATTCCTTATTCTATCCCCCTGCGCTTTTTTGTTGCGGCAAGTTTTTTTCAGGTTCTTGCCTGGGGCTTAATGGCGCTTGGTTATGGTGACGTTGCAGGGTTTCGTGGTGGACCGGGTGTCATTCTGGCCGCGTTACATGCTTTAACACTTGGGGTGTTGGCAATGACGGCCATGGGTGCAGCGTATCAGCTGTTAAGTGTTGCTTCTGGCATTACGTTAAAATCCTACTTTATGTGCCGACTGTCATCATGGGCGTTTCTGCCCGGCACGTTTTTGTTGGTGGGGGGGATGTTCCACAGCAACACCACACTGATGTTTGTCGGTGGGGTGTTGGCGGTATTTGGACTGTTGGTATTTGGTGCCGTAATTGGGTGGATTTTTTACAAAACTCAAACTCTGGTCATGACGGTTCAACATGGTTGGATTGCGCTGGCTTCACTAGTTTTGTTGGGATTGGCCGGGGTATCTTTGATTTTGGATTTTGATACTGGCTTTTTAGGAACATCAACCTTGGCAGCGCATGCCGAGTTGGCTCTGACCCATGCAATTTTGGGGGGATTTGGATTTATGGGACTGATGGTGATGGGTTTTAGCTACATTCTCGTTCCCATGTTTGCTTTGTCACCTGCACCCGATCCTAAACCTTCAACGCTTGCCTTCGGTCTTGGTGCACTGGGATTGGTTCTGGCGCTCAGTGGTGCGTGGCTGGGGGCAACACTGCTTACGTTGTCTGCCGTGCCGTTAGGCTTAGCGGCAGCATCTATTCATATATGGCTGATGTTCAAGGCGATGCGCACCGGCATGAAAAAGCGCTTAGGTGTGTCTTTTGTGATGGTCCGATTGGGTTGGGCGCTGATGGTGCTGGCGATCCTTTTGGGTGGATTATCCTTGATGTTCCCGGAGATTTTGAACATGCCAGCCCTGTTTGGGTTTACTTTAACCTTCGGATGGTTGTTGACGTTTTTGACAGGTGTGCTGCAACGTATTTTGCCGTTCCTGGCGGCCATGCATGCCCATAAGCTGTCACAACCTGCACCGCGTCTCAGTGAATTGGGACAAGAGGGCAAAGTTTTAAAGACACATATGATTGCACATTGCAGCGCTCTGACATTGGTTGCGCTGGGTATTGCATCAGATCAAGACCTGATCATTTTAGTTGGTGCCCTCGTGGGGATGGTGGGCGCTGTTTCATTTTTATGGTTTACCCTTGGGGTAAGCCGGTATCTGGGCAAGCTCTACAACAATGAGCCATTGCCAGAACAACCCTGAAGGAGACCTTTTGGTGGAGTACGCACTCAATATCTGTAACAGCTTGCACGATGATCACATGAAAACGGTGAGTATGCTGGAGGATTTGGAAGCCGCCCTGAAACGTATTGGACGGAATAATCCGCCAGCAGCCGATGATGCTGATGTGAACAAGATGCTTGATGATTTGGTGGCGGTCATGGATATCGAAATAACGAGCCACTTTCGTTTCGAAGAAGAGCACCTGTTCCCCCGTGCTGAACAAATGGGTGGGGGGCATATGTTGATGATTCTGCGTGATGAGCACGACACCATTCGCCCCTTAGCGGCGCGTATTGCGGAACTGATCGAGGTGCCGCGTGAAAATGGCTTTGATGCAGAAACCTGGGCGAAACTCTATGACTTGGGCCTAGAGCTAGCAGAGCGCGAAACCTTCCATATTCAAAAGGAAGAAATGGCATTCATTCCCATGCTCAGTCAGATCATTGATCCGAGCGATGACGAGGCGCTTACGAAAACGTTCTTGTCCTTTAAGTAGCCATGTATCTGCGAAACATCTCAGCAAAGGCTTCACGGATAATATAATCGGCATCCCGGAAATCCGGGCGGGTGATGATGGAAAAAGCGTTATCCGTGCGCACATTTAAAGCAGCCTGGATTTTAGGAAAATGGTGCG
>JAPHSY010000042.1 GCA_026196495.1 Magnetovibrio sp.
CGGCAGCGCAGGTACCATGGAAGTTCCCGGTACCTTCGTACTGGCACTGGTATTCCTGGTCGCATTCGTCCTCTACTACTTCGTCAACTGGAAGTACCTAGCGAGCGTCTGGGGTATGAGCTAAAATTGGGGGGGACGGGTGCTATCTAGTACCCGTCCCGTTCCACACTAACGATAATAACGTGCAATCAATCACGAATGGAAATCCCAATGATGGGACAAGACACTTCAATTCACAGGGCTTTTTTGTTTTTTGCCTCGGCGCTTTTGTTAGCAGCCTTGGCAATGCCTTTTCAGGCATATGCTAAGCCGACTGTGTCTAATGCCAGTGATAGCAATCTTAACGAAGAAAAAGCTTTAGAATTGTCGCAGGCGGCTATTGGTCGCCAAGTTGGTGACTACACCTTTCGTGACACCGCTGGTAAACATGTAAAACTGTCAGATTTTCTTGGTAAACCTGTTGTCATATCCTTGATTTATTCGAGTTGCGCCGATGTGTGCCCTGTGATCACGTCCACCTTGATTGATGTGGACGAGATTGCGCGTAAGGCGGTCGGCGATGATGCTTATACAATTCTAACCATCGGTTTTGATACCGGTGAAGACAACCCCGTGCGCATGAAAAGCTTTGCGAAAAACCAAGGGGTTGATATCAGTGATCACTGGAAGTTTTTGAGCGGTGATATCGCGTCAATTGCAGGTTTGAGCGATGACTTAGGTTTTCAGTTTTTTGAATCGACCAAGGGCTTCGATCACCTGACACAAACGTCCATTTTGGATCGCCATGGAAAAGTCTATCGCCAGATTTATGGTGAAACTTTTGTCGCCCCTCATCTTGTTGAGCCCCTGAAAAACCTAACCTTTGGAACGGAAACGCCGTTTGCCAGCTTGGGTGATTTAATCAATAAGGTGCGCCTATTCTGCACAATTTATGACCCAACGGCAGATCGATATCGTTTCGAATACTCGATATTTTTTCGTATGTTTGTCGGCGGTACCATTATCCTTGGTATGATGGTCTTTTTGCTCAATTGGGTGCGTGAAGATCGTAAACGTAAAAAACAATTATCAAAAATAGAGAGCGAGACCATTTAGCCGTGAGTATCCTCAAAACAATACGTACCCCCTTGCAAAACATGTTCCTCCGCGTAGAAAAAGGCTTTGATAAAGCCTTTGGTCCGGAATGGAACCCCATGCGCCAATTGGGCACATTGGCGTTCTATATGTTTTTTGTTGCCGCCATCACGGGCATCATTCTTTACATCTTTTTTGAGACGTCGGTGGAGCATGCTTATGAATCCGTCGAACAGCTCACTCATGATCAATGGTGGTTCGGTGGCGTGATGCGCAGTTTGCATCGCTATTCATCTGATGCCATGGTCTTAACCATGGGCCTGCACCTGTTCCGTGAATGGTCTTTTGATCGTTACCGTGGTGTTCGCTGGTATGCCTGGTTTACCGGTGTGCCGGTGATTTGGTTGCTCTATGTATCCGGTCTTTCGGGTTATTGGTTGGTGTGGGACGAACTGGCACAATACGTAGCCGTAGGTTCTATGGAATGGTTCGACTTCTTGGGTATTTTTGGTGAACCAATTGCCAACAACTTCTTGGCCGAAGGTTCTCTGACAGATCGCTTCTTTACCTTGTTGGTGTTTACACACATTTTTGCACCGCTGTTCTTGCTGTTTATGATGTGGATCCACGTGTTGCGTGTCACTCAGGCGAAAATGAACCCTCCCCGTGGTTTGGCCATTGGTTCTTTGATCGCGTTGACGGTGTTGTCGTTGGTCTATCCTGCGATCAGTCATAAAGAAGCGAACCTAGATGTTATTCCAACGGATCTCGCGTTGGATTGGTATTACATGGCGTTCTATCCGCTTTATGATTATTTCGGTGCAGGAGCCATGTGGGGTTTTGCCATTGGTGGTTCGGTTCTTCTCAGCATATTGCCGTGGATTCCCCGCATGAAGGAAGAACCGGCACCCGTCGTGACCTTGGACAAATGTAATGGCTGTCGTCGTTGTTATGATGATTGCCCCTATGGTGCAATCACGATGATGCCACGCAGTGACGGGGCCCCGTACGAGCAAGAAGCCGTTGTTGACCCGTCATTGTGTACGCGTTGTGGCATTTGCGTTGGGTCTTGCCCGACCTCTTCACCGTTTAGGAGTGCTGAAGAGTTGGTCACAGGTATCGACTTGGTGCACATCTCCTTGAAAGACATGCGCTTGCAAATTGATGAAGCCATCAAAACATCCAAAAACGGCATTGTGTTGATTGGCTGTGATCATGGCCAAAATGTTGAAGCTGTTGAAGAAAGTTCGGCCGTTCGCTTGCCGTGCGTTTCACAATTACCGCCATCGTTTGTCGATTATATGATCAGCAATGGCGCTCGTGGTGTGATGGTTGCTGGCTGTCCGGAATGCGGTTGCCGTTTCCGGTATGGCGTTGAGTGGATGCAAGATCGCCTAGAAGGTCGACGCGATCCATATTTACGCAAACGGGTCCCGCGGGATCGATTGAAAACTCTATGGGCATCTCCCTTGGATGTCGAATTGTTACAAGAAACGGTACAAACATTTGATGCCGATCTGAACAACATAGAGAAGGAGGACAGCTAAGATGCTTGGTCTTGTTGAAGAGTGGGGTGCTTGGTTCTACGCTGTACCTTTTGTTATATTTGCACCAATCTATTTCTCGTTCGTATGGCATATTGGCGTAAAAAATCTGCTTAAGCCTGACTTGAAAAAGCGTGAATTGAAGCGCTTGGCCAAAGAACAAGAAGAGCGCATTCAGCAACGTCGTGCCGAAAAGGCAGGCGCAACTGTGCGTGTAGAACACAAGGCCACGCGGGCATCTTGGTACTGGGTTGCCCAGGGCGCTGTTTATGTCTTGTTCTTGGTTGTTCTCGGCGTGTTTTCGGCCTCGCCTAGCTATACCTATATGGGTGCTGGTGAAGCTCAGATTAAACTGAGCCTTAGCCATCCTGGCCAACGTGTTGAGCCCTGTACAGAAAGGACCAAGGCAGAGCTGTCAAAGTTGGCACCGAACATGCGTTCCAAGCAAAAGTGTTCACGTGAGCGCCATGTGATTACGTTGGAATTGGCAATGGACGGCAATGTCATTTATGCGGGAGAGGCTATTCCTGCAGGTTTGCGTCGAGATGGCTCATCGAGCTTTTATGAGAAGTTTTTTGTCAGCGCCGGGAAGCATACCTTTACTGTGCGTATGAATGACGGAGACCCAACAAAAGATTACACGCATGAGCTCACACAAGTCGTGGAAGTAGAACCAACCCAAAATATGGTTATTGGATTTATTGAAAACGACCACCGTTTCTATTTTAGATAAATAGGTTAAGTACCTAGCCTTAATAATAATCAATATAGACGGCAGGATTCGCATGAGTATGCATTGTCACCGTCAAATAAAAGAGGAATAAGAAATATGGCGCTGATTGTTTGGGATGAAAGCATGAAGCTTGGCGTGGCATCGGTTGATCACGAGCATGAAGAACTTATCGGTGAAATTAACACCCTGGGCGAAATGATCGAACAAGGCACGTCGGTCTCATCCGTACAAGGTTCTTTGGGCAAAATTCACGCCCAAATCGAAGGCCACTTTGCCCTTGAAGAAAAAATCATGCGCGAGCGTGCATATTCTGGTTACTACGCCCATAAAGAAGACCATGAAGACCTTCTGGAAAGCATCCGTGACATTATGGACAGTGTTACTGAAGACACTTACAAGGATGTCTCTGGAGAACTCGGCCTACGTCTGCGGGCTTGGTTTAGCGAGCATTTCCGCACATTAGACCGGGCTTTCCACAGCTTTGCGGATCACTAAATCGTTTTGACCAAGTGCTTAAATGATGATCCATGTATGGCAACATATGCTATGCATGGGTTCGTCTAAGTGACTGAAATTAAGACGTTCATTCCGTACGTGTCGATAATTTGCGTTATGCGGCGGACTGGTTGCGTCGGTATGATGTTGAGGCCTTGGGCGCCCTCATCAACGATCAAGACATGCTGGGCTGCTATCTCAATTGTGTTCAAGATGCTTTGGGTATCATTGCTGAAACAGGGGCGTTAAATGTCGCCTTGCAGTTTGATCTGTATCACGTGCAGATTATGTAAGGCGGACTGTTTTTAGCACTTTCTTCACATATCAAAGACATTGCCCATATTCAGGTGGTCAATGTTCCTGGTCGCCATGAATCAGGAGCGGGGGAGATTAATTACCCTGAAGTTTTCCAACATCTGGATCAATTGGGGTATTCTGGATAGATTGGATGTGAGTACTATCCTCAATCCACCTCAGAATTCAGCCTTAAATGGGCCGCAGAATATTTGAAGGGTGAGCTGTAAACCATGTCGGATACTGATCTTTTGCAAAAAATGTTTCAGGCCGCTGTGTTCGCGGCTTTGCCGATGCAGTGTGTTGCGTCTCATTTACCTGAACGTCCCAAAGGCCGCACAATCGTTGTTGGTGCTGGAAAGGCCGCAGCCGCCATGGCTCAGGCTGTTGAGCATGAATGGGGTGGCGATGGTTTAAGCGGATTGGTCATTACGCGTTACGACCATGATGTTCCCACGGATTTTATAGAAGTCGTTGAGGCTTCTCATCCCGTACCGGATCATGCCGGACAAGAAGCATCACAGCGTATCTTGGATATGGTTTGGGGCCTTACCCCGGATGACTTGGTGTTGTGCCTGATTTCAGGCGGCGGATCGGCGTTGATGTCATTGCCAGCACGTGGCGTCACATTGGAAGACAAGCAGGTGGTTACGGATGAACTGCTTCGTAGTGGAGCCACAATCTCTGAAATCAATTGTGTGCGTAAGCACCTCTCTGCCATTAAAGGGGGGCGCTTGGCGACGGCGTGTTATCCAGCCCAGGTCGTGTCGTTGATCATTTCTGATGTACCCGGTGATGATCTGTCTGTGATCGCTTCGGGGCCAACGGTTGGCGACAATACGACCCTTGCCGATGCAAAATTGGTTTTTGATAAGTATCAGATAGAAATGCCAATAAATGTGCAAAGGCTGTTTGAAACAAAGCCTCCAGAAACTCCATCTTTGTCAGATTATCGCTTAGAGCATGTGACCAATACTCTCATCGCAACTCCGCAAATGTCACTTGAAGTGGCAGCCAACATTGCGAAAGAATCCGGCTATATTCCCCTGATAATGAGTGATTGTTTAGAGGGTGAAGCTACCCATATGGCTAGGGGACATGCAGCTATTATTCGTGAAATAGTAAATGATAGCCATATTATTAAGTGTCCGGCTGTAATTTTATCTGGCGGAGAGGCCACAGTGACACTAGGTCATACAGCAGGGCGCGGCGGGCCGAATGCGGAGTTTCTTTTGGCGCTGATGATCGCTTTGGATGGACTCGAGGGGGTAAGCGCGTTGGCGTGCGATACTGACGGTATTGATGGATCAGAAGATAATGCGGGTGCACGGATTGGGCCTGATAGTCTTAAACGAGCCCAAGCATTGGGGCTGAATCCACAAACGTATTTAGACCACCACGATGCCTATACATTTTTTGAAGCCATGGGCGATCTTGTCATCACAGGTCCGACACAGACCAACGTCAACGATTTCCGCGCCATCGTTGTTGAGGAGCGCCCTGCATGAAGATGCCCAAACCCGATCAAGCCACCATTGCGCGGCGTAGTGAAATCATAAAACGGCTGCGCGCAATTGTTCCGGGTGAAGGTGTTATCGTTGATGAAAATGAACTGACGGCTTATGAGTGTGATGGCTTGATGGCTTATCGCCAGCTTCCGATGGTCGTGGTATTGCCGCAAACGACCAAGCAAGTTTCTGACGTATTGAAAGCCTGTCATGAGATGGACGTGAAGATTGTCCCACGCGGTGCTGGAACGGGTCTGTCGGGTGGGGCGTTGCCGTTGGCTGACGCTGTTACTTTGGGGCTGGGGAAATTTAAGGCCATTCTGGATATCGATTACGACAACCGTTGCGTTGTCGCTCAGCCTGGTGTCACCAATCGTGCCATCACCGAAGCGGTCGAGGACGAAGGATATTACTACGCCCCAGACCCATCATCAAAAATTGCCTGCACCATTGGTGGCAATGTGGCCGAAAATGCGGGTGGTATGCACTGCCTAAAGTATGGCCTAACCACCAATAATGTGTTGGGGGTGGAAATGGTTTTGATGGATGGTGAGATCATCCGCCTGGGCGGTAAACACATGGATGCGGGCGGTTTGGATTTACTGGGGGCTGTGACAGGTTCTGAAGGCCTGTTGGGTGTGATTACGGGAGTCACCGTGCGCATCCTCAAACAACCCGACGTTGCCAAGGGCGTATTGGTGGGCTTTCCCAATGTTGAAGCCGGAGGGGAATGCGTTGCTAAGATCATTGGTTCCGGCATCATTCCGGGTGCCAT
This sequence comes from Magnetovibrio sp., assembly GCA_026196495.1. Lineage (GTDB taxonomy): Bacteria > Pseudomonadota > Alphaproteobacteria > Rhodospirillales > Magnetovibrionaceae > Magnetovibrio. The sequence goes on from JAPHSY010000042.1 coordinate 6,424, forward strand.
GGAAATGATGGACAAGATGGTCATTGGGGCAATGCAGGATTTTGTAGATAGTGGCTATCCCTTGGATGTTGAAAGCCTGTTGGTGGTTGAACTGGATGGTCAAGAAATCGAAGTTCAATACTTAACCGAACGCGTGAGTGAGATTGCCAAAAGCGTAGGCTCAACTTTTTTACGTGTCAGTGACACAGATGAAGAACGCCAACAAATGTGGAAAGGGCGTATGTCAGCATTCCCATCCGTTGGCCGAATTTCACCTGATTACCTGACAATGGATGGCACCATACCACGTCATCGTTTGGCAGATGTCTTGACGCGTATGACGGAGTTGTCCAAAGACTACGGATTGCGGGTTGCCAATGTCTTTCACGCGGGTGATGGGAATTTACATCCGTTGATTTTGTTTGATGCCAATAAGCCGGGTGAACTGGATCGTGCTGAAGAGTTTGGCCACGACATTTTGCGTCTGTGTGTTGAGGTTGGCGGTGTGCTTACTGGTGAACATGGTGTTGGTGTGGAAAAACGTGACCTGATGGGTGAAGTGTTTTCCGAAGATGACCTGAAACAACAACAGCGCCTTAAATGCGCATTTGATGGCTCAGGTTTGCTTAATCCCGGAAAAGTCTATCCGACCTTGCACCGATGTGTCGAATTGGGGCGCATGAAAATTACCGAAGGGAACATTCCGTTCCCTGATATTCCCCGGTTTTGAGGTGAGAGATGCGTGAAGTTCTTAAACCTGAAACCGAGGATCAGGTCCTCGAAGTGGTCCGCTGGGCGGTGTCATCAAAGACACCGCTGGAGGTGCGTGGCCAGGGTACCAAGCAGGGGCTGGGCAACCCTGTTGTATGTGACCACATTCTCGACCTTTCGGGATTGAGCGGTATTGAATTGTATGAACCGCAAGAGTTGGTGATGACAGCGCGTGCAGGTACGCCCATCGCCGACATTCAAGCTGCATTGGATGAAGCCGGACAAATGATGGCATTTGAACCATGGCAACCGAAGGGACTGTATCGGACTGAAGGGGGAACCATTGGGGGCATGTTTGCATCAGGCGCATCCGGTCCACGACGTCCGTTGGCTGGTGCTGCACGTGATCACATGTTGGGATTTCATGCCATCAGTGGACGCGGTGAACAATTTAAATCGGGTGGACGTGTTGTGAAAAACGTCACGGGGTTTGATTTGTCAAAGCTGATGTCGGGGTCAATGGGAACACTTTCAGTGATGACGGATGTAACGTTGAAAGTTCTACCCAAGCCGGAAAAATCTCGAACGGTTCTGGTGTTTGCACCAACGGATGTGGGACGGGCTATGTTGGATGCTCAGAACAGCCCGTATGAAGTTTCAGGTGTTGCTTATCTACCTGTTGAGGTCGCGGCTAAATCACAAGTGTCGTACATCAACCACGCGAGCGTTGGTGTTGTCGCGGTGCGGGTCGAAGGCCCCGCACCATCCGTTGCCGTACGGTGTCAATTGCTTCGCGAACTGTTGTGTAAGTACGGTGAAGTTGAAGAATTACATACTTCTAACACGGTAACTTTGTGGCGTGAAATTCGTGACGTTGAATATTTTTCTGAAGGTGGTGATATTTGGCGTTTGTCGGTAACTCCGAGTGAAGGTCCAACCATTGCTGATGCTTTGGGGGATGTCCACTATTTAGATTGGGCAGGTGGTTTGATATGGCTGCAAGCTTCGGGGCAAGATGCAGAACGAATTCGTGCAGCATTTCCCAATGGCCACGCCACCTTGATGCGGGCACCCAACAATGTGAGGGCATCGGTTGATGTATTTCAGCCTCACCCAGATGGGCTGCAAGCCCTGATGGATCGTGTGCGTGCAGGGTTTGATCCGCATGCCATTCTCACCCCTGGTCGGATGTGAGGTGCATATGGAAACACGTTTTACCAATCAACAGCTCCACCAAGCACCAATCAAAATGGCAAATGACATTTTGCGCAATTGCGTTCACTGCGGGTTTTGTACGGCGACATGCCCGACTTATGTGGTGTTGGGTGATGAACTGGATAGTCCGCGTGGGCGCATCTATCAAATTCGCGATATGTTGGAAAAGGTTCAACCTGCACCAGCTAACACCGTTAGACATATTGATCGGTGTTTGAGTTGTCTGTCGTGTATGACCACATGCCCGTCGGGCGTGGATTACATGCATTTGGTTGATCATGCCCGCAACTATATTGAAGAAACTCACAAACGACCATTAGGTGAACGCATATTGCGCAATATTCTTGCCATCGTGTTGCCGCGTCCGGGATTGTTTCGATTGTCTCTTATCAGTGCGCGTTTGATAAAGCCTTTGCGTACACTATTGCCGGGACGTTTAAAGGGCATGGTTGCTTTGGCCCCGGATTCATTGCCCAAAGCTGAACCCATTGGCACCCAGAGCCCCCAAGGTGATGTGAGAATGCGGGTGGCCTTTTTACCAGGTTGTGCACAGCAAGTCTTAGCCCCGCGTATCAATGCGGCAGCAGCTCGGTTGTTGGTGCGGTTAGGGTGTGAGGTTATTGAACCCGATGATTTGCAATGTTGCGGCGCCCTCACACACCATATGGGCAAAGAAGATGCCGCATTAGAACTTGCCAAATACAATATTGAAGCGTGGGAGCGTGCGAATGCAGATGTTATTGCCATCACCGCATCGGGCTGTTCAAGTATGGTCAAAGATTACGGCCACATGTTAAAAGACGATCATGCCTGGGCGGAACGTGCTGCGGAAATTTCAGCCAAGACCCGTGACATCAGTGAAGTGGTGTCTGAACTCGGCCTAGAAGGTGTCGAAGATTTTGACAAACCGTCTGTGGCTTATCACGCACCGTGTTCTCTTCAGCACGGGCAAAAGAATATCGATGGCCCACCCAATTTGTTGAAGGCTGCAGGCTTTGAGGTAAACACGCCCAAAGAAGCGCATTTGTGCTGTGGTTCAGCCGGTATCTACAATATCATGCAGCCTGAACTAGGGGCAGATCTGGGTAAACGAAAAGGTGATAGCCTGGACGTTTTGAAGGCCGACGTCATTGCCACAGGTAACATCGGCTGCCTTGTACAGATTGGTGAATATGCCGGAACGCCTGTGGTGCATTCAGTAGAATTGCTGGATTGGGCAACGGGTGGACCATCGCCGCTGAAATGATATGATGTGGCAACACTACGCTTAAGGAACCTACCTCAATATGCGTCATTTTGTACTTATTGCCCTCGCACTCATTGTGAGTACATTGATGGGCGGCATGGGCTATTACGTATCTCAATCCAGTGGCAATGTACCCCTTGAGCCATTGGGGCCGAATGCAACCTTTGCAGAAGCTGCGGATCGATTGGATGGCTTTAGCCTGCTAACCAACATGCCCGCCATTCCCGCAGTGCAAATGTTTGATGAGGCCGGCCATGTCGTTACGTTTGATGAGTTCAAGGGTAAGGTTGTGGTCTTTAACTTGTGGGCCACATGGTGCCCACCGTGCATTCGTGAAATGCCGGATTTGAATGCCTTACAAGAAGAATTCGCCAATCAGGGTTTGGTCGTTGTGCCAGTTGCTAGCGGCAAACAAGGCAAAGTGAAACCAGCTGATTTTTTGCGCGAACGTAACCTGAATGCACTAACCACCTATTATGATCCTGGGTCACAATTCATGCGCACGTTTGATATTGATACGTTGCCGTCCACGTTCGTTCTGGACCGCAACGGCATTATGCGTGGCGGTGTTCTGGGCATGACTGATTGGTATTCCGATGAGGCTCGCACAATGGTCCGGGCTCTTCTTAAAGAAGGAGCTTAAAGCCCAAGAACTTTTGGCGCATTTGTGATCGCTTCATATATCTCATTAAGATCACCTGAACTCACACAATAAGGCGGCATGATATAGACTGTGTTGCCCAGCGGTCGTAGTAACAAGCCTTGGGCTTGGAAGTTATCATAAAGTTGTGGCGCTATGTTGGACAGATAACCTTGGTCTGACACTTTGATGTCCATGGCGGCAATGGTGCCGCATTGGCGCAGGTTTTCAAACTGTGGATTATCTTTCAATGTGTCCAAGTGCTGTGTGTGGTGTTTAACGACAGTGTCAATACGTTCTTGCACTGGCTCATCTTTCCAAATCCCAGTATTGGCATAAGCCACGGCACATGCTATGGGGTTCGCGGTGTACGAACTGGAATGGAAAAACATACGAGCACGGTCTTGAGAATAATGGGCGTCAAAGAAACGGTCTTGGCACATCGTGACCGCCAATGGCATGAAGCCACCTGTAAGCCCTTTGGACGTGCACATGATGTCCGGTGCAATACCCGCTTGATCACACGCCCACATGGTGCCCGTGCGGCCCCATCCCGTCATGACCTCATCGGCAATGAAAACCACATCGTGTTTTTCACAAATGATTTTGAGGTTTTTAAGGACTTCGGGGCTGTACATCATCATACCGCCAGCACCCAGGACCAATGGCTCGACAATAAAGGCCGCAACTTTGTCTTGGTTGTCGGTGAGGATGTCTTCTAATGCCTGAACGGTCTCAGCCTCTTTACCCGGTGTGGGGAAGGGGATGGTTTCAACATCAAACAGCAAGGGCGAATAGGCTTGGTTGTAAACACCGCGCTCACCAGCGGACATGGTGCCGATGGTATCGCCGTGATAACTGTGTTCCATCACCACAATCTTTTGGCGTTGGGCTTCTCCAATGTTGTGCCAATAGCCCAAAGCCATTTTTAAGGCGACCTCCACAGCAGTGGAACCACTGTCGGAATAAAAAACTTTGCTTAAGCCTTCGGGTGCAAGCTTCACCAGTTCTTCAGCTAACTGTTCAGCAGGATTATGGGTGTGACCGGCAAAGATCACTTGGTCAAGTTTTCCCGCTTGTTCGCGTGCGGCTTCCACCAACGCTGGATGGCAATGACCATGGGTGACAACCCACCACGATGAAATGGCATCGGTGATACGTTTCCCTTCGGGTGTATAAAGATAAGCCCCTTCTGCGCGATCGACCTTGGTCATTTTAGGGATCAGCGCGTGTTGGGTAAAGGGATGCCAGATGGGTGAGCTCACAAGGAACCTCCAAAATTATCTGAGAAGACTTGGGAAAGAGTTTCTGCGTTGATAGAGTCCATCATTGGTACGCGCCCAAGAACTTTGACATCACCCATTTCTGAAATGGTGCGTATGTTGTCAGGGTTATCATCACCGACAAAAGCCACGCCTAAAATTTTAATACCGCGTTTTCGCATGGCTTCCAAGGACAGCAGGGTGTGGTTGATGGTGCCAAGGCCAGTGCGGCTAGCTAAAACGACAGGAAGTTTCCATTCGGCAAATACATCAATGTAAAGGGTTTGGCGGTTGACCGGAACCATCAGCCCGCCAGCGCCTTCAACAACCAAGCCTTCACGATTGGGGGCAATGGATTCAACGTTGATTTCTACATTGTCCAGTTCGGCAGAGCGATGTGGTGATAACGGTTGGCTCAGAACAACACCGTCATCCAATACACGATCATCGCCCAGCCCCGTCATGCGCTTGATGGCTTGGCGATCGGTTTCGTCTTCGGTGCCGGACTGGATGGGTTTGTAGTAATTCATCCCTAAGCCAAGCGTATACATGGCAGCGACCACGGACTTGCCGAGATCTGTGTCAGTTCCGGTAACAATGAAGCTATTCATAAGCGGAGGCCAATGCATCTATGTCATCGGTTGTGACGTTTAGGGTCACTGACAAGCGTAAACGTGCAGAACCTTTGGGTACAGTCGGTGTGCGAATGGCGCGAATGTCGAAACCTTTGGCTTGAAGTTGTTTTGCCAAAGCAAAGGCTGCACCATCTTCACCGACCATCAAAGGAATGATCTGTGTGGTGCTGATATCGCTTGGAAATTTTTGATGAGCGTGCTGGATGAGTGCGTGAAGCTGTTCACGGCGTTCCGGCTCATCACGCACCACTTCCAACGCTTTTTGCACGGCGAGGGCTGACAAAGGTGTTGGAGCGGTGGTGTAGATAAAACTGCGTGCGGCGTTGATGATGTAATCTTTCATCACGGTGGTGCAGGTGACGATTGCTCCGGCCTGCCCCAATGCTTTGCCACAGGTGTGAACCACAATTAGGTTTTCACGGCCTTCAAATACGGCGGCCAAGCCTTTTCCGCCGGGACCATGAACGCCGGTGGCGTGGGCTTCGTCTACGATTAGGTATGCGCCATGACGATCTGCAATTTCCAGAAGTTCGTCAAGGGGGGCTACATCACCATCCATGGAATAGACACTTTCCACCGCAATCCAAATGTCCTTGGCGCCATTGGCGCGTGCGCGTTTGATGGCATCTTCGCAGGCCTGGACATCGTTGTGTGCAAACTTGATGGATTTGGCGAGTGAGGCATGAATGCCTTCTTTGGCGCTGGCATGTTCCAGTTCATCAACAATGATGACATCGCCGCGTTGGGGCAATGTGGTGAATACGCAAACGTTTGCCAGATACCCTGTTGCCATATAGAGCGCCGCTTCGGCACCAAAGAATTCAGCAGCGAAGCTTTCCAGGTTTTCGTGTTCTGGGTGATTGCCACGCAGCAAGCGTGACCCGCCAGATCCCAGCGCCATACCATCAGCCAGCGCGTCCATGAGGCATTGGCGAATGCCGTCATGGTGAGCCAGGCCTAAATAGTCGTTGGAGCTGAAGTCGATCCCTTTAATTGGGATCAGCTCACGCCGTTTCTCAAGCTGAGAGAGCGTGGTCAGCTTTTCCTGAAACGGGTTCGTCAAGTTTTGACTCCTGTGGGCGGAGATCCAAACGTTCCAACAACTTCATATCCTGATCGGCTTGTTGGTTCGGTGTGGTCAACAGTTTCTCACCAAAGAAGACAGAGTTCGCCCCAGCAAAGAAGCACAATGCTTGGGTTGAATCGTCCATGCTTTCACGACCGGCAGATAAGCGCACATGAGAGTGCGGCATCATGATGCGTGCCACTGCAACAGTGCGTACAAAGATAAATGGATCAATGCTTTCTGCGTGTTCCAAGGGTGTGCCTTTGACCCGGACCAACAGGTTGATGGGAACGCTGTCGGGGTGAGCGGGCATGTTGGCCAATTCCATCATTAGGCGTGCGCGATCTGTTTCACCTTCGCCGAGGCCTAAGATACCGCCACAGCAAACACTGATGCCCGCATCACGAACTTTTTCCAGTGTGTCCAGGCGGTCTTGGAATTTGCGGGTGGTGATGATGTTTTCATAGTGCTCGGGCGAAGTGTCGAGGTTGTGGTTGTAGTAATCCAACCCTGCCTCTTTCAACTGTTGGGTTTGTTCTTCATCCAACGAGCCCAAGGTCACACAGCATTCCATGCCGATACTTTTAACGCTGCGGATCATTTCCAGTACAACTGGGAAGTCGCGTGCATTTGGATTTTTCCAAGCTGCACCCATGCAAAAACGGGTTGCGCCACGATCTTTGGCGGCTTGGGCCTGTTCCATCACCTGGTCCAATTGGGCTAACTGTTCTTTTTCCAGGTCAGTGCCGTGGTGGGCACTTTGAGGGCAATAATTGCAGTCTTCGGGACAGCCGCCGGTTTTAATCGACATCAGCGAGCTGAACTGAATTTCGCTGGGATTAAAGTTTTCACGGTGCACGGTGTGTGCGCGGTGTAACAAATCCATGAACGGCAAATCGTAAAGCGCTTGGACTTCGTCAACAGTCCAGTCGTGTCGGAGGACAGTCATCTTATTCATACCCCAGTGTTTTTATTGGTACGGCGACCTATATTGGACCTTGTCCATTAGTGGACTTGTATTAGCTGATCCTGATAAAAAGTGCCGAGATTGTGCGGAAAAATAAGCCGACTCCCCCGCTGGGGCAAGGGAATTATTGCATCGCAACACTGATGGGAAAATGGTCTTAGCTGTCGTCTATACGTTCTTCTTCGTCGGGTTCATCTTCAATGGCAACGTCTGCCGTGGCTTCACGGATTTGGCGCAAACGCCGTTCAGCCTTAATTGCGCGCACGCCGCAGGCATGGATGTGGTCGATGTAGCTGATGGTGGCTTCCAATTGTTTGAATTTTAAATCCCCTTTAGCACCCAAAGCCAGAAGGGCACTCTTCAGCGCGGCATAAGCCAATTTGATGTTGTTGCGTGCTTTTTTGGGGTTCCAATCTTCGGGCACCGGGTCGGGTGAGGTCATGAGTTTTAACTCACCATTGACCACCTTGATGTAGGTGTCCAAAAGACGTTCTGTTTCAGCATCCAGGGCAGGGCGTTCGGCCCGGCGTTGGGGCAGTGTGGCGGCAATTCGGGCAATTTCTTCAAAGTGTTGAAGGGCACGATAGGGATGCATCAATGCATCGGAAATACTGGGGGGGAGTTCGGCTTGATACATCTTACGGGCATAATCGCCAATGCGCTTGGATAAGGTTTCGACCACGCCCAAGCGTTGACGCAATTCTTCATGCTTAGGCAGCACAGGGTCCAGTGCGGTGGTGACGATGGAAATGGATATTTCTTGCAGGCGTGATAGTTCCATCATCAAGCTTTCGACCGCCAATGCTGGGACCACCAGGGCAGTTTTGTCCAAGAAACGTGGACGACCCAAATCCTCTTCCAAACTGACAAAACGGGTTTTTAGATATGTTGTCAGGCGCTTGGCGACAGGAAAGATCAATATAACGCCCAGTACGTTGAATACGGTATGGAACAGAGCCAAAGATGTCGCGGCATCTGTGGTCAGGTTCATGGTGTTTTGTAGCCAGCCCACGGTGCCCAGTATGAACGGCAAGATGATGACGGCGACAACGCCTGTGAGCAGGTTGAACACAACATGCGAAGCAGCGACCCTTTTGGCATTGGGGGTTGCGCCAATGACGGCAATCATTGCGGTTGAGGTTGTGCCGATGTTGGCACCAATGACCATGGCAGCGGCTGGTTCTAATGGAATCATACCTCCGGCTGCGGCGGCCAAAGCGATAGAGATTGCGGCGCTAGATGACTGCGTTAGCAATGTCATCATAAAGCCGACACCCACGAATATGACGTAATCCATAACACCAGTGGCGGCGAGGGTGGACAGATCAATGGTTTCAGCAATACCTGTAAAGGCATCTTTGAGGACGGATACACCCACAAAAAACAACCCAAAGCCAGAAAGAGCCATACCAATGGCCCCACGACGGCTTTCACCACCGGTGAGCTTTAGCAACATGCCAACACCGATCATCGGCAGGGCAAACAGTGAAATCTTGATTTTAAAGCCCACCAGCGCGACCAGCCAGCCAGTCATGGTGGTTCCGATATTGGAACCAAAGATCACCCAGACAGAGCGTTCTAAAGTCAACATACCTGCGTTGACAAAGCCTATGGCAGCTACCGTAACAGCGCTGGAAGATTGTACTAAGGCAGTCAGTATTGTCCCGGAAAATAGGCCATGAGCCGCTGTGTCGGTCCAGCGTTCGAGTATTTGTTTAAGGGTGCGTCCGGCTGCGACTTTCAAGCCATCGGTCATCAGCATCATGCCAAGCAAAAACAACCCGACGCCGCCGATAAGTTGTCCGATCGTGTTGAATGTGATCAAAGAATGCTCCCCCAACTGGTGCTTGAACTGAAATAATTATGTCACAAAAACGAGGTAAGGCAAAAATATCTCCTGTTTTATCGATGGTTAGCTAGGGTGGATACCTAGGTATGCGCTCAGTGCATGTGTGCTATGTTCTGAGGGCGGTATCGTTTTGGCAGCGAGACTGTTAAGAATGGCGCACATTCAATAAAAATGATTCCAAACGGTTGGGGAACCTGTATAAGGGCCAGCCGTTTTTTTGTTTTCTGATTTCAACTGTGACCCCCCAGTGAGTTAACGCATGTTTGAGTTCCATTATCGTAAGGCTATTTCTTTAAAGGCTGATTTGCTGTCCGGTTTGACCGTCGCCTTAGCCTTGGTCCCCGAAGCCGTTGCTTTTGCCTTTGTCGCAGGTGTGAACCCGCTGACAGGCCTTTACGCTGCATTCATGGTGGGGTTGATTACGGCCATCGTTGGTGGACGCCCCGGTATGATTTCCGGTGCAACTGGTGCCTTGGCCGTAGTCATGGTGGCTTTGGTGGCAGATCACGGCGTTCAGTACCTATTCGCGACCGTAGTGTTGATGGGGATCATTCAGGTGACGGCGGGCGTATTGCGGTTGGGGAAATACATCCGCATGGTGCCTCACCAAGTCATGCTTGGTTTCGTTAACGGCTTGGCTATCGTGATTTTCTTGGCACAGTTGAAGCAATTCCAAATTGATACACCGGATGGCGGCTTCACATGGATGAGCGGTATGCCGCTTTATATGATGTTGGGTCTGGTGGTCTTGGCGATGGCGATTATTCAATACCTGCCGATGATCACATCTGCCGTTCCCGCACCTTTGGTCGCTATTTTGACGGTTACTGGTATCGCACTTGGCCTGGATCTGGATGTGCGCACTGTTGGTGATATGGCTTCTATTGCAGGTGGTTTGCCTGAATTTGCCATTCCGGCAGTACCGCTAAACTGGGAAACATTAATCATTATCTTCCCTTATGCGGTGATTTTAGCCGCCATCGGTTTGATTGAAAGCCTACTGACCCTGACTGTGATCGATGAAATCACGGATACTCGTGGCCGTGGTAACCGTGAATGTGTTGGCCAAGGCACAGCGAACATTGTCACTGGGTTCTTTGGCGGCATGGGCGGTTGTGCCATGATCGGTCAATCCATGATCAACGTGAACTCTGGTGGTCGTGGTCGTGCATCAGGCATTGCTGCAGCACTGTTTTTGCTGGGCTTTATCCTATTTGCATCCAGCCTCATTGAAATGATTCCGCTCGCTGCTTTGGTCGGTGTCATGATGATGGTGGTTCTGGGCACATTTGAGTGGTCAAGCTTCCGTATTCTGCACAAAATCCCACGCTCTGATGCTTTCGTTTTAATCTTGGTATCAGGCGTGACGGTGTTTACGGATTTGGCAATTGCGGTTGTGGTGGGGGTGATTGTTTCTGCCTTGGTCTATGCTTGGAAGAATGCATCACGTATTCAGGTTCTGACCTCGACCAATCCACAAGGTGGCAAAGAATATCAACTTGAAGGACCGCTGTTCTTCGGTTCAGTCACGGCATTTCGTGATTTGTTCGATCCTGATAATGATCCAGATGATGTGGTGGTGGATTTCAAGCTATCGCGTGTAGCAGATCACTCAGGACTGGAAGCCATTGATGCTTTGGCTGAACGTTATCAGCGCCGTGGCAAGCGTTTGCATCTGCGTCACTTGAGCCCAGAATGTCGCAAGCTTTTGCACCGTGCCAAAGATTTGGTTGAGGTAAATGTGATCGAAGACCCCAACTATCACGTTGCCACGGATGAGTTGGCCTAAGTTAATCAGCCCAAGTGCAAGCACAAAAAAACGCCCTCATTTGGGGGCGTTTTTTCGTATTAGTGTGTTGCCGAGTTAGTCGAGAGCGACCAGTTCTTCGGCAGCCATCTTGCCATTGCGTTGTTCGATTAGTTCGAACTGGACCTTTTGGCCTTCATTGAGGCCTTGTAGGCCGGAACGCTGCACGGCTGTAATATGAACAAATGCGTCAGAACCACCTTCGTCAGGGGTGATGAAGCCATAACCTTTTGTGGTGTTGAACCACTTAACAGTGCCGGTTGCCATGGGTACTCCTTAACTTGGCAAAACATAAAATACCCTACATACGAAGCAGAGTATCGATGCTGCATCGTTTGCTTAGGCACTTCTTAATGCGTGTTTCGCGCAAGAAGGATAGAGCTTGCGAAGTCAGCAACGATCAGTGTTATACGATATTTTTTAGAATTTTGCACCGCTTGTATTCAATTTGTAGAATATTTCAAAATTGAAAAGTCGTATAAATCACTGAAAAGCTAGGTTTTCTTTGCCTTTTGAGGGGTGTTCTAATCTTACTTTTTAGCTGTTATGTGTGTGATTATCGCTCTTTTTGCGTGTTGTGTGTGCATTGGATTGAATTATTTCACCCTCATTTTAATCACTATTATTTAGTGTAATTAGTTCCCGTTATGGGTATTTTAGGGCACTATTTTCACGTTCTAAGTGCGTTAAGTATTGTAAAAAATTCAGGTGCATAATTTTCAAAATGGGTTCACACTTACAACTAGAGCCAAAACAACTAGAGTCAAAAAGCCGATTTAAGGTATGACTAAGACTAGGTGATGGGGCGTGGCTGATTATTCAGGTCAATCTCAGACAGTATTAAATACTGAAACGCCCGCATTGCGGCAGGTGTGGCGCAATTTTTATATTCTTTTCATTCCAATTGTATTGGTGGTTTTGATTGCCGCTGCGGCTTTGTTTACTCTGCACATCACCCATACGCGTACTGAAATTACAGATCGCGAACTTTCCAAAATCAACTTCGCACAAATGAGTGTGCGCGAAACCCTCAATTCAGCCATTTCGGATGCAAAGTTTTTGAGCAAAAACGAAGTTTTGTTCAGCTACATTCGAAACCCAATCGAAGCCAACCGTCAAAGTCTTGAACGCACATTACTGGCCTTTTCGGATGCTAAAAACGTATTCGATCAGGTTCGCTTTATTGATGCATCTGGTCAAGAGCAGGTGCGCGTTAATTTGGTGGACCGGACACCCGTTGCGGCAGCACGTGATGAGTTGCAAGGCAAAAGACACCGTTATTATTTCCGTGACGCAATTGACATCAAGCCGGGGCAAGTTTTTCTGTCGCGACTTGATTTAAACATTGAACAAAAGAAAATTGAGCTTCCTTACAAGCCCATGTTGCGTTTGGTGGCTCCTGTTGATGTTGAAGGTGAACGTAAGGGTGTCGTCGTCTTAAACTACTTGGCCGAGAATTTTTTGGGCCATGTCCGACGTGGTTTCTTATCTGATGTGAGTGAGGGATATCTGGTAAACGCCGATGGTTACTGGCTAATCGGTCCTTCACGCGATCAAGAATGGGCGTTCATGTTTAATCGCTTTGATCGGGTGCAAGATATTTATCCAACGCTATGGCAACTTGTTTCAGACCAAGTTGTTCAAGAAGCAACCAGCCAAGGCGTATTTACAGCACTTAAGTTAACACCACCAAAAAATACAGTTATCACGTCGAATTCTGACCTATATTGGGTCTTGATATCGCGTGTTCCACTTTCCGTTTGGTACCGTGATCAAATTCAAGAGTATATACCCGTAATTGTCATTTTGGTTTTAACCCTAGGGTTGATGGGGGTCGTTAGTTGGCGGGTGTCGATGCAACGTGTCCAACGCCGAATGACGGATATGGCGTATAAACGGAAACTGGAAAATGCACTGAGTGAAAGCGAACACCGCAGCACAGCGGTTGTCGAAGCTTCAGATGATGTCGTGTTGATGTGTACGGATAGTGGTCTTATCCGTCATGCCAATCGCGCGGCAGAACGGGTTTTCAAAATCCCCCCTGTTGATCTGGTTGGGCGGGATGTTGCCGAGTTTTTGATGGAACCTGATACCGTCGTTATGCGCCAGCCTGACAGCACTTTGAAGTTGTTGGAACGAGAACGTTTTGAAACGTATGCCGTGCGTGGTACTGGGGAGGGCTTCCCGGCAGAGATTACGTCTGTTCCTGTCAAAACCGAAGGTTATACACGTTTTTCAATTTACATTCGTGATATCACTTTGCGTCGCTCCTACGAAGAACGTCTCAAGCGCTTGGCAAATTATGATCCACTAACTGGGTTGGCCAATCGTGTTTTGTTATTGGACCACTTAGACACCGTGCTGAAAGAAAACATGGGGCCGGAAGGTCCTTATGCGGTCATCTTGGGTGATATTGATGATTTCCGTATTGTCAACGACACCTTAGGCCATGTCATTGGTGATGAGGCCTTGAAAGAAGCTTCTGCACGGATTCATCAAAAAGGTCCGCCTGGGAGTTTGGTCAGTCGCTTTGGCGGTGATGAATTTGTCTTGGTCGTTCCTTGCCATAAAAACCGCAGTTTACCGGCAGAGGTTTGCCAATCCATATTGGCGGCTTTTGAGCGACCTTTGGAAGTGGCAGGGCATCGTTTGCATGTCGGTATTAGTTTGGGTGTCGCCTTTGCTGAACACGATGACGATACCGCTACGGGACTTTTGCAGATGGCAGACACGGCCATGTATGCGGCTAAGGATGGTGGACGCAATACGCATCGGGTTTTCACCCGCAGTATGCAGGAAGAATCTGCACGGCGTTTGGCCATTCAAACACGTCTAGCCGGGGCACAAGAACGCGGTGATATTTCGTTGATGTTCCAGCCATTGGTGGATGCTAAATCAGAACGTATCATTGGTGCTGAAGCGTTGATGCGTTGGCATGATGCCGAATTGGGGCAAGTCGGCCCCGCAGAGTTTATTCCCGTGGCCGAAAGTACGGGGCTTATTATTGAGTTTGGTGAGTGGGCGTTGGGTGAAGCCTGCCGTCATGCGCGAGAATGGCGCAATGTTATTCCTAATTTTCACGTGGCGGTAAACTTGTCTCCTGTGCAGTTGATCGGCACAGATGTCGCATCCATCATCAAAACGGCGTTATTAAAACATACACTTGAACCTGAAGCCTTAGAAATTGAAATCACCGAAGGGTTGCTGATTCAAGACCCGCATGAGGCCGAAATCACCCTGAATGAATTGGCCGATATAGGCGTTAGTATTTCTATTGATGATTTTGGCACAGGCTATTCGTCGTTGAGTTATTTGCAACGCTTCCCGTTCACGACACTGAAAATCGATCGTACGTTTGTGAAGGATTTACCGGAAAGTGTCGATAGCCGTTCATTGGTGACAGCCGTATTTGCGTTGGCACAACGTTCTGGTCTTAAGGTCATTGCAGAAGGGGTGGAAACTCAAGGTCAATCCGCATGGCTCAAAGAACAAGGCTGCGATATCATTCAAGGCTATTACTATGGCAAGCCAACAACTGTTCAAGCCTTCGATGCCTTGGTTGGCAATCGAGAAGCTGACACCAATAAAAAGGGTGCCCCGAACCTTAAGCTTGTTTGAGTTTTTTGTAGAGTTCAGGCAATTCGCGGCGCAGCACTTTACCTGTTGCTGTGTGTGGCAGGGCTTCAACAAAGACAAATTCTTTGGGCACTTTGTAAGAAGCCAAACGTTCACTTGCAAAGGTTTTCAGATTATCGCCATTGACGTTTTGGCCTTGGCGCAAAACCACAAATGCACCAATAATGGATAAATCTTCTCGCACTTGAATTTCAGCACAAGCACACTCTTGAACACTGGGGTGGTGGACCAAAACGTCTTCGATATCTTGTGGGGAAACGCGGTATCCTTGAGCATTCATCAGGTCATCGGCACGCCCAAGATATTGCAGGTAGCCATCTTCATCCAGTGCAGCTAAGTCACCGGTTAGGAACCAATCGCCACGAAAGGCGGCTTCGGTTTCGGATTCCAGTTTCCAATAGCGTAACATCAGGCCTGGGTCCGATTTGTGCAGTGCCAGCAAGCCCGGTTCGCCCACGGCCATTGTGTCGATTGAACCTTCTTCGTGTTTTAAAATCGCCACACGGCGCCCCACTTGGGGTTTTCCGGTATACCCCGATTTTATCGAAACAGACGGGGCCGAAGACGCATAGGTCGAACATTCACTCATACCCAATGCTTCATAAAGCGGTTTACCGGTAGCCAAGGTCCATTGTTCACGAACAGTTTCGGACAGTTTTTCACCCGCCGTCAGGCCATGGCGCAAATTGGCAAAGCCTTCAGAAATGTGGTCGGCGTATTTGAGCATTTGGCGATAAAGGCTGGGCACAGCAGCAAACAAGGTTGCTTCGTGTTTGTTGGCCAGACGCGGCCACACATTTGGGTCTTTGGGGCCATTATAGATCACTGTGCCTGCGCCATTAGCCCAAGGGTCCATCAGGCCTGCGCCTAAGGTATAAGTCCAGTTGAAGGCACCGGCGTGGAGCATGCGGTCTTCAGACCCCAGCCCATACCAGCCGTCATACATCATCCGTCGTCCCCAAACGGCGCGGTGTGCATGCAATACACCTTTGGGCCGCGATGTAGCCCCGGATGTGTAAACGATGTAGGCCGGGTCATTTGCATGGGTGTGAGCGTAAGGGCGGATATCTTCGCAACTCATCAATTCGCGAATATCGTCTTCCAACAATTGAATGCAGCCATCCGGCACACCATCGATTTTTAGGTCTTCTGAAGTGCACAAGAATTTGGCATCACAGTCTTCCAAAATGAAGTGTGCTTCGCGGGTGGACAGTTGCGAAGATGTCGGCACCGCAATGCCGCCAGCCGCAATCGTCGCAAAAAAGATCAGCGGGAAGGCGCTGGTGTTGCCCAAGCGTAGCATCACCCGTTCGCCCGGCTGGAGCCCTGCATCAATAAGGGACGTTGCCAAGCGCCGTACAGCATCATCAAGCTGAGCAAAGCTCCACCGTTCGGCTGGCTCCAGACTCTCTGGGTCACTCACAACAATAAGTGCAGCTTTGTCTGGTGCTGATTGTGCCGATGCCGACAAGCAATACTCTGCTGCATTAAAGCAATGCGGGCAGGGCTCTGGGGCACCTTGGTCAAATAGGCTGGTGGTCAGTTTCATAAAACTATTATAAGCGCCATAGGCTCACGCCGTCAGGTATAGTATCGCGGTCCAATACACCGCGCACATCTACAACAACGCCTTTGCCATTTTTCAGTAAACCTTGAACCATGTCCCAGCCGCCATCGATATAGCTGGCATGGGGGACGGCAACGACCACGGCATCGGTTTGGGCCAAAGCATCTGTCGGGGTCAGTTCAATGCCGTATTCATGTTGGGCTTCTTCGTTGGATGCCATGGGGTCATGGACTTGGATGTCCATACCGTAAGATTTCAATTCGGAAATGACGTCTACCACTTTGGTATTGCGTAAATCCGGCACGTCTTCTTTGAAGGTTAGGCCCAGCATGGTGACGGTTTTGCCGCCACCGTTTTGCAACATCAACTTAACCATTTCGCGGGCAATAAAAGCCCCCATGCCGTCATTGATTTCGCGACCCGCTAAAATAACTTGTGGGTGATAGCCGGTTTGTTCGGCGCGATAGGTCAAATAGTAGGGGTCAACGCCAATGCAGTGACCGCCCACAAGTCCCGGGGAAAATTTCAAGAAGTTCCATTTGGTGCCTGCGGCTTCCAACACGTCTTTGGTATCGATGTTCATGCGATC
Source organism: Magnetovibrio sp. (assembly GCA_026196495.1). Taxonomy (GTDB): domain Bacteria; phylum Pseudomonadota; class Alphaproteobacteria; order Rhodospirillales; family Magnetovibrionaceae; genus Magnetovibrio. Next base: position 23,593 of record JAPHSY010000042.1, read on the forward strand.
AAAAATTTGAGCCAGCTCGTTCATCAATGCGATGTTGAGATCGCGCTGCGTATTTTCAATGACCTTGGCGGCCTCTGCCGTTTTGATGGTCGCGGCTTTGTGGACACCTGCTTTGACAACGGACCCATAAACATCGGCAACGATATCCAATGTGGCTTGGTCTTGGCCGGAAACCACTTTGGTGATGGTTTCAAATCGGTGTTCTTTATCGCCGGGGTTAATGCGTTCGGGGGAGTACCCCACAGTGAAATCTGGACCACACTTCAAGCCGGATAATTCTTCTAGGACAGGCACACAGGTTTCTTCGGTTGCACCTGGGTAAACGGTGCTTTCGTAAACGACGATGTCACCTTTCTTGAGGATGCCACCCAACATTGTTGAGGCGGAGACCAAAGGCGTTAAATCCGGGCGGTTTGCATTATCAACAGGTGTTGGAACTGTAATGATATGGAAATCAGCCTTGGCCAGTTCCTTCACATCCGTGGTGAGAGTCATATTGGCCTTGGCCAAGTCCGTATCTTCCACTTCGCCAGTGATGTCATGTCCGGCTTTCAAGCCATTCACGCGGGGGACAGAAATATCAAATGCGACAACCGGGTGGGCATTGTCTGGGCTTAGGCCAAACGACACGGCAACGGGTAATCCCACGTACCCCAGACCAATCACGGAAATGCGGCGGTTATGGCTCATTTAGACACTCCTCCTCACGCGCTGTTTGCGTGTTTAGACCTGTCTAAACGCTAGTGGAATAGCGTGCAATACCTTATGCAGCAAATATTGACGCCCAGGCTGTCTAGCCATGGGGCAGGCTGGGTGGTATTAAGGGGCAGAAATCAACGGTTTAAGGCATTCTCATGGCGCATGGACGCTCTCAACGCGGCGGTTCTAAGAAGTCTGGCCCTCCCAAACGCGGGCCCAAACGCGGACATGGTGGGGCGGAACGCGTCCCAACGCCACTGGCAGAGCCCAAAGGTGAGCTGGAGCCGGGGCTTTATGTTATTGCCACACCCATCGGAAATTTGGGTGATATCACCTTCCGCGCGGTGGAAACGTTGAAGGGCCTGGATGCCCTGGCGTGTGAAGATACGCGCGTCACCGCCAAGCTACTCAGTCACTTAAGTGTGGAAAAGCCTCACCCAACGTTTGCCTGTCATGATCACAACGAAGCCCGCTCCGTCGGTCGGGTGCGCTCCCTCATTGATGAAGGCCGCGCCGTGGGCTTGGTATCGGATGCTGGGCTTCCGGGTGTGTCTGATCCGGGTTATCGGTTGATTTCATCCTTGTTGGATGAAGGCGTCAAAGTCGAAGTTATCCCCGGGGCCAATGCGGCAACCATGGCGCTGGTGGCATCTGGCCTGCCGACATCGAGCTTCACGTTTTTGGGTTTCCCATCGCGCAAATCCGGCAAACGCAAATCGTTGTTGGAACGCGAAGGCGCTACGGAACACACGCTGATCATGTACGAAAGCCCACACCGAATTGGGGCTTTGCTAGCGGATGCCGCTGAAGTCTTGGGCGATCGCAAAGCCGTGGTGGCGTTGGAACTGACCAAAATGTTTGAACGCTATCACCGTGGCACGTTGCCGGAGCTCGCCGAAGAATTTGCCGAGGATAAACCCAAAGGTGAAATTACCGTTTTGATCGAAGGCCTCAGCCGTAAGTCCAAACGTGATGAGGATGAGGACTGATGGCCCGCGGCAAAAAGTCAAAGGGTGGGGCAGGGCGTGGCAACACCCGCCAAGTCTATTTGAACCGTCTCTCCAAAATTTTTGGTAAACGTGAAGCGGTGGCGGAAAAACTCGCCTCCACCCAACTGCAAAGTTCGATCCGCATCAACACGCTGTCACCATTAAGCGTAGAAGAGATCGAAGCCAAGTTGGATGCGTTTGGTGCGGAGCTAGAACCCATCGCGTGGTGCCCCAACGGCTACCATCTGCACAGCGACAAACGTGCCTTGGCCGAAAGTGAATTGTTCCAGGACGGTCATGTCTATATTCAAAATGCGTCAAGTCTGATCCCGGCCCTGGCGATGGACCCGCAACCAGGGGACCGCATTTTGGACGTCTGCGCTGCACCGGGGGGCAAGACATCTCATATTCAAGCGCTTGCGGGTGGTGAAGCCACCATCTTCGCCAACGATGCCATGAAACCGCGCCTGTCAAAACTGGAAGAAGTGCTCACCACCTTCCATGTGGGCAATGCCACCATCACCAACTTTGAAGGCCAATTTATCGACCGTCATATTGATGATCTGGGCGGGGAACTGTTCGATCGTATCTTGCTGGATGCCCAATGCAGTGGGGAAGGCATGATGGACTTGAGCCACCCTGGCGCCCTACGTTTTTGGACCGAAGAGCGCGTGATCAAAATGAGCTACCTACAACAAAAAATGCTCACGGCGGCCTGGAAACTTTTGAAGCCCGGCGGAACCCTGGTCTATTCCACCTGCACCTTCGGCCCCGAAGAAAACGAAGGCCCGGTGTCACGTCACCTCAAACACCACGATGATGCCCAAATCGAACCCATTGACCTCGACATCCCGGGCCGCAAACCGGGGCTCAAGTCCTGGGACGGCACGTCGTATCATGCAGACGTGAAACATGCGGTGCGGGTGCTGCCATCTGCATTCTTGGAGGGGTTCTTTGTGTGTCGGTTGGAAAAAGAAGAATAAGTATAGATATTCTGATGACATATTTTATTGCAGCACTTTGGTTATAGAAAAAGGTGTTATCTCAATGGAGACATTTATAGGGGGAGTTATTGGGGGAATAGTGCTTGCAGGATTTCTTGCGAGTATTGGTCAAATGGATATGCTTGAAATTGTTGAGTTAATGAAAAATGCGGAATGGGAAACAATTCTGATTGGGCTAATCGCGTGGCTCCAATATTCATTACATAAACAGGAAACTAAGAAGAAAGAGACTGCCCAAAGTTTAGCTGCAGCGGCACCATACAGCCCTCAATTAAGTAGTATTTGCGAGTATGCGGATGAATGCCTTGCATATACGCATGAGCTATATGGGCTTTTGGTTCAAAAGGAACAGCTGCAAAAAAGAGAGGATTGGCCGCTGCTTACAAGCAATCTGGGTGATTATCTGAAAGAGAGTCAGAGTTTGACTGATGGGTTAAATGAAAAGGAGGGCTATTTCCTTGAGAAGGAAATGCCTTTATTGAATCCAGAAATCCTAGAAAAGCTTACTGATGCGGCAGTTCGGTATAAGGCTGCTGATCTAATCAACCTGATTCATACATATCAAGTACAAAGTTCACGCTTAAGGAATCTCTCTCAGAGGTATAGAGATTTTATAATAAATGACGGTATGCACGTTGTTGTTTCTTTAAATGCTGAGTCAGCAATGGAGGATGCATCACGTTTGTATATTGTTGCTTCAAATCTATTTGATGATCTACGTGGTGAGTGGCAGTTTTATTCCGACAATGCATCAGATGATGATATAGCCCAGCATATACTCATGCAGACTGGATATGAAAAATCTACAAAATCATCAAAAGGTTAATACTATTGGATAATGAACAAAACTTATGTTTTGTAATGACCCGGCTTGGCATGATGAGACTAGATATACTGCCCACAAGCCCAACCCGACGCCCAGGCCCATTGGAAGTTGAACCCGCCGAGGTGTCCGGTGACGTCCACACATTCCCCAATAAAATAAAGCCCCGGCACCTTCGCCGCTTCCATGGTTTTGGACGACAGTTCTTTGGTGTCGACGCCACCCGTCATCACTTCGGCGGTGCGCAGGCCTTCTGATCCGTTAGGGGTGATGCGCCAGGCGTTGATGTAGTCTGCCAGCAGGCGCAGTTTCTTATTCGATGTTTCGGCGAGCTTGTGGGTGCAGCCTGTCCATTCACACATGCGGTTCGCTAAGCTTTTGGGCAGCAGTGCCGCTAGCACGATGCGTGGTTCTTTTTTTGACTGGTTGGCTTTGGCGTCTTTGAGAAATTCAAACACGTCCGTGCCCGGCAACAGGTTCACCGTGATGGTGTCACCGTTTTTCCAATAGCTCGATATTTGTAAAATCACCGGACCACTGAGGCCGCGGTGGGTGAACAGAAGGGCCTCGCTAAAACTCACTTTGCCGAGTTTAACCTGAGCCGGAAGCGACACACCGGATAGGCCGTCGAGTTTTTCCAACACATCGACTTCGAAGGTCAGTGGAACGAGGCCGGGGTGCGGTTCGACGACGTTGAGGCCAAATTGCTTGGCAACTTGATAACCAAAATGGCTTGATCCCATTTTGGGGATAGATGGCCCGCCCGTGGCGATCACCAGGGCCGGGGCGGTGAAGGCTCCGCGATCGGTTTCCACCGTGAATGTGTCGCCGTCTTTGTAAAGACGTTCAATCTTGGTCGATGTGCGAATGTCGGCACCCTTGGCCTCATTGACCAGCATGTCGATGATTTGTTGGGCGCTGTCGTCACAAAACAATTGCCCGTGGTCGCGTTCATGCCAGGCGATGTCGTACTCGGAAACCAAGGATATGAAATCGTATTGGGTATAGCGTTTGAGTGCTGAGGTACAAAAACGTGGGTTTTCCGACAGGTAATTGGCTGGGGTTACGTGCAGGTTGGTGAAGTTGCACCGCCCGCCACCGGAGATGCGGATTTTTTGGCCTACGTCCTTGGCATGATCGAGCACCAACACGCGCCGCCCACGCTTGACGGCTTCGCCCGCGCACATGAGCCCCGCAGCCCCCGCGCCGATGATGATGGCGTCTACGGGGCTGTTGGTGGTGCTCATCTTGGTCTCTTAGTAAGACTTGGCGAAGATGGCTTGTTTGGTTGCCGGTTTGCCGGTCAGCACGCAGGCACCGCCTTCTTCGGGTTGGTCGTAGGGCAGGCAGCGGATGGAAACGCCCAGTGGTTTGAGCTGTTCTTCGCTGGCCGCATCTTCGCACCAGTACGCGCGCACAAAGCCTTGGGCGTGGTGGTCTTCGTTTTCGAAGTAGGCCTTGAACGCGTCCCAATCGGTGATGTCGGTTTTCATGCGCTCATCACGGAAATCGAGGGCTTGGTTGAACAGCGTGAACTGAATTTGAACCAATTGTTCCGTAATGGTGGGGGCGAAGGCATCCATCGGCATGGATTTTTTGCCATAGATGTCGGTGCGACGAGTCACCATAACGGTGTCTTGATCCAAATCGCGCGGGCCCAGTTCAACAATGATGGGCGCACCTTTTTTGATCCAGCCCCAACGTTTTTCGCCTGGGTTAATTTCGCGTTTGTCCACATGAGCACGCACCACACCGCCAAAGGCGACGTTGGTTGCCAGCTTCGCGGCCAGTTCTTCGGCGGCGGGTATGACACGGGCTTTGTCTTCATCGTTGCGGGCAATGGGGATGATGATGACTTGATGCGGTGCGATGGTTGGTGGCACGCGCAGGCCATCGTCATCACCGTGGGTCATGATTACGGCACCGATCATACGTGTCGAAACACCCCAGGAGGTGGTGTGGCAGAAGCTTTCGCCGCCGTCTTTGTCTTGGAACTTGATCTCGGCGGCATGGGCGAAGTTCTGGCCCAGGTAATGCGACGTGCCGGCTTGCAGTGCCTTGCCGTCTTGCATCATGGCTTCGATGGTGTGGGTTTC
>JAPHSY010000066.1 GCA_026196495.1 Magnetovibrio sp.
CTACGTGATCGTTTGATGAATGCTCCAGATGGACCATTTCGGGTGCTTTACCAAAACAAACCAACCGCAACTGCAGTACTCGATGACATCGCAGCTATGGCACAGGTGGCCTTGGAGCTGTATCAAATAACATTCCTTGAAAGATACCTTTTAGATGCCAGAGCTTTCGTAGCAAGAACCGAAACTTTCTGGGATCACACACAGGGGGGCTACTATCTCACGCCTCCATCAAACGTGCTCCCCACACCCTTTAAACCACGGTTTGACGAACCCAACCCATCGGCCAATGCCCGCATGATAGAAGTGTTATCCACTTTAGCCCTGCTCACAGGAAATATACAATATGCTCAACGGGCCAATCAAACTTTAAGGGCCTTTGGCGCCCTTGCAGATGAGCCCATTAACTACCGCCCTAGTGCCGCCTTGTTAAGCTCAGCTTTTCTGGCTTTTGATGCAGTTCAAATCGTTCTTATTGCCCAACCTGATGACGTAGCAGCCCTAAATCTTATTGCTGAAATTCATAAAACAGCCGTGGCCGCACGCAGCTTATTGCGTATTGAACCCGGCACAAACTTGCCCACAGGCCACCCAGCCCGCTACAAAGAAATGGTCGATGGGCTTCCAACTGCTTATGTCTGTCGAGGAACTGTTTGCTCTTTACCCATTACAACACCAATCAAACTGGCCCACACCCTTCATACCATGCGTGGTCCAGCATTCGCCCCGTAAACTTTTTGCAAAACCGGAACATATTTATGCTTTTTGCTATTTTCTGTACTGACAAACCCAACCATCTCAGTGTCCGCATGGACAATCGTCCAGCCCATGTTGAACACCTGAAGTCACAAGGTGACAGGCTGATCTTCGCCGGTCCCACTTTCGCAGATGACAACGAAACCATGAACGGCAGCCTGATTGTTTTGGAGGTTGAAAACAAAACTGAAGCTGACGCCTTTTGCGCTGCTGATCCTTATGCCAAGGCCGGTTTATTTGACAGCGTAATTATTCGTCCTTGGAATAAAGTACTCGGCTAATCAATCGACTAAGGAATATATCGATGTCAAAATGGTTGGTTAAATCTGAACCGGGGTGTTGGTCCTGGAACGATCATGTCAAGGTCGGGACAGAGCCCTGGGACGGGGTTCGCAATCACCAAGCCGCAAATTACATGAAAGATATGCAGACTGGTGACCAGGCTTTTTTCTATCATTCCGTTAATGAAAAGAAAATTGTTGGCATTCTTGAAGTGGTCAATGAATTTTACATTGATCCAACAGACCCCAAGGGGAAATTTGTCTGCGTTGACTTCAAAGCGCTGTACCCGGTCAACACACCGGTCAGCCTTGCCGATATCAAAACCAATCCAAAGCTTGAAAACATGGTATTGCTGCGCCAATCACGCTTGTCGGTCATGCCTGTCGCCGAACAAGAATGGGATGAGATTGTGCACATGGCTGGGGGCCTAAATACATGAGCCAACGTATCTGTTCCTTAGATGAACTTGGTGAGCATGGCTCAGCTGGATTTACGGCCAAAGTGAATGGAGAACTCCAACGTTTGATGGTGGTTTGCTTCGATGGAGAAGTCTTTGCATATATAAATGAATGCCCCCACATTCACAGCCCATTGGATTTTAATCCAGGGCAATTTCTCAACTATGATAAAAATATGATCATGTGTGCCACGCACGGGGCTCTTTTTAATATTGACGACGGTGAATGTGTTCATGGACCATGCGTGGGTAAAGCATTGAAGCCCGTTCAATGCACAGTTCACGACGAATCGGTGTGGATTGACTGAGATTCACATAAAATGTGGTTTTCTGCCCTTGCGCCCGCACTATAATTCCTCAATAATCGCGACCTACGCTGCACTGCACAAATAACCTGTGCGGCGTGTGAGCGGACCCGCTCCACCCACAGAACAACAACACGGCCTGATATGGTCGGGACCGGGCGGAGTGCTAATACCCAACTCAGACCTCATACCCAGGGAGGGGCAATATAAAATGACTGAATCCCACGTTTTTCCCGTGCCGGACGAAGTGGCCAAGCAAGCTTGGGCCGATAATGATAAGTACCTCGAGATGTACAAGCAGTCCGTCGAGGATTCCGAAGGATTTTGGGGCGAGCAAGGCAAACGTCTTGATTGGATCAAGCCTTACACCAAGGTTAAAGATGTTGACTTCAACATCCCCGGTGTATCCATCAAATGGTTCGAAGACGGCACACTAAACGTTTCTGCGAACTGCATCGACCGCCATCTCGCCACCCGTGCCAACCAAACGGCGATCATCTGGGAAGGCGACGATCCTGAAGAATCCAAAAACATTACCTATCAAGAGCTGCACGACGAAGTCTGTAAGCTGGCCAACGCGATGAAAGCTCAAGGCGTAAAAAAAGGTGACGTGGTTACCCTTTATATGCCGATGATCCCCGAAGCCGCGTATGCCATGTTGGCTTGTACCCGCATCGGCGCGATCCACTCCATCGTCTTTGGCGGTTTCTCACCTGATGCTCTGGCAAGCCGTATTCAAGGATCTGAATCCAACTGTGTCATCACAGCGGATTACAGCCTGCGCGGCAAAAAAGCGATCCCGTTGAAAACCAACGCTGATGAAGCTTTGAAAACCTGCCCATCTGTCAAATCCATGATCGTGGTAAAACGCACCGGCGGCGACGTCGAATGGGTTGACGGCCGCGACGTTTGGTATGAAGACGCCGTAGCTGATCAAGCTGCTACGTGTGAGCCTGAAGAAATGAACGCCGAAGACCCGATGTTCATTCTTTACACATCTGGTTCCACCGGCGCACCCAAAGGCGTTCAGCACACCACTGGCGGCTACCTTGTATATGCCTCGATGACCCATCAATACGTGTTCGATTATCACGATGGTGAAGTTTACTGGTGTACGGCTGATGTGGGTTGGGTGACCGGCCACAGCTACATCGTTTATGGTCCGCTCGCCAATGGCGCAACGACTTTGATGTTTGAAGGTGTACCGAGCTATCCGGATGCTTCTCGTTTCTGGCAAGTTGTTGACAAGCATAACGTCAACATCTTCTACACCGCGCCGACTGCTATTCGCGCATTGATGCGCGACGGTGATGAGCCCGTTAAGAAAACATCCCGCAAATCCTTGCGTTTGCTAGGTTCGGTGGGTGAGCCCATCAATCCTGAAGCTTGGAAGTGGTACTACGAAGTGGTTGGCGACAGCCGCTGCCCAATCGTTGACACCTGGTGGCAAACCGAAACTGGCGGCATCTTGATTACGCCATTGCCAGGTGCAACCGCCTTGAAGCCAGGTTCTGCAACACGTCCGTTCTTCGGTGTTCAGCCGCAAATCGTTGATAACGATGGCAATCCTCTTGAAGGTGCTACAGAGGGTAACCTCTGCATGATCGACGCTTGGCCGGGCATGATGCGTACAGTTTATGGCGATCACGAACGCTTCGAGCAAACCTACTTCTCCACATACCCTGGTAAATACTTTACCGGTGATGGCTGCCGCCGCGATGAAGATGGTTACTACTGGATCACTGGTCGCGTTGATGACGTGATTAACGTTTCTGGTCACCGTATGGGTACAGCCGAAGTGGAAAGCGCCTTGGTTGCTCACGAAAAAGTCGCTGAAGCCGCAGTTGTTGGTGCGCCGCACGACATTAAGGGTCAAGGCATCTACGCCTACGTTACCTTGAACGCGGGCGTCGAATCTTCTGACGATCTCAAGAAAGAGCTGGTCAAATGGGTGCGTTCCGAAATTGGTCCAATTGCAACGCCGGACTGGTTGCAATGGGCTCCGGGCCTGCCAAAAACCCGTTCTGGTAAAATCATGCGTCGTATCTTGCGCAAGATCGGTGAAAACGATTTTGGCAGTTTGGGTGATACATCCACCCTGGCTGATCCGAGCGTTGTTGATGATCTGATCGAAAACCGTCAGAATCGCTAACTCAGCAATTTGACGCTAAAATCAGACGGCGGAGCTTTAAGCTCCGCCGTTTTTTTGTTCTGATCTGCCCCTACACCAATAAGACCGTATACACTTTTACACATCTAACCCATCTGCAAGTTATCGTAACCTTACCTCAACGACCCATTTTGGCACTCACTGTGACCTACCCATAAAGAACCGTGAAAAATATCTAAAACCCTTAGAATTAGCCAATCTGACCAATAGGTAGATGCTAATATTCAATGACTAAATAAGTTCAAATTCATTTTTAGGTAAGGATAATAAAAAGTCCATATTTTTAAGTTTGATGGCCAGATCCGCTATAGGCCACAGAAAACCGCCTATTTGGCCCAATCTGGCTCTTATGCTGCGGTTTTTTTGATGTTTCACCACTTCTTTATGGTTTTAGTTTCATCAGCAATACGTCTCATATCTATTTCAAAGTACGATCTTGTCTTTAAATACTATAGAGTCATGGTTTCGCCTATCTCTCTCCATCACAACTCCAAACTATATTCCAAAATTATTGGATCAACAATTTCTACCTTTAGGTAGAAATTGTTGTTTTCCTCTATAAATCAATAAACTAAGAAGAAATGGAAAAATTTGATGATGGTCTTGGACACCGTGGTCCCAGACAGGATTTTTGTGACTGCATCTGCAGTTGTTTTTTATATGGAGCGGGGGGTTCGTTTCGATTTTGAAGCTCAAAAGCCTTCCAAACGTCATATGTGTATGCCACCGCCCCAATTCCTCATCTAACAGCATTAATAAATATAGATTTCATTTCGTAAAGTTAGACTGAGAGGCTCACCCAAAACATGCACTTCGGCCTATCACGTCTGGATGCCCGATTATTTGATTCGTGTATGTAATGATTTTGTCCGAATGGAGAAAAAGCCAGGCGCTATCATGTTCATGAGGTTATAAAGAATGGCTCAAAAATCAACGCAGCGACCATTTTTTTCCCAATCCCCGAATCGGGTTGGTTCTGGACCTTGTCGACCCCCGACTTCTTTATTATTATCAGATGGTTGTGTGTTTGTTACGATTTCGGTTCTTTTGTCTTTTTTAAGCCCATTTCTGGCTGGACGATTGTTCACCGTGGGCAGCTCTTCAGGATCCCAAAATTCTGATGTAGAGGGTTGAGCGGGCTTATCAACAGAATGTGTCATCTGGGACTTCCTGATGCTGTAACAAACATATTGGTGGAGTTTGTTTTCTAAGATTGAACAGCTTTCAGTGTAACCCAGAAGCCGATCATGGTATAGGAGGCAACGTTTCAAAAGACCGCAAATGAACCCCGTTCCCCAAAGGACACTCTCAAGCCCATGCCCCGTGCTGCGACCCTCGAACTACTGGATTTGGTACTATATCAGCGCCATTTGTTGGATGAAGCCCTACAGCAAACATCTGCATTTACCAAATTAAGCCAGCGTGACCGCGCCTTGGCTCAACAAATCACCCGCACTGTGCTTAGACATTTAGGTCAGATCAATTTCCTTATATCTGAATTTATGGATAAGCCCTTGGGTAAAAAGGGCAATTCAGCCCTTAATGTTATGCGGTTGGGTTTGGCACAATTGCTGTTCATGGACACAGCCGATCATGCCGCAATTGATACAGCCGTGGACCTATGCAAAGGCGGGCAACTGGCCCCATACCGTAAACTGGTCAATGCCATTTTGCGCCGTACACAACGCGAGGGCAGGGAAATTTTAGCCCGCACTGACGCAGCCCAACTCAACACCCCACACTGGTTATGGCTCAATTGGGTCGACAGTTACGGTGAGGAAACGGCCCGGGCCATCGCCAACCAGCACCTCATTGAAGCCCCCTTGGATTTGACCATCAAAGATGATCCCGCACCATGGGCAGAGCGCCTAGGCGCCACCTTGATGCCCACCGGATCGGTACGCTTAAGCAAACACAAAGGCACCATTACGACCCTGGAAGGTTTTGAAGATGGAGCCTGGTGGGTGCAAGACATGGCCGCCAGCATTCCAGCCCGTTTGTTGGGCAATGTCAGCGGCATGGATGTCATTGATCTCTGTGCTGCACCTGGTGGAAAAACCATGGAATTGGCGGCTTCTGGTGCAAATGTTACGGCAGTGGATCGATCTCAAAAACGTTTGAAACGGGTTCAGGAAAACTTGGACCGTACCCGCCTCAATGCCACCTTGTTGGCTGAAGATGCCACCGAATGGCAGCCCAAAATTCTTGCCGATGCTGTATTGGTGGACGCACCCTGTTCCGCCACAGGTACAGCCCGCCGTCACCCGGATGTTTTGCATCTAAAACAACAATCTGACGTGGATAAACTGGCCAATTTGCAAGCACGCTTGTTAAATGCTGCCGTCAAGATGGTACGCCCCGGCGGTCTGATCGTGTATTGCACTTGTTCCCTGCAAAAAAGCGAAGGTGAAGATCAAATTACTCGATTATTAACCTCAGGCGCGCCTGTTGAAGCAGACCCGATTCAAATGGCTGAAGCCGGGACACTGACTGATATTATTACTCCTGACGGATACTTGCGTACCTTGCCTTGCCATATGCACGAACAAGGCGGTATGGATGGGTTTTTTGCGGCCCGCCTGCGTCGTACATAAACATTCATAATTTCAATGGATTAAGTATAAGTTTCTGTTTGGTAACGAGCGGCCTTAGCTTGACTGTTGCCGACAACGGCCAGAGCTGTTAGGCATCAAGGTATGGACACAGGCTCACAGACTCCAAAAACAATCCCAGGACATACATCTCAGGCCATTACTGAGGTGGGTATTTTGTCTCACCTGCATCGTTATGGTTGGCGCAGCACGGCGTTTTATCGCGTGTTGCTCTGGGGACCTGTTCCAGCAGGCGTGCGTTTCAGCGTTCCCGAAGTGTGGCCCGGCAATCCAGATGTGGGTCGAGAGCTACTAAAGGGACACTTTTGCTTTCAGGGTGAATGTCATAGCGTTGCTGCCGATAGCGGTGTCCCGCAAGAGGCGTCACGTGAGTGGCTAGCTTGGTATCATGGTCACGGCTGGCTCAAAGATATCCGCGCTCTGGCCAGTTCAGAAGCCGCCACTTGTGCCCGAGAATACCTATCCGTATGGCTGGATGACAACGCTCTGTGGTCTGAACTGCCCTGGAAACCCGAAGTTGCAGCAGAACGCCTCATCAATTGGTGCCAGAACTGGAGCTTCTTGTGCCAAGAGAACGCAACATCTGACAATTTGACCAAAGCCCTGCGCCAACGCGCCGGCACAGATGCACGTCACATTCTCAAGGCCACACCTCCTCCAACATCGTGTTTTGAGCGACTTCATACCATCAAGGGTCAAGTCTATGGTGCATATGCTTTACTCGGTGGCGACGGACGCATGGCCCGTGCCCTCAGCCGTTTGGAGTTAGAAATTGCCACTCAAGTACTTCCCGATGGAGGCCATATCGAACGCAGCCCCGAACGCTTGACCGAAGTTCTCAAAGACTTACTAGAACTTCGGGCGCTTTTAAAAGCAGCCACAGGCAATACCTTTGACTTCTTACAAAACGCCATCGACCGGGTCGCCCCGATGGTACGTGCCCTTCGTTATCCCGATGGCGGATTGGCGGTTTTCAATGGTGGACTGGAAAACGATCCAATATGGCTGGATCAACTTCTGGCGCATACGGAAACCACATCTAAGGCCCCCCAAAGCGCGCCACATACTGGGTTTCAACGTCTTCAAGCTGGCGATATTCACTTGGTCATGGATTGCCATAAACCCACCCCGGCGGGGCATCTTCAACATGCAGGTACTTTGGGTTTTGAATTGAGCATCGGTAAACAACGTCTGTTTGTGAACTGTGGCGCACGCAAAGGTCAGAACGATCCATGGCGCACAGCGCTGGCCGCCACTGCGGCACACACCTGTCTGAGCGTCAACGACAGCTCATCAGCCACATTTAAGCTGGATGGCACCTTGTTGCACGGGCCCCAGACCACCACCTGTGAACGCCAAGACATCGATCAAGGGGCGCTTGTGGAAGCCTCACACGATGGTTATTTGGACACATTCGCCCTGACCCACCATCGTGCTATCTTTGTTGCATCTCATGGAATCGATGTGCGTGGCGAAGACCGATTGATCGGCACGGGCGGCAACTATTTTGCTTTGCGTTTTCACCTTCATCCCAAAATCAAAGCGTCCCTGTTGGGCGATAGCCAAGGCGTTATGCTGCGCCTGCCCAACAACGACGTGTGGTGGATGCGCAGTTCCATCGCAGATATCAAATTGGAAAGCAGCGTCTATTTGGGAACTTATGGAAAAGCTCAACGTACCGAACAAATTGTCATCTCCGGACCGTTATCTGGAAACGGAGCGCTCATCAAATGGGCACTGACCCGCAAAAATGAGCCGGTTTAAGGTCTAAAGAACAAACATATGGACAAACTCAGCGTTATTATTCCCTGCTATAATGAGGAACAAACCTTAGCCGATGTGATTGCCCAAGTGGCCCCGGTTGATACTGCCGGGTTGGCATTGGAAATTGTCATTGTTGACGATTGTTCATCGGACGCCTCATATCAAATTGCCCAAGATCTTGCCGCCCAGGATTCACGCATACAGGTATTTCACCACACAGTTAACCAAGGCAAAGGCGCGGCACTGCGCACCGGATTTGCATCTGCCAGTGGTGATCTGATTATCGTCCAAGACGCAGATATGGAATATGATCCAAACGATTACGCAAAGCTGTTACGCCCAATTTTGGATGGTGAAGCGGACGTCGTTTATGGCTCGCGCTTCCTAGACCGTTCGGCGACCGAAGCGCACTACTTAGTACACGGCCTTGCCAATCGGTTTCTCACCACATTTTCAAACCTCATGAGTGGCCTCAAGCTAACCGACATGGAAACCTGTTACAAACTGATCCCCAAAACACTCCTTGATCAGGTTGAAACACAAGAAAACCGGTTTGGTATTGAGCCAGAAATGACCGCTAAACTTGCCAAACTTTCGCCCAAACCCCGGTTTGTGGAACGCCCCATTTCCTATGACAACCGATCTTACGAAGAAGGCAAAAAGATTGGTTGGAAAGATGGTGTCAGTGCCATTCGCTGTATTCTTCAATACAACTTATTTTCCAAATCGTGATAGGCTGCGCACACTTCTTTATTGATGAGTTTTTTAAACCCAATGTTTACGCTCCGTAAGATCTTTCCCATGAAACCCCGCAATATGATTGCCTTCGGCCACGATGTAATCATGGCTGCATTATCGTTCGGTATTTCTATGGTTCTGCGGTTTGGCGATGTGGAATCGGTTTTGGAAAGCCACACACTTATTCCCGGAACCATTATTTTTACGGCAACGGCGACAATTGTGTTTCTCAGCCTGCGCATGTACCGCGGCATATGGCGCTATGCGTCCATGAACGAATTGTTCAATTTATCCAAAGCTGTAACTGTTTTGATGCTCATCTTTGCCGTGGAAATGTTTATCCTCTTCCGTCTTGAGGGCATCCCACGTTCGGTTCCCATCATCAATTGGTTTGTTTTGCTGGCAATGTTGGGGGGGCCTCGGTTTTTATACCGAACGCTCAAAGACCGCCGCTATGATTGGCATCTGGACCTCAACGCGAATCCTAAAATACCCGTGTTATTGGTTGGTGCCGGTGATGAGGCTGAGGTCTTCATTCGCTCCGCTCAACGTGCTGAAAACTTTTCCTATCGTCCGGTCGGTATTGTTTCCGAAACTGAAGGACGGGTTGGGCGCTTCATCCACAATGTTGAAGTTCTGGGAACCGTCAATGACATTGTCCAAGTTGTGAGTATGCTCAAAGATGAGGATAAACCACAACGCTTGGTCCTGAGCAAAGACACCATCCAGGGTGCCAGTGTCCGCGATTTGTTAAAGACCGCACAAAGCTTGGGCCTCACCATTGGACGTATGCCACGGGTAGACGATTTACAATCTGGTGATGCCAACGAAGTCCGCCTTCGTCCCATCGCCATTGAAGATCTTCTGGGTCGTCCGCAACAACCCCTTGACCGTGATGCCATGGTCGCTTTGGTTAAAGACCGACGTGTTTTGGTGACCGGTGCCGGGGGATCCATCGGATCTGAACTGGTCCGTCAAGTTGCTGAGATTGGTCCGACTGAATTGGTTATGGTGGAAAATTCAGAATTTGCCTTGTATCTGATTGACCAAGAAATATCCAAAGCCCATCCAAACATGACCCGCCATGCTGTGATTGCCGATGTCCGCGACCGTGCTCGCGTTGATCAAATTTTCGCCCGTTATAAACCAGAATTGGTGTTTCATGCTGCGGCACTGAAACATGTGCCACTGGTGGAAGACAATCCATGTGAAGGTATCCGCACCAACGCCACCGGGTCACGCAACGTGGCCGATGCTTGTGAAGCCGCTGGCGTCAATGCCATGGTTATGATTTCAACCGATAAAGCCGTTAACCCCACCAATATTATGGGAGCAACCAAACGCATTGCCGAAACCTATGTCCAAGCCCTGGACCTCAAACGCGGTGCTGCCGAGGGTACGCGTTTTGTCACAGTCCGGTTTGGTAATGTATTGGGCTCAACGGGGTCCGTCGTACCGCTGTTTACCAAACAGTTGGAAGCAGGTGGGCCGTTAACGGTAACCCATCCAGATATGACACGCTATTTCATGACCATTCATGAAGCGGTTGAGCTGATCTTGCAGGCTTCTGCCTTGGGTGTGAACAATCATGCTACAGACGGCAAGTTGTTTGTTCTGGATATGGGTGAATCCGTCAAAATTGTGGAGCTCGCTCGACAGATGATCCGCTTGGCTGGGCTTGAACCCGATGTGGATATCGAAATTCAGTACACCGGACCACGACCTGGTGAAAAATTATTTGAAGAAATTTTCCATGGGGCCGAACCACCGGTTCCCACAGACGCACCTGGTGTCCTACTGGCCTCACCGCGGACCCAAGATGTCGATAGTGTCCGTGCCACTTTGGACAAATTGGACCAAGCAGCTCGTGATGAAGACTTGGAGCAATTGATGGATGGCATCACCACCTTGGTCCCCGAATATGCTCCGCCCGCCAAAACCAACTAAAGCGTGAACAATCCCTACAAAAGTACGCTTTTTTAGCCATCCGGGGCTAGCGTTTATACCCGGGGGCTGGTATCTCTAGCTGCAATTTTGATAAACCTTCACACAGGTTGTGACCTAACTGGGGAACCCTTCCATGTCCGAGCCCATTCGCCGCGCGCTTCTGTCCGTTTCCGACAAAACCGGAATTGTTGAATTTGGTAAATTTCTCGCTGACCAAGGCGCAGAAGTTCTGTCCACTGGCGGTACTGCCAAAATGCTGGCTGATGCTGGCGTGCCCGTAACCGAAGTGTCTGAGCATACGGGCTTTCCCGAAATCATGGATGGTCGTGTTAAAACCCTTCAACCTAGCATTCACGGTGGCCTATTGGCGGTCCGTGACAACGCCGAACACATTAAGGCCATGGAAGATCACAACATCGCCCCCATCGATCTATTGTGTGTAAACCTCTATCCGTTCGAAGAAACCTTGGCAAAAGGCGCCCCCTACGACGATTGCGTCGAAAACATCGATATCGGTGGTCCTGCGATGATCCGTGCCGCCGCCAAAAACCACGGCGACGTTACTGTCGTTGTCGAACCAGAAGACTACCAGCGCGTCATGGATGAAATGGCCGACAATTCCGGTGCAACATCTTTTGAAACCCGTAAATTCTTAGCCCAACGTGCATATGCCCGCACCGCGGCATATGATGCGGCCATCTCGACATGGTTGGCTGATGAAACGGATCAAACATGGCCAAAGCGTTTGAGCTTTGCCGGTGAGATTAAACAAACCATGCGTTACGGCGAAAACCCACACCAAGCCGCTGCATTCTACGTCAACGGCGATCCACGACCCGGTGTGGCATCAGCCACCCAGCTGCAAGGCAAAGAGCTCAGCTACAACAACTTGAACGACACCGATGCAGCCTTTGAATTGGTTGCCGAATTTGATCAAACCGCTTGTGCCATCATCAAACACGCCAATCCCTGCGGTGTGGCTGTGGGTGACAGCTTGGTTGATGCCTACAACAAGGCTTACATCTGTGACACCGAAAGCGCATTTGGCGGCATCGTCGCCTTGAACCGTACCTTGGATGGTGCAACGGCCGAAGAAATCACAAAAATCTTCACCGAAGTGATCATCGCCCCGGACGTTGACGAGGATGCATTGAAGATTTTGTCTGGCAAAAAGAACCTTCGTGTCCTGACCACAGGCGCCATGCCAGACCCAAGCCAAGGCGGGCGCACGGTGAAAATGCTTGCTGGAGGCCTGTTGGTTCAGGGCCGTGACAATGACATCTTTGAAAGTCTCAAAGTCGTTACCGAAAAAGCCCCCACCGATGCTCAATTGGAAGACATGAAATTTGCCTACACCGTTGGCAAGCACACTAAGTCCAACGCAATTGTGTATTGCAAAGATGGTCGCACCGTCGGTGTCGGCGCCGGTCAAATGAGCCGCGTCAACAGCTGCCGCATCGCAGCCTTCCGTGCCGAGCAAGCCGCCAAAGCCCAAGGAGAAAACACCAGCTGGGCCATTGGTGCCGTGGTCGCATCCGATGCATTCTTCCCATTTGCCGACGGCCTGCTGGAAGCCGTTGATGCAGGTGCAGTTGCCGCAATTCAGCCAGGTGGCTCTATGCGTGATGAAGAAGTGATTGAAGCCGCCAACAAAGCGGGGATCGCCATGGTCTTTACTGGCATGCGGCACTTCCGTCATTAAGACACATCTACATCACCTTGTTGAGATGCCCGGGTTATCCCGGGCATTTCTGTTATTGGGATACTTTTAATAGGCGCTATATATAAAACCGCATTAATATCTCTGAGGTCATCAGCCTGTGAAACAACACTCCGACCACGCCAAAGGATTATGGCTCGCCATCATTGGAATTTTGGTGCTAACCCCAGATGCCCTGTTGATCCGATTGATTTCTGCCGATGAATGGACATTGTTGTTTTGGCGCGGACTGTTCACCTTTGCAGCCTTAACAGTGTTTATCGCCGTCCAACGCAAAAGCAATCCCCTACCGTACTTCTTCGCCCTCAAACGCAAAGGCGTAATCGTGGCGACCTTGTTTGCCATCAACACGATACTTTTTGTCATTTCCATTCGCCACACCCCAGTTGCCAATACGTTGGTGATCCTATCCACCGCACCAATTTTTGCAGCGGTTTTTTCCAGCCTGTTTTTGGGTGAACATGCACCGATGCGAACCTGGGTCACGGCGGTTATCGGTGTGGTATGTATCGGGGCGATTATGGGTGAGGGCCTGGCCCGCGCAACCTTCATCGGCGATGGTGCCGCCGTTGGTGTGGCGATGTTCTTGGCTGCGATCCTGACCATGCTCCGTCACGGTGGTGATGATGACACCACCTCCATTGTTGCCTTGGGTGGCCTGATCAATGCCGCCATGGTCATTGGCTTTGCAACCCCCTTCTTTCTGGTTGGCACTGACTGGTTGTTTATGATTATCCTTGGTGGTTTGGTGATCCCAATTTCATTTGGCCTAACCACGACGGCGCCCAAATATCTGCCGGCCCCCGAAGTCAGTTTGATTTTTCTATTGGAAACCATTCTCGGCCCATTTTGGGTGTGGCTTGTAATTGACGAAGCCCCACCGGAACTAACCCTCATCGGTGGTGGTATCTTAATTGCCACATTGATCGTGCACACGGTACTTAGCTTGCGCACTGCAAAGCCTTAGCCCAGCACAAACATTTTTTCGCGTCGGAACCATTTGGCTGCCAACAAGAAAATCAACACAGCGCTGACCAGTGTTGAAATGGTGGCGCTAACCAACTGAACCGTATCGATGGTTTGGCCAAGGACCAATTGGTTCAAAATCAACATCTGCCCCAAGATCGGAACCGCTGCACTTATCGAGGTTGGATCAACTGGAGTAAAGACCATCACCATACCCGGCAATGCCGGAATCAAAGGCAGCAGGCCCAAGTAAATTTGGGCTTCTTTCATCGAACGCGTGATCACCGCCACCGACATTTGCAAGGTTACTGCAATCACCATCAACGGAATGGCTATGACAAACGCGTAAACAAACACATTCCAATCCGGGGGACCGGTGAGCTTGTCGGTGCTGAGCGTGGCCCAGTCCATGAACAATCGAAATGCCACCACATTCACCAGCGCACTGACAGCGGTGAACACAAAAGCCGCGCCTGTTTTCGCCAACAATAGGACCCAGCGCTCAACAGGTGCCAACAACAATGGCTCCAACGAACCCCGTTCACGCTCCCCAACCGTGGTGTCGATGGCGATATGCACACCACCTAAGAAAATCATAAAAATCATTAAGGGCGGCATCATGGTGTAGAAGAACACCGCGATATTGGCATCCTGGGCCACATTGGTGCGGGTCAAGGTGATGACATTGGTATAGCCTTTTTGCAAACCTGCGGCGTGCGCAATCTCATCTGCTTTCTTATGATTGTAACGACCCAAAATGGTGCCTAAACGCAACGTCACCCTGAGGTTATCCACCCGTCCGGTGTTGGTGATGAACTCCACATCAAATCGATCTTGGCCCTGGGCGCTTTTGGGAACAAGCATCACCACCGGCAAAAACCCTTCGCGCACCCCCAATTCTTGGTCTTCACGTGACGTTGGAGCCGGAACAAAGCGCACGTTTTGTTCCTCCATATAGGCTTTCAGCTCTGGCACATAATCAATGCCCACCACCGGCACATAAATATATTGATCACGAAAATCCCCCTGTAGGGTTTTACCCGCCAAAAACAATGCCCCGCCCACCAACAACGGCCCCAACATGGGATAGATTAATGCCAGCATCAAAGAACGACGGTCACGGGTATGGTCCACCAGTTCTTTTTTAAACACAGCCATTAGCCGCACGAAAGTGGTTTTGTTCATGGCTGTGTCCCCGACACCTGGGGCTCATGTATCGCCAAAATGTTGACGAACACATCTTCAAGATCTTTTACCCCAACCATGTCGCGCAGCTCATCAGGGCTGCCTTCCGCTACTTTTCGACCGTTGGCTACGATCACCAAATGGTCACACAGGGCAGAGACTTCGCTCATAATGTGGCTGGAGATCAGAATACAATGGCCTTCAGCTTTCATTTCTCCGATCAATTCGCGCACGGCACGCGAACTCATCACATCTAAGCCGTTGGTGGGCTCATCCAAGATTAGATTTTTGGGGCGATGGACCATGGCACGGCCCAGAGCCACCTTCAGTTCCTGGCCACGTGAAAAACCTTTGGCACGGCGGTCAGCAAACTCGGTCATGCCTAAGCGATGGACCAGATCTTCGATATCAGCTTCTAAGTCTTGACCGTTCGAGCCATGAAGCTGCCCGAAATAACGAATGTGTTCACGTGCCGTTAAACGTGGATACAGACCACGGACATCCGGCATCACGCCCAGTTGGCGCTGCGCCAACATCCGATTTTCGGCAACGTCCACTTCATCCACCAGTGCCCGACCCTGATCCGCCATCAACAAGCCGTAAACAATTCGAAAGGCGGTGGTTTTGCCTGCACCGTTGGGGCCAATCAAACCCGTGACCTGACCATCTTTGGCGGTCAGGCTGAGACCATCCAAGGCATGTACAGCATCAAAGTACTTGATGAGATTATCCATCACAATCATGACCAAAGCCTATCATTCTCCATAGCTTAGGCAAATCCACATTTATGCAGATATGGCACGTGCTTTGCTATTCCAGGTTTGACAATGATTGAACTTGCATTCTGCAATTTCAGGGGGCCCAAATATGACCAATATTCTTGTGATCGATGATGATCCGCTCATACGAACTTTGGTGGAGAAATATTTTTCAGCCAAAGGCTGCAAAGTCTTAGTTGCCGAAGATGGCGCACACGGTATTGGTTTGGCCACACGCCATCCATTAGACGCCGTCATTTTAGATGTTGAAATGCCCGTTTTAGACGGTGCATCAACCCTACATATACTGCGTACAACACCTGAAATTTCTAGTGTTCCAGTTGTGGTTATCTCAGCCAAGACCGATGCCGATACACGTTTTCTGATGGAAGATATCGGATGCACAGATTTCATCACCAAACCACTTGATATGACGCATCTCTATCAAGTCGTAGATGACAGTATTAAAGCTTCTAAGCCGATGGCTTAGCGTTTTTTCCTAGTCCACTCTCGTCCAGGATTATTCCTAGACGTGTACTTACGGGGTTAAGGCCTTTGCCTTAACCCCGTCTTTTTTTGCAAATAGCATTCGCATTATGCACTGCATTTTGCGACTAATCACTCCGTGCGACGTTCATCTGTTAGGGATTTGAGCGCACGGCTGGCCACCGCAATCATGGATATATCTGAAATATCGCCTGCCCATAACTCCATCAGCAACTGTTCAGTTCGCTCAATAGCGTCACAATGAGCGGTAGACCAGGCCTTAATGGCACGGGTGGGGTCGGTAACGTTCTTTGAAACATCCAGAACTTGTGCGGTCAGGTTCAGCTGATGGCTAAAGACTTCCTCCACCAGTGCAGCAATGGCCAATTTCTGCCAATGACTTTCCCCCGCCACCGCTTCGCAGGCTGCGCGCAAACGCCCCAGACGAAATTGTGAGCCCACCGCAAAATACAGCTCTGCAACTTGGCAAACATCCAAATCGCGCTCAGCAGCCAACTGCACAATATCTGGTGCAGATGCCAAATTCACCAAGCCCGCTATGGTCAAGGCCAAATCATTGGGCACACCCGTATCAACATAGCCTTGTGCCCGGTGCTTCATGTCATCACGATAATGCGGTGGCAAAGCGTCTGTGAGACAATGCGAGAGTGTCGTTACACCGTCAACAAATCGTGCCACAGTTTGTTCCAGATCTTCATCTTGTGATGCATTGCGCAAAAACCAAATGGTGCCGCGATCCAGCAGTTTGTTGACGTCCATCAACATGGAAATCTGCATGTTGGCTGGCACCTTGTTATCCAAGGCTTCGATTGGTGCCCACATCTGACGTGCGGAAAAGACTTCACGAGCAATGATAAACGCCCTGGCAATGTCCACCGGCTTCATTCCGGTTTTTTCCATCAACTGACTGACAAAGGTCCCACCGACACGATTGATCATGGAATTGGTCACCCGTGTTGCAATGATTTCCCGACGCAATCTATGTTCATCAATGGCATTGGCATATTTCTTTTGCAGTGGTGTTGGGAAGTAACGTTGCAAATCACGATTGAGATAGGGCTCATCGGGCAAGCTGGATGCCAGCATTTCATCATAAAGCCAGATTTTGGAATACGAAATCAGCACTGAGACTTCCGGGCGTGTTAGCCCCTGGCCACTCACGGTACGCTCATTCAAGGTTTCATCATCTGGTAAAAATTCAACATCTCTGTTCAAACGATCAGATTTTTCCAACATCCGCATCAAACGGATTTGATGGTCCACCAAGTCCGTACCACGTGCAATGATGGTTGAAATGGCCTGAGTCTGTTCATAGTTGTCCCACAACACCAGGCTGCCAACTTCGTCGGTCATACGTTCCAACAAACTATTGCGCGTGCGTTCAGTCAGTTTTTTCTGTGCCACCAAGGAATCCAGCAAGATCTTGATGTTGACCTCATGGTCCGAACAATCCACGCCCGCCGAGTTATCAATCGCATCCGTATTCATTCGCCCGCCAGCCAAGGCATATTCAACCCGGGCACGTTGGGTGCAGCCCAAGTTGGCACCTTCACCAATGACCTTGGCACGCACATCATCACCGTTTACACGAACCGCATCATTGGTACGATCACCCGCATCCAAGTGGCTTTCTGAACTCGCTTTGATATAGGTGCCAATACCGCCAAACCACAGTAAGTCCGTTTCCATTTTTAAAATATGACGGATCAATTCATTGGGTGACAATTTATCCATACTCACACCCAACATAGCTTTCATCTCTTTGCTGAGTGATATGGTTTTAGCACTGCGATCAAAGACACCACCGCCCTTGGAGATCAGCTTGGTGTCGTAATCCGTCCAGCTTGATCTGGGCATTTCAAACAGACGCTTGCGTTCCTTGAACGATTTAGCGGCATTGGGTTTGGGATCAATAAAGATATGCAGGTGGTTAAAGGCAGCGCGTAAACAAATGTGTTCACTGAGCAACATGCCATTGCCAAACACATCGCCGGACATATCACCAACGCCGACACACGTGAAATCCTCCGTCTGGGTATTGACACCGAGTTCACGAAAATGACGTTTAACAGATTCCCACCCTCCCCGCGCGGTGATACCCATTTTTTTGTGGTCATAACCAACCGAACCACCGGATGCAAACGCATCACCCAACCAAAAACCGTAATCAGCTGATACACCGTTGGCAATATCTGAAAATGTTGCCGTACCTTTGTCGGCAGCCACAACTAAGTATGGATCATCGGGGTCGTGGCGCACCACCGCAGCGGGCGGAATGACTTCACCGTCATGGCCTAAGTTGTCTGTTAAATCCAACAGTCCGCGAATAAATGTTTTGTAGCATTCAATGCCTTCATCCATGAACGCTTGGCGCCCGCCTTCGATGGGTGGACGTTTAACCACAAATCCACCTTTAGAGCCGACCGGAACAATCACGGCATTCTTAACTTGCTGTGCTTTCACTAGGCCGAGTATCTCGGTTCGGAAATCCTCGCGCCGGTCGGACCAACGCAACCCACCACGTGCAACATTGCCAAAACGTAGGTGAATACCTTCAACACGGGGCGAGTAGACGAAAATTTCAAACTTCGGTGTCGGTAACGGTAGCTCATCCACATCACGACTGGACAGCTTAAACGACAACCAGCTTTTAGGCTCACCTTCTTCACTCAGTTGGAAGAAGTTTGTACGCAATGTCACCTCAACCAGATTAATATAACGACGCAAAATTCGGTCTTGATCTGCACTGCTCACATCTTCAAGTAGACCCAACATCTTCTTATGCAGACGCTTCACTTTGCGTGTCTGTGTGGCAACTGCCTTCTTGTTATCGCCATCCTCTAACGGTTCGAACCGAGCCACAAACATATCAACGATGGCCCGCGTGATCGCAGCATTCTCCACCAATGTTGCGGCCATGTAATCTTCAGAAAATGCGATGCCAGCTTGACGCAGATATTTGGTGAATGCACGCAACACTGTCACTTCACGCCAATCCAACCCGGCAGATAGAATTAGGGCGTTTAATGAATCACTTTCCATATTGCCCGCCCAAACTTGGTCAAAGGCTGCATGGAAACGTGTACGTACATCATCCCCGGAACCCATCAGTTTACCGCGGGGCTCTAGGCCAAAGTCGTGGATTATGATTTTATAGGCCGCACCTTCCGGCTGGGCCTGATAGGGAATTTCTTCAACAACCCGCAGCCCTAAATTCTCCAACACCGGCAAGATATCAGACAGGGCCACTGGACCTTCGGGATTATAAATTTTAAAACGAAGTGGTGGGCCGACAGGGGCGTCCAGCTGATACAAATATAAACCTAAGCGTCGAAACACATAGGTCAATTCAATGCGTTTTATGTCATCAATCGCATCTTCAGTACTGAAGCTTTCTTCGTAATTTCGATTGAAAGCCTCTTTATAATTATCCAGCAAACGCATGCCCTGCATTTCGCCATACTTGGAAATCAACGCCCCGCCTAAGCGATCACCCCAAGAGTGGGTCATTTGGGCAATTTCAGATTCAATATTTTTTATATTGAATTTGGGAATACTGCCGGGTGTTGTTTTAACGACCAAATGTAATCTGGCCAAAGCCTCATCACCAAGATGCGCATAATGCGCTGTAATCGAACCACCGAAAGCGCGTTCAAGTAAGGCTTGAATTTTTTTACGCAAATCTGTGCTGTAACGATCACGTGGCACAAACAGCAGACAGCTCATAAATCGATCAAAATCATCGCGTCTTAAAAACAGGGACACCTTTTGCCGGTCCTGAAGGCGCAAAATTCCCAAGCTGGTTTCCAACAATTTATCTGTGGAAATTTGAAACAATTCATCACGAGGAAAGGTTTCCAAAATGTTGAGTAAGGTTTTGCCGTTGTGGCTGTTTGCCGGCAATCCTGCTTGATCAAAGGTGCCCTGAACCTTTCGGCGCAACAATGGAATGTCACGTGCACTGCGGTTGTAAGCACCGGCAGTAAATAATCCGACAAAGATACGTTGGCCCACAACACGACCGTTGGAATCCAGTCGTTTAACACCAATTGAATCCATTTGTACCGGGCGATGAACGCGTGAGCGCATTTCCGTTTTCGTCACCATCAACAAATCGGCACGATTGACAAAACTACGGACTTCAGCTGGCATTTTCGCCAGTTCCCGAAGTTCTTGGAACACCACACGTGATTTGTCTTTGAGCACGCCCAGGCCCGAACCTTTGGCAACATTGACACGCGCCTTCGTACCCGAACCATTAAACTCATATTCGCGGTAGCCTATGAAAGTAAAGTTATCATCGTGAAGCCATCGCAAGAAATCTCTGACTTCACTAACGTCTTCCAAGGCAATGTTGACCGTTAGTGTTTCCAGCTCATCAATCAAATCAGACAGTGCCGCACGCATGGAGCGCCAGTCGCGAACAGCCGCTGTAACATCTGCCAAGACCTCCAACAGCGAGGTTTTAATTTCTTCGTGTTTGATGACGGGTTGTTCGTCTATCTGAATATGGATGTAGCTTTCCATACTGACGCTTTTGTCCGCGCCCAAAATGCCATGCTCGAGAACTTGTGTTAATTTCCCCGCTGCGGTGCGCTGCAAACGCAGCACTGGATGAATGGCTTGATGTACGCCCAGCCCTCGTCGGTTCATTTCAGCGGTCACGCTGTCCACCAGGAACGGCATATCATCCGTAACAATCTCAACGACTGTATGGCCCAATTCCCACCCTTGTTCTTGGACAGAGGGATTGTAAATCTCAACAATCATATCCCCGCACTGACGTTTTTGTGCAGAACGCAGATGATTCACACCTATACCACTTAAGGCTCGGACATCTATACTTTCCAGATCATCGAGGGCGAGATTGTTGAAATACTGAGCAATATAAGTATCGATATAACGGCGCTCATTTTTGTTGACGCGCTTACGGGCGTCCTTTTGAATCTGTTCAACCGCCTTGGTACGGCGTTTATGATCAGCATCTAGGGCCATCAGTCCATCCTTCCGCATAAGAGCGCACCACTCTCTTAAAAAGCTAGTGCATATCTCAGAAATTACAAAAGAAATTGCATTTCGTCGGTAATTATACGGCACACTTTATTGACCGTATCCTAACCCTGTGAGACCCTTAGTAATCTTGGGGAACAGACAAGCGTCTGGAGATACATTTATTATGGATAGCAAAACCATTTCGGACGATGTTGCTGTTGAAACAGCGATCACCACAGTGGAGCCTGATGCCAAAGACCAGAAACCGTGGACAAACCATCCCATTAATATCCGTTTATCATTACCATTCTTAGGCACACGGTTCTATTGCACCATCGTCGCCGGGCGCGAACGTCGTCCGCAAGAACGGCGTCAACACGAACGCCAAAATCATCCCTTGATAACGTTCGGTAACACATTGTTTGCATTGGGTTTAACCACAATGTTCATGTTTATTGCTTTGGTAATTTTTGTGGCCCAAAGTTCAATTATCGAATACTGAGAAATTTTGCTATTGGGTCAATATTTGGGCACAAAAAAACCGGGCAAAACCCGGTTCATTTGTGTCCGTTTCGGGAAGATGGAGCGGGTGATGAGATTCGAACTCACGACCTAAACCTTGGCAAGGTTTCGCTCTACCCCTGAGCTACACCCGCGCACCGCCTTCCGAAAGGCGAGGCGGATAATACCCAGCCACCCAGCCTTTGCAAGCCCTCTTTTTAACTTTTTTGCGTAAAAGTGATTTTTTACGGAGCAAATATCCAATGAAGACCCTTCAGTCACAAAAATCTCCACAAGAATTGCTTCAATATTTATCTGATTTGGGGATTTCACATCAGACCTTTCACCATGATGCCCTGATGACCGTGGAACAAAGCCAAGCCCTGCGTGGTGAAATTTCTGGTCTACATTCTAAAAACCTGTTCATGAAAAACAAAAAAGGGGCATTGTGGTTGATCGTTGCGGAGGAAAACCAGCCCATTTCCCTCAACATTGTACGCAAACATCTGCAGGCCGGAAATTGGTCCTTTGCCAGTGCTGAGCTGTTGATGCAACATTTAGGTGTCGAGCCGGGCTCCGTAACCCCATTTGGCGTCATCAACGATACAGATGGAACTGTTCAGGTCGTACTGGACCAAAACCTTGCCCAGGCCGACGAAGTGAACTTTCATCCTCTTGTGAACACCCAAAGCACCACCTTATCCGGGTTGGATTTACAGCGCTTTTTAGATGCAACTCAGCATCCTCCCCTGATTATTGATTTTGATCTGTTGACTTAATTGCCAAAAATTAACAATCAGCCCTTGCGGCTATCCCACTTTCCCGCCATTTATGTGGCAACTTTATTCACCTCAATCAGTTGAGATGCACCCATGAGCGATTTGATTTTGGATGGCAACGCACCCGCCAATCCCAATGCACAAGACGACAAACCCGCACTCGATCTCGGCCCGAAAGCGACACCAACGGCTGGTACCAATGCCAAGGCCGATTTGGTGATCGACAGCAACACCGCTAATTTTGCCCGCGATGTCATTGAGGCTTCCGTCCAGGTGCCGGTCATC
>JAPHSY010000012.1 GCA_026196495.1 Magnetovibrio sp.
GGCTTCGGATAAAGAAGCCGCTAAATTAGCTGCCAAGGAAAACAAAGCCGACTTGATTGCAGGTATTGACCTTTCAACCGAAAGCAAAGATGTCACCAACATCTTGTTGGATTTGGCTCAACGTGAAACCATGAACCAATCGGCGCGTTTGGCCCAAGAATTGGTTGGTAGTATGCGTGCAGAGGTTAAAATGTTGCGAAATGCTCACCGTTTTGCGGGCTTTGCCGTGCTGAAAGCACCGGATATGCCGTCTGTGTTGATTGAAATGGGCTTCCTGTCCAATCGTCAGGATGAACGCAATCTTTTGAGCAAAAAATATCGTTCCAAGATGGCTTCAGCTCTTGTGCGTGGCATTGATAACCATTTTACGGGCACCCAAGAAGCGCGTGCTCGCTGACCTTATTTAACAAATCCAGCCTTTAAGCTTGCCCAAAAGCCCCGAAAACCGTCATATGGGGGACATATTTTGTGAGTATTGAGTGCCTAACTTGAACTGCGTTACCCTGTGAGTACATGAAGCGTTTATTAAAAATCTTCCTGATTTTGTTCGGTCTGATCCTGTTCGGCGGCTTTGCGGCAGCGGGGGCGGGGATTTATGTGTTTTGGCATTTCGGTCAGGGCCTGCCCGATTATAAACAGTTGGCGCACTATGAACCGCCGGTGATGACCCGCGTGCACGCCGGTGATGGACGCTTGTTGGCGGAATACGCCACCGAAAAACGCGTGTTTGTACCAATCCGCGCGATGCCGCGCCGATTGATTCATGCGGTGTTGGCTGCGGAAGACAAACATTTTTATCAGCATCCGGGAATTGACCCCCTCGGTTTGACCCGTGCGGTCCTCACCAACATCAAGAACTATGGCTCTGGCCGTCGTCCGGTTGGTGCCAGTACCATCACCCAGCAGGTGGCAAAGAATTTTCTTCTTACCAATGAAGTTTCGTATGAGCGCAAAATCAAAGAAGCCATCTTGGCCTTTCGCATTGAGCGGGCATTTACCAAAGACCGCATCTTAGAGCTTTACTTGAACGAAGTGTTCTTGGGTCGCGGTTATGGTGTGGCGGCGGCGGCGTTGAACTATTTCAATAAGTCACTGGATGAACTGAGCATTGCTGAAGTCGCATATATAGCCGCGCTGTTAAAAGCACCTGCCAACTATCACCCGGTGCGCAAACACGATGCCGCGATCATCCGGCGCAATTGGGTCATTGGGCGTATGACGGAAGATGGCTACATCACGGCGGCCGAGGCACGTCGCGCCAAGGAACAACCGCTGACGGTGGAAAGTCGCTCCGACACAGAATTTTTCACCGCCCCCTATTTTGCTGAAGAAGTCCGTCGCGAACTTTACGACAAGTATGGTGAAGACGGGCTGTACACTGGGGGGTTGAGCGTTCACACCACCTTGGACCCACGTCTACAAGAAATTGCCGAACGTACCCTTCGTGATGGTTTGATCACCTATGATCGTCGTCACGGCTGGCGTGGTCCCATCACGCGCATCGAAGGCGATGTTGATGTCGTCCCCAAACTCAATGCCCTGAAAAAGCCCAAAGGCTTAGGCGATTGGGAATTGGCCGTGGTGACCAAGCTTTCAGACACTCATGCGACCATCATCATTCAACAAACAGGTCCTGCCACTATCCCCATGCGTGAAATGAAATGGGCGCGCAAATGGTTGAAGGGTGAGTATCTGGATAAAGTGGTGCACAAGCCATCGGACGTTTTGGTGGTGGGGGATGTCATTGCAGTCGAACCCGTGAAGACTTACACCGAGGGCAATGGCAAAGAGGCTGAAACCGTCGCTTACCCGGTGGGGACCTATGGCCTGCGCCAAATTCCGGAAATTCAGGGTTCCATCGTGGCGCTTGATCCGCACACGGGGCGGGTGTTGGCGATGTCGGGCGGCTTTGATTACAATATGTCTGAATTCAACCGTGCGACCCAGGCCAAGCGCCAACCGGGTTCGGCCTTCAAACCGTTTGTATATCTGGCGGCGTTGGACAACGGCTTTACGCCATCGACGTTGATCTTGGATGCGCCGTTCGTGATTGATCAAGGCCCGGGCTTGCCCAAATGGCGCCCGGCCAACTACACCAAGAAATTCTATGGCCCTTCGACCATGCGTTTGGGGATTGAAAAATCTCGAAACCTCATGACTGTGCGCTTGGCGCAAACCGTGGGTATGGACAAGGTTTCCGAATACGCCGAACGCTTTGGCATCATCAAGGGATTGCCCGAACAGCTTTCCATGGCCTTGGGTGCGGGTGAAACCACATTGCTGGATTTGACGTCTGCTTATGCCATGCTGGTCAATGGCGGCAAACGCTTGGTGCCGACCTTTGTCGATCGTATCCAAGACCGCAACGGCCACATCGTCTATCGCCATGACAATCGTGACTGCAAAGGTTGTGAGGCGGTGTCTTGGACTGGACAAGAGGTTCCGGAAATTCCAGATCAACGCCCGTTAGTCACCAATCCGGCCAGTGCGTATCAAATGGTGTCCATGTTGGAAGGCACCGTGCAGCGTGGCACCGGACGCCGTGTTAAAGCTGTCGGCAAACCCTTGGGTGGTAAAACCGGCACCACCAACGATGCCTTGGATGCATGGTTTATTGGTTTCTCTCCCGACTTGGCAGTGGGTGTGTTTATCGGCTTTGATGAGCCGCGCTCATTGGGTCCTCGCGAACAAGGTGCGTCTGTCGCCTCACCGATCTTCCGCGATTTCATGAAGGGCGCGTTGGAAAACCAACCGCCCATCCCATTCCGTATTCCACCGGGTATCCATATGGTGCGCGTTGATGCCACCTCAGGCCTGCCGAGCCGTGGCTCCAAAGGCATCATCTTGGAAGCTTTCAAGCCCGGTACCGTGCCACGTGATAACGCCCAAGTTGTTGGTGGTGTGGGTACGCCGGGGAGCCAGAGTGTGAACGGCGAAGCGCCGGCTGCTGGGACGGGTGGGTTGTATTAATCTACCTTGTCGCTGGTTTTCATTTTCTCTCAAAATTTGCAAATCCTGAAACGTATCACCATTGCCTGTTGTGCGTAATATTTGTCGTTGTTTAATGAGCGCCCTTTTTGCGCTATTATGACGCGCAAAAATAACCATTGGTTGCTTTGTTGGGAGGTCAAATGAAACGTTATTATCAGATAATTTTAATGTTTTTTGTTATCACGCCGCTGATGGCAGGGTGTCTCACTGTTCGTTTTGTCGAGCCTTATGATGCTGTTTTGGATGAGGGTTTAACTTCATTACAAGGTAATACGGCAGCCTTTGTTGCAAGAATGGGTGCTGTTCAATCAAAGCCAGAAGGCCAATTCAATAGCGTTGAAGTGCAGGAGTTCTATGCACGCAATGAGGCGATTATTGCTGGTTTTGTGGAGCGTGCAAAAATTCTAGATACTGATAAATCGTGTTTGCCAGCGAACTTTGTTGGTGATGGAATCAAAAAGCTTGCGGACAATACAGCAGAACTCCTGACAGATCTGAACATGCCATATGGTGATGTCGAAGGTGTGGCAAAAACAATTCAATCGTTTGGTGACGGTTCTGATGAAATATCCGTCGGCAATTGCACAGTTGTGATTCTTAAAGTGGTTCAAGCCAATTATTCAATTATGAAAACGCTGCATAAAAAGAAGGGTAAGCTTTCTCCCGTCTTTGGCCAAATCGTTGGGGGGATTGTTGGGGATTCTATCCGCATTGCAATAAAAAATGAACTCACCAAGAAGAACCGCTAATTTCGTTAGAGTAGGAGAATAACGATGTCAGTAAACTTGCAAGCACTTGATACAGGAAAACTATTTACGTCCATGTTTTCAGCGGCAGAAGGAGCGGCAAAATCTGGCTGGGTAGATATTAAGTCTTCGGTTCGAATTGAACTGAAAGCTGTAGCCACCCGTATCAGAGAAATTGGCAAGGCTGTTAAAACGGGTGAGGCGGATGCGTCTGATGCCAAGCTATTGATGAAGATGGTCAAAAATAATGTCATCGCAGCTTTAGCGATGGTGACCAATATTGTTTTGGTTACTGCAGAGAAGATCGTGAATGCTGCACTCAAAGCCATTAAGCAAGTCGTTAACACGGCAATTGGATTTCCAATAATGTAAACTCATAGTGTTAAACAGCATATGGAACACAGTGTGGCTTCAATATTGGCTAAGCTGTGTTCCTTTTTTTATGTTTTGTCGTGATTTTTGCTATGTATGGAGCTCTGCTCTTGTCCCATGTGCTTGTTCCCGTTAAAAAGCAGTTCTTACAATGTAATGAAACAAGGACAGCCGCACCATGCGCGCAGAGATTGAAGCTGTTACTCAAGACCTCAAACAGTCAGTGGAACTGTTGAGGAGGCATCTTTGACTACGACCAAGCCAAACTTCGCCTGGAAGAACTGAACGCGCTTGCGGAAGATCCGGACCTTTGGAATGACGCTTCAAAAGCCCAAAAGCTGATGAAAGAGCGCACCAAACTGGACGGTTTGATTAAAGAAATCGACGGTCTTCAGGCCGATCTGGAAGACAACATCGAACTCATCGAAATGGGTGAGATTGAAGACGATGAAGACATTATCAACGAAGCTGAAGCGGCATTGCTAGACGCCAAGGCTCGCGCAGGTAAGGCAGAACTGCAAACCTTGTTGTCCGGTGAAGCTGATGCCAACAATTGCTATTTCGAAGTTCACGCCGGGGCTGGCGGCACTGAGGCCCAAGATTGGGCCGAAATGCTGACACGCATGTATGTGCGCTGGGCTGAACAGCACGGTTACAAAACCGAATGGCTGGAAGAAAGTGCAGGTGAGGAAGCAGGTATCAAATCCTGCACCATTAAAATCAGTGGTGAAAATGCCTATGGTTGGATGAAGACGGAATCCGGTGTGCATCGCTTGGTGCGCATTTCGCCGTACGATTCATCTGCACGTCGCCACACCAGCTTTACCTCGGTCTGGGTGTATCCCGAAATCGACGATGATATCGAAGTCGAGTACGAAGACAAAGATTTGCGCATCGATACCTACCGGGCATCCGGTGCGGGTGGTCAGCATGTTAACAAAACCGATTCCGCTATTCGTATCACCCACTTGCCGACAGGTATTGTGGTGCAGTGTCAAAACGATCGCTCACAGCACAAAAACCGTGCGGCTGCGTTTAAGATGTTGAACGCGCGTTTGTACGAAGAAGAATTGCGCAAGCGTGAAGAAGCATCCCAAGCCGAACACGATGCCAAAACCGATATCGGTTGGGGCCATCAAATTCGGTCTTACGTGTTACAGCCCTATCAAATGGTCAAGGACCTGCGCACAGGCGTGGAAACGTCCAACACGGGTGCGGTTTTGGACGGCGATCTAGATCAGTTCATGGAAGCCGCATTGGCGCATCGCGTCAAAGGTGGCGGCGGTGCTGTGGAAGATATTGACTAAATTTCGTTTAAGTGTTTGAGAAACGCTGAGGGGGAAACGTGCGCATTCTGCTTACACTGTTTGCCGTTTTGGGCATGACCGCACCTGCACTGGCGCAAGAAGCGGGGCTGGAAGGTCCCGGTGTCTATCGCTGGAAAGGAGATGGCTTGCGCATCGAAACCCAGGCCCTGGTGCACGATCAGGTGCGTGGTTTTTTCACCGGGCGTGGCTTTGGTGATGCGGGCTTGGATGTACTGGTCAACGAAGGCTGCTTTTTCCGTTCGTCCATCGGCAACGAAGCCACCAATCCCAAAGCACCCCACATCACGATCAATCAAAGCGAATGGCGTATCTTTGTTGACGGGGAAGAGCGCAAATTGCGTACCCGCGCTGATTGGCTGCCTGTATGGGACCGTTTGGGTGTTGATGTTGAGCAGCGCGTGGCGTTTAAGTGGGCCCTGTTTCCAACTACTCAAGAATTCGCCCCCAATGATTACAATTGGGGCATGATCACATACGGTTTGGCACCGGGAACCCGGTTTGATCTGGAACTCGTCTGGCACCAAGGTGGTGAAAAACGCACCATGCGTTTTGAAGGTATGGAGTGTGCAAAACAATGAACAATCTGATCACATCAGTCCGCGTAGCTGTTGCTGCATTTATGATGTTGGGGGCAATAGCGGCACAGGCCGATGAATTGTTGAACCCCATGGACGGCAAACCCATGGCGCCAGAATTTACGCTTGTTAATCTGGATGGTGAAAAGCAAAGCCTGGCGGATTTCAAAGGCAAGGTGGTGATTGTGAATTTTTGGGCCACCTGGTGCCCACCTTGTCGTGCCGAAATGCCATCCATGCAGCGCGCCTGGAATGTCATCAAAGACAAAGGTGTTGTTATGCTGGCGATCCATGTGGGCGGCAATGAAGACAAAATTTGGTCGTTTGTCGGTGATTATGAATTGGATTTTACAGTGTTGATTGATGCCGATTCAAAGGTTGCGGACGCGTGGCCGATGAAAGGGTTGCCTTCTACATTCGTCGTCGATCCCGAAGGTCGCATTGTCTATCGTGCTATTGGCGCGCGCGAATGGGATGATGAAAAAATTCTCGCATCAATTTATGCCCTCCGAAATTGATGCCGATTAGAACGTGACGACGACAGGGATCTCACGTACAACAACAATAAGAAGTGTGGGTTGCGCATAAAATTCGGAGTGGTTGTATGTCTCGTCAAAACATCATAGGCCGGTTTGCGGTTCTTATCTGTGTTTTGATTGCGGTATGTTCGGTGTCTTCAGTTCAGGCTGAGGGTCTTCGAAAGTATAAGAAACCACCTAAAGCGAGCAATTTCCAACTGACAAGCCTTGACGGCAAACACGTTAAGCTCAGCAGTCTTAAGGGCAAGGTCGTTGTTGTGAACTTTTGGGCGACATGGTGCCCGCCGTGTCGAGCTGAAATCCCATCCATGATCCGAGCCTGGAAAAAATTGAAAGGGCGGGGTGTTGTTATGTTGGGGGTGCATGTCGGCGGAAAGAAAAAAGAGATACGCTCATTTGCCCGCAAGTATCGAATTAACTTTCCGGTTCTTATTGATGCCAAGCAAAAAGTTTTTCGCTCTTGGTCAGGGAAAGCTCTGCCGATGACATATATTGTCAATAAAAAAGGCCGAATTGTTTACGATGCCAAAGGTGATCGGAAATGGGACGACCCCGCGATCCTCAAGAAGATTGTGGCCTTAAGCCGTTAATAACCCCATCCGCAAATATGCCGTTAGGTACATGTGGATGTTTGAGATTACGGTTATTTTTGACCTGCCAAAAAAGCCCCGGCACCCATCATGATTGAACCGGCCCCACGGTTGAGGCGTTTCATGGCTTGTTCACTTTTGAACCACACACGGGCTTTGGCTGCAAATATGGCAATCAACATCATGCCAGACATCAAAGCGATGAACGTAAGAATGCTGGCCAGTGCAATATCGCCCAAGCTCAATGCCGAAAGGTCCATAAAGCTCGGCAGGAAGGCAATGTAAAACAAAATGACTTTGGGGTTTGATGCTGAAATCAGAAACCCTTGGCCAAAGCTCAGGCCAAAACCCGATTGTTCATCTTGTGGACTGTTGGTGGAAAGATCAACTGGAGCTTTCCACATTTTCCAGCCCAGATAAATCAAGTAAGCAGCGCCGATAAACCGAATAACGGTGAAAATCTCGCCCCAATGTGTTGCGATTGTGGCTAGCCCGAGGCATGCGGCAATCAGATAGAGAATATCGCTGATGACCATGCCCAACAACAAGGCAAAACAAGCACGAGCCCCCTTCACCAGTGCCCTTGCCAATAACGCAAAAACACCGGGTCCGGGCGTGATCCCAAACACAAAAACAGCTAAGAAAAAAACAATTGCGCTTTCGAATGTCATATTGCCTTCGGTGCCATTTTATCCAATGATTGAAGGGTATTCGATGTTGTTCGTTTAACGCACTATAATATCTTTATAGAATACCGTGATTGCACGTTCGGGTGCAATGATACGGTTCATGATCCTGACCAGATCTTCACGTAGCCGTGCTGTACCTTCTTGGCCGCTGAGGTCACTGGGGGCCACTGTGCGCAAATGAGATTGCATCAAATCTTTGATTTTGATTTCATTGGCGATAAAGGCTTCTTTTGCGCTTTCGCCTTGAAGTTCAACTTGTAATCCCAAACGGATGAATGGGCGGGCACGGCCTTGTTCGGGTTTGATGTCCACGACAATCGGTTCAAGCTCATAAAACACCGGTGCGCCCGGCAATATCACAGTGGTTTCGTGAGGTTTTGGGGTGTGAAAGAGACCGAGAAAATAGCCCCCGACGCCGCCCCCGATGAGCAGTAGCCCGACAACGCCGATAATGATGTATTTGAGCTTACCCACCAGTTTAGCTTTGAGGCCAGAGGCTTCGGCAACAATAGCTTCTTCTTCACCATTTTCTACAGCTTCAGTGATTGCTTCTTTGGCTTCGGTCTCTTCGGCCTTTGCGTCGTTGCTCATGGGTGCTGTCCCTTAGGTCTGCACTGTTGGAGTCTGGGCCCTGGATTTCTAGCGTTCTGTGCCTTGGGTTTCAAGCATTAGAGTCATAATAACCTGTCGACATCTTAGCTCTGGTTCTTGCTTCTGTATTGAACGGGGGCTTGATTTTGCCCTTAAAATGGGTGGCGACAAGGTTTTTGAATGTAGGCACAGGCTTTAGGCTGCGCACTTTACAGACGTATTCAAACCAGCGCACCCCGGCAGCAACATGGTCGATTTCTTCCTCGCCAATGCGTTCCATAATATCGGCGGTGGCGTCATCACCATTGGTACGGAGCTTCTTGACGGTTCCGGGCGTGGTGTCGAGGCCGCGGGCCTCCAACAGCATTGGGGCCAAAGCCATGCGTGCCAAAATATCGTCGGACGTCTTTTCCGCCGCTTCCCACAGCCCGTCATGGGCGGGCAGGTCGCCATAGCGCGCGTCGAGTTCATTTAAACGCTGTTCCAAAAGTTCAAAATGAACGGCTTCGTCCATGGCGATTTGTACCCAATCGTCAGAAAAAGCCTTTGGTAGGCTTGGACCAAATCGTGCAATTGCATCCCAACCCAAATCGATAGCGTTGAGTTCAATATGTGCAATGGCATGGATCAAGTTAATGCGTCGCTTACCGCCTCCGGTTGAGCGTTTGGGCATGTCGGCGGGAGCGCATAAAACGGGCTTGTCCGGACGTGCCGGGCGGGAAGATGGCGTGGTGTTGCCGATATCCACAATTGTTCCATTTTTCCACGCCTTGCCATAGGCATAGGTGAGCCGGATTTTATCGATGGGCTCCGGCGTGGCGAGGACTTCGCAGGCGGCTTGGGTCAGGGTTTTTGTATTCAATTGTAAAAGCGGAGCCTACCTGTTTTAGTAAATAATATTTTGTGAAAATCTGAGAAAACTTCATTTAACAGTTTCTCTATAGAAGTGACGTTGTTTGTTGCGATAGTTTTCCACTTTTTTCTATTATGCTTGTAGGCATTATCCGCAAAATATTGATAGGCTCTATCTTCACTATGATTGCTAATTAGATTTAGCGTTGAGAACCTATCTAAATCATCATCCGTGTACCTATAGTGATGAGTGTGTCGGGCACGTAATATTGAAATTGATTTTAGGTTTTTTTCAGCTTTTTTGTAAATATTGTTTAGGTTGCTGGAAGATTGAATATCATCAGTTCTGATACAGTGTTTGTCGATTTCTTGCTTTAAGCGTTTTAGTCTCTCAAGAAAAATGTATATCTCATTAAAGTGATGACCAATCATCTGATTTAAATGTCTGCTTTTATCAACTCTAGTGGCTGTGTAAGGATACCTTGAGATATAAATAGGTGTATCTCTGAGGCACTCAATCGAAGTGTCTATTTCTGAATATCTTTGAAATAGATCCATAGTTGCCTTTTGTTTTGCCGTTAATGTTGATCTACTATTTCGTATGATTTTGGGGCCAGTTCCGAACAATATATGCTGGGAAAGTTTTTTATGTTCATCATCTGAGAGTAAATCAGTTTGTTTTTTTATAATTGGCTGAGCAACATTTAAGATAGCAAATGCAAATTGATCATAACCATTTAATGCGATTTCCATTTTTGCCTCTCAGTGTGCGTTTTATAGATTTTGAACGACTTCCAGCACAGCCTCAGCATGATCTTTGACGCGAACCTTGCGCCATTCATGTGTAATCTTGCCCTTGCCATCGATGACGAAGGTGGAGCGTTCAATTCCCATGTATTCGCGGCCATAGTTCTTTTTCAAAACCCAAACGCCATATGCTTCGCACAGGGTTCCTTCTTCGTCCGACAGTAACGCCATGGAGAGTTCATTTTTGGCTTTGAAGTTATCTTGGCGTTTGATGCTGTCCTTTGAGGCGCCAACGATGATCGCTCCGGCCTTTTCAAACTCCTTTGATAATGCTGTGAAATCTTTGGCTTCGTTGGTGCAACCCGGTGTGGATGCCTTGGGATAGAAAAACAACACCACGGTTTTGCCTTTAAGATCAGACAGTTTCAATTGTCCGTTGCCATCAGTGGGAAGGTTGAATGCAGGGGCTTTATCGCCTACGGTTACGGTCATAGCAGTCCTTTTGGGGATATCTTTGTAAGCTGAGGTTATTACCCAATATAAAGTGTATGGAAACGACGTTTCAATAGGGCGTGAACTTTGTTCGTGTTTGCTGTCAGTGAAGGATGCCTTACCATGAGTGAACTCGAAAAAACCAAAGAAGTCTTAAAAGCAGCCGATGATCAGATTGTCCAGCTGTCTGGACATGTGCGTGAACTTGAAGAATATATTGAAAGTCAGGCACAGGTTCAGCAACAGGCCGTTAAAGAGCTGGACCGCCTCGCACAACAGATGCAAAAGCTTGATAAAGCCCTGAAGGATGTCTCTAACGAACGAGATGACGTCCGTATGCTTCTTGATGGATTGCGTTCCGATATGGAAAAGATACGCGACGTTGCTGCGGAATCTTTAAAGTCTGCCACGGACAAACAATCCATCCTTAACATGGCGGCCAAGTTTTATGACGTTAAAACCTTGGCCGACAGTGTTAAGTTTATTAAAGACTAAGCGTAGCTTTATATGCGCAGCTTCTTTTTCTCCGGATCGAAATCATCCAGTGTTTCATAGAACGTGTCGGCCAATCCGACCAGACGGGGGTCAGGCTTGGTGTTCACTTCTTCGTCTTTACCGGGATAAGGCATTTCGGATAAAAAGTTGCGCATGCAGTTGATGCGGGCGCGTTTCTTATCGTCAGACCGTACCACCGTCCAGGGTGCATCGGCTGTGTGGGTATAGAAAAACATACTTTCCTTGGCCTCAGAGTATTCATCCCAACGATCCAACGATTCAACGTCCACAGGGCTCAGCTTCCAATGTTTCAACGGGTCTTGTTGACGTGATTGGAAACGGCGCAATTGTTCATCACGTGATACTGAGAACCAGAACTTAAACAGACGAATACCGCTACGGGCCAACATACGTTCGAATTCTGGTACTTGGCGCATAAATTCCATGTATTCGGCGGGGGAACAAAAGCCCATCACACGCTCAACGCCAGCACGGTTATACCAAGAACGGTCAAAGAATACCATTTCGCCCTTGGTCGGGAGCTGTTCGACATAACGTTGGAAATACCATTGGCCGCGTTCTTCGTCGGTGGGCTTTTCCAACGCTACCACACGTGCACCACGAGGGTTGAGGTGTTCGGTAAAGCGTTTGATGGTGCCGCCTTTACCTGCCGCGTCGCGACCTTCAAAGATACACAGAACACGTTGACCAGTGTCTTTGACCCAATTCTGGACCTTTAACAGCTCAATTTGCAGTTCCTGCTTGCGGGCTTCGTATTGGGGCCTGCGCATGCGGGTTTTGTAAGGATAATTATCAGGCAGTGGAGCCTTTTTACCCTTAGCGCGTTCGTGCTGTAACAGTGCGTGACTTTTGTGAATGGAAGGATGAAGCGTGCTAACCTTTGCCGCTGTTTTGGCTTTGGTTGGTTTCTTATTTTCTTTAGAGGCAGTCTTTGTCGAGTTGTTAGCCATATGTATTTCTCCTCACCATTTTGTTTTTTTATGCGCCGGGGGAGAGTCTACGCCTATGACACAAATAACACAAACAAAAGTGTAAATTGAGTTGTTTTGGATCAAAGTGTTAGTTCAAGTCAGACGATACATTGGGGCGTGCTGCAACTGCTGGCTCGTCGATAAAGGATTGGAAGGTTTCATGCACCCAGGCGGCGTTGTTTTTGATGAAGGATTCAGCATCTTGGCAATTTTCAGCCCCAACCAAACGACAGACTTGCGCCTGTAAACTGGCAGGCATTTCATAATTATGGTTTGCGCGTTGTTGTGCAGTAACGGTGAGACGTAGCAAACCTTGGATGGCATGCCACAAATCCAAACATTTGATCAGGCGGGTGGCGGTGTCGGCATCCAACAGTCCAGCATCTTTCAAGTTGCCCAAGGATGTCCGGGTGGTGGGGTGCAGAATTTCAGGATGTGTGTGGGCATATTTGAGTTGCAGGTATTGGGATATAAATTCGATATCCACCAACCCACCACGGTAGTTTTTAATTTCCCAAGCAATATCGGTGTGGCGGTCCTTGTCCATGCGTGAACGCATGTCGGACACATCGACCACCAACTTGTCGTCGTCGCGTTCGGATGTCAGTACGGTTCTAATCTCGGCTTCAATTTGGTCACGGAGTTCTTGTGGCCCGGTCAATGCGCGTGCCCGGGTCAGTGCCATGTGCTCCCACGTCCAGGCATCTGTGGCTTGGTATTGTTTGAACGCTGCCAAGGATGTGGCAATGGGGCCTGCGTTGCCACTGGGGCGCAAGCGCATGTCGACTTCGTAAAGTGCGCCTTCGGCTGTGGGGGCCGATAAGGCATTAATAAGCCGTTGACTGAGGCGTGCAAAATACTGGCTGACGGCCAGGGGTTTATCGCCGTCGGATGCATTTTCGCCTTCGTCGAAGGTGTAGATAAAAGTCATGTCCATATCGGACGTTGGTGTTTTTTCACCACTGCCCAGTTTGCCAAAGGCAACCACGGACATGGCTCCGCCTTTGACCCGGCCGTGGCGCTCGGCAAACTCATCTTCGACACGCGGTTGTAGGGCATTGAGCAAGGTTTCAGCTATGCACGTTAAGGCGCGTTGGCTTTCGCGTTCCGTGATGGTGCCTTTTAAAATTTGCACCCCCACTTGGAATTTACGGTCCTTAGCCCAACGTCGTGCAAGGTCCAAGACTTCTTCCATACAGGTGGCGTCTTCCAACAGGTGTGCCAACTCGTTATGCATGTCATCGCCGGTGGGGAGCTCTTCTAAGAAACCGGGGGTTAGGACGCCGTCCAAAATGTTGGCTTTATGGGCCAAATGTTCGGCCAAACGCGGTGCAGTCCCCAAAATCTCTGCGATCAATTCCAGCATCTGTGGGTTGGATTGAAACATGGAAAAAAGTTGTACCCCGGCGGGTAGTTTGGATAGGAACTTATCAAAGCGCAAAAATGCATTGTCGGGTTCTGCAGTGGCTGCCATGGTTTCTAAAATTAGTGGCATCAATTCAGTCAGAATGGCGCGTGAACGTGTCGAACGGGTGGCGCGGTACCTTGCGTGGTGCCAGCCACGAATAGCGCTGTCTATGGCCTCTGGGTTTTGAAAACCCATTCCGGTCAGTGTTTTTAAGGTCTCGGGATCACTTTCCCCGCCCGTAAACACCAAGTTACCGCCATCGGCGCCGTCGGCAGATAATTGCTCCCCTTCGGCAAACAATCCGGCATAAAGTCCTTCGACAAGATTGAGTGTATCCAGAAGCTTCTCGGCAAAGTCTTCAAGCTTGTCATAGCCCATAAATGTAGAGATGGCGTTTAGGCCTTCGTCGTCCTCAGGTAGGGAATGGGTTTGTTCATCATTGATCATCTGCAGGTGGTGTTCGACTT
The DNA here is from genome assembly GCA_026196495.1 of Magnetovibrio sp. GTDB lineage: Bacteria > Pseudomonadota > Alphaproteobacteria > Rhodospirillales > Magnetovibrionaceae > Magnetovibrio. The sequence continues at coordinate 13,875 of JAPHSY010000012.1, forward strand.
CGCGCAAATAATGATATGCTCCAGCCAGGACTTCAGCATTGCGGGCCTTTTCATGATCCGCAGCAACCAGAGCATCCAAGGCTTCCAAGGTCGGTATGACGCGAAGATTGCGTTCACGCCCGCCCCAAATCAATTGTTGGGTTTGGGCATAAAATTCAATTTCTCGAATGCCGCCACGTCCCAATTTGACGTTATGTCCACGCAGTTTGATGTCGGTACCGCCTTTGTGGGCGTTGATTTGGCGTTTGATGGACTGAATGTCTTGGATGGCAGCAAAGTCCAGGTTTTTGCGCCAGATGAACGGTTTTAAGTGTGCTAAGAACGCTTTTCCAGCTTCCAAATCACCAGCGATGGGCCGTGCTTTGATCATTGCCGCCCGTTCCCAGTTCTGGCCAATACTTTCATAGTAAACTTCTGCTGCGGATGTTGACAGTGCCAAGGGTGTAGAGCCTGGGTCCGGGCGTAGGCGTAAATCAGTGCGGAAAACGTACCCATCTTCGGTGCGTTCATCCAGCAAGCTCACCAGTCCGCGGGCCAAGCGTACAAAACTTTGGCCGAGTTCATATGGCTCGTCCGTTTCGATAATATCGGCTTCAAAGAGGATGATGAGATCAATGTCGGACGAATAGTTGAGCTCCCGTCCGCCCAACTTACCCATACCTAAAATCACCAGCCCGGAGCCCATTTCAGGATTTTCTGGATCTGGCAGCTTTATTTTGCCGCGATCATGCAAGGTTTTGAGCATATGCGCACTGGCGGCAGAGGTTGCAGCGTCGGCAAAGTCGGACAATGCACCTGTGACATCAAACAGGCCCCAGGCCCCGGAAATATCCGCTATGGCGGCGGCCAGCGCGATTCGCTTCTTTTGAACGCGTAAATGGCGCTTGAGTTCAGGTTCACTAAGGCCTTTGCTGCCTTCTCGGGTGGCTTGAAGCACGTCATCGCGAGCTTTATTGGGGCCAAATTCCAATAAGTCCTTGGTGAATAGTGGATCATTAAGCCAGCATGCGCTAAGAAACGGTGAGTTTCCAAATACGGATGCGGCCAGTTTGGCACCGGCTGCATCGTTTTTAAGGGCTTCGACGAAGGCTATTATACTGTCGTCGCCCTCACATTTTTTTTGAGCGGCTTCGATGAAGCGTTCCCATCCGGTTTCAACCCGGTCAATATGGGCTGGGGCGGGAAGGTTTTTGGGTAAAAAATCGAATAACCGCATGGTAATTTATTTCGTATAGCTTGTTGTGAACGAACTGGTTTAGCAACATGCCTTGCGCAAAGGGAATAGTCTACTGGTCAAACGCATTATCAGAGGAACGGTACAAATTATCGGTGGCCTAGGCGTAGGTTTGCTGGTGGCGATGCTGTTGGTTGCTTGGCGTTTGGCATCTGGACCTGTGTCGATTAGTTTTCTGACCCCTTACATCGAAAATGCCTTAAGTGAAGTTCACAAAGATGCCGTGAAGTTGGCGGTTGACGACACCATTTTGACTTGGGCTGGGTGGGAACGCACCCTCGATATACGTATCGTAAATTTGAAGACATCTTTACCTACCGGTGAAGTGATCGCGACAGTTCCCGAAGTCTCGGTGTCACTGAGTGCCAAAGCCTTGGTCGAAGGTACCGTTGCCCCCAGATCGATCGAGTTTTTTGGTCCTAGCGTGAATGTTGTACGACATCATGATGGTCATTTTGCCTTGGGCTTGGAGGCGCAAGACGCGACCTCGGGTTCTAGCGATATCGTGGCGTCTTTAATTTTGCTGTTGTTGCAAGATCCAGATCCCGGTCAAGCCATGAGCTACTTGCGCCGCATTTCGATTGTTTCCGGTGAGGTGGTGTATGAAGACAGGACTTTGGGCACCACGTGGCATGCACCAAGTACGGATGCAGAATTCACCCGGGTCGATGGTGGTTTGGAAGCCGATTTGGATTTAAAGCTTAAAGCTGGGGAAAGTATTGCCAATGTTGCGGTGATGGGGACTTATTCGGCTGAAGGCAAGCGGATTGATTTGGGCGTCACGCTGGATGATTTGACGCCGTCACATTTTGTTTCTCTTTCCCCGGAAATGGCGAGTGTCGCTGCTTTGGATATTCCGCTTTCGGGGACCATGACGTTGAGCATGGAACAAACCGGACGGATAGAGGGGGTCGGTTTTGATATAACAGGTGGTTCCGGCTCTTTGGCGTTGCCGGTGGCGTTGGCAACGCAATTGGATATGTTGTCATGGGCTCAACGTATTAAGGTCGATGATCTTCGTGTTCAAGGTCGCTATGACGGTGCGACGGAAACGGTTGATGTTACTGGGTTGAAAGTTAACTTATCCAAAGGGCAGAAGGTTTATGTCCCAGCGCCTTTGGACCATAGTGTTTCGCTAAATTCTGTCTCCGGTGAATTAAGCTTTTATGGTGATCAAGGATTGTTGGATGTACGCGATTTGCGTTTGGCCTTAGACCAAGGTCCCATCGCAAACGTATCTGCGCGCATTGATGGCCTGATGGAAGGTGCAGATGGTTTAGGACTAGATCTTAAAGGCACTGTTAGGGGCGTTGCCTTTAACGATTTGGATGTTTTATGGCCCAAGCGTCTAGGTGTGGATGCGCGCGATTGGGTGGTGCCTAACTTGCGGGATGGCATTTCTTCACAAGCTTCCATCGAAGTGTCCATGAGTGTTGGAGTTGATGGTGCAATTGAGCTGGAAAAACTTTCCGGTGAAATTGAAGCCGATAACATTACGGTCGATTATTTGGCACCGATGCCACCTGTGAAACATGCCAAAGGACATGCGCGTTTTGATGCGGAACGATTTGATATTGAGGTTTTCAGCGGGGATGGATTTGGAGGTCTTAAGGTCTTGGGCGGAACCATTGGTCTGGTGAAGTTGCAAGAAGACCTGCCTGAAGCCCAGATTGATGTGCGTGTCGAAGGACCGGTTCAATCTGCGTTGGAACTGATTGATTATGAACCCTTAGGTTTTGCATCCGAACTTGGCATTAAACCAGAAAATGTCAGTGGCACAGCCACGTCGCGGGTGAAGTTGTTGGTGCCTTTGGCCCTGGATGTAGAAGCCAAAGATGTTTTGGCAGAAGCTGAATCCCAACTGAAAGAAGGCAGCATCAAAGGGGCTTTGTTTGAAAGAGATTTAACAGGTGGTGATCTGACTTTGAAGGTCAACAATGATGGCTTGAAGTTGGATGGTGATGCCGTGTTGGGGATCGTGCCCATTGCATTGAATTGGGAGCATGATTTCCGGGGTGCAGCCCTGTTTCGGGATCGCTATGAACTTTCGGGCAATATCGAAGATGTCTTAGGCTTGGATGCGTTGGGGATTGAGATCCCGGATATTTTGTCACGCTATATGGCTGGCGGTGCCGAAGCCAATGTGAATTACACTGAATTTTCTGATGGTAGCCAGGCTTTGTCCGCACGGGTTGATCTATCGAACATTTCCTTGGCAGCTCCTGAATTGGGCTGGGCAAAACCCACAGGTGTGCCGGGTACGGCGGTGTTGGAGTTGCGTCTTGAAAATGATGTGCCACGTGAAATTCCAAAATTTGGTGTGACGGCACCGGATATGGATATTTCCGGTTCAGCGGCATTCTTGCCCGATGGTACATTGCAACGGATTGATTTGGACACCATGCGTTCCGGTAAAACGGATGTGTCAGGTTCATTGACGCCTGATGTTGGCAAGTCATGGGAATTGGTGCTGCGTGGGGAAAGTCTGGATGCAGAATTGTTGTGGGATGAAATGCTGGGCATTCGCGAAGCACCACCGCGCAAAAAGCTGGAAGATGATGAGCTATCCCTTAGTGTTGCTGTGGATATACGCACTCTGAGAATTCGTGAAAACCGGGTCATGACAGACTTGGTAGGGACGGTTTATCGCGAAAGTGGGGGCTGGCGAAAGATTGATATCAGCGCCGCAGTGGGTGATACAGGTGGGCTGGAATTATTGCTCGACACGGATCAGGACGGCCTGCGTTATTTGTCAATTGCATCGGATGATGCTGGGGCGGCATTACGCACATTGGACCTGCACGATGATATTTTAGGCGGGCAATTGGATTTGAAGGCTGCCTATACCACGCCAGACAAAGATGCGCCGTTGGAAGGTGTTTTGAAGGTCAATGACTATGCGATGTTGGATGCCCCGGCCTTTACCAAGTTGATCGGCATTATGTCCCTGACTGGGGTCTTGGATGCTTTGCAAGGCGATGGGTTGAACTTCGACATCTTTGAAGCACCGTTCAAATTGGAAGATGGCCAACTGTCATTGGTAAGCTCGCGTGCCTCCGGCCCGACCCTCGGTGTGACAGCAAGCGGAACCATAGATATGGAAAACAAGTTGATGGATATTGAGGGTACTGTTGTGCCTGCATATGCCATCAATGCCTTATTGGGTAAAATTCCCATTATTGGCGAACTATTCACAGGCGCAGAAAAAGGTGGCGGTTTGTTTGCCGCCACATACACTATGCGGGGCACCCGAGATAATGTGGATATCACGGTTAATCCACTCAGTGCGTTAGCACCCGGTGCGCTGCGGGGCATTTTTACGGGATCACGTAAGGAAAAAGAAATCCTCAAGGATCCGCCAAAACCCAAATCGGCTCCGGTAGAACCTGTGATGCCTGCGCCCGTTCAATAAACCTGGATCAAACGGCTTTCAACAAAGCGTGGCGTTTTTTGCCAGCAGAAACCTTGATCACGCCATCATCATTGAGGTCTGCAGTAGTGACGGCTTGGTTTTCGTCTTTCACCTGAACATCGTTGATGCGCGCACCGCCGCCTTTGACCATGCGACGGGCTTCGCCATTGGATTTGCAAAAACCAACAGTAACCAGCGTAGCAAAGGCAGTAATGCCATTATCCAGGTCAGACTTTGGAACTTCGATGGTCGGCAGATCTGCACCCAGCTGACCTTGTTCAAAGGTCTTTTGTGCCGTGGCTTTGGCGGCTTTGGCGGCATCTTCGCCATGACACATGCGGGTGGCTTCATCGGCCAAGATTTTTTTGGCTTCGTTGATGTCTTGGCCTTCCAAAGCTTCCAGACGTGCGATTTCGTCCATCGGCAGTTCGGTAAATAAGCGCAAGAAGCGGCCGACATCAGCGTCTTCGGTGTTGCGCCAATACTGCCAGTAATCATAGGGGCTAAGCTGTTCAGAATTGAGCCATACGGCACCCGCAGCTGTCTTGCCCATTTTGGCACCGGATGAGGTGGTCAGCAGCGGTGTGGTCAACCCAAAGGCTTCGTTGCCACCCGCACGGCGGGTCAATTCGACACCGTTGATGATGTTGCCCCACTGATCCGATCCACCCATTTGCAGGTCGCAATCCATGCGCTTATTCAACTCCATGAAATCATAGGCCTGTAAGATCATGTAGTTGAATTCCAAGAACGTCAGCGGCTGTTCGCGTTCCAAACGCAATTTGACGGAATCAAACGTCATCATGCGGTTGATGGTGAAGTGCGGGCCGTAATCACGCAAAAATTCGATGTAATTTAGGGATTTGAGCCAATCGGCATTGTTGACCATCACCGCATCGGTGGGGCCATCACCAAAGGTTAGGAACTTGGCAAAGATTTGTTTGATGCCGTCCATATTGTCTTGGATGTCGGTTTCGGTCAGCATTTTGCGGCTTTCGTCTTTGCCGGACGGATCGCCTACCAAAGTGGTGCCGCCGCCCATCAAAACGATGGGTTTGTGCCCGGTTTTTTGCAAGGTGCGCAGCATCATGATTGGCAGCAGGGAACCGACATGCAGGCTGGGTGCCGTGCAGTCAAAACCGATATAGGCGGTGACAACGCCGTTGGAGGCTTTTTTATCCAAAGCTTCCAAATCGGTGCACTGATGCATATATCCACGATCTTGGACGGTTTTGAGAAAATCGGATTTCAACTCGGTCATGACTGTCTGTATTCCATAAAGTGCTTTTGCGAAGCCTGTTGCATGTTGGCAAGGGACTTAGCACAATGGTTTCAAGCACACAATGTGCAGCAACAAAACCTAAGGCCTAAAAGCCCATGAATACAGGAAAACTATATACCGCAATTGGATTGATGAGCGGAACGTCCTTGGACGGTATCGATATCTCCTTAATTAAGACGGATGGCGAAGGTTTTGTTGAATTTGGGCCATCTATGGCGGTCGGCTATGACATCGACTTTCGGGACCGTGTGCGTGAACTGTTTGGTGCCGAAGCACGTAACAAACCGAATACAGCAGCGTTAGAGCGTGACTTAACGCTAAAGCATGCAGACCTAGTCAAAGCATTTATGGAAAACCACGGCCTTTCATCGAAAGATGTTGATCTGATTGGGTTTCACGGTCAAACCGTGCATCATGATCCGGCTGAGGGCATTACCATCCAATTGGGCGATGGCCAGTTGTTGGCTGAAGAATTAGGCATTGCGGTGGTGAATGATTTGCGCACGCGCGATGTCGAAGCTGGTGGGGAGGGTGCACCTTTGGTTCCCGTTTACCACCGGGCCTTACTCAAACAAGCGAGCCAAGTTCAATTGCCTGCCGTGGTGGTCAATATTGGCGGTGTGTCCAATGTGACCTGGGTTGGTGAAGACAACATCTTGGCCTTTGATACAGGGCCGGGCAATGCACCGATGAACGATTGGGTTTGTGGTCGGATTGGTCAAGATATGGACCGGGACGGGGCATTGGCGGCCAAAGGTGTGGTTGATGAAGACCGGATCGCCAAAGCCTTGGACAATCCTTTTTTTGATCGTGTGCCGCCTAAATCTTTGGATCGTCAAGATTTTGACCCCAAACTGGCCGAAGGCTTGAGCTTAGAAGACGGTGCGGCAACCCTTACAGCCTTTACCGCCCGCGCCATTGCCAAAGCAGCAGATCATTTTCCTGCACCGGCATCCACCTGGGTGGTCACGGGTGGTGGGCGGTTGAATCCGGTATTGATGGGAAATCTACGGACAGTCACAGGTGCAGAGGTTCTCCCGGTTGAGGCCTTGGGGTGGAACGGCGACGCGCTGGAGGCACAGGCCTTTGCGTATCTGGCGGTGCGCTCAGTGCTAGGGTTGCCGATTACATTTCCGACCACTACGGGTGTCACAAAGTCCTTGCGTGGCGGCATGCTGTATATGACAGAAAAAAATGTAGGCAAGAGTGACCCAAAAAGAAACACGCCTTATTTTACAAAATCAATAGCTGCTGTACTATTGGCTTTTGCAATATACTTATTTATGTCTTTAGAGTTATTCGGTATTGAATGGTATAATTTGTTAATTATTGAGTTATTTATATTTTTAATTATTTTTATAGAAGAGATGTATTTTTTCCGGAAGGCGAAGACAAGATTGTAGACAAAAACAATCACGTTTCCATCCACAACAGGTGTTGCCGAAGCCATGAGTGGCGGCACCATTAGCCACCCGAACTGATTTTGAAGCAAACGTATTCCTTTTTTCGTAAGGGTTGGTTAGGGTCTCCTTCTGTTTGAGGAGTATTTTCCATATGTCGAAGAATTCAGCCGACGCACGCCCTGAAGTGGCGGTTGTTCATTTGCTGCGGCGGTGCAACGACATCTCTTGTTTTGAACGGTTTATCGGTTCTTATCGGGTGCACCTCGACCCTTTGAACCATGAACTCATTATAATTTTTAAGGGTTTTTCGGGTGATGACGATGCGGATGCATTGGCTGTTTTGAATGGTATTGAATTTACCCGTGTTGATGTAGGGGATAGGGGCTTCGACCTCGGCCCCTATATTGAGGTAGCGCAGTCTGCACATCATCAATATCTCTGTTTTTTCAATTCGTTCAGTGAAATTCTTGCCGATGAATGGTTGTCGAAATTATATGCAGCACTCACGTCTGCTGAGAATGCGGGTGTTGTCAGTGCTTCGGGGAGTTGGGAAACCACCGATGATATGCAGCAATTTCCCAACTACCACGTTCGCACCAATGCTTTCATGATTTCACGAGAGCTTTTTAACAATCTTGAAACTTGGGAAATCCACGAAAAACATGATGCTTCGTTGTTTGAGGCTGGCCCCAAAAGCCTTACGGCACAGATACTTGCGCGTGGATTAGAACCTTATGTGGTGGATGCAGAAGGACGTGTGTGGGCAAAAGAGGGTTGGCAAAGTTCGCAAACCTATCGCACATCTGAGCAAGAGCGGCTGATGGTTCGTGACAATCGCACACAAGCCTATCAAGACGCAGATACACATATGCGCACGTATCTGAATACGTTGGCGTGGACGGACCAAGACCCCGGACCAAATCCTGCAAAACGGAACAAACTAAGCCGCCGCTTGCGGCGCTGGGTCGGCCTGTCACGGGCATAAGAAAGCCATCATGCTCTTGCACACCTTGATGGTAAAGTGCACAAAGCGGGGGCGACTAAGCATTATCAAAAGGCTGAACACGATATGACAGGCAAGACGACCACTGAAACACTGGACAAAGCGGACGTTCCGTCGGACCAGCAGTGGGTCCCCAACTCAAAAATCAAATGGCAGTTTGATATCGACATCGTCGGAACCTGCAATTTGCGCTGCCCGTCTTGTCCCGTCGGAAATTTGAGAGAAGCGGGAACGTCGGAAAAATATATGCGTCCAGAAATGCTGGATAGCATCATCACCAAGGCTAAGTCGGAATGCCGTGTTTATGGGGTTTATCTCTACAATTGGACGGAACCGTTTCTGCATCCAAATTTGGCTGACATGATCCAGATTGTGCGCTCCCATGGTATTCCCTGCGGTATCAGCACCAATCTCAATATCCTCAAAAATATTGATGATGTGATGGAAGCTGATCTGCAGATGTTTAAGGTCTCGGTATCGGGCTTTACCCAAGATGTTTACAGCCAGACCCATCGTCGCGGTGACATCGAAGTTGTCAAACGCAACATGGCTGAAGTTGCCAAAGCCAAAAAACGCACGGGAAGCTCTGTGCGTTTGGTGGTGGCTTACCATCGTTATCTCGGCAATCATGAAGATGAAGAAGCCATGCGTGAGTATGCCGAATCACTGGGTTATGAGTTTGAACCTGCCTGGGCGTATTTGATGCCACTGGAAAAAATGTTGGCTTTTGTTGATAACGACGCCATTGATGTTGAAATCAATGAAGAAGACCAGCACACCATTGATCGCCTAGCTCTACCTTTGGCAGATGCGGTAGAAGCAGCCAAAAACACCAATAATCGCGTATGTCCACTGCGGGCTAAGCAAATGGCAATTACGGCCAGTGGTGATGTCATGCTGTGTTGCACGGCTTTCAACCAAGACAAATATAAGCTTGGCTCGTTTCTCGATACGCCCCTTGATGACTTGCAAGCAATGAAATACAGCCACGATTTATGTGGAGCCTGTATGAAGAACGGACTGCACGAATTTTTCACTTACGGTTCTGATGAGCTTGATGACATCGGTCTGGCCAATGTGAGAAGTCACTACCCCGATGCGAAATTGAAAAGCGTTAAACAGATGATGGGCGGTGAACGTCCGCGTGGTTTTGCGGCCGTGCCTTTTAAAATCAAGCGGGAGGTTAAGAGAATCGTAAACCAAGTCCGCGCTAAGCTTTAACGTTGACGTTACTGGAAATAGAAAACGGGCCATGAGCGGTGAAGTTCATGGCCCGTTTTTTCATTGTATGTGGAATTAAGTTGCTTGTGTCAGGGACTTATCCAGATAATCTTCGATGAGTTTATTCAATTCATCCATGTGATCGCCAAAGAAGTGATCACAGCCTTTGATCACATCATAATCAATGGTGATGTTTTTCTGGCTTTTCAGCTTTGCAGCCAGCTTATCAACGCTGTCTACGGGCACGATTTCGTCGCGGTCACCGTGGATCAAGATGCCGGACGCAGGGCAGGGTGCCAAGAATGTAAAGTCTTGCTGGCTGGCCGGTGGGGCCACAGAAATGAAGCCGCTGATTTCCGGGCGGCGCATCATCAGCTGCATGGAAATCCATGCACCAAATGAGAACCCGCCAATCCAACAGCTGGTGGCGTTGGGGTTGTGGGCTTGCATCCAGTCCAGAGCCGATGCGGCATCGCTCATTTCACCCTGACCGCTGTCAAAAGTGCTCTGGGAACGGCCGACTCCACGAAAATTGAAGCGCAATGTAGAAAAACCGCGCTTCACAAAGGCCTGGTACATGGCGTACACGACCTTGTTGTTCATGGTGCCCCCGAACTGTGGATGGGGGTGCAAAATAAGCGCAATTGGCGCTCCGGCTTGTTTGGAATGATGGTAGCGCCCTTCCAGGCGTCCTTCAGGACCATTGAAGATAACTTCGGGCATAGGATCAGAATTACCACTTAAGTTTCAAAGAGTTGCGTTTAATCACACAATTGAGCATTTTTACAACTTTTTTTCCGTAAATTACGCCAAGAATACTTGACCTGGGTAGTCGGGTATCATATATTCACGACATGTAATGCAACGTTGTGTGCGAGAGTTACACATGGCGCTGAACGGGTATAACCTGTTCACTGCCAGGAAACGCTTGTGCACAAACATATTGGATGAGCCATGTTTTTCAAGAGGCTTAAAGAAGATATCGATTCCTTTATTGCTCGAGACCCCGCTGCGCGGTCTCGATTAGAGGTCGCTATGCTCTATCCGGGCTTCCATGCGATCCAAGTTTATCGCTTTTCTCATTGGCTGTGGAATCATAATTTGCATTTTATTGCACGCCTGTTTTCACAGGCTGCTCGTTTCTTTACGGGGATCGAAATTCACCCCGGCGCAAAGATTGGCGAACGTTTTTTTATTGATCACGGCGATGGCGTTGTGATCGGTGAAACCAGTGAAATTGGCGATGATGTGACCTTGTATCAAATTGTTACCTTGGGGGGGATTTCGCCCAGCGTCGATAGTCACACTCAAGTGAACCAAAAACGCCACCCAACATTGGAAGATGGCGTCATCGTTGGTTCCGGTGCCCAGGTGCTGGGCCCTATCACTGTGGGCAAAGATGCGCGTATCGGTGCCAATGCAGTGGTAACACGCGATGTACCGCCTGGTGTGACGGCGGTTGGTATTCCTGCCCGTGTGGTGATGCCGCGCGATAAAGAACATGCCAAAGATTTTGTGGCTTATGGCACACCGACGGACGGCTGCCCTGATCCCGTATTGCGAACAATTGATAATTTACGAGCCCAAGTGGGCACGTTGATGGAACGCATCGACGAATTAGAAAACGGACAACAGGCTTCTGATGTGGCCGATACTGAACAAAAACAAAAGAAAGTGGTGAATCTTGGGGAAGATGCGTAAGTCGCCAATGTTGGCGACTTCCACCGCGATAAAGGAGAACGGACGTGAAGCTGAGTACTAAAGGGCGCTATGCCGTCATGGCGATGGCAGATTTGGGCAAAGTAGAACCGGGTAAACCTGTGGCTTTGGCTGATATTGCCGATCGCCAAGAAATTTCGCTTTCATATCTTGAGCAGTTGTTTGGCAAACTACGTCGTGCCGGACTGGTTAAAAGTGTACGCGGTCCTGGTGGAGGATATTTGCTGTCACGCGAAGCTGCGGAAATTCGTATTTCTGACGTGATCACAGCAGTAGATGAGCCTATATCTGCAACCCGGTGTAGCAATGCCGAAGGTTGCCATTCTGATAAAGCACGTTGCCTGACACATGATTTGTGGCAAGCCTTGAGCTATCAGATTCATCTCTATCTCAGTTCTGTTTCGCTGGCCGATGTTTGCGCACGTCGCGTACTGGGTCCACAACCGGAACTTTTTGAAGAAATGGTGGCGCAAATTCCTTCGGATATCATTGCCGCAGAATAAGCACTTTCATCATTTAGACTTAATGCACAACCATTGAAGGCATGAATGCCATGACCGTACAGGTTTACATGGATCATAACGCGACATCGCCCACGCGCTCCCAAGTGCGTGAAGCGGTTTTGCGCGCCATGGAAGCTGGCGGTAACCCGTCCTCTGTTCATGCCTTGGGTCGTAAGGCGCGCCGCTTGGTCGAAGATGCCCGCGAACAAGTGCGTAAAGCTGTCAATGCCCCCAAAAGTGCCCAAGTGATCTTTACGTCCTGTGGTACCGAAGCCAATACCTTGGCTCTGACGTGCACGGACCGGGATCAAATCTGGGCCGGTGCGACAGATCATTCCGCTGTGCGGACTGTGCGTGAAGGCATAAAGCTGATCCCAGTGAATGTGAACGGCCTGATCGACCCGTTCCAGTTGGAAGAATTATTTGCAGGCGGTGGCGATGATGTTGTCGTTTCCATCATGCTGGCCAACAACGAAACAGGCGTGCTGCAACAAGTCGAAGGCATTGCCAATATTGCCCATCGTTATGATGCCTTGGTACACACGGATGCGGTTCAGGCTTTGGGAAAAGTCCCGGTAGACTTCCAAGCGCTTGGTGTGGATATGCTCAGCTTGTCTGCTCACAAAATCGGTGGGCCATTGGGTGTCGGTGCTTTGATCGCAACCAAAGATGTCAAGATTAACGCCATCAATCCAGGTGGTGGACAAGAAAACGGTGTGCGTGGTGGTACAGAAAATGTACCCGGTATCGTCGGCTTTGGCTTGGCGGCTGAGATTGCCACGGCAGAACTTGACGGTATGTCTAAAGTTAAAGAGATGCGCGATCTCTTGGAAGCTCAGATCATGGCGGCGGCTCCCGATGCTACCATCATCGCTTCCTTGGGTGATCGTCTGCCCAACACCAGCTTTGTTGCGATGCCCGGTGTGGACGCCGAAACACAAGTGATGACATTTGATCTGGAAGGCATTTGTACCAGTGCCGGATCGGCCTGTGCTTCAGGCAAAACCAAAGCCAGTGCCGTATTGATGGCTATGGGTTTGGACCCTGCAATCGCGAGCTCTGCAGTGCGCATTTCCTTGGCCCAGACAAATACAATTGAAGATATCGAACACTTACTTTCCGCATGGACAGGCTTATATCAACGTAAGAACAAAGCCAAATCTGCGGCATAAAGAACAAACGTTTAAACAGACAAAAAGAACAAGGTGTGAAACACATGACCGCCAAAACTTGGACCCAGAACGACCCTCTTTATCTGGATTACCAGGCCACCACGCCCACTGACCCCCGTGTTGTTGAGGCTATGGCTCCATACTGGACAACTAAGTTCGGTAACCCTCATTCGCGTAACCACCACTTTGGATGGGAAGCTGAAGATGCGGTTGAAGTTGCCCGTGGTCATGTTGCCGACCTGATCGGTGCAACGCCCAAAGAAGTAATCTTCACGTCTGGTGCGACTGAGTCCAACAACCTCGCGATTAAAGGTGCGGCGAAGTTCTATGGGGATCAAAAAAATCACATCATCACTTGCATTACCGAACACAAGTGCGTTTTGGAAACGTGTCGTTCACTGCAGCAAGACGGCTTTGACGTTACCTACTTGCACGTTAAAGAAAATGGTTTGATCGATCTGGATGATCTCAAAGCGGCGATCACCGACAAAACCTTGTTGGTTTCCATCATGGCGGTAAACAATGAAATCGGCGTGATCCAACCGTTGAAAGAAATTGGTGCACTCTGTCGTGAGAACAAAGTGTTTTTCCACACCGACGCAGCACAAGCCTTTGGTAAAATCCCGCTGGATGTGAACGAACTGAACATCGATATGATGTCTATTTCCGGTCACAAAGTTTACGGTCCCATGGGTGTTGGCGCCATGTATGTGCGCAAGAAACCGCGTGTGCGTTTGGTGCCGTTGATCCACGGTGGCGGTCAAGAACGCGGCATGCGTTCGGGCACGTTGCCGACACCGTTGGTGGTTGGTCTGGGCAAGGCTGCTGAATTGGCCAAAAAAGAAATGGCTGCAGAAGCAGAACGCCTGCATGACTTCCAACATCGTCTGTACGAAGGTCTGCGTCAGCGCATTCCTGAAATTTTCTTGAACGGTGATGAAGAAAACCGCATTCCCGGCAACCTCAACATCTCGTTTGCTTATGTTGAAGGTGAAGGCCTGATGATGGGCATCAAAGATTTGGCGGTGTCTTCGGGTTCGGCATGTACCTCTGCGTCATTGGAACCCAGCTACGTGCTGCGCGCTCTGGGTGTGGAAGATGAACTGGCCCATACTTCGTTGCGCTTGGGACTTGGTCGCTTCACCACCGAAGACGATATTGAATACGCGATTGAGCGTATCTCAAAAGAAGTAAACCGCTTGCGCGAATTGAGCCCCCTTTGGGATATGGCAAAAGCTGGCATCGACATTAAATCCATTAAGTGGGCGGAACATTGAGGAACAACAAAAACACCGCAATGAAGCGGTGAAGGAGAGAACACATGGCCTATAGTAAAGAACTGATCGACCATTACGAAAACCCACGTAACGTGGGCTCTATGGAAGATGAATCCGGCGACGTTGGTACCGGCTTGGTCGGTGCCCCTGCGTGCGGTGACGTGATGAAGCTGCAAATCAAAGTGTCTGCAGACGGCATCATCGAAGATGCTAAATTCAAAACCTTTGGCTGTGGCTCTGCCATTGCATCCAGCTCCTTGGTGACCGAATGGGTCAAAGGCAAAACCATCGACGAAGCCGGTGAGATTAAAAACACCGATATCGCCGAAGAACTGGCTTTGCCGCCTGTGAAGATTCATTGCTCCGTTCTGGCTGAGGATGCTATCAAAGCGGCAATTGAAGACTATAAAGGCAAAACAGGCGACGCTGATGAAAGCAAAGACGCTGCCGAATAAGCTGATACTTGTGAGACTTGAGGTAACGACAGATGAACATGCCTGCACCCATTAACATGACTCCTGCGGCCGTGGCCCAGGTGAAGGCTCTTTTGGATGGCCGTGGTAAGCCATCCGCGGGTATCCGCATTGGCGTGCGCACCAAGGGCTGTTCAGGACTGTCGTACACCATTGAGTTTGCAGACGAAAAGAACGAGTTTGATGATGAAATGGAAGTTGAAGGATTAACCATCCTGATCGATCCTAAGGCCACCATGTTCATCATCGGCACGGAAATGGACTATGTCGAAGATAAGCTAGAAAGTGGCTTTGTCTTTTCCAACCCCAACGAAAAAGGGCGCTGCGGGTGTGGTGAGTCTTTTCACGTTTAAGGGGTTCTCTCCTTTGCATACTTCTGACCGCCCTTCGGGGCGGTCAACGTTTTGGGTGTAGAAGTTAATGAACGACGCTAACGTCAAAGCCAAAGAAAACACGGTGAAATCATGCTGGTCCTGTAAGGGGCCAGTTGCAGTGGCGGCTTTGTTCTGCCCCACCTGCGAAGCCGTTCAGGCTCCCGCACCCGTGAACCACTTTGAACGTCTTGGCATCGATGTCACTTATGATGTGAACACAGGTGCTATCGATAGGCTCTATTTTGATCTACAACGCCAGCTCCATCCTGATCGCTTCGCTACGAAGGCCCCCAAAGAAAAAGCACTGAGCCAACAACAAGCCACGGCTTTGAACGATGCTTACGAAGTGCTCAAAGATCCCTTGAAACGTGCGGATTACTTGGTCCATCTGCTGGGGATTGATGTGCTGCCCGAAGGCTGCAATTTGGTTAAAGATCAGGCCATCTTGATCGAAGCCATGGAAATGCGTGAAAAGTTGATGATGGTTGACAGTATGAAGGCCATCACTGAAATCCAGCGTGAAACCAAGGCGGAAATTGATGATGTGCTGTGCGCGCTATCATTGGCGTTTGCCGGGGATGATATCCGTGGTGCTTGTCAGTTGACTACACGCTTGAAATATCTTGATAAAATGATGGGTGAAGTGCGCCAAAGCCGCGCGCGGCTCCTCGCTTAAAAACATAAGGCAAAACACCAAATGGCAACCCTGCTGCAAATTCACGAACCCGGCGAAACGCCGAACCCGCACCAAGACGAAGCCAATGTCGCCATTGGTATCGATTTGGGCACCACCAATTCAGTGGTGGCGGTCAGTTCTGAAAACAATGTTGAAGTTTTGAAAGATGAAGACGGCAACGCATTAGTGCCATCCATTGTAGCGTACGCACCGGATGGCTCCCCGATTGTGGGTGAACTGGCCAAGCGTTTGTTGTTGAGCCGCCCCGACAGTGTGGTCAGCTCCATCAAACGTTTGATGGGTCGCGGAGCCGAGGATGTAAAATCTCTAGGCGGTCAATTGCCGTTCGAAATCGAACCACATCATGAAGGCGAAAGTCATTTGGTGCGCCTCAACATCGGTGGGCACACCATGACGCCCATTGAAATTTCGGCCGATATTTTGCGGGCTTTACGTGATCGTTCCGAGGAACACTTGGGTGCCAAAGTTGACAAGGCCGTGATCACAGTTCCGGCATATTTTGACGATGCCCAGCGTGTTGCAACCAAAGATGCTGCGCGTCTGGCGGGTCTGGAAGTTCTGCGTTTGGTCAACGAACCCACAGCAGCCGCTTTGGCCTATGGTTTGGACAAAGGGGCCGAAGGTCTTTATGCCGTGTTTGATCTGGGCGGAGGAACGTTTGACGTGTCCTTGTTGCGCATGGAAAAAGGCGTGTTCCAGGTTCTGGCGACGGGTGGTGACGCGGCCCTGGGTGGTGATGATTTTGATCATGCGATCGCCAATTACTTCTTGGAAGAACGCAAAGCCGAATTGGGCGAAGTTGAGCTGAGCTCCGGCGAAGTGAAAGTTGCGCTGATGACGGGGCGTTTGGCGAAAGAATGCCTGACCACCGCAGACAGTGGTGAGTGGGTTCTGCAAGCTGGCGATAAGACCACCAAGCATGGCCTTACTCGTGACAAGTTTGACGAGCTGATCGAACCAGAGATTAAGCGGACCATCAAAATCTGTCATGAGGTGCTGACCGAAGCAGGGTATGATCCCGAAGATATCCAAGGCGTTGTGCTGGTGGGTGGTTCTACCCGCGTTCCGGCTGTGCGCGAGGCAGTTGAAGGCTACTTTGGTTCCGAACCACTGGCTGATATTGATCCCGACCAAGTGGTTGCCGTGGGTGCCGCACTTCAGGCCGAAGCTTTGACCGTAGGCTCCGACACACTGTTGCTGGATGTTACGCCGCTGTCCTTGGGATTGGAAACCATGGGTGGTTTGGTGGAAAAAGTCATTCCCCGCAATACCCCAACGCCTGTTGCTAAGGCCCAGGAATTCACCACCTTTAAAGACGGCCAAACCGCTATGGCGATCCATGTGGTTCAGGGCGAGCGTGAAATGGTGGACCAAAACCGGTCCCTGGCGCGCTTTAATCTTACCGGCATCCCACCGATGGCTGCGGGTGCCGCCCACATTCGTGTGACATTCCAAGTGGATGCGGACGGTTTGTTGACCGTTTCAGCAGGTGAAGACACGTCAGGGATTGAGGCTAAAGTCGAAGTCAAACCGTCTTACGGCCTGTCCGAAGAAGAAATGTCGCAAATGCTTTATGATTCCATGGCGAATGCCAAGGACGATATGGAGGCCCGCTTGCTGGCCGAAGCCAAGGTTGAGGCCGAGCGTGCCATGTTGGCGGTGCGCGCGGCTTTGCAAGCCGATTGTCGCCTGCTCAGCGTGAAAGAACGTGAAGATATCGGTGAGGTGATGGACAAACTCATTGATACATTGAAGGGTACAGACCGCGATCTCATCAACAAAACGGCGGAAGAATTGGACAAAGCCACGCAGGTCTTTGCTGAAAAACGTATGGATAAGGGTATTCGTGACGCGCTAACGGGTGTCAGCATGGATAAGCTGGAATCCAATGTCGTCGGTGACGGAGAGTCTTAAACTCTTGTCCTTGATGCTTAGGCACGCTAAACCATTGCCCAACAGAAAATGAACTTCCTAGGAGATAGTCACAAATGCCGAAAATGACCTTCATCGACGCGGACGGCAAACGCACCGAAGTGGATGCCCCCGAGGGCCTATCGGTTTTGGAAATTGCGCACAAAAACGGTTTGGACCTGGAAGGCGCCTGCGAAGGTTCCTTGGCGTGCTCTACCTGTCACGTGGTTGTCGAAGACAAATGGTTCGACAAACTCGACGAAGCAACCGAGGAAGAAGAAGACATGCTCGACTTGGCGTTTGGTCTGACCCATACGTCGCGTTTGGGCTGCCAAATCAAAATGTGTGATGAGTTAGATGGCCTGGAAGTGACGCTGCCCACAGGTACGCGCAACATGTTGCTGGACTAAGTACCCACACCCTACATTACGGCAAAGCCCAATAACCATATCATAAAGTTGGTTATTGGGCTTTCGCATTTTGCAAATATCTCTTAATTCTATTTTCATAATAAATATAAAATCTAATATACAAGGGTTTGTCAGGTTTTAGCCGTACTGACAAAGCCCCTAGAATCAACTGTGTATAACCGAGTATTTTACTTGGTTATTTGGCATGGGTTTTGCTTCTTCGTATTTGCCCTTGGTGGCATGACAGGAAGCAAAATGAGCCATGACAAACGTTTCACCAACAACTGAATTCACTGAAAATCGCCCATATCAACACAATATGAGAGGGCAGGTTGCGTATAAAATGGTGCTCTGGGGCGGTGTGGTCCCGATGCTTGGCGGCATTGTGCTGAGTTATCTTCTGCCGAACTGGCAGTGGGTATCCTTACCTCTCCAGTCTGCTGCAGAAAGCATGGGTATGTTTGCCGCGATGAGCTCTGCGCTCCTGACATTGATGTTGCTTCAACGCCAAAAGCTATCTGGTGAATTCATTTATTTTGCGCTCTCGCTAGTCACTATGAGCGTATTTCATGGTGCGCTCTTATTTTATGGAGAGGAGAAGGATTTTATTTGGCTGCACAGTATGTCAACGCTTATGGGAGGGGGACTCATGCTTTTGGTATGGTTGCCACCTGTTACTCAGCAAAAAATGCAGCAACAAATATTATTCATCACGATAATAATTTGTGCACTAACACTGATTTACTTGCCTTCTTTATTTCCAGCCGTGAGTGAAGCTCTGATCTTAGAAAATGATCTAAGTTCACTTGCTATTGTCGTGAACACGGTGGGGGGGCTTGCCTTTTTAGTGGCCGCACTGCATTTCGTCTTTCGCGATGCCTTGGGTGAAGCCCAAGGGCGATATATCTTTGCTACGTACTGCTTCATGTTTGGCTCAGCCGATATTGTATTCGACTTTTCAAACACGTGGGATGCTGTTTGGTGGTACTGGCACGCTCTTCAACTGGGTGCGTACGGCGTGCTGTTGAGTTTTTTCTTTATACAATTTGCGCACGGACAGGATGAATTGAACAAACTCAATCAGGGGCTTGAAAAACGCATCCACGAACGGACTCGGGATTTGGAAAATAAAATCCATGAACATAAAGCATTACAAGAACAATATCGCAAAAACGAAGAACGCACACGTTTGATTGTGAATTCCGCAGTTGATGGGATTATCACCATTGATAGCCGGGGCATCATTCAGACATTCAATCACGGTGCCGAAAAAATATTTGGTTACTCTGTTTGTGAAGTGGTTGGTCAGAACGTATCTGTCTTGATGCCCAATGATACAGCAAAGCAACACGACCAATACATTCGTAATTATCTTGATACCGGAAATGCTAAAATTAGCGGAATTGGGCGCGAAGTGGTTGGGCGGCGAAAAAACACCCAAACGTTTCTTATGGATCTTGCCATCAGTGAATTTGATGATGGTGAAAAAACCACTTTTGTAGGAATTGTCCGTGATATTACGGAACGTAAAGAAACTGAATACCGTCTCAACCATGCACTGGAAGATCTCAAACTCTCTAAACAAACAATTTTGCACAATGAACAGAGATTGCGGTGGATTTTAGACAGCAGCGCTGCCGGCATAACTGTTGTCCGTAAGAAAGATATGAAGCGCATTTACGTCAATGCTCGTTTGCTGGACATGTTTGGTGCCACAGATTTGGAAGAGTTTGAAGAATTTGGATTTCCCAACACTTTTGCCAACAAAGATGATCACCTTAACGCCATCAAAATGATTAAAGAGTTGGGTGGCTACGAACGCTTTATACGCAAGCGTGTACGTCTTGATGGGTCGTGCTGGTGGGCGATGCAGGATGCACGTTCAATCCTTTATGAAAATGAGCCCTGTATCATTGTGTGGATCTATGACATTTCGGATCAAAAAAAAGCTGAAGAGAATTTAATAGAAGCCGAAAAAATGGCCTCTCTTGGTGGATTGGTTGCGGGAGTCGCGCATGAGGTCAACACACCAATTGGTGTGAGTGTTACGGCGTCTTCACACCTTAAACAACGCACGATGCGTTTGGTGAAATTGATTGATGAAGGTGAATTGAGCAGAACTGATCTTGATAGGTTTATTGAAACGGCGATCACTTCCACAGATATTTTGGAGTCAAATCTGAACCGTGCGTCAGATTTGATCAGAAGCTTTAAACAAGTCGCTGTTGATCAATCGAGTGAGAAAAAACGTGCCATCAACTTGCTTGGTTATGTTCGTGATGTCCTCGTGAGCCTAAACCCATATTTGAAGAACACACAACACACTGTAACGGTTTCTGGTGATGAAGACATTTCGATCAACACGCAACCCGGTGCGGTGTCTCAATTGATCACAAATCTCATCATAAATTCTTTGACCCACGCATTTGATGAAGGTGATGCCGGAACCATTCGCATCGAAGCCACCAAAGATGGTGATGACCTGATATTGCGTTACCGCGACGATGGCAAAGGTATGGACGATGATGTGCGCAATCATATATTCGATCCGTTTTTCACCACGAAACGTGGGTCCGGTGGCAGTGGATTGGGCATGAACATCGTGTTCAATCAAGTGACCCAAACCCTTGGCGGCACAGTGACGTGCGAAAGCAAACTTGGTCAGGGCACCAAATTCATCATTACAATTCCCCAAAAAGCAGGAGAAGAACAATGAACGGCTTACCTTTATTCAAAGATGATCTTGTCTTTACGGCGGAAGATGATTCCAGCACACGTGTGCGCAAGTCAGAAAAATGGAAGGTTGCCGTTGTCGACGATGACAAGTCCGTTCATGACGTAACCCGGTTGGCATTGGGTGATTTTGAATTTGATGGCAAAGGTCTTGAATTTATATCCGCATTCTCAGCAGCAGAAGCAAAAGATCTATTATCTGAAAATCCAGATGTATCTGTATTGTTATTGGATGTGGTGATGGAAACGGATGATGCAGGTTTACTGTTTGCCCGCTATGTCCGTGAAGAGTTGAAAAACCGGACCACACGCATCGTCTTGCGGACGGGGCAGCCAGGCCAGGCCCCCGAAGAACAGGTCATCACTTCCTACGATATCAATGACTATAAAGAGAAGACGGAATTGACGGCTAAAAAACTGTTTACGTTGATGTATGCATCGCTACGGTCCTACCGTGACATCATGTCTTTGGAAGCCAATAAGAAAGGCTTGGAAAAAGTTATCGAAGCGACGTCGAATATTTTTGAACTTCAAAATATGAAACAGTTTACCACTGGTGTTTTGGAACAAATGACGTCCTTGTTGAACCTGGAAGATAACGCGGCGTACATGCAAGCGGATGGCATTGCTGCAGCCCACGAAGGTGAAGATCTAACAATTGTGGCCGCTGTAGGAAACTATAAAAAATATATCGGTGTGAATGCCGTCAGCCATATGAATGAAGATACGGTCAAAGAACTGATTGAAGCCATGAAGAAGCAGAAGGCTCTCTACCGTGAAGATCGCTACACGGGCTTTTTCAAAAGCAGACGTGGTTCAGAAAATTTGATTCACTTTAGCGGATTGGATCACCTGAGCGAGTTGGACCACAATTTGTTGGAAGTCTTTGGCAAGAATATCGGTGTGGCGTTTGAAAATATCGAACTTCACCAAGATATTGAAGAAACCCAACGTGAAATCGTCTATATGCTTGGTGAGGCCGTGGAAACACGATCCAAAGAAACCGGAAACCATGTCAAACGCGTTGCGGAAATCAGCAAATTGTTGGCTTTGGATTATGGCCTTGATGCTGAAGACGCTGAAGTCATTCGTCTGGCGGCCCCCATGCATGACTTGGGAAAAATCGGTATCCCCGATCACATTCTCAACAAACCCGGAAAACATACGCCTGAGGAATGGAATACGATGCAAACTCATGCTGTGTTGGGGTATGATATGTTGAAAAATTCCAAGCGACGGATTTTGCGGGCCGGGGCCGTGATCGCACGCGATCACCACGAAAAGTGGAACGGTGAAGGATACCCCGATGGCCGCAAAGGTGAAGATATCCATTTGTATGGCCGAATTGCCGCCGTCGCCGATGTCTTCGATGCATTGGGAGCATCGCGCTGTTATAAGGAAGCTTGGCCGATGGACAAGATTATCGACCTCTTCCAAAAAGAGCGCGGTAACCATTTTGAACCACGCCTTGTTGACGGCCTGATGGCGAATATGGATAAGGTTACCAACATACGGGAGCGCTTCGCGGATTGATGTGAGCGTGTTACATTGTCCCGAATGATTATTGGTAAAGGGACAAGTGATGCGTTGGACTGACGTATACGATATCGCGATTGAATTGGAAGACGCCCACCCGGATGTGGATATCATGCACGTGCGTTTCACGGATTTGTGGAAATGGGTGCAGGAACTTCCCGGATTTGACGATGATCCGGAAAAATCCAATGAGAAAATTTTAGAAGCCATCCAAATGGCATGGTTGGAAGAACGAGACGACTAAATGGCTGATATCGCGCCTATCGATCTCGCGGCCTTGGCGTGGCTGATCCTTGTGTGGAACGGCTATATGATTTTTGCCGACCGCTTTAAGGTGGGGGGCTATTCGCTGATGACGGTGATGAAAAAGCACCGCGCCGGGTGGATGCGTCAAATGCTCAACCGTGAAAACCGCGTGGTCGACACGACGATTATGAGCGCCCTGATGCGCAGCGTCGGCTTGTTTTCTTCCATCACACTGTTGATCTTGGCGGGCTTGTTGGCGATTTTGGGTTCCATCGACAAAATCCAGGCCTTGGCCGAGGGTGTGCCGTATGTGACCGAAATGTCCAAGGCATCGTGGGAACTCAAAATTGCGATGCTGATCATGATCTTTATCTATGCGTTTTTTAAGTGCGCGTGGTCATTGCGCCAATTCAACTATTCCATCATTTTGATCGGGGCCGCCCCTCCGGTGGCAGAGGCCCAAACGGAAGCTGCACAAAAATTTGCAGACGGTGCAGGGGAAGTGATTGCGCTCGCCGTGTCCAACTTTAACCGTGCCATGCGGGCGTATTATTTCGGCCTTGCGGGCCTTGCGTGGTTCTTGCACCCGGTGTTGTTTATCTTGTCGACGTTGTGGGTGATTGCTGTGGTTTATCGCCGTGAGTTTCGTTCCCAAACCTTAGCAAACCTCCATTCTATTCCGGGTATGGATAAGACCCCATGAAGTTAGACTTGCCTCAAAGTGCCTTTGCCAAGGCCCCTGCGGACACCCGCGTTGTGGTCGCCATGTCCGGCGGGGTGGACAGCTCCGTCACCGCTGCGCTGTTGAAAGAAGCAGGCTATGACGTGGTCGGCATCACCATGCAACTTTATGACCACGGCATCGCCATCGACAAACCCGGCACCTGCTGTGCGGGCCGTGACATTCACGATGCCCGCCGCGTGGCGGACGATATCGGCATCCCGCACTATGTGTTGGATTTCGAAGAACGCTTCAAACAAGAAGTGATGGAGGTTTTTGCCGACACCTACTTGGCGGGCGAAACGCCGATCCCGTGCGTGCATTGCAACGACACCATCAAGTTCAAAGACCTGTTGGACAAAGCCAAAGATTTGGGCGCCGACGCGCTGGTCACGGGCCACTACGTGCGCCGCTTGGATGGCGAAGACGGCACCGCGGAACTCCACCGCGGTCAAGACCATAGCCGCGATCAAAGCTACTTCCTGTTTTCCACACCCCAAGACGCCTTGGACATGCTGTGGTTCCCCTTGGGGGCCTGCACCAAAGACGAAGCCCGGGCAGAGGCTGAACGTTTGGGATTGGACATCGCCAAGAAACCGGACAGCCAAGACATCTGCTTCGTGCCCGAAGGCAAATACTTGGACGTGGTCAACAAACTCCGTCCCGGCGCATTGGAGCCCGGCGACATTGTCGATATGAACGGCAAGGTGTTGGGACAACATGACGGCGTGATTAAGTTCACGGTGGGCCAGCGACGCGGCCTCGGCATTTCCAGCCCGGAGCCCATCTACGTGGTCAGCATCGACGCCAAAACCAATCAAGTGGTGGTGGGCTCCAAAGCCGATCTGCTGCAACACGCGCTCACCATCCGCAATGTGAACTGGATCGGCGGCACGGATGCGATGCCCAAAGACGGCATTGATTGCGTGGTGAAACTGCGTAGCTTAAGCCCCGTCATCGAAGCCCACATCACGCCCATGGACAACGGTCGTGCCCAAGTCCAACTCAAAGAACCCTACACAGGCGTCGCCCCAGGCCAAGCCTGCGTGTTCTACGACGACGAACGCCTGCTGGGCGGCGGGTGGATTGAGAAGGGTTAGCCTTCCAAATTTACCCGTCATTCCCGCGTAAGCAGGAACCCATGGGCTTCTCTATAAGTTAAAATGTCGGCTAGCGTTCTCGTCTTGGTGGGGCGGAGAGGGTTAGGGATTTGTTATGCTACCTTTGCGATACTAAGAGCTCATCTTATTGTTGAGGCTAGAGCATGACATCAAAAAATCAATCGCAGTCGACTAAAGATTCATTAAATGATGTCGACTTTATGAGGCAGGTCGAGGTCGATCGCCTTGAAGTAGAAAAATTTATTGCGAAACAGGAATATACTAAAACATATCTAGAGCGATGGAAGCTTGATGTCGTTGATCGCCGCACTGTTCAGATAAACCTTGCTCATTCCGCATCTGATTTTGGCAAATTTACCTTGCGAAGTATTTTTTTGCTGAACGGGGGCGCAATGATTGCTCTTCCTGCGTTTGGTCAATTGGTAGATAAAATTGATGCTTCGCTGCTTTCCACATCTTTAGGGTGGTTTGCTGGAGGTTTGAGTGTTGTCACCATTGCGATGCTTTTTGCTTATTTTTCACTTTCAGCTACAGCAATATCTTGGCGTTGTGCAATGGATGGTAGTGCGTCTTCTTTGAATCAAGAACAAGCTAAGGAAGGTGAGAAGGACAACTTTAATACTGCCATTGAGAATTTTGAAAAGGATCGCGTTCGTTATAATAAGTATTCTGATGTGTTTGAATTTTTAGCAATTATTTTTGCTGTAGCTGGCCTTATTGCTTTTATCGTTGGTGCCAATTCAGGTGCATCTATGCTTACCGGGTAATGCAAGGTTGATATAATCTGAGTTTTCATGCGGTTCAGCAGGCGCAGTTCCAGGACGTCGATGGACGGAGCGCGCCTAGCCATGACAGTGATGGGGCTCTAAGTGAAGCTGAAAGCATCCATCCCAAACGCAGCATTCTCAATTGCCCCGAACAGATGCTCTGAACCCGGCTCATCCCCACCCGCACCCAAGGCCACGAACAACGGTAGAAAGTGTTCTGGTGTCGGGTGGTTTTCTTGGGCGTAGGGGGCCCCCGTTTCCCACTCCATCAACGCATCCCAGTTGCCCGTTTTGATTTGATCCCGGGCCCAGTCGGCGAAGGCGACGACCCAATCCAGCGGTTCGGCATCCAGTTTGCGCTCTGCGGCTTGGAGGTTGTGGGTGAACCCGCCCGAGCCCATGATCATCACGCCGTCTTCGCGCAAGGGGGCGAGGGCTTTTCCCAATTCATAATGCCAGCGTGCAGACTTTCTCGGTTGCACGGACAGCTCCACCACCGGAATGTCGGCATTGGGGTAGGCGAGCTTTAACGGCACCCAGGTGCCGTGGTCGCGCCCGCGGTCCGTGGTGATTTGGGCCTCGATGCCGTTTTTGGCAAACGCGCGCAACATGTCTTGGGCAAGTTTCGGTTCGCTCGGTGCCGGGTAGGACAGCATGTAGAGTTCTTGCGGAAAGCCATGGAAGTCATGCACAGTTTGGGGATTGGTGTCGGCATTGATCATCGGGTGCGCGGTGGTCCAATGCGCGGTGGCAGAGATGATGGCCCTGGGCCGCGGCAGCTTTTCGCCGAGGCTTTTCAGGAACGCCTGAGACGCACTTTGCTGCACCATGATCATCGGTGATCCGTGGGAAACAAACAGGGAGGGTTGTTTGGACATGGTGGAACCTCGACAAAACCTTGGGCTGTGTGTGATCCCTTAAATATAGGCATTCCCGCCCCAACCAGAAGAGGGACGGGGGCACAACAGTGTCTCCGATAGTGAAACGGTGGTGATGGTTACTCTGCCACTTCGACTGCCAGGCCTTCGGCGCGTTCGCCTGTGCGTTCCCCAGTACGTTCCAGGGTTTCCAGTGCCTCGCTGGCTTCTTGCTGGCGTTGCCACATGGTGGCGTAGAGCCCTTGTTGGGCCAGTAGATCGGTGTGGTTGCCACGCTCGACCACTTCGCCTTGGTCCAGCACCAAAATCTCATCACTATCGACCACCGTGGAAAGACGGTGCGCAATGGCAAGTGTGGTGCGGCCCGCAGCGACTTCTCTAAGTGACGTTTGGATTTCTTTTTCCGTGTGGGTGTCCAAAGCGGAAGTGGCTTCGTCAAACAGCAAGATGGCTGGGGCCTTCAAAATTGTGCGGGCAATGGCGACGCGTTGCTTTTCACCGCCGGAGAGTTTCAA
>JAPHSY010000047.1 GCA_026196495.1 Magnetovibrio sp.
GTACCATCTTCGGGAACTACACCTATTTGCTGACCTAGTCCTTCAGCAGCTTTGAAGGCATCTTCAGGTGTCCCACCGCCCGTCAGGCTATCCAACCCTGCTGCAAGGATAGCCGCACCTTCTGGACTATTGGGATCAATGCCCAATTCGATAAGCTTATCGGTAATCACACGTTCCAGCGCCTCTGCTTGCGTTGCACCTGACGATACGGCTTGAGCAAAAGCTACATCCACATCCAAATCGCCCGCATCGGGACCAATGTCTTGGCCTCCGTCATCAGGTCCACCAGGGCCGGCTTGATCATCAGGTCCGGTTTGATCATCAGGTCCGGTTTGATCACCAAAGCCACCCGGAACGGGTTCCATAAACTGCTGTTCTAGCTGGGGATCAATCTGCCCGGTTTGTTCAAACTGGGTTAGCATCTGTTGTTTGATTTCAACATCACGGTTCACAGCCGCTTGGAACGATTGGGCTTCAGCCTGTTGTTGAACGGCTTGCTGGGCTTCTTGTTCCGCCAGTGCAGCTTGTTGTTGCTGGGCTTCCGCTTCGGCTTGAAGGACTTCGGCTTCTTGTGCTTTTTGTTGGGCAGCCTGGGCTTCAACTTGGGCCTGGGCTTCGGCTTCGGCGGCGGCGGCTTCGGCTTCGGCAGCGGCTTGTTCGGCGGCGGCCTTGGCAGCGGCGTCTTGCTCGGCCTCGGCAGCCGCTTTTAAGGCTTCGGCTTCGGCGCGCGCAGCTTCGGCTTCGGCCTCGGCGGCGGCGGCGGCGGCTTCTGCTTCGGCAGCTTCAGTGTCGGCCTGTTGAGACTCTTCTTCGACTTGCTGGGCTTCTTGCTGTTGTTGCTCAGCTTGGTCTTGGGCGTCGCGGGCATTTCGTTCCGCCTGAACCGCTTTGTTTTGCGCGTGGGTATTGGCGATGTTGGACAAATTCACCATCGCGCCGCCATAGTTGCTCAACACTTGCGCGGGTGAAATCTGAATGGGGTCGCTGACAAAACCACCAGGGCCGATGTCGACGGAACCAAAGGCCGTGTTTACGGTCTTGCCGCCAATCACCACTTCACCGACAAATTTGGAGCCAGGATCAGGCATCAGAACAAATGAATCTGCGCCCACGCCTGGGGCTTGCGCCAGTTGTGCGTTGCCTCCAACCCCATTGGCACTTGCAAACGCGGCCGTAACATCACCTTGATCACCTTGGGCCGTTTCATCTTCTTCTACACCGGTCTTACCAATCCCGGATGTTCCGCGAATACCGATGGTGGTTTTCGGCGTGTTGATGACCATGGCATCGGGATCTATTTTGGCGGATTGGCCACTGACAAAGGAAAAAACACCTTTGACCACTGTGGTTTCAAACACCCCGGTTTGGTTGTCAGGGTCATAGACCATTTCATCCATGACCATGCGCCCGCCCGCTTCGAGCGAGAACAGCGTATCATCGGCAAAGACCAAGCCAACGGACCCATCATTGGCGGTTTCGATCACATCACCTTGGAAAATCGGATCGCCAACACCCAATGTGACCTGCGTGCCGTCTGCACGGGTGGCACTCACGCTACCTTGAAGCTCACTCACAGAACCAATGGATTCACCCAACGTTTGGGTGGTTACGGCTGGAATGCCGATTTGGGCTTGCTGTTCACCTGTCGCACCGATTTGGGCAACTTGGCTGGGCGCCATCGGGCCCGCCAGCTTACCCGCCAGATCCGCATTGATCATGCCGGCCTCGCCCAAGGATAGGTCGGGTGGTGTATCGCTGGAAAAATAGTCTGGGATGAGGATCAGGCCGACATCGGTGCCGCCATCAAGGATCAGGTCATAACCTTCACGCACAAAGTCCGCGGACAAGAATTCCGCACCTTTGGGGATCGACAAGGCACCATCTGTTGCCGTCGTCGGGTCGATGACCTTTAGATTGTCTATATTTGTATCAAAGTGGGCATCAAGGCGGGCATCCAGATTATTCTGATCCGTTAAGCCGTCCATTTCTCTTGCTCCTCATCTGCGTTCTACCGATAAGCACACCTTCTGGTGATGTGCACGATATTACGCAGCGCCGCCCCGCTACGCAGTGATCATCGTCACTGTTGGAATCAAGTTTAGCCAATCTACCCGGTCAACACAAACGTGTTAGCGAGAAAATTCATTAAAAAAAGCAACCGATTGGCCAAATAAATTTAGAATTTTATGCGTTTTAGACGCATTAAGAAACAAAATCGCCCACGGCGACTGTTATGCCGCCGACATCGATTTCCATATCGACAACACCATCATCATTGGTGTCCAACTCGACCTTGGTTCCCGTTTGTTGGGCTTGAACCGTAAAGCCACTGCCGTTTGAGATCGTCCCAAAACTAAAGGAACCACTCGCCAATGATGAAACATCAATTTTGTCCACCGTGGTGACAAAGTCCGTAATCGAATCCCCACTGCCTGTCGCAGATTGGGAAGCTGCTGTGTACTTAAACGTATCGACGCCATTGCCACCCGTTAGCGTATCAATACCATCACCACCAAACAACGTGTCTGCACCAGCAGAACCGATGATGGTTTCACCAGCGGCACTACCTGTAATTTCAGAAATATCATTTAAGGTCACTGAACTTAGATCAAATGAGCCACCACCCGATAACACGATGGTATCGTCTCCACCATGGCCGCGAATGGTGGCACCAACAGTAAATGAAGTCGCCGCGTCAATCGTAAGGCTTGCTTGACTATTGTAATTGTTGTCGATTTCAACAATCTCGACACTGTTCATTGTCACACCACGCAAATCCATACCATGGTCAGAGGTCAGTGTATCCGTCCCCGTGCCGCCATTGATGGTTTCGAAGCTATTGACCTCTACTGAATTGCCACCATTGCCTAAGTTCAGTGTATCCGTGCCACTGCCACCTTCCATAAATCCGCTTTTTTCCTCAGCTGTGGTCGAAACAGAGAAATCCTCCAACAGTACAGATGCTGTTGAGTTTTGGCTGTTATAGGCCGCCACCTTATTGGTGGCAAAACTGGTGCTGTCGGTTGCCGTCACGGTCGTGCTGTTGGTGCCGTCGGAAATGGTAATCGACAAATTTGTACCATCATCACGAATTTCAACATCGTATTTGACGTTTGCAGCAAACGCGAAGCTATTGTTCGCTGTCTGCGTTAAAGCAGTCTCCGAACCATTGACCATTTTTCCAATTTTCACAAACTGATCAATATTTGTTGTCCATAACTCAAATATGATTCCGTTTTGTGTGGCGTAAAAAAATCCAGGGTTAGAAACGCCATCACTACGTGTCGCAAACGATAGGACATCGCTCGTATTCGTCATGGTGAAGGATGTTTTCACGACCACTTCATTCGTAGATGAGGGCGCGTATTCAGTATCCGTACTGGCGATAGCACGTTTATATAGCTCCAAGTTACCGCCTGTTTCAGTGACTGAGGAACCTGTATTTACAGCACTAACCGAGAAGCCGGTCAAAGAGCCATCTTCAAAATCATCGGAGAACTGAACAGCATCTCCCACGCTGGTTGCCAACGACACGGTGTCATTCCCCGTACCACCGATAATTTCCTCAACATTGTGGAACGTTTCGATATTGGTCACATCCGCCAATTTAACCGTATCTTTCCCAGCACCCAGATTGGTGTTGAAATTATTGACCGCACTGCCAAACAGCACGATGTCATCACCATCACTACCCGTCACGCGCACATCCGTCGCCTTAATCATGTTGGTGTCTGTAGACGTACCGTTGAGCGTCACAGTATCAGTGCCACCGCCACCGACAATAGAAAGGCCATGTTGGCCTGCGGCAATATCGAAAGAGTTATTGCCACTATCGCCTGTTAGCGTTGCACGACCAACGATGTTGCCTGAACTGTCGAAACGTTGTGCGTAGACGTCAGAATTGGAGGTGTTATCGCTACGCCAGGTCACGATAAACCCACCATCTGGAGTTTCTGCAACATTCGGGCGAGATTCATCACCTGCGGCTGACGTGCTGATTTGCAACTCTGAGCCCACTTTTGTACCGGAAGCATTGAAGAGCTGCGCATAGACATGCCCAGCAGCTTCCCAAGTCACCACGAACCCACCGTCTTCTAACGCAGCCAAGCGTGGTGTCTCTTGGTTGCCCGCGGTCGTGGTATTTACAACAATTTCGGAACCAACTGTCGCACCGGCTGAAGTAAATATCTGAGCGCCAACACCATAAGTACCGGCACCTGCCCCATCAATATTGTTGGAGGTATACGCAACAACAAAGTTACCGTTATTCAGAGTGGTAATATCTGGATATGACTGATCTTGATAGGCATGGGTGTTGACTTGGATATTCGATGTCACAGGTGAATGGGAGCTATCATAAATCCGCGTATTAATGGTGATGTAATCACCATCTGTCGGATTGTAATCATGCCATGTCACCGCATACCCACCGGTATCCAAAGCCGTGATTTCAGCTTCACCTTGAGAATTGGTCGCCACACTGTTGATAACGAATTCACCACCAATTTTATTGCCAGATGTGTCAACACGTTGTGCCACGATCGCAGTACCATCACCGTCCGTGACAACATTATTGTCCGTCCAAACATAAACCAATTCGCCACTATGCAATTGCGCGACTGAGGGCTGTTCTTGAGCACCGGATGTTGTTGTATTGACTTGGAATTCTGCTGTTGCGGCGCTTCCATCTGCATTGTAAATCCGTGACGCGATAGCCCAGGAGGAACCATCCACGGCATCCGCATTCCAAGACACCGCAAATCCACCGTCTTTCAAAGCCGTGATCTTGGGTACGTTGAGGTGTTCGTTACCTGCAACGATGGTGTTGATTTGGAATTCCGATCCCACGGCAATACCCGCCGCATCATAAATCTGACCATAGATTTCGTTGGAACCAGAATGGTTCGAATACCACACAATCACATGCCCGCCACTTTCCAAGTACGCAATGGCCGGGCTGCCCTGCTGGCCAGTGTTGGATGTGCTGACGGTGTATTCAGCATTTTCTGTCGTAACCGTCACATCACCATCGGTGAAGTGAAGGGTCTCAACATTGGAAATGGTATCGGTGCCATCTGTACCAACGCCGTCGGTTAAGGTCAGCGTACCATCAGAGGCAAAGCCGTATTTATAATTGGCTTCAGCACCATTGAGAATAAGGGTATCTGTACCGGCACCCCCGTCAATTGTATCGTTACCAGCCAGTGACACCAGCGTATCGGCACCAGCTGTGCCTGTGACAGCACCTGCGGCATCTTGGACCGTCACCGTCAAACTTGTAGCGCCATAACTAGGAACCAAATACCACCCGGCCCCAAAATCATGAGTGATGGAAGAAAACTCGCCCGTGCTGCTGGTGTTGTAAGTGAAGAAAGACGTAAACGTATCACCGGCCGTTGGGGTGTAGCCGCTGATCGCTTTTAGGTTCAACGTGCCGTCGATGGTTGACGCATGTGCCGTGGTCAATGTCATCAAGTCGTAGTTCGTTCCGGCTGCCCCCGTCCCGGAGATATCGATGTTCAAGACCGTCGTAGAGCTGAAATGAACTGTACGACCATAATTGCTATCCCAAGTGTGCAGTTCGAGCGATCCAATCGTACCATCCGTTCCCGGGTTCAAGATCCCGTTGTAGGTATAGGCAGCCTGTACGGCTGTTTTGAATTGCCCATCGCCCTGCAAGATACTGCCAGCTTGCATATTTGGCACGTTGTTGTACGCACCAATCAAAACCACACCCGCACCAATATCCAAGACGGCACCGGAGTAGTTGGTGATTGGGTTGAACTGACCAGAGGTGTCGGTGACGTAAATGGTACCGTAGTTCGCCATCGTCCCCGACAATGAGCCAGTGGATGAATAATTGATCACACCACCCACGGCATTGGTGATGTTGGAGGTCATAGACCCCCCGGTAATATTCATCGTCGCATTGTTGGTCACAGTCGATGGTGTCGTGATAGCCCCAGCGGTTACTTCAAACGTGCCATTGTTGATCACCGTCGTCGGCGTGATATTCGCCGCAATGGACAAGCTTTCACCAGCCGCCACAGTGTGCGTCCCGGCGCCCAAAGCATTGACTTCGAGATTGAACGTATATGGACTGCTGGCCGTCGTGCCATCCGAAACCGCGAAGACAAAGCTATCTTCCGTCGTTGATGTACCGGCGTGGGTGTACACCACATTCCCAGCATCCACCTGTGCCTGGGTAAAGGTGTCGTTGGCCGACAATGCCGTACCGTTCAGCTTCAACGTGCCATTGGTGGGTATACTTGTCACCGTATAGGTAAAGGTGCCGCTGCTATCGATATCCGTGGCACTTAAATGCGTGGTGCCCGAATTTAAGGTGATCGAACCGCCTTGGGTCATGGTGTCGTTGTAGTTCACCGAATTGTTTAAGATGACGCCACTGCCGTTATTGCCGTAGTGGCCTAAGATCACATCCAACTGACCATCACCATTGAAGTCATCAATCAGAACCGCCCGACCATATCCGGAACCAAGACTTAAACCAGCCTCAGTAAATGTGGCGGTGCCATCATTGATCCAAAACTCATCAGCCGTGGAGAAGTTACCCGTAACGGCATCCAAATCGCCGTCACCATCCAAATCGCCCAGATCAACGCCAAAGTGTTGACCTGTATCTAGCCCCAGTGTTTGGCCACTGTCCGTAAACGTTCCTGAACCGTTGTTGGTCAGTACAAAGTTTTTGGTATAGCGATTGGCCAGGAACGCATCCAGGTCACCATCGCCATCTAAGTCCCCCAACCGTATCCCCAGGGTTGAAGTCCCTGACAACGTAAGGTCTTGATGGCTGGTTAAATTACCGGAGCCATCATTGACGTAAACTTCCATAACCCCGTTCCAGTTGCCAAAGACCGCATCGATATCCCCGTCACCATCGATATCGCCAACATCAACGGTCTTACTGTCGTTGTTGCCTATGGTTTGGCCTGAATCCGAAAATTGACCGGATACGCTTCCAAAATTATTGAAGATCACCTTGTTGGGCGTATTACCGCTAACCGTATTGGCGGTGACGATATCCAAAAGACCATCACCGTTCATATCGGCCAGCTTCAAGTCTTGAGCTAACCGCATATCAAACTGTTGTGTGGTTTGGGAAAACGTCCCACTACCATCGTTAAAGTATACAGGCTGAGCTGTCGCCGAGTTTGCCGTTGTGACAATATCAACATCGCCGTCATTGTCGACATCGCCGATCTCAAACATTTCCTTACTGGTAGCTATGCCTGTGGTGCTAAATGTAAACGTGCCGGAACCATTATTGGTCCCCAACATAATTTCGTAGGCCGAGCCATTATAGTGGGAGAACAAGATGTCCTGATCCCCATCACCATCTATATCGAAGCTCTCAATATCATAGATTAAGTAAGCATCAAGATCCTGGCTTTCGGCCATGGCAAACTTGGTGCTGGATGTGGTCGACATGATCACTTCTGGTGCATCATTAACGGCTGTAACATCAACACGGACCGTCGCCTCATTAGAGGTCAGCAGCCCATCACTGGCCGTAAATGTAAACGAGGCCGTTCCGTTATAGTCTGCATCCAACGTGAACGTATACTGACCAGAACTCGACATAGTGACAAAGCCACCTGTTGATGTCCCGACACTGTAAGTTAGTGAGTTTCCATCAGGGTCAGTTGCGACAACCCGTCCTGTGATTGGCGCAGCATCTTCCAACACCGTCGATAAGGTTTCACTGCTGGCCTCTGGCGCCCTATTAGGTGGCGGTGGGTCAGGAGGCGGCGGCGGGCGAGGTGGAGGAGGTGGCAGTACCGGTACAATTATTGGCTCTGGAGGAGGTGGCGGTGCAAACACCGGAATTGGGTCAAGCTGTGTAATCGAACCAAAAACACCAATAGGGTCTTCTATAGGACCATCTATAGGACCATCTATAGGACCATCTATA
>JAPHSY010000076.1 GCA_026196495.1 Magnetovibrio sp.
AGTCAACCTTACTTGGTACGCATCAATTATTCGAGCATTTGGTCAGCGGTGGTGATGGTTTTGGTCGATGCTGAATAAGCCCGCTGAACCACAATCATGTTGGTGAATTCTGCACCAATGTCGACGGTGGATGCTTCCAGTGCGGCCTGAACCACCTGACCGGCGGGGCCGCTATCTGCGACGCGTAGGGTATAGTCACCTGATGCCTGTGTGGCCGACCAGACGTTGCCGGATTTACTTTCCAGTTGGTTCGGGTTGACGAAGGTGGCTGTTGGGATTTGGAAAATCTTACGGGTTTCACCGTTGTCAAATAGGGCTGTTACCAGTCCATCTGCACCGATGGTCACACCGGAGAAGGTACCAAATTTTGAACCGTTCTGAGTGATGAAGTCAGGGGAGAATTCTTCACCGAACTGGGTCATACCGTTGGCTTCACCAACAGTACCAAAGTCCAAAGTCACACGGCTGCCTTCGGTGGCGCCATTGTTCATGTTTTCAGCACCGGATGCAAAGCCCAAGATTTCCAGGGATACCGCATTGATGTCGGATGGAACACCATCTGAGTCAAATACCATGCCGTGGGTGGTTGCCACTGAAAAGCCTGTTGCGGCATAAGCTGTATCGGCACCATCGGTCGGTGCGCTTGTGCCTGCGATCATGGCGGCGTTGAAGGTTACGGTATTGGTGAAGTTGTCGACAGTTTCGATATAAAGTGTATCGACGGTGGCGCCACCAACAGCCAAGCTACGAACGCGGTTGCCAGTTGTCGCTAGGGTAGAGCTGCCAGCCGTCCCCTCAATTGCGGCTTCTAAGTCAGCAATGGCTTGTGCCAGCGTGCCGTCACGATAGATTAGTGTGTTTGCACCAGTACCATCTGCGGCTTCACCTGTGGTGAACGTATATGTCGTACCTGCAATTGTAATTTGATCGCCATTGTCTGGAACACCAGCGAACTTAATCAGTGAAAAGTCACTATAGGTATTGTTTTTCTGTTGTACCGTGAAGCTAGAAGTCTGCTTTGTCGCTGCATTGCCATTACTGTCCAAAATTGTAGATGGGTTTACAGCGATGCTGTCAACACCACTTTCGACAAACTCGATAGCTGATGTGACACCAGATTTAACTTGGATACGGCTGCTTTCAGAAGAACTTGGTACAGCGAATTCCGGATCATTGGCTTTGACACCCGCAACCAGGGCCGCAACGACCTGGGTCAGTGACTGGCTTGAAGACACATCGATAACCGTGTTTGAAGCTGCCGCAGTGGTGGAGAATGTATAAGTGTTACCGTTGATGCTGACCGTTGTGTTGTGACCAGGTTTTGCCGTGAATTCCAGCAAACCGCTGCTGGCGGTGACCAGGGGGGTAGAGGCATCATCGTAAATGGTTGCAACTGAGGTGCCTGGGGGCGGCGCAATGCCAACGTCCCATTGGTTGGCAACTGAGCTTTTGGTATAAACCACCGACATGTTGTTGGCGGTACCCAATGAATCGAAGAATTCGATGTCGGTCTTGTGCGTATCACCCGCTTCTGCATCAGCACCCGTTGCCGGCAAGTTGGCACCGATGGCAACGGTCGATGTTGCGGCCGCCGTACCACCAACTCGGTTCAAGTTGATACTTTCCAGATAATCCGTAGAAATAATGTTTTGGTTGGTAACGGTTAATGCGCTGTTGGCGGGAACAACCGTGCCGGAAGCATCTGTTGGCCAGCCTTGTAGGTAATAGCCTTGAGCATTCTTCAAGAAACCTTCGTCATCTTGAATGAACGAACCAGCACGGGTGAACAGATATGGATCTGAGACCCCTGGGGTGTTGGATTCGTTAACAACGAAAAACCCGTTACCGGAAATCGCAATGTCGGTTGATGACGTTGATGATTGCAACAGGCCTTGAACGTCCGTTTGTTGGCGTGGTGAGGATTGCACACCACCCGCGGAATAGAACGTTGATGACGTTTGCTTCGTCACCAGGGTCTGGAAGTTGACCGTCGTGCCTTTATAGCCAATCGTGCTGACGTTGGTAATGTTGTCAGAGATGGCACCCATGGCGCTCGACTGAGCGGTGAGACCGGAAACACCGGAAAACAATGCACCATATAAGCTCATTTTAACTCTCCTATCTCTCGTCCGACGTTTGTCGGTTTAGAATCCGTTTTCGTCGGTTCGTTCTAAATTATTCCGTGGATGTGTCTTTACTGACGACTACTGGACGTTCTACGGAAATAATATTCGTCATATCGGTTTCGATCTCACCCATGGTGATGGTAACATTGCCGTCTTTGATGCCTGTGGATGTGACATAACCGAATACGGTTTGGGCAACATCAACCAGATTGCCATCGGCATCTTTGGCACTGACGTGCAGTTTGTAAGGACCATCTGGGGCCTGGGTGCCGTCATTTTGAATGCCATCCCAACCGATCCTGTGCAGGCCAGCATCTTTTGAACCTTGAGCCGTAAACACGGTTTTGCCAGATGCATCTTGAATGGTGATGGTATTTTCTTTGACGTCTTTGGGCAGGGTATACGTCATGACAGCCTGGTTGTTCAGCATTTGGAATTCAGCACCTGTCACTTCGACAACTGTGCCGAGGTAGTTCACCATGGATGCGGCTTGTGCGTTTTGGTTCACAGTCAGCAATTGTTCCAAGTTGGCGTTTTGTTGGATTTGTTGCTCGACGCTTGCAAATTGCACCAACTGTGCGGTGAATTCGTTGGCATCTAGAGGTTCCAACGGATCTTGGTTTTGCAACTGCGCCACCAACAGATTCAGGAACTGGTTAAGGTCTTCCTGAAGTTTCTGTTTTGACTGACCCGCTTGGGTCGAAGTGTCGATGGCTTCGGTGCTAGCTACACTGTTGAAGAGTGACATTTTTTGATCCTTTACGCCGTAATGTCCACACGGTCATCCGATATAATTTGCGGCTGACCTTGTGCAGAGGCTTCAAGTAGTTCCTCAAGCGTCGGTTCGTTTGATAGTGGCCCCATTCCGGTGCCAGCGGTTTCTTGCTCGCCTTGTCCTTGACCATTTTCACGCAGGTTGAAGCTGAGATCGCCTGAGTTCATTTGCAATCCGGCTTCACGCATAGCGCGTTCCAGTTCGCGAGAGTCTTGCTTGAGCAAGTCCAGCGTATCTTTGTTGTCGGCGGTAACCGTAGCGGTTACACGTCCGTCACTCGCCATTTCCAACTGAATATCCACGCGACCAAGATGTGCAGGTTTCAGTTGGATGTTGATTTTATCCATGCCGCCTTGGATGGCTTTTTGGATTTGCACATTGACCTGTTCTGTTACCTGAGCACGGGTCTGAGCCTGTGGTGTGGTGTTGGCTTTGGCCTGTTGTGTGGCTTGTTGTTGAGTTTGGGTGGCACTGGGTTGGCTCAAACCTTGAGAGCTTGAAGTTCCTTCAGCTCCACCAATTTTTGCAATGCCTGCGTTTGCGTTTGCATTGGCGGCTTGCGTGGCTTGGGGTTTGTTATCCGTGTTGCCTGCATTCTTTGCCGCTTCGGCCTGGGCCATTTGCAATTGCTGTTGGGCTTGTTGCTGGGCATCACCACCTTGCTGACCTTGTTGGTTGCCTAAATTGTGGCTTGCAGGTTGTTGAGGGCCTGCGGCCATAGGTTTGGCTGCGGTTTGGGTGGTGGTTTGTGGTTTAATTTCGCCATCATCCGCCATGGCAGCTTGTGCGCCGAGGTTGGCGGCCGGTTGGCTTACCAATTTTTCAGACTGCTTGGTAACATTGACGTTTACATCCAGCTTTGTATTGTCGCCAACTTTACTGGCGAGATCAGCAGCCTGCTGTTGTTTCAGTGTGCCATCTTGTTGCAGGTTGTGATTGTTTTGTGCTTTTTGGCCTAAATTAGCTTGGGCTTGTTGCTGGCCCGTATTCGCGCCGTCTTTCTTTTGGCCAGCCAATTTTGCTAAATCTAAATCGCCTGCGTCTTCACCTGTATCACCTGTGTTGAGTGCGGCATTAGGGTTGGCAGCGACTTCTTGTACCTTCTGTGCGCCTTGGGCTGCAGCTTGTTGAACTTCTGCGCCTTTGGTTGATGCGCCTTGGTTGACAGCATCAACAACACTGGCCAGAACAGCTTCATTTTGACCTGTTTGGGATTGAGCAACAGCTTCACTGTTTGTTGTATCACCTGTTTCAGTGGCTTCACCATCACCATCGGACTGGGCTTGTTGAGAACCGCTATCGTCACCATCGTTAGATTGATGATTGGACTGTGCGTTTTCCTGGGTTGGCGCGTCGTCGCTACTGTCGTTGTGGGCAGTTTGGTCGCGTCCTTCATTGTGATGAGCGGTATCGCGTGGCGCGTTGTCCTTGGCTTCGACAGGACGATTATAGTCGTCGTTATCTTGTGGAGCAGGCTCAGCGCGGTCGCGAACTGGAGCATCATCACGTACAGATGTATCCGTTTGCTTTGGTTCTGGCTTGGCTTGCGGGTTGACATCTTGTTTGATGTTTATACCACCGCTCAAGTTGTTCTGCTGGCTGTTACCGACAACCCCTTGGCCTGACATTTTCATACGTTCGGCAACCGCTGATGAAAAGTCACCCATTAATTGCTCGGCGGTGCTTTTCGGTTTTGAAGATGCGGCTGCATCGGTAACTGTCTTTGCTTTTACAGAAGAAACGTCCATTGGACTAAACCCTTGTGTTGCTTTTATCCGCATGAGTAGTAGCAAGGGGTGTGCCAATATTTGTTTTAGGTTTAAGTCATTGAAAAATATTAATAAAATAATAGATCATCTGGTTTTGTATGGTTGTGTTTTGCCTCTTCAGGAGTTTTTTACCTGTGTAGGGGAATATACTGCCTAGCCGTGCCAGTGAATTTCATTGAGGTTTTTATTTGTGCGAGTAATCTTGACGAAATTTGTGCTTGGATAGAAATCTATTGAAGAGAGGGACACAATGTCTCAGGTTGAAGAAACCAAATTCAACGATGACTTGACTGAATTGATTGAAACTATTTTTGGTAAAGATAAGGCTGCTGCCTCTAATGCCGCTGCCGCTTGCCAGAGTTTCATTCAGTCATACCCCGCTTATAGTCAGGGATACTACGTTCTCGGTATTTTCTCATACCTGAATAGGCGTGTGGGCGACGCCACTGAAATGATTTCCCAGGCATTTGAGATAGATCCCGAGATTCAAGAGTACGGTTTGGCTTTGTCCGGCCTCAATGCATTGGCTGGTAAGCTCAATGATGCTCTGTATTTTGCAAAAGTCGGAAGTGTTGGTGAATCAGATCCTCTACTGAAGACAATTTTGCCACCTGAACTGTCGAATTTTGTCATTGCGTCTGACCGTGCTGCTGTGAATAAGCACTATATTCAAGCGTTACGGTTTTTTGATGGGCATCAATATCAAGATGCACTCACCGAGTGTGAACTTGAACTGAAGATGGACGCAAGTCACGAACCGACACTTTATCTCTATGCACGCATCTTTATTGCCATAGCTGATTACGGACGTGCAATTTCGGTTCTGCAAAAAATAATTTCAGATAACCCTGATTGTAAAACCACTGTGTTGGTTGAGCTATCTTATGCACTGGCCCAATTGGGCCTCAGTGATCAGGCTCAACAATATATGCAAGAAGTTCTTAAGCGCTCTAACATATCTGTTGAGGATGGTTGTTATGTTTTGCGAGTATGTGAACTATTGCCAGGTGGCAAGGATCTAGCAAAACAAGTTTGGGCAATCTTAAATGAGAGCCATTTACAGGATATAAAGCCATATTACGAATACCCCCCATCGATTGATGGAAAAATTCGTGTTGGGATTTTGTCAGATAAATTTTGCGATGGCTTTGAAGGCCAGGCTTTATTGGCTCAGTTAAAACGTATGGATAGATCCGTTTTTGATGTTTATGGATATATCCAAAATATCAATCGCGACAACATCACAACCGCGATTCAAAATGAAACCGTGTTTTCACGCAAAGTCTATGACATTAACGACAAAACGTTGGCACTGACGATGAAGCGTGATGGCATAGATTTTGTTATTGACATGTGTGGGATAGGGCCTAGCCAACGCATAGAGTTTATTGCATCCCAACCAGGTGTGAAGCGTATAAGCTGGCTTGCGCCTGGGTATGGTTTAGGGCAGCCCGGTATTGATTATGTCTTAAGTGATAATGCCAGTCACCAAATGTTGTCATCAAATTCTGATGAAACTCAGAAATGCTTATTGCTTGAAAATACTCTGTTCTCCATGCCGGTGATCGAAGGCTATAAGGATGTGACACCTCTACCTGCACTCAAGAACAATTACATTACTTTTGGTACACGTCTGGATTTGGCGGCATTGTCGAACGGCGATGGAGAGCTTTGGGCGAGAGTTTTGCAAGCGTATCCAAATGCGAAGCTGCGCATAAATTTGGGTGAGGTGGCATCGGATATGTCGATTGTCTTGATCAACCAAATTTTTGAACCTTTAGGTGTGCAAGATCAAATTGACCTGCATATTGCTGATTCCGATGATCAATATGGGGCCTTCTATGATCAAGTCGATATCGCTTTGCTATCGCGCAACATATCAGTGGGTAACCTGTTTGAAGCTATGTGGATGGGGGTTCCCGTGGTTATGCATACAGCGCATGCGCTTTCCACTCAATTGTGTCGTAGTGCTATCCATGGAATTGGACATAAGAATTGGGCATCTGATGATGAAGATAGCTTTATTCAACAAGTGAAAAAATTGGCCAATGATATTTCCTATTTATCTGAATTAAGAGCAGGTTTACGAGATCATTTACGGGATTCGGCACTCATGGATATGAATGCATTTACAATGGAACTGATGATGATGTTAGGCGCTTTGATGTCTGATGACACAAAAGCCTAGGGGTAAAAAAATGAGTGATATGCAAACCCTCTTCGATAAAAATTTAGATTTTTTTGCCGAGCTTCAGCCTGCGCTTCATGCTCGATTTGTTAGTCATGACCCCATGAGTTCATTGGAGGTCGGCGATGACGGTGATGCCGACATCCTATTTCAAGACATTCTCTTTTATGGAATGGGGGCAAGTGCATTTGCCAAACGCCAGTTGGATAAATATTGGCAAGCCCCAGAGCGTTTAGGGATTACACCTGTATCTTCGGACACCGTTGATACCGAAGGCGGTAAGTTCCTTTATGATATCTTGAAATTTGCAGATGACAACGACATAACATTTAACGCGGAACGGACCCGTGACAATGCTTTTCATTTGTTGTTGTTAGGTGTTGGTCTTGGTCAACACATTGCTCCCCTCATAGAACGTACTGCGGCTCGAAATATAATCATTGTTGAGCCAAATTTTGAGTTTATCTACCAATCTTTATACGTGTTGGATTGGCGCGACACATTTGGCGAGCACATTGAAAACAAAGGTGGTGTAAACATCCTCATCGATTCGGATGCCACAGTGGTGCAAGCTGAAATCAAACGTATTTTTCGAGTTAGCGGGCCTGCATGTTTCGATGGGCTGACAGTGTTTCAACATTACTCGAACCCTGTGTTCGAACGGATCAAGCGTTTTTTGCGTGATGAAGGTGATTTGCTGTATACCGGGCTTGGGTTCTTTGAAGAT
The DNA here is from genome assembly GCA_026196495.1 of Magnetovibrio sp. Lineage (GTDB taxonomy): Bacteria > Pseudomonadota > Alphaproteobacteria > Rhodospirillales > Magnetovibrionaceae > Magnetovibrio. Next base: position 7,586 of record JAPHSY010000076.1, read on the forward strand.
GAACTCAACATGGTGGCCAACACATACAAAAATCTAAAATCAGGGAAAGAACGTGTTTTTTATGCAAACACATCTCCAAAATTCACCCCCGTTTTTGTGGTTGGATCAGGTCCGTCCCTGGATAAGTCGTTAGATGTGATCCGTGCCAATCAGGACAAAGCAATTGTGATTTCTTGTGGTACGTCTTTGGCGCCTTTGGTGCGGGGCGGTGTCATGCCGGATTTTCATATAGAGCTTGAGCGCAGTGAATACCAAGTGAAGATGCCCAAAATTATTGCTGAGGAAACAGATATATCCAGTGTGTGTTTGGTTGCCTCAACAACTGTGGTCCCTGAAGTTCAAGATAACTTTTCTAAGCGGGTGTATTTCTTCCGAAATATGTTGAGCTCCTTTCCGTTGTTTTCAGACAATTTTTACAATTGTGTTCGCTACCCTTCACCGACGGTTTCCAATGCGGGCTTGAGTTTTGCCCAAGACCTTGGGTTCCGAAAATTTTACTTTTTCGGTATAGATTTGGGCTTTTTGGATCCAAACGACCATCACTCCAAAGGCACCGTATACACTGAGATGCTTGGCTATAGCGATGAACATCACTGGGACCGTGAAACTCCTGGGAACTTTGGCGGCACCGTAAAATCAACTTATGTTTTGCAATGGACTCGGCAGTCGTTTGAATTGTCATTTACGACATCGTCAGATGGGCACACGTATTATAATTGTAGCGATGGGGGCTATATTGAAGGTGTTGTGCCTTTGTTGCCGGAGTTTGTCGATCTGCCACAATTGAGCCAACCCAAATCAGAAATCGTAAATGATTTGATTGAAACGTTTCCTGTTTACACATCAGACGACTTCAATGCCAGATGGCAAGAAGGTCGGTTGATTGCGGATGGGCGCAAGGTTGGCGATAAAATGATTGAGTTGGTCAACACGTATCCAAACCTTGCTGATAAACGCTACATTACCGCCTTAATGGATTATGTGCGTCCAATGGACTTTGATGATGCTGCCTTGATGATGCTGCGCTGCTCTTTGTATAATGTTTTGCTCTGTGCCGAATATTACTCAGAACGCATTGAACAACTCGATAAGCATGAAATGTTTATGGATCAAATGCGCAAGAGTCTGATTGATATTATTAATTTCATGTGTGATCAAATGGATATAGAGCTGACGTCCCTACAAGAAACGGGAAGCCTTAAAATTCGTACAGGACTTTAATGGTTTATAAATTGAAAGCTTTTAATACTGTACCATTCGGACTAACAATAGATTATCAGGGGTGAGAAGCACTCCTGCACAATAGATACGATGCTCGCCAAGGGAAGAAAGTCTGGACGTGAGCAGCAGCCAAGAAACTGTTGCTAATCATAACTCCAGAATAGAGGTCCTTAAAGATGGCCGACGTCTCTCTTTCTTCTGCTGTAAGGCAGAGCCTTCTCGCCCTACAAAACACCACGGATCTTATTGGTCGCACCCAAAACCGTTTGTCGACGGGCTTGAAGGTGTCTTCTGCTATTGATGATCCGGTTTCGTTTTTCCAAGCTAAAACCCTGACTGACCGTGCATCTGACTTTGTTGAAAAGAAAGATGCGATCGATCAAGGTGTGAGCACCGTGACCGCCGCTGTTGACGGTTTGGATGCTGTTGAAAGCTTGGTGAACCAGCTTAAAGGTGTCGCCAACTCGATGAAATCGGCAACGGGTACCCAGTTTACCGATTTGATCACCCAGTTTAACGATCTCCGTTCTCAAATTGACCTGTTGACCGCTGATGCATCTTACCAAGGTGTGAACTTGATCAACGGCACCGGTCAAACGTTGAC
>JAPHSY010000058.1 GCA_026196495.1 Magnetovibrio sp.
CCGGATTGTTCTTCGCCCAACAAGTTCCCTGCCCCGCGAATGTCCAGATCGTGCGATGCCAGTTGGAACCCTGCCCCCAATGTGTCCAGGGTCTGCATCACCGTCAGGCGTTTTTCGGCCGTGGGTGTGAGCTTCTTACCCGGTGGCAGGGTCAGATACGCATAAGCACGGGTTTTGGAGCGTCCGACGCGCCCACGCAGTTGATAAAGCTGGGCCAGACCGAACATATCGGCACGGTGGATCAAGATGGTGTTGACACTGGGCAGGTCCAGGCCGCTTTCGATGATGTTGGTGGCCAGCAATACGTCATATTTGCCGTCGTAGAAGTCGGAAATCAGTTCTTCCAGGTCACTGGCGGGCATTTGGCCGTTGACCACAGCGACTGAAACTTCAGGCACCAGTTCTTTGAGTTTTTTCTTCAAAAAGGCCTGGTCTTGAATGCGTGGGCAGACATAGAACGTCTGACCGCCGCGGAAACGTTCGCGAATGATGGCTTCGCGCACCACCACGGGATCAAACGGCATGACAAATGTGCGCACGGCCAAACGGTCCACCGGTGGTGTGGCAATCAGGCTCATTTGTCGCACGCCCGTTAGTGCCAATTGCAATGTACGTGGGATTGGTGTGGCGGTGAGTGTCAGTACATGAACATCTGATTTCATGGATTTCAGGCGTTCTTTGTGTTTGACGCCGAAGTGCTGCTCTTCATCAATGATCAGCAGGCCCAAGTCCCGAAAACCGACATCTTTCGCCAATAACGCATGGGTGCCGATAACAATATCAACATCACCGGATTTCAGTGATTCTTTAGTAAGCTTGGCGTCTTTTGCTGTTACCAAGCGGGACAACTGCGCAATTTTAACCGGGAAGCCTTTGAAGCGTTCTTCGAAATTCTTGAAGTGTTGGCGTGCCAACAAGGTGGTTGGCACCACCAAGGCCACTTGACGCCCTGACAGAGCGGCGACGAAGGCGGCCCGCAAGGCAACCTCGGTCTTGCCAAAGCCAACATCACCACAAATCAGACGATCGGTGGGACGGCCCATGGCCAAATCTCCAACCACTTCGGAAATGGCGCGGGCTTGATCTTCGGTTTCAGAGTACGGGAAACGGGATGAAAATTCATCCAAGGCGCCCGCATCCGGCACCATGCGAGCGGTTTCGCGCAACTCGCGGCTGGCGGCAATTTTAATGAGTTGTTCCGCCATGTCTTTAAGGCGCTGTTTCAACCCAGCCCGGCGCGCCTGCCAGGCGGCTCCGCCCAGTTTATCCAACTGTGCGCCCGCGTCTTCAGATCCATACCGAGTGATGACGTCAATGTTTTCTACGGGCAGGAACAGCTTGTCTTCGCCGGAATAGATTAATTTTAGGCAATCGTGTGCTGCACCGCCGACATCCAGTGTGATCAGGCCTGCGTATTGGGCGATGCCATGTTCCACGTGTACCACCATGTCGCCTTCGGATAGGGTTGAGACATCGGCAATGAAGTTTTCAGCGGTGATTTTACGTTTCCCAGGGCGCGATAAGCGCTCACCCAGGACGTCTTGTTCAGAAATGATGGCGATGTCGTCGGTAACAAAGCCTCGCTCCAGCCCCAAAACGGCAATGCCGATCTGGTTTTTCTTGAGCTTCTCGGCCTCATTCCAGGTTTCAATCTCAACCAGAGGACCAAGGCCATGCTCACTCATGACAGTCATCAGTCGTTCACGGGTGCCGTTGGTAAAGGCACCGATCATGGTTTTTTTACCTTGGCCTGACAGGTAGCTTAAGTGCTCACCCAATACATCGAAGACATTGGCGTTTGGGTTTACGCGGGCGTCGGAAAATTCCCGACCTGCAAGGGCGCCGGCACTCAGGGTTTCATCGGTTTCAGGGGCGTCAAACGGATCAAGATCTGCAGTGGGCCAAGATTTGAGAAGTGTATCCATCTCGCCTGTTTGCACATAGAGGCGTTCCGGCGGGATCGGCTTATATGACGGCGCATCCGATGTGCTTGCACCCTTGGCCCCATCCATCATGACTTTGCGGGCTGAATAGTATTCCTGAACCAAATCCAGACGGGCTTCGGTGGCCTCATTGTTTTGATGATCCAGTAATACGGCTGCACCGGGCATATAATCTAAGATGGTTTCCAGCCGTCCATCATAAAATAGCGGCAACCAGTGCTCCATACCGATATGGCGATGTGCATCGGAAATGGCTTCGTACAGCGGATCGGCTTTGGTCACAGCCCCGAATAATGCGCGATAACCGGTACGAAAGCGTGCAATAGCATCTTCGTTGAGAGGAACCTCGCTGACGGGTTTTAAGATCAGTTCGCGGACCTCACTTGTGGTGCGTTGGCTTGCGGCATCAAAGCTGCGTAGGGTTTCAACCTCATCGCCAAAGAAATCAAGGCGTACAGGCTCATCAGCACCGGTTGGGAAGATGTCTACTAGGCCACCGCGTTTGGCAAATTCACCCGGTTCCATCACCGTTTGGGCATTGTGATAGCCATGTTCGATCAAAAATGTGTCGAGTTTATCAGGATCAAGTTCATCACCTGCGCGGACCAACATAGTCGAATCTTCAAAGGCGTCGCGGGGTGGGACGCGTTGTAAGAATGCACTCACCGTTGCAACGACGACCCGTGTTTTACCATCTTTGTTAATCAAACTGGTCAGGGCATCAATGCGGGCGCTGACAACGGACGCATTGGGCGATACCCGGTCATAGGGCAAGCAGTCCCAAGCTGGGAACTCCAATACAGATACATCTGGAGCAAAAAAAGCCAAAGCATCGGTCATACGTGCTGCGGAAACGTCGTCGCGTGCCACAAACAGGACGTCTTGGCCTGTCGTGGCAAGTTCGGCCACGACGCGGGCATCTTGACCCGTGGGCGCACCGCAAATGCGGATACGGCCCGGTTGGCTCAGTTTTTCTCTTAGATGCTTCACGTTAATCGGCTTCGACACCTACGTTGAATTCTTGCAGGCGCTTCATCAACGGTGTGTCGAATTCTTCTGGCACAGGCTCTTTACCCAGAACCCATTTGAACAGGTCTAGGTCGCTGTTGCGCAGCAGAGTTTCCAGCTCTTCAACCTCTGCATCAGACAATTCAGAAATATGGGCTTCGGCAAAGGTGCCGAACATCACGTCGTTTTCTTTCATGCCCATGTGGTTGCAGTGGTACAACAGGCGTTTGCGGTTGGCGTCCATAATAAAGCTCAGTTGGTACAAGGGTCAGAGATGATGGTATAAATCTTTGTATCTCATCTGTCACATAGCAATTGGTCATTTATGCGCCCAGAAGTCCTCTATCCCTTGTTTAAGCCTGTCGACACCCTCAAAGGCGTCGGTCCACGCTTGAAACCTGCCTTGGAACGCTTGGCGGGGGAACATGTTGTGGACTTGTTGTGGCATCTCCCAGCTAGCGTTGTGGATCGCCGCCATCAATGCCATGTTGCCGACGCGGGACATGGAGAGTTGTGCACCATGACCGTGCGTGTGGGGGAGCATATCAAACCGCCGAACAAACGCCGCCCGTATCGCATTGTCTGTCATGACGATACGGGAACGCTGGTGTTGACGTTCTTTCATGCGCATTCTGATTACCTCACCAAGACTTTGCCCGAAGGGGAACTGCGCGTGGTGTCGGGCACGGTGGAACACTATAACAACGAAATTCAGATGACTCATCCCGACCATGTGGTGAAGGTCGATGAAATCGATACTGTACTGCGGTTGGAACCTGTCTACCCCCTCACCCACGGTGTGACACAAAAGGTACTCGCCAAAGCCATCAATGGGGCCTTGGCCGAAACCAAACCCATGTCGGAATGGCATGACCAAGCTTTGATGGATTCGCGCAAATGGCTGGGCTGGCACGAAAGCCTGATGGCGGCTCATGAACCAGAAGAAGCCAGTGTTCTTGATCCCAATTCAGTTCAGCGCCAACGCCTGGCCTATGACGAACTGCTAGCCAATCAATTGGCCTTGGGCTTGGTTCGGCGTGGTATGCGCAAAGCCAAGGGGGCACCCAACACAGGCGATGGTCATCTGCGCCAGAAAGTCATCGACGCCCTGCCCTTTGCCTTAACTGGATCACAAGACACGGCACTTAGCGAAATTATTGCTGATATGGGATCTGATTATCGCATGTTGCGGTTGCTGCAAGGTGATGTGGGATCGGGTAAGACCGTTGTTGCGCTGCTGACCATGTTGGCGGCCATTGAGGATGGTGGCCAAGCGGTGCTGATGGCCCCAACCGAGATTTTGGCTCGCCAACATCTCAAAACCATTGAGCCCCTGGCCGAAGCCGCAGGTGTCACCATGACCATTTTAACTGGGCGGGAAAAAGGTAAAAACCGGAAGGGTATTCTGGAAGGTCTTGCAAATGGGGAAACCCAGATAGCCGTCGGTACTCATGCTCTGTTCCAAGACGATGTGGACTTTGCCAATCTACGCATGGCGGTGATTGATGAGCAGCACCGATTTGGTGTGCATCAACGCTTGGAACTGGCGGCCAAAGGCCAAGCCGTGGATGTGTTGGTGATGACGGCTACACCTATCCCCCGGACCTTGATGCTGACGGCATATGGTGACATGGATGTATCGCGTTTGTTGGAAAAACCTGCTGGACGCCAGCCCGTGGATACCCGTGTGTTTCCCTCAAACAAGCTGGGCTCTATTGCCGAAGGGGTTGCCCGCAAACTCGACAGCGGCACCCGGGTTTATTGGGTGTGTCCACTGGTGGAAGAAAGTGAAAAGCTTGATTTAGCGGCTGCAGAAGACCGCTTCGAAGATCTGAAAAAGATGTATGGCAATCGCGTCGGTCTGGTCCATGGACGCATGAAAGGCAAAGAGAAGGACGCTGTGATGGCGGACTTTAAGGATGGCAAGATTGACGTCTTGGTCGCCACCACAGTGATTGAGGTCGGTGTAGATGTGCCGGAAGCCACGGTGATGGTGATTGAACACGCAGAACGCTTTGGTTTGGCGCAATTGCATCAATTGCGTGGACGCATTGGACGGGGGACTGAGGCCTCACAATGTTTGTTGGTTTACCAAGGGCCGTTAGGCGAAGTGGCTGAGAAACGGCTCAAGATTATGCGCGAAACCGAAGACGGTTTTGTCATTGCCGAAGAGGATTTGAAATTGCGTGGAGCGGGCGAATTGCTGGGAACACGCCAAAGCGGACTGCCAGAATTTCGTATGGCAGACTTAAATGACCATGCCGATTTGCTATCGGTGGCTACGGATGACGCAAAAGTCATCTTGGAAAGTGATCCAGATCTTAAGACAGATCGTGGAAATGCACTACGCACCCTGCTCTATCTTTTCGAACGTGATGCTGCGATTAAGTATCTGCGCTCAGGTTAAAGGAAACGTTAATGAAACGCGCCTTGATGAGTTTTTTGATTGGATTGACCCTGCCATTTACCGTTTGGGCGAATGCTTTGGAAGATGGTCGCAGGGCTTATGGAGCAAGTGATTACGCCTCGGCACGTGGGCATTGGGAAAGTATTCAAAATCAAAAAGGGCCTACGGGACTTTGGGCCAAATATTATCTGGGGGTGTTGTATGAACATGGCTTAGGCGTAGAGCAAGACCGTGCCAAAGCGCGTGACCTGTATTATCCGACATTTGTGGAATTCTCAGGCTATCTGATGCTTGAAGAAGACAAGCTCATCGCCAATCAAGCCTTACCCATAGATGCCATTCACCGTATGTCGATGATTGATTTGAGCACCGCTTTGGAGATGGAACAGAGCGATGATCGTAAGATGCGCGAAAAAGCCACGCAAATGCTGCAAGAACTGCGCGTCCATCTGGATATTGCGGGGTTCTACCGCCACGCTGAAAGTTTTTATCAGTTGGGTTTGATTGACTTGGAGGGCACCGGGAAACGCTTTATTCGCAATAAAGAAACCGCCTGGGTGCATTTTACTTTGGCTGGGGAGCTGGGGCATCTTCAGGCACAAAAAGAAGCAGATCAACTTTGGGCTGAGTTTGGTCGTGTCAAAAGGAAAGATGCCCGCAAAACACTAGAGAGTTATCGGCCCTACATCCGTCCGCCCTATTAAGTCTTATTCTCTGGCAGTGCTTTCTGTTGAATGCACGATAGCCTCGGCTTTTTGTTCATCACTACGATTGTCAGGTGGCGTAACAATACCGCCGGAGATGACCATCTTGAGTGCATCTTCAACATTCATTGCCAGTGGCACGATGTCTTCTTTGGGAACAAAAATCAAAAAACCTGATGTGGGGTTTGGTGTTGTCGGCACAAATAGGTTGATAACCTCTTCTTCGGTGATTGATTGGACCTCACCTTTCGTACGTCCGGTGATAAACGCGATGACCCACATACCCCGGCGCGGATATTCCACCAACACAGCTTCGCGAAAGGCTGTGGACTGCTGTGCCAGAACGGTTTCCAAGATTTGTTTTAAGGCTTTGTAGACACCGCGCAGAACGGGAACATTGTTCATAATGCGATCGCCGAGGCGCTGGAAAAAACGCCCCATAAAGCCTGCGGTAAAGGCACCGATCAACACCAAGGCGACGATCACCACAACCAGCCCTAATCCAGGTAGGCTGTAGGGTAAGTAAGTTTCTGGGTTGAATTTTGCCGGGATCAGCGGCGTTACCTTGCTGTCGACAAAAGTGATGAAAAGCCACGCCAAGTAAATGGTGATGGAAATGGGGGCTGTGATCAAAATGCCCGCGATGAAATAACCGCGCAGTTTGCTCATAAAGCCTGTTCTAGGTGATTTGCTGCTGCGTGATGATGACATGAGCTATTTTCAATTGATCAGTGATAAGTTTAAAGCAATATGGTCAACAGACCTTAAAATAAAGACAATTTTGTGACTGCGTACAGGTGTGCTTATCAGTTGGCGGTGGTATTGCCCATAGATCGAATGGTTTCAGCCATAATGTTCATAAGCCCGCGAATAAACGGATCGGCATTATCAAGTTTGTGCAAAAACATCTGTTCGGTGATGACAATCACTGTGGTTGGTTCAGCCGCACGGGCACTGGCCATGCGTGGGCGGTCATCAATCAGCGACATTTCACCGAAAATCCCGCCTTTGCCGATCTCACCCAACATGGTTTCTGTATCGTCATCGTGTGATTTTATAATTTCAACCCGGCCTTCTTGAATGATGTAAGCCGTCCGTCCCCGGCTCCCTTCTTTGAAGATGAGTTCTCCAACCGGGAAAGTCTTTCGTTCAATGATTGTATCGCGCCCCACGCACCTGATTCCTTTTCTCTAATGCATTGAATATTAAACATACTATTTTTCAGATGTGTTTGCCATGGATTCAACAAAAATTGTGCGTGCTGTGTAGAGTGCATCCACAGGTTTCATTCCTGCTTTCATACGAGGATCATAAAGCGCTTTCAAATATAGTTGATCCCATGGTGACAGCTCTGTTGATGTATCACGTGGGCGGAAAATGCTCTGCCAGTAGGTGTCTACATCGTTTTGCAGCCCCATCACCTGGGAGAGTTCTTCCAACATGCAAGCATTCAATTGGGCAGGATCAATTTCGGTGTTGATAAAGATGATCGCTTTAACAATGCGTTCTGGTGGGCTTTGCCATTTTAGGAAAAAACAGCGCATGGTGGGGTCTTTGACCAATCGTTGCACCATTTGTTGGGCACCACTGGGGAATTTTTGTTTGGCCACCTGTGCGCGTGTCATGAAGATTAAATCTATGGATTGGCCTGGATCACCGGGCTTGAGCTGTTTGAATTTAAGTTTGGTGAGTTTTGATAAAGTGTTGAGGTGACGGCTGGCCATCCCTGCCAGTTGTTTGGTCGGTTTGCCTTGTAAAACAATGCCTACAGGACCGTGCCACTTTGAAAGCACCTCTAAGGGTTTTTTGGGGTCAATTTCATTGCCAAACACCACCTGGCCAAAGTGACGCACCATGTCGTCAAGTTTGGGGCGAAGTTCTTCTGCCCTTGCATCAAACACTTGGACCAAACATATACATATCAAGGCGATCATGAGACCGGGATGTTTAGCCATGTCCTTGGCGCTCCACAAAATTAATCAGGTAAACACGTTAGCAGTGCTTTGTTTCTAAACCAACTGAGGTATACAATAACGCGAATTCGCCAAGAGAGCGTCACGAAACGAATGTATAGAGGCAATATGTCAACAACTGCATTGGTATCTATCATCGGCCCCGATAAGGTCGGTTTAATTTCATCTATTACCGGTTTGCTATTTGATTTGGGTGCGGATTTGGGTGATACGTCGTTTGCTGTGTTAGGTGGAGGTGCTGAGTTCACCGCTATCTGTGAGTTCCCTGATGGGATGGAACTGGATCGTCTGCGTGAAGAGTTGGCATCCTTGCCACAAACTGAAACTTGCGATATTAAAGTTACGCATTTTGATTTGGCAACGACGCACCCGGCATCGGAAACCATCACGCACAACATCACAGTATCTGGTGGTGATAGTCCGGGTTTGATGGCGCGCTTGTGTGAGGTGTTTCAACAGTTTGATGCCAATATTGTGCGTTTGAATTCAGAACGTGTGCCGGGAACGGATCATGCGACCTATGTTATCAGTGCTTCTGTTGCCATACCGTCAGTGAGTGAACAAACTTGTTTGGCAACAGTGTCCAACACGGCAGGTGAACTGGGTTTAAGCTGTGATTGGGTGAAAGCATCGACTTAAAATGCTATACTTTGTCTGTACAGTTGGAATCAGGCTATAGATTGTTGAAATGGCCCGTGTAAAAGACGATTACAGATCCCTAACAGGTCCGCAAAAAGCGGCCATCTTCATGCTGTCTTTGGGCGAAGATCAGTCCACGGCTCTTTTC
>JAPHSY010000054.1 GCA_026196495.1 Magnetovibrio sp.
AATATGAGCAACTATTCAGGGGGGGGGGGAAGCTATAGGTTAGTGCTAAAGAGATTTTGAAATTGCCCGAAGTATGGGTTTTTATGGTTTATGACAAAAGCCATTATTTTGAGAGCGACAGCGTGAAGAAGAACGTACTCCCCATACCCACTACAGAATCAAATCCAATCGCGCCGCCATGATGTTCGACAATCGCCTTAGCAATACTAAGACCTAAGCCAGTTCCATCCTTCGCGCGCGCGTCGGAGGGGTCAATTTGCGAAAACTTATTGAAGATACTTTCCCTGTGATCTTCCGAAATGCCGGGACCTTTATCCTTTACAGCAACGCAAATTGTCTCACCATTGAGGGAGACTGATAATTCAACTTGTTCTCCATCAGGTGAAAACTTCGCGGCATTTGACATCAAATTAGAAAGAACCTGCATCAAACGATTCTTATCCCCAAACGTCATTGCTTCTTTTGCCATAGCAGCCTTTACAAAGGTGACACCATTTTTGTCGCCATACCCCTTATTGATTTCCAGCGCCTCCTCAACCAGTGACACGATGTTCGTCGGTTTCATGTCATAGTCCAGTTTTCCAGACTCGATTTTCTGCAAATCCAAAAGATCGTTTATCAGCAACAAAAGCCGGTCAGTATTGTTGTAGGCAATGTTCAACATCGATTCGAGTTTATCAGGAAGCTGGCCCGTGACACCCGAGCGGATAAGACCGAGGGAGCCTCTTATTGAGGTCAGTGGCGTTCGAAGTTCATGGCTGACGATTGAGATAAAGTCATGTCTTACTCTCTCGGCCCGCTCACGGTCCGCAATTTCCGAGACCAGTTTCTGGTTCAATTCCTGTAGATCCCTGGTGCGGGAATCCACAAGTTCAGACATGCCCTGAACACCTGGAATCCATTTAAACAAACCAATGGCAAGAAAGACAAACCCACCCAGAAAGCCAACAAATTTCTCTAAAAATGCTTCTGTTTCAGTATCTCCGATGATGATGAATGAGTTAAGACTTTCAAAGTTATCGGTGATGTCGAGAATGCTCCCGAACAACAAAAGTCCGAACCCCGTAATGATTAAGCTCCATCCACCCCGAAGATTATCAAAACGACTTCGTCCTGAGTGCCAAAGAAAAACAACAATTCCTAATAAGACCATAGCGCGAATAGTTTCAAGAACGATGTCTGTCACGTACCAGAACTCCCCCAGCTTAAGATGCTAATGTATCGTATATTATAGCGGCAATTGTAGCGACGGGTTACATTGAGAATTGTTTTTAATTGGCTGAGCATTTCTCAGAAGGAATTAGGTCTCCCTCCATCACCCACTTTCGCTTTTGAATGCAAGAAACACCAAAGCCTCAGGCCAAACTGTCCTGTCTTCAGCACTTAACAGTGTCTCCCCTTACACCAGACATGAGCACGACAAACAACAACGCCTCAGCCGTTTCCGGCTAAGGCGCTGATTTATATGGTAGGCCGTACAGGGTTCGAACCTGTGACCTAGTGATTAAGAGTCACCCGCTCTACCAACTGAGCTAACGGCCCATATGAACTTAAGTTCTCAGGAAATATACTAGAACTCATCACCGCTGTCACGCCGTCCAATGGTGATATCGCGATGAATGTGGACACTCAGCAGCAATCCAAAGCCAAACAGCAGTGTCAGCATTGCCGTACCACCATAAGACACCAACGGCAACGGCACACCCACAACGGGGATCAAGCCCATCACCATGGCAATGTTGATGAAGATGTAGAGGAAAAACGTCACCGTCACGCCAATCCCCACCAAACGACCGAAATGGTTACGTGACGACATGGCGATGATGAACCCGTAAGCCAACAACAACACGTACAGTGCAATCAGCGTCAACCCACCCACCAAACCGAACTCTTCCGCCAACATTGTGAAGATGAAATCCGTTTGTTTTTCCGGCAAAAAGTTCAAGTGACTTTGGGTGCCCTGCATAAAGCCTTTGCCAAACATACCGCCAGAGCCCAAGGCAATTTTGGACTGAATGATATGATAGCCGGACCCCAATGTGTCGGTTTCGGGGTTGATAAAGGTCAGGATGCGTTGTTTTTGGTAATCGCGCAAAATGGTGAACCAAGCCACAGGGGCGCTGATCAACCCGACGGCACCGGCCAACATGAATTTCCACATCCGCACACCGGCAGCAAAAAATATGGCAACGCTGGCCAACACCAACATTAAGGTGGTGCCCAAATCCGGTTGGCGAATGATCAAAACGGCCGGGACCACAACCATCACCAAGGGCGGTACCAGATAGAAAATTCGCCCCACGTCTTCGATGCTGCCGCCGTGAAAGTAACGGGCCAAAGCCAAAACCATGGCGACCTTCATCAGTTCTGACGGTTGAACGTTGAATATGCCAAAGCTGATCCAGCGCTGTGCCCCCATGCCGACAAAGCCTGCAACCTCAACAGCCACCAACAAGGCCAGGACAATGAAGTAGAACCCATAAGCATAACGCAGCCAGACCCGGATATCCGTTATGGCCACAACAATCATGCCCAACACGCCAATACCAAAGCGCATCATTTGGCGCGATGCCCATGGATCGAAATCCCCGCCCGCCGCGCTGTAGAGCATGGCAAAGCCGATGGATGCCGTGATGGTCAACAAAATGACATAGAGCCAATGCAGATGCAGAAGTTTCTGACCAATGCTGAATTTAGGCTGAGAAAGCAGGCCATCATGTGAATACATATCAGATCTCCTGCTCTTCTACTGGATTCGAAACATCATGCTTTGCTGCAAGACGCTGGGTTTCACGCAAAATATCGCGCGCAATGGGGGCTGCTGTCGAAGACCCACCACCACCATGCTCAACAACAACCGAAATGGCAAAACGTGGTTTATCAAACGGAGCATAGCCAACAAACAAAGCATGATCACGTTCTTCCCACGGCAAATCCTTATTTTTCAACACGCCCGTTTCACGCTCTGCTTTAGAAATACGGCGCACCTGAACGGTTCCGGTTTTACCCGCCATGCGCCATTCCGGTTCTTTGATACGTGACCGGTAAGCCGTGCCCGTGGGGGCATTGACCACGTCTTCCATACCTTTAAGGACTATGGACAAATGGTCCGGCGGCAGGCCTAAAGATTCAGCCTCATCCGTGGGATATGGCTGCACACCTTCGGGCGAAAATTGATCTGTGGTTAAACGCGGCTTCACCGCACGGCCACCATTGGCCAATCGTGCCGTCATCACCGCCAACTGAAGTGGCGTGGTCAAAATATAGCCCTGGCCAATACCGGCAATCAGCGTTTCCCCCAATTGCCAGGGTGAACCAATAGCCCCCATCTTCCATTTGTTGTCCGGGACCAACCCAGATTTTTCACCCGGTAAATCAAGGCCCAACTGGTCACCAAAACCAAATCGGCGTGCCATCGCACCAATGCGATCAATCCCTGTGCGGCGTGCCACCTCATAAAAATAGACGTCACAAGAATGTTCGATGGCGCCGCGCAAATCCAAGGGACCGTGCCCACCTTTTTTCCAACAGTGAAATTCCGTATTGCCCAATTTGGTTGAACCACCGCAATGAACTTTTGTCTCGGGTGTAATCACGCCCTTATCCAAAGCCGCCAAGGCAACAGCAGGTTTAAAGGTTGAACCCGGCGCGTATTGCCCCGCAATCGATTTGTTGGTCAACGGCGCACGAGGATTGCTGATCAGAGATTCCCATTCCGCTTGGCTGAGCCCTTTATTGAAAGAGTTCGGATCAAACGATGGTGAAGACACCAATGCCAATACTTCACCACTGTGAACATCCATCACCACGACAGAAGCGCTTTCGTTGCCCAAGTAATTAGCAATGTAGTTTTGCAAATCCCGGTCAATCGTCAAGCGGACCTCAGTTCCGGGTTGACCTTCTTGACGATTCAACTCACGAATGACCCGGCCTAAGGCATTAACCTCCACTTGGGAGCTACCGCCAGAGCCACGAAGCGCTAGGTCATAAACCTTTTCAACACCGGCTTTGCCAATACGAAAACCGGGAAGCTCCAACAATGGATCACCCGTGAGTTCTTTTTCCGACACGGATGCCACATAACCTAAAACGTGGGCTGTCTCAGGACCAGATTTATAATTTCGGCTTTGACCCACATCAATCAACACACCAGGAAGGTCCGGCGTATTGACTTCAATACGAGCAACTTCACGCCAGTCGAGATTTTCACGAACGGTAATGGGGACAAACGCACGCTTACGTTTGACTTCACGCAGGATACGGCGACGTTCCCCAGGACTCAGAGACACGATCAACGACAAACGATCCAAAGTACGTTCAACGTCTTGGGCTTGCTCAGGGATGATCACCACCCGATAGTTTTGTTGGTTATCGGCCATAGGACGCGCATGACGATCAACAATGCGGCCCCTGGGGGGTGGTAGCAAACGCAAGTTGATGCGGTTTTCATCAGCTAAGGTTACATAGCGTTCAGACTCGACCACTTGCAGATAATACATCCGCCCGGCCAGCACAGACAGCAAAACCGTCTTCCCTCCCGCCAACATTAATGCCCGGCGGGTAAAGAGTTTATGACGCTCAGAATCTCTGTGCATGGTCTTCAGTTACTCCCATCAGACCTGAGCTAAAACAGTTTGCTGCCAACGCGCTTGCAACCACGCCAAGATCGGGAACAACCCAACGGTGATGACAAACTGAGCAAACGCGGCATCAACGGTTGCAAACGCCGAAAAGAAGATTGCTGTCAACGTCCATGTCATGATGGTCGCTACAGCCGCAACCATGGCAAACCCTAGCCAGACAATTAGGAACGACTTGCCTAAGAAAAAGGTACTTTGCCCCATCACCACCATGTGCATAACAACAAACACCAAGGTGTTCACACCAAAGGGCATGCCACTCAAAGCATCTTGAAGAATGCCCGCAAAGAACACAGCAACACCGGGCAACAATTCGGGGCGATAGATGGCCCAGTGATAAACAGCCATCAACGGCAACAATGGCGCCACTTCAGCAAAGCCTGGAATGTGCAGTGGAACTTGACCCAACACCACCAACATAAGCGTCAAAACAAACGGCGTGATACCACGCACAATCAAATCCAGACGTTGCCAAAACGTCAAATTCATCGAGAGAACCCTGCACCTTCAACAGCCGAATTGGCATCCAAGATACCTTGCAGGCCGTAATCAACAACGCGCACATATTCAATGCGGTCACGTTGGACATATGGCTTCACACTGATGTTGCCTTCATTTGATTGCGCCACCACACCAACCGGGATACCGGGAGGAAATGCGCCGCCGTGACCAGAAGTAACAATGCGGTCACCAACACTGACCGTGGCACCGGGTGGCATATGGATCAAACGCGGACGATCAGAGTTGTTGCCAGCCAATACGGCGCGGGTGCGGGTCGCTTCAACCACCACAGGGATGCGGGAGTTCAAATCCGTGATCAACAACACGCGACCAGAACGACTGCCCACACCATGCACACGGCCGACCAAGCCATCACCTGTGACGGCGGCTTGACCTTTTGCAACGCCATCGCGTGAACCAGCGTTGAGCAATACAGAGTGCACAAAAGCACCGCCACTATCGGCAATCACGCGCCCAGTGATAAAGCCAGGTTCTGCACCTGGTGCAAAATTCAGCAAGCCTTTGAGTTGTTGATTTTCAGAAGACAATTTCCGGGCTGCAGACTGCCACTCCAAAAGTCGGGCATTTTCTTGACGCAAGCGTGTATTTTCATCACGCAATGCCGACAATTCACCAAATTCGACCACAAGCTTGTCTGCTGTAGCTGCGGGACGGGATAACACATCCAAAACCGGGGCAACACCATCGGATATGGTGGCGCGGACTTTTTCCATCACCAATACGTCAGCTTTACCCAGCAACATCAAAGCCAATGCA
The DNA here is from genome assembly GCA_026196495.1 of Magnetovibrio sp. Taxonomy (GTDB): domain Bacteria; phylum Pseudomonadota; class Alphaproteobacteria; order Rhodospirillales; family Magnetovibrionaceae; genus Magnetovibrio. The sequence continues at coordinate 5,919 of JAPHSY010000054.1, forward strand.
GCCAGTACCAGCACCAAATAACCGACGCGACTGACCACACCCTTTTCAGCGTGTGCAAGATGATGCCCGTGATGTTGGCGATTACTCACCGCAATTTCCCTTTATGAGCCCCAACAGTGATGCTCCACTTTTCATGGATTCGCATTCCAATACTATGCCTAGACATGGTTAATATAGTTTATACGCCGAAAACGCGCATACGACTACTGCATATACGCGTGCTTGCAACCACCTTAGTGATCGCACGGCAACGGATATAACCACGCAACAATGGCCCCAGATATACAAAATTGAACCATCCCAACACCAAAGCTGATGGCTACAGAACCCAGAGGCAGTGGAAAAGCCCAATACTGCCACCCTTGAACCAATACGCCTGCCAAAACACCATAAAATACGCCGTGCTGGAGCCCGCCAAGCATGCCGCCACGCCGTGCCCAGGCACTATAGCTCCACACAAATATAAAACTGACGGCGGCAATCAAGCCAATTTCCAACACAAGGTTGGTATCCGCACGATGAACACCACGGACACTGATGATATCTAGATAGCCATAAATGAACCTGTGCGAACCCCACAACAAGGTCGCAATTACCCCCGTAGAAAGCGCAAGCTTCTGAAATTTAATGTGGCTACCGATCATTCACGTAGATCTCCAAAACAAACAACGCCCGCACATCTAAGTGCGAGCGTTTAAGCTATCCTCTGAGCAACGAAACCATCAATACATGGTGGTTAATACGTTGCGCAGTTTCTTCATTTCTTCCAGCGCGCGGCCAGTGCCCATAACAACGCAAGACAGCGGATCATCCGCGATGGAAACCGGCAAGCCTGTGGCATGACGCAGGACATGGTCGATATTGCCAAGCAACCCACCACCACCTGTGAGAACGATACCTTTATCAACGATATCCGCTGCCAACTCAGGTGCCGTGTGTTCCAACGCAACCTTGACGGCTTCTATAATGGCACCAACGGGCTCGGCCAGACTTTCCGCAATTTGGCGTTCAGAAATGACAATTTCTTTTGGCACGCCATTCATCAAGTCGCGACCTTTAATATCCATGGTACGGCCTTCGCCATCTTCGGGCGGGCAAGCGGAACCGATGGTTTCTTTGATACGTGCGGCTGAAGCTTCACCCACCAAAAGGTTATGATTGCGACGAATGTAAGCGATGATGGCTTCATCCATTTTGTCGCCGCCAACGCGGACAGAGCGGGCATACACGATACCACCCAACGACAGAACGGCGACCTCTGTGGTACCACCACCAATATCAACGACCATAGAACCCGTAGGCTCGGTCACTGGCAGGCCTGCACCAATAGCGGCTGCCATGGGCTCTTCGATCAAGAAGACTTTGCGCGCCCCTGCACTTTCCGCACTTTCTTGAATGGCACGGCGTTCTACAGCGGTCGAGCCGGACGGAACGCAAACCACGACCATAGGGCTGGCGAAGGTGCGACGATTGTGAACTTTGCGGATGAAGTATTTGATCATCTGCTCCGCCACTTCGAAATCAGCAATCACACCATCGCGTAGCGGGCGAATGGCATGGATATCGCCAGGTGTACGACCAAGCATTTGCTTAGCTTCATTACCGACAGCGAGAACTTGTTTTTTACCCTTCGATTCCGTGATAGCGACCACGGATGGTTCGTTCAAGACGATCCCCTTACCCTTGACGTATACCAGCGTGTTGGCGGTACCAAGGTCAATGGCCATGTCGGCGGACAGGAAGCCAAAAAGTTTCGAAAGCATTGGTTGTTAAACCCCGCAATTGTGACGGCCTTTTGCGCTCTTCCCCCCGAGATGCGGGATATTTGCAAAGACCAAACAGAAAGAGAGCTGGCGAATCGACACCAGCTCTCTATTTATACTCAACCCAACCTAGGTAAAGCTAGGCCGAAAGCGCAGAAGGCGCGGTTTTTTCACGTTTTACCAAAAGTTTGTTCAAGGCGTTAATATAGGCTTTTGCGCTGGCCACCATGGTATCGGTGTCCGCAGCTTGGCCATTAACCGTACGCCCATCTTCCTCCAAACGCACTGTAACCTCGGCTTGGGCATCCGTGCCCTGGGTCACAGCATGCACTTGATAGAGCTGCAAACGCGCCCCATGAGGGAACAATTCCTTAATCGCATTGAACGCCGCATCGACTGGACCATCACCTGTAGAGTCACAAGCCTTTGTTTCTCCATCAATAATCATTTCCATGCTGGATTTGGGTGGATTGTGCTTGGTGCCGCAAAGAACCTCCATCGACACCAACTGCAAACGATCATTGACGCGTAAAACCTCATCATCGACCAAGGCCACGATGTCTTCGTCGAACACATCCTTTTTCTTGTCGGCCAAATCTTTGAAACGCTTAAACGCATCTTCAATGGCATTGTCACCCAAATCGTAACCCAAGCCCTTCAACTTCTCTTTGAAGGCATGTCGGCCAGAATGTTTGCCCAAAACCAATTTTGACTGGTTAAGTCCAACCGATTCGGGGGTCATGATTTCGTATGTACCGGCGTGTTTCAACATACCATCTTGGTGAATTCCGCTTTCATGGGCAAAGGCATTTTTACCGACGATGGCCTTGTTTGGCTGAACAGTGAAGCCCGTGATGGCCGACACCAAGCGTGAAGCCCGGGTGATATTTTCCGTTACAATGCCGGTGGTGTATGGCATCAAATCTTGGCGCGTGCGCAATGCCATAACCACTTCTTCCATGGCTGCGTTGCCAGCACGTTCGCCCAAACCGTTGATGGTACATTCCACTTGGCGTGCACCGGCCGCAACGGCGGACAAAGAGTTGGCAACCGCCAAGCCCAAATCATTGTGGCAGTGAACAGAAATGATCGCTTTGTCGATATTCGGCACAGTGTTGAACAAATAATCCATCAAGTCCGAATATTCATGTGGCATGGTGTAGCCGACGGTATCGGGGATATTGACGGTGGTCGCACCGGAGGCGATGGCCGCTTCTACACAGCGGGCCAAAAATTCACGCTCCGTGCGCGAGCCATCTTCTGCCGACCATTCCACATCATCGGTCAAATTGCGGGCAAAAGTGACGCTTTCTTTGACCTTCTCAAACACCGCTTCCGGTTCCATCTGCAACTTGTATTTCATGTGCAATGGGCTGGTGGAAATGAAGGTATGGATGCGTTGGCGCGGTGCGGGCTTAATGGCCTCTGCACAGCGTTCGATGTCCATCTTGGTGGCGCGGGCCAAACCACAGACTGTGGAGTTTTTCACAATCTTGGCGATTTCATGCACCGCTTCGAAGTCGCCTTCGGATGCGATGGGAAAGCCTGCTTCGATCACATCAACACCCATTTCTTCCAATACGGTGGCAATGCGGATTTTTTCATCCAAGTTCATAGACGCGCCGGGGGATTGTTCGCCATCACGCAAGGTGGTGTCGAAAATAACGACGCGGTTCTTATCTGATGTAGTCATGATTTCTAGTCCTTCGGGTAAATTCTTAGGGTTGCGCAATTGCGCAGCTATTTTCCTTTCCCCTCAACACCATCGGTATACACACAGCCGTAGGTGTTAGGGGTTCCTAAGAAGCAGGTTCCCGTTCAGGAGCAGCAGATCCAAGGCACGCGCACGCAAAGGCAACTGCAATGCAGTACCTTCAAACGTTTTCGCGTTGGCAACTTGTGCCGTCATTAAAAAACCCTCGTCTACTGGTCGGCAGGATGCCGATACAGGGATTTAACCCCGCACTTCCCCTGTCGTCAACAGGTTTCAGCGCTTTATATATAAGAACTTATTTGTTCTAAATCATCCTTAATTCACATTTGAATTGAATTTGGAGCTAGGCTCCCACTTAACTTCTCAAAGTTTAACAAAATCACCCTCTGATGGCGCTTCACAAATGACATTGGAGCCCAGATCTGCCAAACCTTTACGCGCAGCGTTCAATTTCGCATCAATATCATCATCACTTTGGTCCGGGTCATGATGGAACAAGTGCAGTTTTCCTGGCTGAGCCCGATGGGCCAAATCCACCACTTGACTGACACATGAATGTCCCCACGTTACTTTGCTGGGATATTCTTCATCGGTATAAGTGGTATCCGTAATCAAGACATCTGTCCCACGACAGAAATCGGCTAAATGTTCCACATAGCTTTCGTTGTAAAGCGGGTTGTCCGGTAAGAACAATTCGTTGTCGGTGATGTAACAAACAGATTTCCCACCCAATTCAATCCGATAGCCCAAGCAATTGCCCGGATGATGCAACAACATTGTGCGCACGGTAATGCCTTCGACCTGGATGGTTTCTTCACCCAGATCGCGGAAATATACACGTGATCCAAATTCACGAATGGTGATGGGAAAATATATCCCATCCATCTGTGCACTGATCAATTCACGCATAGTGGTATCACCGTGGTGCGCACCTAAAATCTCAAACTCATTTCCGGGTACATACATAGGGCCAAAAAACGGCAGCGCATTGATGTGGTCCCAGTGTGGGTGGGAAATAAACACTTTCCCAGTAATCGGCCCCTTCATGGTTTTGAACATGTGATCCGAAAGCTTTTTAATCCCAGTGCCTGCATCAAAAATCAGGATCGGCTTATTGGGAACTTCGACGGTCACGCAAGAGGTGTTGCCACCATAACGCAAAGCCCCCTCACCCGGCACCGGAAGTGTGCCGCGCACGCCCCAATAGCGCACCGTCATGCTCGCAGAAACAATTGCCATCAGGTCATCCGCCAAAGTATCTGGGTTGAACGGTTTTACAATGTAACCATCTGCACCCATTTTGGAGGCATAGGTCTTATCGAAATCATAGGCCTTGGCCGACAACATCACCACACGTGTATCAACCAAATCAGGATTGCTCTTGACCCGCTTACACAGCTGGAAACCATCCATTTCCGGCAACATAATATCAGCAATCACCACATCTGGTTTGGTGGTTGCAATCTGTTCCAGCGCTTCAACACTCGACTGAGATGAAACAACTTCATGTCCTGCCACACCCAAAATGGCCCCAACCAGTTTGATAATGCTCGGATCGTCATCAACGATAAAAAAGGTTAAAGCGTCTGAATTGGTCATGTTAATCCTGATGGTGGGCCGCAAATGTAATCAACTTCAAGCAACGTGATGAAGTGTACTAAGTATGAAACTGTCTATATTTATACGTCAAAGTTGGTCTGTGGGAAAACATTGAATGGAATAGCCACATAATTGTGCAACCAATATGTTTTCTTTCTACGGCTCTTTTTGGTGAGATGGACAAAAAAGGGCGGAGCCATTTGGCTCCGCCCTTCTTAATTTTCAGATTGGAAAAAGAAACTTAGTTCTTTTCTTTGTCCACCAGTTTGTTGGCACCGATCCATGGCATCATACCACGGAGGCGTTCGCCAACTTCTTCGATTTCGTGTTCGGCATTGCGGCGGCGGGTGGCCTTAAAGGACGGCTGACCAGCTTTGCATTCCAGCATCCAATCGCGCACGAAACGACCGGACTGGATATCATCCAGAACGCGTTTCATTTCAGCTTTGGTTTCAGATGTCACGATACGCGTGCCGGTGACGTAGTCGCCGTATTCCGCCGTGTTAGAGATGGAATAGCGCATGTTGGCCATGCCGCCTTCGTACATCAGGTCAACGATCAGCTTCACTTCATGCAAGCATTCAAAGTAAGCCATTTCCGGTGCATAGCCCGCTTCGACCAGAGTTTCGAAACCGTTTTTGATCAGCTCGGTCAAACCACCGCAGAGAACCACTTGCTCACCAAACAGATCGGTTTCACATTCTTCTTTGAAGGTGGTTTCGATGATACCGGAACGACCGCCACCAATTGCGGAAGCATAGGACAAAGCCACGTCCAGCGCGTTGCCCGTTGCGTTTTGTTCAACAGCAACCAAGCACGGCACGCCGCCACCTTTGAGGAATTCACCACGAACCGTGTGGCCGGGGCCTTTCGGTGCGACCATAAACACGTCCAAGTCCGCACGAGGTTCGATCAGGTTGAAGTGTACGTTCAAGCCATGGGCAAAAACCAGGGCTGCGCCTTCTTTCATGTTATCGACCATATCGGCGTAGTAGATTTCAGCTTGCAGTTCATCCGGCGTCAGCATCATCATCACGTCGGCCCAAGCAGCAGCTTCAGCTACGTTCATGCATTTCAGGCCTTCGCCTTCAGCTTTCTTACGGGTGGCAGAGCCATCACGCAAAGCCACAACAACGTCAGTAACGCCGCTGTCGCGCATGTTCAGGACATGGGCGTGGCCTTGGGAGCCATAGCCAACTACGGCAACTTTTTTGCCTTTGATCAGGTTGACGTCAGCGTCACGATCGTAATAAACGCGCATTTTCTTTTTCCTTCAGATCCAAATCTGGAATTTTTAGTAATCGATATAAGGGTTAGTCTTGCCCGCTCATGCCTTCCGGCCCGCGTGCAATCGCCACGACACCTGTGCGGGACAAGTCCACAAGGCCCAGCGGCTTCATCAGTTCAACAAATGCGTCAAGCTTTTCGGTATCGCCGACAATCTCAAACACAAACGATTCCGTGGTCGCATCCACGGGACGCGCACGGAAGATATCGGCAATGCGCAGTGCTTCGACGCGCTTATCACCAACACCATCAACTTTCACCAAAGCCAGTTCACGTTCAACGCAGGGGCCTTCGATGGTCAAATCAGAAACGCTGTGGATCGGCACCAAGCGACCAAGCTGCGCTTTGATCTGTTCAATGATCATTGCGGTGCCAGACGTCACGATGGTGATCCGCGAAAGACCTTGGCGGTGACGCGTTTCAGCAACCGTCAAGCTTTCAATGTTGTAGCCACGGCCTGAAAACAGACCGATGACACGCGCAAGAACGCCCGGTTCGTTATCCACCAGCACCGAAATGGTGTGGGTGTGAACGTCTTCGCTTAGCGGGTTTTCGCCGTAAATGCTGGTCGTTGCCATTGTTCGTTACTCCTCGCCCACTTCTTACACCAGCACCATACCGTCTTCGCCAATGGCGTTTTCGGTATCGACTTCGGCCCCAAAAATCATTTCGTTGTGCGCTGCACCCGATGGAATCATGGGGAAGCAGTTTTCTTCCGGCGCAACTGCAACTTCACAGATGACGGAGTTATCCGTTTCGATCATTTGCATCAATACGTCGTCCAGTTCTTCCGGTTTGGTGGCACGCAAGCCGACACCACCAAAACTTTCTGCCAACTTCACAAAGTCAGGCAAGGCTTCCATGTAGCTTTCGGAATAACGCGAGCCATGCAGCAGTTCCTGCCACTGACGCACCATACCCATGTATTGGTTGTTCAATATCAATACCTTAACTGGCAACTTGTACTGGCTGATCGTCGCCATCTCTTGGATGTTCATGAGGATCGAAGCCTCACCCGCGATATCGATCACCAAAGCATCCGGGTGCGCCATCTGCACGCCCAGTGCCGCAGGCAGACCGTAGCCCATGGTACCCAGACCACCGGACGTCATCCAGTGCTTGGGCTTTTCAAACTTGAAGTGCTGCGCTGCCCACATTTGGTGTTGGCCCACCTCGGTGGTGATGAACACATCTTTGCGGTCTTTGGTCAGCTCATACAAACGTTGAATAACCAGTTGTGGCTTGATGATCTTGTCGTCTTTCAAGTACGCCAAGCAATCTTTTGCGCGCCAGTCTTCAATTTGTTTCCACCAAGACTTCAGAGCCTTTTGGTTAATTTTGGACTGGCTGGTCCGCCAAATCTTGATCATGTCTTCCATCACGTGGGCGACATCGCCAATGATGGGGATATCGACAGCCACGCTCTTGTTGATGGAGCTGGGATCAATGTCGATGTGGATTTTCTTAGAATTCGGGCTAAACGCATCCAAACGTCCGGTGATACGGTCATCAAAGCGTGCACCGATACAGACCATCACGTCACAATCATGCATCGCCATGTTGGCTTCGTATGTGCCGTGCATGCCGAGCATACCCAAGAACTGTTTGTCGGAACCTGGATAAGCGCCCAGACCCATCAACGTCAACGTGATGGGGAAGCCCGTCAATTGGGTGAACTGTTTCAACAACTGAGAGGCACCGGAACCAGAATTCACAACACCACCACCGGCATAGATGATCGGCTTCTTGGCTTTCGCCATCAGGGCCACAGCTTCTTTAATCGCAGCGGTATCCCCCTTGATGGTCGGGTTGTAGCTTTTGTGCTTCACCTTGGTCGGCGGCATGTATTTGCCCAAATCCATCAATACGTCTTTGGGCAGGTCAATCACAACCGGACCCGGACGACCGGCGCTGGCAACATAAAATGCTTCGTGCATGATGCGCGGCAGGTCTTCGACAGATTTGACCAAGTAGTTGTGCTTGGTACAAGGACGCGTAATGCCCGTGGTGTCGGCTTCTTGGAAAGCATCGTTGCCGATCAAGTGGGTCGGCACCTGACCGCACAAGCACACCAGCGGAACGGAATCCAACATCGCATCCAACAAGCCGGTCACGGCGTTCGTCGCACCAGGACCGGACGTCACCAGGACGCAGCCCACTTTACCGGTTGAACGGGCGTAGCCTTCAGCCGCGTGCACAGCACCGCCTTCTTGGCGCACCAGAACGTGGCGTAGCTTGTTTTGCTTAAAAATCTCGTCATAGATTGGAAGTACAGCGCCACCGGGGTATCCAAAGACGACCTCTACACCTTGGTCTTGCAAGGCTTTGATCACAATTTCGGAGCCGGTCATTTCGACGTTTGCCATGGTATCCTCGTTGGCTGTTTCTGCGGCCTTAAGCGGCCTTTGTACTTCATCAGTTGTTTTATTCGGTTCCGTCTTCACACTTGATCACACAATTGTGAAGCCCTTAGCCGAACGCAGATGGGCCGCCCCAAAGGGCGGGCCCAGCTACAAGAGAAGGGAAACTAGACGTTCATGCCTCTGGGGTCAACAGAAACTGGTGAACAAATGAAAAGATTTCTTCATAAAAGCTTTTCGAATATTGCGCATTTAGTATATGGGCATGTGGCAATTGCGATCTCAACCACGTCAACTGGCGCTTTGCATAATTGCGTGATACCTGTTGGGCCTTGGAAACTGCGGCGTCCAGCTCCATTTCACCACGAACATAGGCCGCCAGTTCCGGCACACCCAATGCCTTCATCAACGGTTTGGCGGGATCAATTCCTAAGGGCAATAAGGCGCGAATCTCATCTAAGGCACCATGATCAACCATCCATTCAAACCGTTGGTCGATTCCGGCATAGAGTTTTTCGCGCGGTGGGATCAGCGCTATATGGGCAAATCGGACATTTTCCAACAAAGGGACACGCGGTTCATTCTGCCAATCGGAAAAGGCGCGCCCGGTTGCGGTTGAGACTTCCCAAGCCCGGATCAAGCGCTGTGTATCACCAGCAGGTAGTTTTTCAGCACTTATGGGGTCAAGCTTTGCCACTTCATCACGAAAGGCTTCGCCGCCCAGTTCAGCGTGCAAATCGCGGGCTTGTTCGCGAATTTCATCATCCACATCGGGAATGGGTGACAGGCCCTCGACCAAGCTTTTGAGGTACATTCCGGTTCCACCCACCAGAATCGGCAGGCGATCTTGATCAAAACAGACCTGAATTTCGGCCACCGCCATTTCACACCACTGTCCGGCGGAACAGACCTCATCACCGGATAAAACGCCGAAAAGCTTGTGGGGTACGCGTTTTTCGTCCTCAACGGACGGTCTGGCAGTAACAATGCGCAATTCCTTGTAGACCTGCATGGAATCAGCGTTTATCACGTTGCCAGAAAAGCGTTCGGCGACATCCATCGCCAGAGCCGATTTGCCGCTGGCAGTTGGCCCGGCGATGATGAGGACCGGACGATCCCCCTTCTCTGACTTGGTGTCGTGTGCCGACATGGACAACGTACTCACCTTAATTTCAAATCCTGCCGACGGGGCCCTTGGCTCCGCCGATGTCGATAAAGCGCGTATTGCGCTGGAAAAACTCGGGGCTGAAACCAGCCCAGCAGATTGGTTGTCCAAGGATGAAGCCGCCGATATCGAATTCGATCTGGTCGCGCCCGAATCAAGCGAAGCAGCCGTGCGGCAAGCTTTGAACAACAAACCCATTGATGTGATCGCGCAAACCACCCTTCGACGCAAGAAAAAGCTGATCATTGCCGATATGGACAGCACCATTGTATCCGGTGAAACCTTAGACGATTTGGCTGAATTTGCGGGACTAAAAGACAAAATTGCCGAAATCACTGCGCGCGCCATGAACGGTGAAATGGATTTTTTCGAAGCCCTGAAGGCACGCGTTGCTATGCTGGAAGGCTTGTCTGAAGATTTCATGGAAGAAACCATGAAGGACGTTCAGCTCAACCCAGGTGCAAAAGAATTGATTGGAACCATGCGTGTCCACGGCGCACATACCGGACTCATTTCCGGTGGGTTTTCCTACTTCACCGACCGTGTGCGAGAACAAGTGCGCTTTCACATGTCATTGGGCAATAAGTTGGAAATCATTGATGGTAAATTGACTGGGAAAGTTATTCCCCCCGTGGTCACCAAGGACACCAAACATGACATGCTGATCGATATGGCATCCCAACGCGAATTGGGTATGACCGACACCATGGCCATCGGCGATGGGGCGAACGATGTACCGATGCTCAAAGCTGCTGGCATGGGCATCGCTTATCATGGTCATTCAGTGGCACGTAAAAACGCTAACGCCCGCCTAGACCATGGGGACCTGACGGGCGCGCTGTTCATTCAAGGCTATCGCCGTGATGAGTTTGTGTTTTAAAGACCTTATCTGTTCACGTCCACGACCACACGGCCGCGGGTTTTGCCTTCCATTTGATCTTTGGCAACATCAAGGGCTTCAGACAGGCTAACTTCGCTCATCATCATTTCGATATGTGCAATATCCAAATCTTTCGCCAAGTTGGCCCAAGCTTCCATTCGTTTTTCTTTGGGACAGTAAACACTGTCCACACCCGCCAAAGTCACGCCACGCAGAATAAACGGCATCACCGTTGCAGGTAGGTCAAAACCTTGGGCCAAACCACAAGCGGCAACCGTGCCGCCGTACTTGGTGGAGGCACATGCGTTAGCCAAGGTGTGGCTACCGACACAATCGACGACACCGGCCCAGCGCTCACGCGCCAGAGGGCGGCCTTTTTCAGACAGTTCCTTGCGATCCATTACGTCCGCTGCGCCCAAGCCTTTGAGATAGTCGGCCTGATCATCAGGGCGCCCCGTAGAGGCCACAACAGTGTAGCCACGTTTTGCCAGCAATGACGTCGCCACGCTGCCAACACCACCGGCTGCACCGGTGACCAGGATTTCACCTTGATCAGGTGTCACACCACCCGCAGCCAATGCCATCACGCACAATTGTGCGGTGTAACCTGCGGTACCAATCGCCATGGCTTGCTTTGGCGTGAAAGCATCAGGAAGCGGCACCAACCATTCACCGTTCAGACGTGCCTTTTCAGCCAAGCCACCCCAATGCGTTTCGCCAACACCCCAGCCGTTCAGAACAACCTTATCGCCCGGCTTGTAATCAGGGTGGGAGCTTTCTTCCACTGTACCTGCCAAATCAATACCCGGCACCATCGGGAAACTTCGCACCACTGGGGAGCTGCCTGTAATTGCGAGGCTGTCTTTGTAGTTCATTGTGGAGTAGTCGACTTTTACAGTCACATCACCTTCGGGCAGCCCGGCTTCATCAACTTCCGTCACATTGGCGGCGTAGTTGTCATCATCGTTGGTGATCAAAATAGCTTGCATGATCTTATCCTTTTGTGGGGAGGCCTTGAAAGAAGGCATTTGTAAACAAGTCCAAAGGTCGAGTGGAGCGCACGAGCTTAGCCCGCAAAATCGCCCCTTCCCAACCAATCCAGAAATATGCTGCCAGTTCTGCACAGTCGGCATTTGAAGAAATTTCACCGGCATCTTGAGCTGCAATCAGGCAATTTTCGATGCGTGATTGCCAGTCCAAAAATACCGCTTCTAACTGGCCACGGAAAACATCATGGGTCCCACCAAGTTCCTGACCCATGTTACCGATTAAGCAACCACGGCGAAACTCATAGCGTTCCATTCCAGCCTTTGCATCATCAACAAAGTTACGTAGACGTTGCAAGGGAGCTGAGGTTTCATCCAACAACCATTTATCCAATTTAGCAGCGAAGAACGCGCCATAACCATCAATGACGGCACGACCAAAATCATCCTTACTGGAAAAATAGTGATAAAAAGACCCCTTCGGCACACCCACGGCTTTCAGAACTTTATCAATGCCCGTACTGGCGTAGCCGTGTGCTGTTAGCAGCTCAATGCCCTTGCGCACCAAACATTCACGCGTCACCCCACGCCCACCCACTTCTTTGGGTGGACGGCCACGCTTGCGCTTTACCTGTGGTTTGAGGTCTTGATCCGTGTTCATAATCTTATTATTAGACCGATCGTCTATTAAATGTCAAACATTGATCTTTGCCCCATAGCAACGGTAGTGTGATGCACACACATGATAGGGACACCCAGCGGGCGACATGACCGAAGAGACTGAACCGCAAACCAGTGAAGAAGAAGACGCTCAAGAAGAAGATATCCCCGAGGAGATCACCTTCGAACATGCATTCTTCCATTCCATTGAACAAACTTCATTTCGCGTTCTAGAGGACACAAATGAGGCCGTCATGGTTATGGCCTTGGAACAAGGTGAAGTGTCTCTAAAACTGAGCGGTGTCCGCAAAGAATTAAAGCTCAAAGAAGATGATCCTGATCACAAGATGCTTGGCATCATTGCCCGTGGTCTTGAATATGTGCGTGAACTACGCATCGGCGACAAAGTTCCAACCGAACTCACCACCGGGCGGGCATCTTGGGAAGTGACAGACGAACATAAAGCCATCGCCCACAATCGTGTCACCATGCAGTTGGTATCGTGGGTGTCTGGCGACGAAACTCTGATCACAGACCCTGAACAACTGGCGCAAGTGGTCAACGACCCCAAGACCAAAGAGAAAATCAGCATTGCTTTTTCAAAGACTGCCGAGGCCTTAGGTATTGGTGAAGATCGCCGTGAAGACGTTATTGCTTTGATCTCCAACTTGGCGAACGAACTGGCTTACATCGAAGCCCTTCGCGATCAAAACAATGCGGTGGAAAACATCTACCGTTCCATTCATGAGCTGGACAAAGTCTACAAGTCAGAGCAAAGCGTGCGTGACACCATTATGCCCATCAAACGCTTGTTCAAAATTGCCATCGAAGGCTTTCGTTATTCTTTCTTGGAACTGGATGCGCAGACCGGTGAAATCCTTTCCGCACTTAGCAACATTGCTCAAGTAACGAAGTTTATTCGCAAGAACCGCGATGATCTTCACCGTCGCTTGTGGGCGTGGGATAAAATCCTCAATGACTGGCGTGATCACCCCCCGCACCGTTCCTCCAAGTCAGAAAAATTGCTCGAAGAACTTTACCACTTCTTGGCGCAACGTTATCTGCCGCGCAATGAGTGGGAATTATATTCCAAAGTTTTAGAAAAGACTAAAAAACGTGCCACTGCTGTGATGTGGTAGTTTATTCCAAACCTGCATTAATCAAGGCCAATTGATCGCGTTTTAATCGCGCGGGATCAATACAGTTCTGTGTTTTTGTCCAAGCCTCCACGGTAAAATCAGGCCGCGCCTCTAGCAGGGCTTCAATATACTGGCATGCTTTGTCCCCTTGCCCCATATAGCTATAGGTCAAAATAATATCCACCAAACCAAATCCCGGACTTTGCCGGTTATAGTCTGACAAAATTTCTAAGGCCTCATCAAACCGACCTGCGTAACGATAGGCATGACCTAAAACACCGCTAAGCGTTCGCACTTCATCAGCTTGCATTTGGCGGCTAAACCCCACCATATCCGCAGCTAAAATGGCAGCTAATTTTCTTTGAACGGGCCGCTCCGACATCGCAACACTCTCTCCCGCGTGTACTGAGCCTAAGCTTGCATATGCTGGTTGAAAGCCCGAGTGACAACAAAAGAAAAACCGCACCAGCCATCGCCGATGCGGTTTCCCCAAATACATTGATCAAGAAACTAAATTTCTACTCAGCGACATCAGGAAGCATGCTGAGAGACTTCTCCAGGCTTGCTTCATCATAAGGCTCATCAACCAACTTGCCATCAAAGAAGTCCGTGTAGGCCTGCATATCGAAATAGCCATGACCGGACAAGTTGAACAAAATAGTTTTGCTTTCACCCGAAGCTTTGCATTTCAATGCTTCATCGATAGCACCTTGTACAGCGTGTGTGCTCTCGGGTGCCGGAACAATGCCTTCAGCTTTGGCAAACAAAACCCCTGCATTAAAGCAATCGATCTGACCGTAAGCACGTGCTTCCATAAGACCAAGGTCATAAGCATGACTGACCAGCGGCCCCATGCCGTGATAACGTAGACCACCCGCATGGATCGGTGATGGCACAAACTTGGAACCCAACGTGTGCATTTTCACCAACGGCGTCAGGCTGGCTGAATCACCGTGGTCATAAGCAAACTTACCTTTGGTGAGTGTTGGGCATGACGCTGGTTCAACAGCAATGATTTTGGTGTTTTTGCCTTCGCGCAAATTGCGCCCGATATACGGGAACGACAAACCAGCCAAGTTAGAACCACCACCTGCACAGCCAATAACGATATCAGGATCATCCCCCGCCATATCCATTTGTTCCATGGCTTCCAAGCCAATGACGGATTGATGCAGAATCACGTGGTTCAACACGCTGCCCAAGGCATACTTGGTATCATCACGACCCGCGGCCAACTCAACGGCTTCGGAAATGGCAATCCCTAAAGAACCGGTGCTATCGGGATGTTCGGCTAAAACCGCACGCCCTGCATTGGTTTCTTCGGATGGGCTGGGGACACAACGTGCACCAAAAGTTTGCATCAAGGCACGGCGATAAGGTTTTTGCTGATAGCTCACCTTCACCATATAAACATCGACTTCTAAACCGAAATACTGACCGGCATACGCAATGGATGATCCCCACTGCCCTGCACCTGTTTCCGTGGTTAAGCGCTTGGTGCCTTCTTCTTTGTTGTAAAAAGCTTGTGGCACAGCGGTGTTTGGTTTGTGAGAGCCAGTTGGGCTGACACCTTCGTACTTGTAGTAAATCTTCGCAGGCGTATCTAATGCCTTCTCCAACTTACGCGCACGGAAAAGTGGTGATGGCCTCCATTGCGCAAGCACATCGCGAACTGGCTCAGGAATTTCAATTTCACGCTCTTGTGTAACTTCTTGTTGAATCAGAGCCATCGGAAACAAAGGGGCTAAATCCTCTGGGCCAACCGGTTGCCCTGTACCGGGATGCAGTACTGCAGGTGGAGGCTCCGGCAAGTCAGCCGTAAGGTTGTACCATGACTTTGGTATACGATCTTCGGTAAGCAGGTATTTAATACTGTCGGTCATAAACGGAATTCCCCTTCCATAATGAACCATAAATTTATAAGCATCTGTGCGGCGTATTATCTGCCTCTCAGCCTGAAATATCCACCACCAAAATTACCCTCAAAGCTTGTTTCAATTCTTTGATGGGAGTACAACAAGCTAAGCGACAAACACGCAGCAAAAGAAAAAACTAAAGAGTTCTTAGGAACCTTAAGCTGCGGCCTTTTGAGGGGCACTGCCATTATGGCAAAAGCAGTCAAATCAACGGTCTTGGAAATCAAGGACCGTACACCTTCGACTATTTCAGAAGTGGGTGACGTCTTGCGGGCGATGTCTGCCGAAGACATTGCCGTCATCATGGATTCGATTACCGATCTGGTCTGCATTTGCGTTGAACGCAAAATCCAGCATATCAACACCATGGGAATGGAGATGATGCAGGCCAATTCTCCCGATGAATTGTTGGGACATTGTTTCCAGGATTTTGTCTGCGATGACTTTTCTGCCAGTGTTGAAAACATTATCGCTGTTATGGCTGACGAAAAGGATGCCACGCCACTACGCATCAAGACGATTAAATCCAATATGGTAAGCTTCAACCTGAAAGTTGTGACCCTTCCAGGTCATGAGAAGCAGACCCACGTCATCATCGGTGAAAACCTAACGGTTCAAGCCAAAATGGCTGAAGCCATTCATCAAAGCAAAGCACGTTTTCGCAAATTGGTGAACAACGCCCTAGACCTCATTTGCGTCATGGATCAGGGCCAGATCAGTTACATCAACAAAGCAGGTTTAAAATTGCTCAAGGCCAAAAACGAAGATGATGTTGTGAACAAGGGCCTCGATACATTCTTACACAACGACTACAAGGGGATTTTCTCTGACAATGCTGCGGAACTGGCTGCGGAAGACATGCTCATCCCTGTACGCCTACTGGATTTCGAAGGAAACCCTATCGAAGCTGAGATCGGCGTAACATTGTTGGATGATGTCAGCGGTCAAAACTACATGATCGAAGCCCGTGATATTACCGCACACAATCGAGCTGTAACGGCCTTACGTGCTTCCATTGAAAACTTGGAACAACGGGTTCAAGCACGCACAAGAGCACTTCAGGAAGAAGTTGCAGAACGCCGCCGCGCCGAAGAAATGCTACGCCATGTAGCAACCCACGATGGCCTCACTGATTTACCAAACCGGGCACTGTTGATGGATCGCCTCGACTCCACCATTGCACAGGCAAAGCGCAATCAAACAAAATGCGCTGTGGTGTTTATTGATTTGGATGGCTTTAAGCCGATCAACGACACTCTTGGTCATGACAAAGGTGATTTGGTCCTGCGTGAAACGGCTACACGCCTCAACGCGTGCATTCGTGAAACCGATACAGCCGCACGCTTTGGCGGTGACGAATTTGTTGTGGTACTGAGCAACCTGAACGAAGCTGAAGATGCTAGTCCTGTTGCACAGAAAGTAATTGATAGCCTTTCTATTCCCATTGAGTTTGAAAATGGTGTTGCCAATATCGGTGCCAGTATTGGCATCGCACTTTACCCGGACCATGGCTCCAGTGCTGAAGACATCATTAAGCGCGCGGATGCTGCAATGTACGATGTAAAGGGCAGCGGCAAAAACAATTACAGCTATGCCAAAGATTAGTTTTTCGACTGCAGAAATTCAAAAGGCCCCGCCAAATTGGACGGGGCCTTTTGTTTTAAGAGAACGACGTTTTAGCGTAATTGCACAGCCACGAACCGGAACCCCGATTGTCCTTCGACCAGTAGCAACACAGAACGCTTACCAGCTTTCTTTGCCGCCTTAACCAATCGACGAGCATCATCTGGTGAACTGACCTTTTCTTGACTGATTTCACCAATCACATCACCTGTACGAATGCCTTCTTCATAAGCTGAACCTTCTGCATCGACATCTGTCACCACCAAGCCTTTGGTGCCTTCTGCCAAATCGAAACGTTTCAATACAGATTCAGTCGGGGCAGCAATGTTCAGACCCAATTCTGCCAATGAAACCTCGGCAGATTTGGATGAAGGCTTCGGTGAGCGAGAAGCAACTTGATCCGTATCATCCAAGCGGCCAATTTTGACACTCAAAATTTTAATGCGACCATCACGCCAAATTTTAACCTTCACAGCCTTTTCAACTTCTGTTCCCGCAACAATCCGGGGAAGTTTGCGCATTTCAGTAACAGATTGGCCATCAAATTCCAAAATTACGTCACGGGCTTTGATGCCAGCTTTGTCTGCAGGGCCGTCTTCCACAACACTGGCAACCAATGCACCTTCAGTTTTATCCAGGCCTAAGGTTTCGGCAATGGATTCTGTAACCACTTGGATGTGAACACCCAACCAACCACGACTGACTTGACCGTGTTTGATCAACTGCTTAATCACCACTTGGGCTGCATTGGACGGAATGGCAAAGCCAATACCAACGCTGCCGCCAGATGGGGAATAGATTGCGGTGTTGATGCCAATCACCTCACCATCCATGTTGAACATCGGGCCACCGGAGTTCCCACGGTTGATGGAAGCATCCGTTTGAATAAAATCATCATAGGGTCCTGCATTGATGTCACGACCACGGGCCGAAATAATGCCAGCCGTGACTGAACCACCCAAACCAAACGGATTACCGATTGCCACAACCCAGTCGCCAACACGTGATGAAGAGCTGTTGCCAAAGGGAACCGATGGTAGTTTGCGGTCTGTATGTATTTTCAAAACTGCAAGATCTGATTTTGCATCACGCCCAACGATTTCAGCAGCCAAACGGGTATCGTCTTGCAGGATGACAGACACTTCATCCGCACCTTCAACAACGTGATTGTTGGTCACAACAAACGCATCGCCGTTGCTTTTGTAATCGATGATAAAGCCTGATCCCAAGGATGTGGCTTTGCGTTTTTGTGGACGCTGACCGCCTTGTGAGTCACCGGGCTGGCCGCGCTCAAAAAAATCTTTGAAAAAGTCTTCAAATGGAGAGCCCGGGGGAAACTGCGGCATCTCTTGTTGATTACCACGTCCTTCTACCACTTGCGTGGTGGAAATATTGACCACAGCTGGCAGCAATTTATCGGCTAAGTCAGCGAAGCTTTCCGGCGCACTTTTGGCATCAGCATTTTGTATTGGCAACGAAAACGCGCCCAATACAACAAACACAAATGCCATCAAACGAAGCAGGTTCAAAGAGAGAGTACTGTTTTGGCTTTTCATAAGACTATTCGATCGATCCATTTCAACATTTGCGGGAACGAAACCCGCATTCTTATAGGAATATATAAGAACGAAATTAGGAAGAAGTATGGCGGAACGTGGCCTCAATTGCGACTTTTTTTCCCGCATCGGCATAGCTTCGCCGCAATTGGAGTCAGCTTTGCGCCAACCACACCACAAATAATCCGAAGGATGCCGTCATCACAGCCGCAACCCGGATTTGCATTTCATCTAAACTGAGCATACTGACCATGGCGCGACGCATGAAATCTGGGAACAAGGCATAAAGCACGCCTTCGATCACCAACATCAATCCAAACGCAGCAACAAAGTTGATCATTGGCATCATTCCTTATCGTTTCTAAGAAAACGGCCCGCCCCTAATTAGGAACGGGCCGTTACTTCGGTCACATATAGATGACTTAGCGTTTACCAGTTTGATCACCAAAGAAACGGAAGAAGTCACTGTCAGGCGACAACACCAAGTTGGTGTCACCACCAGCCAACGATTCTCGATACGCTGTCATAGAACGGTAGAATGCAAAGAACTCTGGATCTTGACCGTAGGCCTCACCCAAGATGATGTTACGTGCCGCATCACCTTCACCACGCAAGATTTGTGCTTGGCGTTGAGCTTCAGCCAAGATCACCGTCTTCTTACGATCCGCTTGGGATTCGATGGTGAGCTTTGCTTTTCCACCGTCAGCACGAAGTTGGTTGGCTTCCTTCACACGGTCAGAACGCATGCGATTATAAACCGTTTGCGAAATTTCCGGGGGAAGGTCAGTGCGTCCGATACGCACATCAACGATTTCAATGCCGTAATTCTTGGTTTCAGCAGCAATACGCTGTTCAATTTCAACCATGATGTCATCACGCTTTTCCGACAGCAAGTCGGTCAAGTTATTTCGCGCCATAGAATCACGCACAGCAGAATTCAGGATACTACCCACTTGATCACGAAATGCATTTTCAGTCCTCAACGCTTGGAAAAAGCGCAAGGGATCAATAATGCGATAACGGGCAAATGCATCCACATTGATACGTTTCTGATCGGCCAAAGTAACCTGATCTGGACGCGGGTCCAGATCCAAAACACGATTTTCGTAATAGACCACATTCTGGATAAACGGCATTTTGACGTTCAAACCAGGTTCATGAATGACTCGTTTAGGATTACCAAACTGCATCACGATGGCTTGTTCTGTTTGGGATACCGTAAACAACGCAGACGATGCGACAATGCCACCACCCAATACAAGAACACCAAGAACGGCCATGAAGACTTTATTCATCACTGAGCTCCTGCATTTTTCTTAAGTTCAGGTAACGGCAAATACGGCACCACCCCACCACCATTTTTATCCAAGATCACTTTATTGGAATTCTTCATGATCTCTTCCATGGCTTCCAAATACAACCGCTGTGTGGTGACGTCCTTGGCGACCTTGTAGCTTTCATAAACAGATATGAAACGCTTGGCTTCACCTTGTGCATTCTTAATCACTTGCTCTTTATAAGCTTCGGCTTGTTGCAACATTTTTGCGGCTTCACCTTCTGCGGTCGGCACAATTTTGTTGGCATAGGCTTCAGCTTCGTTTTTCAAACGATCTAAATCTTGTCGCGCCGATTGAACATCGTTAAATGCGTCAATGACCTGAGCAGGAGGATCACCTTTCAAGAACTGGACTTCTATAACCGAGATACCCGACTTATAACCATCTAGGATACTCTGCAACAAATCGCGGGCTTGGTTTGCCACCTGTTGGCGGTCTGTAGTCATCGCGTTTTGTAAAGTCGTCTGACCAATAATTTCACGCATGGCACTTTCGGCTGCCAGCTTCACGGTCCCTTCCGGATCGCGGATATTGAACAGATAATCACCGGCACTCTTAACTTTCCACTGCACACGGAAGTCCACATCAAAGATGTTTTGATCCTTTGTGAGCATCAAGCTTTCTTCCAAGACATCACGACCTGCTGTCGTTGTTCGTCCAAAAGCTGATGATGTTTCGCCTGCACCGACAAAGCCTACGTCAATACGGCGTACAGCTTCAACATTGGGCCTCATGTACGATCCAATGGGTGTTGGGTAGTACCAATGCAGACCAGGACCAACATCTTGTTCCGGTACGTGTTTACCAAACAACATAACAACACCACGGTGACCAGTATCCACACGGAAAATACCGCTGGCCATCCACAATACAAATGCCGCCAGTATGGCCAATGCAATAGCGCGACCAGAGCCAAAACCACCGGGCATCATATTTTTAAAGTTATCCTGTGATCGGCGCAGTATTTCTTCAATATCAGGGGGCTGTTGCCCACCACCAGTGGGTCCACCACCGCCACCCCAGGGTCCGCCGCCGTTTCCGCCGCCGCCGCCCCATGGTCCGCCTCCACCTTGAGGTTTCCAAGCCATGAGCTTTATTTTCCTTCAAATCCGTTGTTCAAAGTGACTCAAACGGGTAAAAAGCACCTGCAAGAGCCATTTATATTTTGCTTTTCTAATACGAGACCCTATATCAGGGTCTGTAACGCTTATAGGCTAGCCTGACGGGTCACGCAATCACATGTGGGCTTTGCGCACCAACATAGCCAGCTTATTGAAGGATATCTGCTCGTTTTCGGAGATTTCAAGCATGTCGCAGATTAATGAAGAAATAATTCTCGAAACTTTGGCCACTGTCATGGACGGCGACCAGAATATTGTCGAAAAAGGTATGGTTCAGGGCCTCCAAGTCCAAGACGGCCATGTTATTTTCGCCGTCGTCGTTCCACCGTCTGTCGGTTCTCAAGCCGAACCCGTACGTAAAGAAGCCGAAGAAAAGGTTCACGCCTTGGATGGTGTGCTCTCTGCGACTGTGGTTTTGACTGCTGAAAACGAAGGCGGCCAAGCCCAAGCTGCCCCGCAAGCAGCCGCCCAAGGTGCGCCCCAAAAGGCTCCGCAACAACATGAAGGGCCTTTGATGCCGGGCGTTAAGTCCATCATTGCAGTCGCTTCGGGCAAAGGTGGCGTGGGTAAATCAACCACCACCGTCAACTTGGCCTTGGCACTCAGCGCGAAAGGCCTGAAAGTAGGTCTGCTGGACGCAGATATTTATGGCCCATCAGTGCCGCGTATGTTGGGCATCACTGGTGATCCGACCTCATCTGATGGTCAATTATTGGATCCCATGGTCGGACACGGCATCAAATGTATGTCCATCGGTTTCTTGGTCGAAGAA
Source organism: Magnetovibrio sp. (assembly GCA_026196495.1). GTDB lineage: Bacteria > Pseudomonadota > Alphaproteobacteria > Rhodospirillales > Magnetovibrionaceae > Magnetovibrio. The sequence continues at coordinate 27,797 of JAPHSY010000054.1, forward strand.
GAATCCCCCGTTATTTGGCGCGGCCCAATGGCCCAAACCGCACTGGTGCAAATGATGCGCGACGTAAAATGGGGTGATTTGGACGTTCTCATGATTGATATGCCACCGGGAACCGGTGACGTGCAATTAACCATGGCACAACAAGTTCCATTGACCGGTGCCGTAATCGTTTCCACGCCGCAAGACATTGCATTGTTGGATGCCCGTAAAGGCCTCAACATGTTCCGTCAAGTGGACGTACCCGTTTTGGGTATCGTTGAAAACATGAGCTACTTCGAATGCCCGAAATGTGGTGAACGCACCGACGTGTTCAGCCATGGCGGCGCGAAAGAAGAAGCCGAGCTGTTGCAAATGGATTTCTTGGGCGAAATTCCGTTGGATATTAAAATCCGCGAAACCTCTGATGGCGGTCACCCGATCGTCGATTCAGACCCCGACAGCCCGCACGCCAAAGCTTACACTGCTATTGCAGACACCGTCTGGAACAAAGCCTGTGAAAAGCTGGAAGCCAAAGCAGCTGCCATGCCGAATATCGTTCAGTAACACACTGAACTGTATCACTTGACAGCCCCTCTTGCGGGGGAGTTCATAAAGATAGGGAGCCATCACAATATGTGTTGGCTCCCTGTTCTTTAACGGCCGAACTCAATTCAGCTTAATAATTTCAAGTCATTTTTGCTGGCCACTTTTTCGGCCGTCTAAGACTCCATCTTCGCCAAAATAACCGAACACAAGGTTTGGGCGACTTCTTCTGATCCCAATCATGGACATCATCAATTCCGATCAAAAAGCGATCACACACATCCCACTACTTTTGCTCCCTTATTAACTCAATCTTCAAAAAAACACGCCATTGTTTGCCTTAAGAACGAACACGTTAAAACGGTCATAAGGCTGTCAAATGCGCCGCACACATTTTGCAACTTTCACACTTGCCAGTTTCATTTTTGCCAACCCCAGCATTGCGGCTGATCCATCTTGGACAGACGGCCTCTATGGCGGTGCTGGTCTTGGCGTAAATTCCCCCCGTGACAGTTCAGCCAGTGGGACCAGCGGTGGCACCGTTGAGTTTGGAACTGGTGCTGCGGGTGTGGTTTTTGTTGGTTCAAAAATATCTGACAACCTGCGCCTAGAGGCAGAACTCAGCCATCGCAGCACGGGTATCGACACCATTGCCAACACGTCAGCCAGCGGCGACGCCAAAGCCACGGCTTTCATGGCCAATGCTGTTTTGGATTTTGACCTAGACCTGCCCATCACGCCTTATGTTGGTGCTGGTGTGGGCATGGCACGGATCAGCCTCGACAACGCCAGTCCGTTTGGTGGCTCCTCCATTGACGGTACGGACACCATCACGGCATATCAAGGCATCGCAGGCGCATCCTATGCGCTGAGCCCTCAAATGAGCATCTTTGCGGATTATCGCTATTTCGCAACTGGTGATGCAGACTTCACCACTGCGTCCGGCACAGCGACATCCATGGATTATAGCAGCCACAGCGCTTTGGCAGGGTTGCGCATTAACTTCAACGCGCCACAACAATCAGGAATGTTGGACGATGGTGACGGTAACGCCAGCACCAATACATCTGGTGCTCACGCTGAGCCAACCACCCCTGTGCCTGAAATTGCTGAAGCCCCCAAGCCTCCTGCGCACACGCCCGCCCATACGATGGCAGAAACATACGTCGTAAACTTCGCTTTTAACAAAGCGGATATTACAGAAGACGGCATTGCCATCATTGAAAAAATCGTCCATGCCGTCAAAGCCGCCAAAGTAACGCGCTTGGTTTTGACTGGGCACGCCGACACCACGGGCCCTGCACCATACAACATGGATTTATCCATCCGCCGCGCCGAAGCGGTCAAAACATCACTGCTGGCTTTCGGATTTCATAAAAACAGCATTCGCGTCATCGGCAAAGGCGAAACGGACTTGCTGGTCCCCACCGCCGACAATGTCTACGAGCCCAAAAACCGCCGGGTTGAAATCGTACTGCCGTAAACACTTTATCGTGTTTTTAATATTCTAGCCGATGAAACGCTTAACACGTAGCATGAAGTCATTGATTACAATAGGCTTTTGAGAGAAATCTAGGGCCCCAAGAGCAAGGCATTGATGGCTGGCCTTCTCACCATCAACAGCTGTCAAAACGATGATCGGCATCAAATCATCCTCCAAGATAATTTTCAGTTTGCGGATCATTTCAAGGCCGTCCATCTCGGGCATATTGATATCTGTGATGACAAGGTGCGGGATACCACTGCGTTGAATGTATTCAATTGCTTCCTTGGCGCTATATGCTTCTTGAACGTGTGCACCTTCAAGGGTCAGAAGCTGCTTTAACAGTGCGCAAATGCTGGGGTCATCATCGACCACCAAAATTTCAGGCACGACCTTGGGCAAGCTGGCGTAGAAGGTGCTTCCTTTTCCTTCTTCGGACTCAACTGAAATATCCCCTTCGTGGACCTGCATGATCTGCCGACTGAGCGGCAGGCCAAACCCAGTCCCCGCTTCACCAGCTGTTCCGTGGGTGGATGTTTTTTCTTCCATATGGAACAACTTTTCAATTGCACCTTTTGCAATACCGACACCTTGATCTTGAACACCGATCCGTGTCACGTCACCATCTTCAGCAAATATCCGAACTTCGCTGTCTTCATGGCTGAACTTGATGGCATTGCTAATCAAGTTTTGCACCACTTGGCCGAAAAGCGTTTCGTCGGCATAAACACGCGTATTTTCGGACACATCATTTACAATCGTAATACCCTTTTTGGATGCCTGTAGTTTCAGGCGATGGGCAATATTATCGACCATATAGTGCGCATCAAAGAACAATGCCTCGACATCAACCATTCCACTTTGCAGTTTTGAAATATCCAAAAGGTCATTGATCAGTTCCAGCAGTTCATTACTTTGGCTGAAAACATGAGACATGTATTCCTTTTGCTTTTCATTGAGCGGGTCCTTGGTGTCCAGAATCATCATTTCCGTAAAACCACGGATTGCGCCGATGGGATTGCGTAAATCATGGGCAACCAATGAAACAAATTGATCCTTTAGGGCCGTAGCTTCTTCTGCAACATCTTTGGCTTCGCGCAATGCCTTTTGCGTATTCTTGATATTGGTAATGTCGGTAACAAAAGAAAATGCCAATTCCGCCTGACCATCTTGGTTCCAAACGGTGTTTGCGTTGTATTGGGTATATACGGGGTGGCCATCCTTATGGCGCATAACAATCTGATATTGGCGATCATCAGTTTGTTCAATTGTTGAAGATTGTGCCCGGAAAACCTTTTCACTTTCCGGCATACAGAAATCAAGCGGGGTATTTCCCAACATCTCCTCTTTTTCATATCCCAACATCGAACACAGAGCATTGTTCACTTCGATATATTTATAGGTTTTGGGATGAATAACGGCATAGCCCACCACCGAAGTTGTCATAACCCGGTTTAAATGCGCTTCTCGCAGAGCAACAGCTTTGTGCTTTGCTTCCAGACCTCGAACGGTCGGGCGAAAAATGGTAATGACAATCCCCATTAAGACCAGCAGAACCGTTAAATGCGCAAGGCTTTCCATCACCTGAACGCTTGCAACCCCTTGGGAAAGGGCACCAAACCACGTTCCGACCTCGATGACCATAGCAATGCTCAGCAAAGCCACCGTCATGTAAAAAATTAGATATAGTTTATGAATAAATTTTTCTATCAATTCCCTGCCCCTATGACATGCACAGAACAGCATGTTTTTTTGAGCAAAAAATATTGACCAATGCCTACGCGCCCGAAAGGTACAGCATCAATATTGTTTCAGTTTATAATTTTGGTGCAAACACCTCAATGGATATGCAGAGTGTTTTTTTGTGTGTGTTAAAGCAAACTTATTGGGCCGTTAATCGAACAAAGCATCGATATCGTCTTGGGAAATACCGGCACCATCCAACTGCGGGCCTTCCAGAAGCTTTTCATCTTCGGAACGCACATCTTCGGATAGCTCGATCCCTTCGAAGTCTTCTTCACCCCAAATGTTGATCATGGTGAGGATGCGTTCTTCCAAATAGTTGATGGTTTTCACCACCTTACCCGTACGCTGACCAGTAATGTCTTGGAAGTTACAGTTTTCAAAAATATAGATCACCAAGTTTGAAATGGCCTGAAGGTGATCTTGAGATTTCACATCCGTGACGCGTTCGCGAATGGCTTGAACATGGTCATCAATGTCTTCACCGGCACCCAAGATATTATTGGTCGCTTCTTCGGTGGCTTTGACAATTGCGCCCAATTCCATAGCCGCCGTCACGAACTTATCTTCGTTTTCGCCGGGCTTATGGATCGCGGCAATTTCCGCCTTGGTTTTGTCGATCGATGCCTTCAAATCGTGCAATTGGCCGCGCAACACGGACATTTCCGGGGTGCTTTCCCCACCGGGGCCCGCACTCACGGCCTCTTTCCCGATGCCTTCAATCATGGTTTTGACTTCGGCAATGGCTTTGAGCACTTCTTCGGTTTGAAGGGCCGATGCCGGTGCGTGCACGGGCACATGAACGCCCCGCTCTTTCATCAAGCGGCGTTCAGCCGAAAATAATTTTTGTTGAGAATTCATCGACATAGGGCCTCATCCGCACGACTTTGGACACGTTTGACGCGCCTCACTTGTAACCTTAGTTATACTAAAATTGGACCTTTCTGCAAAAAAAGGCAATCCCCATTAGTGATTAGGGACATTCCTTGCACAATTGTGACAAACTTAAGCGGGCTGCTCTTCACGCTTGAAGATCGTCTGCGTTCCGCGTTTCACATCAAACTTCGACGGTTCCAGGTCGGTGTGCAGCGCCAATTTCGGGTGCTGCGCCATCATTTGATCATGCATCCAATGCATCACTTCGCGCAGCGTTGAATGCACCGTGTTCTGTGACCGCAATTCGATGACATAGATCATTTGCGGCAAAGTATAGACCGTCTGACAGCGCACTTTGGCACCCAACGGATACAGGTACTGTTTGTCTTCTGCACTGGCATCCAAAGCCTCGATAGCCGCGTATTGTTCATCCACCAAGGTTTGCGCCTGGGCACGCAGATCATCGGTCAGCTCATCCAAATACCAAGCGTGGAATCCCCGCTCCCCCGTCAGCAGCGGAATACGGCAAATGCCATTGCGATGGCGTTGCAGATCGCGGTAGGAGCCATAATCCAGATCGAACGTGCAGGTGTACTGCCCATAACCATCCAGATAGCGCGGTAAATTGGTTTTGGGCGGGCGTGAATTGATTACATCCAACTCGCCCGCTTCCAACGCAGCGTTGTCTACGGTAGAGCTAAAACTCAAATCCGGCTGATCGGGGCCAAAGAAGCTGCTATCCAGGTAGTTGGTTTTAAAGGCTGTTTTCGCCAAATAACCTTCGGTATCGGGATAATCTTTGTGACCGAAGCTGCTGGGGTAGTTCTTGCGCAATTCTGCCAAGCAACCATCCGCCACGTCGCGCACTTCTTGCAACGGGTGATGGCGCAGCAGGTGCAGCTTGTCGGCGGCTTGGCGCAGGTTGGTGGACCACGCCAGTTGTGAGGTGATGCCCGCGGGCAAAAAACCGCGCAAAATATCGAAGCTCCGCGCCTTAATGGCGTTCTCCCAGACCTTCTCTTTTTCGCCCTCACCCATCGGAAACTGAACCTTTAGCGCCGCTTCCAACGGGGCCAGAGCACCCAAATAGAAATCCATCCATTTGTCCAAGATGGCTTTGCTTTCAGGTGTGGCGATGGGGTCGATGATGGCTTGCTTGGAAAAATCGATGTAGCGCGTCGAGCTTTCCTGACCGGAATACAGTGGATTGTCCTGCACCGCTTTACACGCCAGGATCGACAGGCCTTCGACAAACAAGGTCGTGGTGCCGCAATCGCCGATGGAGGCATGACCGTAACCGACGTAGTAGCTCTCCATAAACTTGGCGGAGCCGCGTTTTTTCACCATTTCCAGATGCGTGCGCGCACTGTCCGCCGAGCGTGAATACAACGCCTGCAACATAGCCGTAGCTTCCGGCCCCTGGTCATCAACGATGAAAATGTCCGCCATGGAACGCAATCCCCTGAAATTCTTGGTCTTTCCCCAACAACCACCCAGCGCGCCAAAGCACGCTACGATTCGTGGTCGCATTTTAGCAGAGGCACTAGATGTTGTGTGAAAGTTCTGTTCACAGGCACAAGGGAGCCCATCACCCTTGGGTTTTACTTTATTCCATCTCAGTGCGTATTTCCTCGAGCCACTGCTGAGTTTCAGTATCAGATGGTTTTAATTTGAGGTATGCCTCAATATCGCTTGCAGCTTCCTTTAGATTGCCCAACTTTTTATGAGCTACGCCCCGTATATAGAATGCATCCGCATCATCTTGAATACGCTCAAGATAGGGACCAAGGCCGATGATGGTATTTTCATAATCATCGTTTATAAAATACGCCAAACCACATTCTTTGTACCAGCATCGAAAGCTAGGATCTTTTGCTTTGAGGGTCTCGATATCATCAACTGCTTCTTTATTTCGTTTCAGACGATAGAAAACTCGAGCCCGCTCTCTCAGAAAAGTAGTGTTCTGGGGCTGTAGATCATGCGATTTTTGAACATCTTTTAGTGCGTTATTATATTCCTTAAGTAGGGAATAGAGGATGCCACGCACAAAATAGAAACGAGCCACATCGTATTCTATTAGATCATTACTCCGTTTGATTTGCGGGATGTAATCTATAATCGCTACCCAGCCAATGCGCCCCCCCGCGTCAATCAATTTATCCAAAGCTGAAATACAATGCCTGACAAAATCATGATTTTCGTTTTTCTGCATAGCCTCAACATGATCAAAAACAGCAGAGCACTCTCCTAGAGTTAGCCCAAGATTGTCATAATCTGTACTCTCCTTACTCTGGAGAGTATTGGTTAATAGGCCAGCCAAAATCATTGCTGCAATTACAAACGGTGGGTATTTGATGCGTGGCACAAGCATCTCCAGAAAAATAAGCATATTTCATGAACGATAGGCTAAGCACGTATATCGTGCAATAGCGACAGCCTGCTCATTTCATTCCAGAAACGGGCTATTTCACCCCAATTGCAATCCCCCCCAAACAGGCATATATATGTCCCGTCAGCTTGCTGACTATGGTGATAAACGTTTTTCGGAATAAGCGTTTCGGACCCGGGGGCGGTACCCGGCGCCTCCACCAAATTCCGGTGGGCTTGTGAAATATCAAGACCCCGGCTTTGGGGGCGAAACAGGATCGACGAGCGTGGTAAAGGACTGACTTTCACCCGGCATAGTACCACCGTATCGGGCTACTTTTATAAATGCTAACGATAATGAAGCATTTGCGGTTGCAGCCTAACGGCTAATACCACGGGGTTCGGAGGGCACCTAGCAACAGAAGCCCTCCACTCGTTTTAAAAAAATGCCCTTCAGGCGCCAGGCGAGGTTCTGCGAACCTCTTGGCTCACGCGCATTCGCGCAGCGGCCACTCCTCCCTTGAAAGCACGTTGGTGCTTTCGTAGAGGGACTTTGGTCTGGCCTTGCCAACATTCTCTATGAGAATGTTCGTTATTTCCTCTCAAACATTTCCGTATTGCTCCAATCCGAATTGAACAATTCGGCAAGCGCGACTGCGCGTCGGAGCTGTGCTCCGTGAGCCAAGGGAGGCGCAGCCGACCGCCCGGCGTTTGAGGGGCATCTACTAATGGGGGGCACAGTCCGCCGCCCGGCGCTTGGGGGGCATATTCATAAACTTCCCTATTAAATGTATCCCTAATGGCACTTATTCGAGTAGAATGGTCTCAACGAGCAGCCGAATCTGCCGATTTACAACAGCCATACGGGGCCATAAATGAACGAAGAAACACTCCGCTACGACATTTGGGTTGAAGAAGCCCTGCGCAGTGTGATCAAGAAAACCCTGGCGCACGTGCACGAGCACGGCCTGCCGGGCGATCATCATTTCTACATTTCGTTCCAAACCCAAGACGAAGGTGTGTCCATTCCACCGCGTCTGCGGGCCCAGCACCCCAACGACATGACCATCGTTTTGCAGTATCAGTTTGAAAACCTGAAAATCGACGACGATGCGTTCTCTGTCACGTTGAGCTTTGGCGGTCAGAAAGAAGACTTGGTCATTCCGTACGAGTCTGTGATTTCCTTTGCCGACCCATCCGTCAATTTCGCCCTGCAACTGAAAATGTTGCCCATGGACGATGACGACGAAATCGACGAAAGCGAGTTTGATGCTTTGGGCATGTCCGAAGAAGATTACGACGCCAGCCATCTGGAATACTTCGAAGAAACCCGCCGCCGCACCGACCAGGATGATGGCCAGGGTAGCGCCGATGATGATGATTCAAAAACCGGCGAAGTGATCGCACTCGACGCTTTCCGCAAAAAATAACCTATTTCCCCAGTCAATCTGTGTATTAAGTGTGCGTTTTTGGCCATTTCTTACTGGTGCTGACAGCTCTGCACCTTTAAATATTGTGGGAAATTTTCAACCTCCCCAGTTGTGAGAGCCTGAGCTATGAGCACGCCTTCCAAAAATGAATTGTTTGATTTCGGTGAAGACAAAACCGAATACCGTAAACTCACCAGCGATTTTGTAAAAACCCACGATGTGGCCGGACGCAAAATCCTGGAGATCGAGGCCGAGGGGCTGGAGCTGTTGGCATCCACTGCCTTGCGCGATACCTCGCACCTACTGCGCCCCGATCACCTCAAACAACTCTCATCCATCTTGGATGACGATGAGGCCTCAGATAACGACCGCTTCGTGGCGATGGAATTGCTGAAGAACGCCAACATTGCCGCGGGTGGTGTTCTGCCCATGTGCCAAGACACCGGCACCGCCATCATTATGGGCAAAAAAGGCGAAAACGTTTGGACCAATGGCGTGGACGTCGACGCCCTGTCCACTGGTGTGCAAAAGGCTTACGACGAAAACAACCTGCGCTACAGCCAAATGGCACCGCTGTCCATGTTCGAAGAAAAAGGCACCGGCACCAACCTGCCCGCGCAAATCGATATCGGCGCGGTGGACGGCGACAGCTATAAGTTCTTGTTCATGGCCAAAGGCGGCGGGTCGGCCAACAAGACCTTTTTGCACCAACAAACGGCGGCGTTGTTGAACCCGGAAAGCCTGAAGGAATTCTTGCGTGTGGAAATTGCCAAGCTGGGCACCGCCGCGTGCCCGCCTTATCACCTCGCTGTGGTCATCGGTGGTTTGTCGGCAGAGCTGAACTTGAAAACCGTGAAGCTCGCGTCCACCAAGTATCTCGACGGCCTGCCGACTGAGGGCAACGAATACGGTCAAGCCTACCGCGATCTGGAGTGGGAAGAAAAAATCCTGAAGATGACCCAGAACTTGGGCATCGGTGCACAATTCGGCGGCAAATACTTCTGTCATGATGTGCGTGTGATCCGCTTGCCGCGCCACGGTGCTTCGGTTCCGGTTGGCATTGGGGTTTCATGTTCTGCCGATCGCCAAATCAAAGGCAAGATTACAGCCGATGGCATTTTCTTGGAAAAACTGGAAACCGATCCTGCCAAGTATTTGCCCGACCTGACGGCGGCCTTGTCAGATACGGTGGTCAGCATTGACCTGAACCAGCCCATGGATGCCATCCGTGCGGAGCTGACCAAGCACCCCATCAAAACCCGCATCAACCTGACGGGCACCTTGATCGTTGGGCGCGACTTGGCCCACGCCAAGTTAAAAGAACGCCTGGACGCGGGTGAGCCCCTGCCCGATTACATCAAGAACCACCCGGTTTATTACGCGGGTCCGGCCAAAACACCAGAAGGCTATGCCTCCGGTTCGTTTGGTCCGACCACGGCGGGACGCATGGACAGTTATGTCGATCTATTCCAGGAGAACGGTGGTTCCATGGTGATGCTGGCCAAAGGCAACCGCAGCCAAGCCGTCACCGATGCCTGCAAAAAACACGGTGGTTTTTATCTCGGCTCCATTGGCGGTGCAGCAGCGAACTTAGCTGAACACTCCATCAAGAAAGTCGAATGTATCGAGTACCCGGAACTGGGTATGGAAGCCATTTGGAAAATCGAAGTCGAAAACTTCCCGGCCTTCATCATTGTTGATGACAAAGGCAATGATTTCTTCGAAGAAATCAAAAAGAACGGCAACGACATCAACGGTCAAGATTCAGGCTGATCCATGGCGCTTCCCGATCTGCTCATCAATGGACCTGAAGATGCCCCCGTCACCATCGCATTAGCGCATGGTGCGGGCGCGCCGATGGACTCTGCCTTTATGGAAGAGTTCGCCGAGGGTTTGGCAGATCGGGGCCTGCGCTGTGTTCGCTTTGAATTCCCCTACATGCACCAACGCCGCATCGATGGCAAAAAACGCCCGCCCAACCGCGCGCCAATCCTGTTGGAAACGTGGCGCGCCGTTATTGGTGAGTTGGGCCGTGACAACTTGATCATCGGCGGCAAATCCATGGGGGGGCGCATGGCCTCGATGATTGCGGCTGAATTGGAAGCCCCCTCTTCTGAACATGGGGCCGCTCCCGTTAAAGGCTGTATCTGTTTGGGCTATCCATTTCACCCACCCGGAAAACCGGAAAAAGCAGAGGGGCGCATGGCGCACCTTTTGAACCTGAAGACCCCCACCCTGATTTTGCAGGGCACCCGCGATACATTCGGCACCCAAGAACAGGTGCCCACATTCCCCTTGTCCCAAGCCATCGAAGTTCAATGGTTGGAAGACGGCGACCACGGCTTTAAGCCACGTGTAAAGTCCGGCCGTACAGAGCGACAGAACTGGGGCGAAGCCATGGATTCTATGGACCGCTTCGCCCGGACTGTCTAAGCTCTTTTCCAACAGACGAGAATAGGAGAACCCTTATGGCGTTCCCCATCGACTTCCCAATTGACTGGGCCACCTACGGTGCCTTTTTACTGACCGCGTCCGCAATTGTTTTAACACCCGGACCGGATACCCTCATCATCTTGCGCTACTCTCTCAGCAGTGGGCGCAATGTCGGCCTTGCGACCGTGGCCGGTGTGCAGTTCGGGCTAGTCGGCCACACCTTGCTGGCGATCTTTGGCATTTCCGTAATCATTGCCTCCACCCCCATCCTGTTTAAGGGCGTGGCCTTGGCGGGTGCAGCCTACATCGGCTGGATCGGCATCCAAGGTTTTCGCAAGCATGGCCTGCTGCACGTTGGCGCCCAAGGCAAGCCGCCTGTGTCGGCCAAGAAAGCGCTGATCGATGCAATCTTTTGCAATCTGCTCAATCCCAAAGTGATCTTGTTATTCTTGGCGTTGTTTCCGAACTTCGTCGACAACACCCGTGACGATGTCACGCTGCAATTGATTGCCCTATCGCTGGGCCTGATCACCATCAACATCATCTGGCAAGCACCCATGGCCTTTGCCGCCGAAGCGGTACGGCGTTGGCTGAAAAATGAAACCATCTATAAATGGATCACGCACTCCACAGGCGTGCTTATGATCACCATCGCCGTGTTGATGGTCTATGAGAACTTGATGTAGGGTGATGACATGATTGATGATGATTTTTCAGCACCCGAATTCACCATGCGCAAACACTCCGTATTACTCGATGGACACCAGACAAGCGTGTCCATGGAGGATGCGTTCTGGGATCGATTGGTCGAGATCGCCAAACAACGCGGTCAGTCCATCAACACACTTGTGACGGATATTGACCATGCCCGCACGACAAATTTGTCGAGTGCTATTCGGGTGTTTGTTTTGAAGGCCCAGGAGACGGGCGTATAAGTCATTTTAGTGCCAGCTGAGAATGTGCATTTAGATAAGTGCACTGTATGCGCAGCCCACTCTTTCGCAGATACCATAAATTGCTTATAGTTACTTCATGTCAACCTCTAATGGATTTTACTTTTATGAAAAAGCTATTTGTTATTTGCGCATTTTTCTTGCTGCAGGCATGTACCCCGGCACCACCACCGGAAGTTTCAATGGATACACGCATGGAGCAGTTGCCACAGCATTTCGTAATTAAAAAACCAACATCGGCACCGCCATACAAAACTGTTTTGGTATTTCATGGTGCACGCAAAGGGGATGCGTGGGATGCCCGATACAAAGCCGTTACAGATGAAATCGTTAACAATGGGTATGCAGCTATTTTCGTTGATATGTTTAAAAGCCGTGGCCAAACGGGTCATGCCGTTTTCAAAGGTAAAATCTTACCTAAGGAAACATCCGGCGATGTGATGTTGGCCATTGAATGGGCAAAGACACAAGACTGGATCGATACTAAAAACATCTATGCTTGGGGTTATTCCTTTGGCGGAGCAACGCTTATGGATGCTTTGGTCTATTCAAAACCTGGCTTGAAACCCTTGGGTCTTCTTGATCGCCCTACGAAAGGTGCAGCTGGGTTAAATGCAATCGCATTGATTTCCCCGTGGTGTAAAAAGGACGTTTACGGGTTTAATATCATTGCATCAACACATCAGAACTTTGGCATCAAAGTTCCAACCCTCGCGGTCATCCCCTTAAAAGACACAGTCTCAGATCAGAAGCTGTGTCAAACGATCATAGCGCGCAACATCAAAGAAGGCTTCCCGGCGGAGGTTCTGAAGCTTGATGGAGCTAAGCATCGCTTTATGTTCAAGACGGATGCACAAGGAAGGAGTGAACCTGAATATGATGCAAAGCTCGCTCAGAAAATGAAAAATAAGATTTTCTCGTTTATGAAAGAAATGCAGAAATAGAATGCTACCGATGTACAACTTTGTGACAAAGTCCCGTTTGCGGGGCTTTGTTCTTTTTCAAGGTCACGCGCTGTCGACACGCTGACATGGTAGCGCACTACGTCACAGACTCACAAAATATCAAAGCCCCCTCAACAACCCCTTAAGCAAATCCCGCGCATCCGGCTTGGTGTTGTTATTGGACGGCTGGGACGATCCACTTTGGGGTGGTGGCGGTGCCAGCGTTCCGTCCTGTTGCGATGGGTTGGTGGGGGTGCTTGGCTGGGTCGATTTCTTGCTTGGCAACTTCACACCCGGCAGGGCTTTTTCAATCAGGCTTTTGAACGGATCGATTTTTTCCACCGGACCGGGTTTGGTTTGACCGCCACCGGGTAGAACACCCAATTTCACACCGGGATTGTCCAGCGCACCTTTGAGCGAGAACGGCACTTGTTGGCGACCGACCTTGCCCTTGGACAACAAGGTGGTGAGCAAGTTGGCCTCAACCGTCATATCACCTGCGACATCGATGGCCCAATTGGCGATATCGATTTTGCCCGAACCAGAACCGTTGCCCATAGATGACGTCAGGGCCATTTTCGTGGCCGTTGCCACGCCATTTTCCAAACCAAAGGCCATGGTCAAATCGGCCAAGCCTTTGCCTTTCTTTTGATTGAGCGAAAGCTTGTTCATGGCCGCAACCAAACCAATGATGCCGGACAAGGCTGAGCCTTTGCCGTCTTTCTTCACGTCCAGTGCATTGATGTCGAGGTTACCATTGCCCGCTAAGGTGCTGACCAAATCCGCAGGGCTTAAGCCTGAAGCATTGAAGTTCAGGCCTAAGGACAGTGCACCATCGGCCATATCTTTCCCGGTCACGGCTTTGACCGCCTGACCAATTTTCAGAGCATCCAGTTTGATATCGGTTTCAATGGTCGGGGTACCTTCGGCCCTAACGACGGCTGTACCCGTCACCGGGCCACCAAACAACGTGCCTTTGACGCGGTTGGCATTCAACACACCGTTGGAAACCGTGGCGTGGATGTCGGCATTATCGAGCTTATAATCGCCAAATTGAATAAAATCGGACTTCAGCGTGACGTCACCATCCAGGGTGTTTAAAACACTCAGATCGAACTTTTCACGCGACCAGCGTTTATCGGCCAAAGCCAATTGGTCTTTGCCAAAGGAGGCATAAACAACGTTGTCATTTTTGATGGAGGCCACTTTGCCAAAGCGTGAACCTCTATCGTTATTCAGGGGCTGTACAGCCGCATTCTTTTGTTCACGCGGCATAAAGCGATCCAGCACCAATCCACCTGTTTGCAAATCTGCCGTAATGCGTGGTTTGACACCTGCTGTGGCGACGGAAACATCACCGTTGATGGCCGTTTTGCCCAAAGTACTTTGCATGGCCGAAATGGTGTGGGTCTTGCCGTCCGATTTGACTTTGGCGGTCAGCTTCAAAGTGCCCATGGGGCCCTTGGGGCTGTAGTCTACCGCCAAAGCCTTCAGCACACCTTCTAGATTTTTAAAGCTGGTGTCCAAAGTGCCGTCATAGCCAAAACCGATAGGCAGCAAGGACAAACGTCCTTTGCTGGCAACCGTCCCACCCAGCACCGTCACTTTGGTATCCAAGCGCGGTTGCAAGACAGAGCCATTGACCACACCGTTGAGGGCGACCGTTTTCAGCCCCAGGGGAACATCGGCAATACCGAGGTCCGTTGCCAAACGTGCCAAGTTTTTAACGTTGGCATCAAGTTTCACATTGGTCAGTTCGGGAATGCCGCCAAATCCGCTGAACGCACCAGATACATTTGTGCGCACGCCCATAAAATCACCAACTTTAAGACTGCGCAAATCCAACTTACCCGCATACAAGGTGCCATCGAACAAGAAGTTTTTGAGCGCTTCGCCTTGATGCACCAGTGATTTGACCCGGAACGTCATATTGGCATCGAAGGTGTTGAGTGCGGAAAACACCGACAAAGCTTGCCCCAAATCTGTTTGTTTGGCCGTTTGCTTCACAGCCTCCGGCCCCGATTGCGTTTCCATGACGGAGCCATCCACAGGGGTCACTGCTTCAGAACCTTCTTGTTGTACAGGCGTAACCGGTCGGCCCTTGCCATTGAGATAGGTATCCAGATTGATCCGATCCAAGGTCAGGTCGGCGCCGAATGACAAACGATCACGCAGTGCCAAGGTCACACCACCGCTGAGCGTCGATTTATCGGCTTTGACCACAAGGTCACTGACCACCACCTGTTTGGGGTCTGCCGTGATTTTGCTTTCATAGCTCACCCGCTTAACCCGTTCTGCAATTTCCGGGGGTAACTGAACGCCGAGCCAGTTGGTCAGCGTTTGTGGTGAAGACGTGGTCATTTCCACATTGCCTTGGAATTGCGGTGCGCCATCCTTGGGCGCGACAAAGCCAAAGACCGCGATGTCAGTGACGCCCGGGGCCATGGCTTGGAACTGGCTTAATGTTAATTCTCCATCAGCCAGCTCAGCGGCGACTTGAACATCACTGATCATATCGCCTTTGAACGCAATCGCACCGACACGCAATTGCACACTGCCGCGCACATCCTTGGGGAAGGCAAAATTTTGTTTGGATTGGGTTTGGCTGGCTGAAGCCTTCGGCGGAGTTGGGCTTAAGGTCGGCGATGAGTTGGCCGCAGCACCTTTTAAATCTGTCCCGCCAGCTTTGGATTGGGTTTGGCTGCTAAATGCATCCAAATCAACAAGTGATGATTTCAGATCCACCTTAAAATCGACACCCTGATCCAAGGTGACATTTACGCCACCTGTGATCCGCGATGCCCCCAATTGGATTTCCAGTTCTTTCAAGTCCAGAGCTTTTGCAGAAGCATCGATTTGAGTTTCGACACCAAACGTCTGTGCCAATTCCTGCGGCGCAGTGCCCGCGCCCAAAACACTGTCCAAAAGCTGCGAAAGGTTCTGCCCCCCGCCCTTGATGGACCCTTTAAAATGTGGCGTTGCCTCCAAACCGAAGATACCACCAGAAACTTGCAGCTTGGTTCCGGCGGAGGCCTGCACGACGGCATTTACAGGCACCGTGCGCTGTTTGATGATTTGGCCCAATGACATTTCAAAAGCCGTGGGGATACCCCGCACACGGGCCTGACCGATGGCTTCAAACGGGCCATTGAGAGACACGGCACGCAAGGTGGCGTCTATGGCCTCAACTTCCTCATGAGCGCCTGTTTTCATGTCCGTATAAACAACCCGCCCACCAACAATTTCAAAATTGTCCAAGCGGATGTCTAATTCATTGCCAGATCCGCCGCCGTTCTCCCCCGATGTGGTTGTTTGAGAGGGCGCTGCCGTTTTAGGAACCTCTGAGGGCTGAACAGGCTTTTCAAATTCTAAATTGTTGCGGCCATCAGCATAGGTTTCGACGTGGATTTCTGGCGAAACCAGACGAATTTGTTCCACCTTGACTTGACCAGATAGCAAAGGCGAAAGCGCCACACGGACTTCCACAGCCTCCAACGCGACCATATGTTGGGCTTTACCACCTTTGGCGTTGGAGAGACGTACATTGTTGGCAATCAATGTCGGGGATGGAATAACGCGAATTTCCAAATTGCCATCAATGGTCAGCTCGCGCCCCGTGGCATTTCGGGCCTGTGTCGTAATTTCACGTTTAATAGCTTGAGAATCGATAAAGCTGGGCGCAATCACCACCAGACCGACCAAAACCACGATAAAGGCGACAACACCAATGAGAATATTTTTTACCATATGCGGATTATCCCATAAACGTGAAGCCCTTCAAAGAGGTCTCCCCAATACACACGCCCCAGACAGGCAGGAGTTTAGCCATCCAACGCATTGAAAGGCCACACAAATTATGACAATAACGGAGAATTTTGGCAAAATTGGGAAAGTTTCCCCCATATGGACAAAGAAAAACCGCGCCAATCCAAAGGACGGCGCGGTTTTTAGCAAGCTTCGCCAAGGGGCAGGCTCAAAAGCCGCCGCCTGGTTACAGGATCAACCCTGGCGAGCTTTAAAACGCGGGTTGCGTTTGTTGATCACGTAGACGCGGCCTTTACGACGCACGACGACACAGTTTTTATCGCGAGATTTCGCGGATTTAAGCGAGTTGCGAACCTTCATGGCGTCTATCCTCAAAAAACGAGCGGAGCCGAAATGGCTCCGTGGAGGCGGAAAATAGGGGCAAGAGGCTGCTCTGTCAACAGCTTTTGGACAGATGGGCAGGTTTTTTCCCACCACCAGCGCTTTACAAAACCATGGGCGAATATCCCACAATTGCCGCCGATACCCCCTATGTGTCCTTTTGACCGTAACCGCCACCGCCTGGAGTTTCTATCACAAAGACATCATCAGGGCTAAGTTCAACGGCCGCCGTCGCACCAAGGTCCTCTACGGTGCCGTCAGAACGTTCGATGGTATTGCGTCCAACCTGCCCCGGTTCACCACCTTGCATGCCAAATGGTGCGATACGGCGATGGTTGGAAAGAATCCCCGCACTCATAGCTTCTCGGAAGCGAATACGACGCACAACACCATCCCCACCCCGGTGCACCCCATCACCGCCGGAGCCCCGACGGATTGCAAAACTGTCCACCAAAACCGGAAAGCGCCATTCCAACACCTCTGGATCAGTTAAACGTGAATTGGTCATATGTGTGTGTACCGCACTTTGTCCGTCGAAACCC
>JAPHSY010000019.1 GCA_026196495.1 Magnetovibrio sp.
ACAAAAGAATGAACGGTGAGTCCAATAACTTTTGCATCATTGGAACCGGACCTTCGTCGGTTCCTGAGCTTGGATGCTCGGACATATATGACCTCCCAAGTTACAGCCGACTGTATGCAATCTGATTATCCCAGATTGCACACATAACGACTGGCCCACTTATGGACTATAAATTCCCGCGGCAATTACATTGTAAATCAACATCAACCGCCTTGATCGAGGTCAATTTATCGGGCGCTTGCATGTTTCCACATACAAAAATCGCAATAAATGCCCCTTTTTACATAAAACGTTGAGTCCTCCTCAGAAAATTCAATCACACCCAACATGCGATTCCCTTACGGCAACCCCAAAAATAGGTAAATTATCCTCAGATCCCATCGTCTCCAAAGCAACTGCTGTTAACTTGTGCGGGATTCGGGCCCCAACTTTGCCGAACAATTCCCAACGCAAGATAACTGCCCGACCTCGCTATAACTGATCCAGTTTTAATTGCATCCTGTACATAACCCTATGGATTAATCTCCATTCACGTTGCTGGGCTAAGGCTTGAGGCAGAGGGTCGTCCATGGTAACTCTACCCAGGGCAATAACCTAGGGGTGGCGGTTTGAACGACGTACAACAGCCAGAAGTCAACGATACTGGAAATGGGGATGAACATACGCATCCCCAAGCACAAGACATATGCCCTGACACGGGCTTGGTATCGTTATCCATGCTTGCCCAGTTCTTTGAAAAACCAGCAGATATCGGCCAATTGGCGCATGATTTTGCGCCAGATGGCATGCCCGTGGATGAGGTCAATTTGCTGCGCGCGGCAAAATCTTTGGGCTTTAAAGCCAAGGCTATGGACCTAAAACCAGAACGTTTAGATAAGGCTCCACTACCCGTTATCGGTCAATGGATCGATGAAGAAATTGAGGTCGAAGTTGAAGCACCCACAACACCACCAATAGGAGAGGCCGGACCCGATGGAATGGTCCTTGGCCAAATTGGTGGTGACATACAAGAGGATGCTCCCACAACCAAGATGGTTACAAAACCGGGGGGGTTTTTCATCCTCGCCAAGGCCCAAACGGCCCCTGTTGAAGACGAAGACGGCAACATTGAAAACAAGACCCGCGTGCTTGTACAAGACCCCGGCAATACCGAAGTGAACAACGGTATTGCCGAGATGGACTTGGATGAGTTTGCGGAAAAATTTTCTGGTCGTATCGTTGCCTTGGCATCACGCGCAGAGTTGGCCGCCAAGCAGGTGAGCTTCGATCTATCTTGGTTCATCCCCGCCGTGGTACGGTATCGCAAACTGTTTGGCGAAGTCCTCCTTGCATCTTTGTTTATACAAATATTTGCTTTGATCTCTCCGCTGTTCTTCCAGGTGGTTATCGACAAGGTCTTGGTCCACCGTGGCATGTCCAGTTTGGATGTGTTGGTGTTTGCCATGATTGTGGTGGCAATCTTCGAAGTTACGTTTGGCGGGCTTCGAACGTATCTGTTCAGTCACACCACCAACCGTGTAGATGTACAGTTGGGATCCAACCTTTATAAGCACCTGATGCAATTGCCCATTGCGTATTTCGGTGCACGACGTGTGGGCGAAACTGTGGCCCGTGTACGTGAACTGGAAAACGTTCGCAACTTCCTCACAGGCTCAGCCCT
The DNA here is from genome assembly GCA_026196495.1 of Magnetovibrio sp. Lineage (GTDB taxonomy): Bacteria > Pseudomonadota > Alphaproteobacteria > Rhodospirillales > Magnetovibrionaceae > Magnetovibrio. The sequence goes on from JAPHSY010000019.1 coordinate 1,661, forward strand.
AACCTTGGTACTGGACTTAGCTTTCACGGTGGTGTTCTTCGCCGTCATGTTTGCCTATGCCCCGGTGTTGACCTGGATCGTGGTGGCATCCCTGCCTTTCTATATCGGCCTCAGCCTATTCATCACGCCAGGCCTGCGCAAGCGCGTGGAAGAAATGTTTCAGCGCGGCGCAGAAAACCAAGCCTTCCTCACCGAAAGCGTCACCGGGGTCGAGACCGTCAAAGCTATGGCGGTGGAACCACAGATGCACAGACGCTGGGAAGAACGCTTAGCAGAATACGTCAAAGCTTCGTTCCGCGCTGCCATGTTGGGTAACTATGCGTCTAACGGGGTACAGTTGATCCAAAAAGTCACCATGGGCTTTACGTTGTACTTTGGCGCAAAAATCGTCATCGCGGGCGATATGACCGTGGGGCAGTTCGTAGCGTTTAATATGCTCAGCGGCCACGTCACCGGACCGATTTTGCGTTTGGCACAGTTGTGGCAAGACTTCCAACAAATGCGCATATCGGTCGAACGCTTGGGCGATATCCTCAATACGCCAACGGAAGTCGCGGGAGGCCAAACCGACTTGCCGCCTGTTCAAGGAGACATTAAGTTCGAAGGCGTGACTTTCCGCTACAAACACGACACACCGGAGGTTTTGCGCAATATCTCTTTGGACGTAAAGGCGGGCCAAAGCATTGGTATCGTCGGCCCGTCAGGTTCCGGTAAAAGCACGCTGACCAAACTGGTGCAACGCATGTATGTGCCGGAGTCTGGAAAAGTCTTGATTGACGGTATTGACCTTGCCCAAGCCAGCCCCACATGGCTACGTCGCCAGATCGGTGTGGTGTTGCAAGAAAATTATCTCTTCAATCGCCCGGTGTGGGAAAACATCGCCATATCCAACCCGGCACTGTCGCGGGACAAAATTATCAAGGCGGCTAAGCTGGCAGGTGCACACGACTTTATCTTGGAGCTACCCGAAGCCTATGACACGGTGATTGGCGAACGCGGTGGCACCCTATCGGGTGGACAACGACAACGCATCGCAATTGCGCGTGCCTTGGTCACCAACCCACGCATCTTGATCTTTGACGAAGCAACATCTGCTCTGGATTATGAGTCTGAAGAGATTATCCAAAAAAACATGAACCACATCTGCCAAGGCCGCACGGTGTTGATTATTGCCCACAGGCTTTCCACCGTGCGTGCTTGTGATCGCATTGTCACCATTGAAGCCGGTGAAGTGGTCGAAGATGGTACTCACGATCAACTGATGCAAACCGATGGGCGTTATGCACGGTTGTGGCGCAATCAAATGGAAGGCATCGGCATATCGCTAGATCAGATGGCGCCTCAATCTAAACCTGCTCCCGTTCAGCAAACACCACAGATGAAAATCACCAACATCCGCAAACATGATAAAGCCGAGGCCTAAGCGGATGGAAAAACTCTACGCATTTATTGGATCCATCCAACATTACATCAAAATCGCCAAGGAAGCCTTACGACTGGAAAAAGAAGGGCCTGCCGCAATCAAGCGCAAACGCCAAGAATTGGAATTTTTGCCGGCTGTATTGGAAGTGGTGGACAGCCCACCATCCCCGCTTGGGCGTGGCATCATCATCACTATCACTATATTTTTTGTTATTGCGGTAAGTTGGTCCGTCATTGGTGAGGTTGACATCATCGCCACAGCGCAGGGAAAAATTATTCCGTCCGGAAAAGTAAAAGTCATTCAACCGTTGGAAAGCGGTGTGGTGCGCACTATCCACGTACATGATGGGCAGCACGTCAAAGCAGGCGATGTTCTTATTGAGCTTAACCCCACGGGTGCGGCGGCAGATGAAGCCCGTCTTAAACGCGAACTGCTCACAGCCATGATCAATGTGGCACGCCTGGAAGCTTTGCTGTTCGATGAGCCCTTGGAAATGTTTTTCCCACCAGAAGATGCTCCTGAAGACCTGATTGCCCGTAACCGCCGCCACCTGGAAAGCGCACTCTCTGAACGCAACGCTCGGCTGGATGCCATTGACAACGAAGTGCTGCAACGCCGCGCCGAGATCCGCACAACCCAAGTGGAAATGAAACGGCTTAAGATGATCCTCCCCAATGTGCGTGAACGGGTGGAAAAACGCCGCACGCTGTTAGAAAAAGGCTACACAGCCCGCCTCGACTTCTTAGAGCTGGAACAAGAACTCATCGACACTGAACAGCAACTGTTGTCAGCGGATTCAAAACTCAGTGAGCTGCAAGCAGCCATGCGCGCCACCGCCAGCCGCCGCGACCAGCTCATCGCCGAAGACCGTCGCACGGTTCAAGATCAACTTTCCGAGGTCACGGGCCGAGCCGAAAGCTTGGAACAAGAACTCATCAAAGCCCAAGATCGCAACCAACAACAAAACCTGACATCACCCGTAGACGGCGTGGTGCAACAATTGGCCATCCACACCGAAGGTGGCGTGGTCACACCCGCACAGGAACTTATGACCATTGTTCCGGCGGGTGACAGTATCGAGATCGAAGCCATGGTTATGAACAAAGACATCGGTTTCGTCCACGACGGCCAAGATGCCGAGATCAAGGTCGAAAGTTTTCCCTTCACCAAATACGGCACACTGCGCGGCGACGTCAAAACCGTATCACGCGATGCGGTGCTCGATGAAAACCAAGGCTGGGTCTATCCCGCTCGGTTTAACCTGTGGGAAACCGAGATCGTAGTGGGAGACAAGTTCGTCTCCCTCAGCCCCGGCATGTCAGTCACAGTCGAAATCAAAACGGGTAAACGCAAGATGATCCAATATCTCTTGGCTCCGCTACAAGAATATCAGGATGAGAGTTTGCGCGAACGGTGAGGTCTCCATCCCTCACCAAATTTTTCAGAAGCTTGAAACTGACTGCTTACCCTGTGCTTACCCTATGCTTACCCAAAGATTTCATTGACCTGGTACCTAGACACCGAAGATCCACTAACCCTTTGTATTAAAATATTAATATTTGGTAGCGAAGGCACATAACCTGCATTATTTGCGCGGTGCTTTGTTTTGTGTGGGGGGCTAAGGGCTGCTTAAAATGAGAAGGGCATGAATTCTTCTTACAACCACGCCAATCACCGAATGCGCTGGTAACGTAACAAAAAAAACACCTCAGCATTTTTTATTGCTCAGACAGGCTTCAAGACTCAGCAAAACCATCAGCCCCATTAATGCAGCTCATAGTTCTTAAAATTACACTCAACTTATGTACAGTTGCGCAATCACAAAACATTAACTAAACGTTAACGCAATCTTTAATCATATTTTTCGCGGGCGCTTAAATGTTTGATTGTAAGACAATGTGGGCTCGGCCATTGGCTGGGCTGGGGGTGTTGTTGTGCGTATTCCTGAGCGGAACCATAGGTCCTGCCTGGGCGCAAGCGATTCCAGCCCAAGATCTACCCACCATTGAAAAACAACAAAACCGCATTCAAGACCGCCACACGGACGACATCCAAATCCGCAAAGAGCAACGGCGCGAAAGCATCGACACCCCACCCAATGGCATGGAAACACCGAAAGTCGAGGTGCCAGCGGGCCTTGAAGGTGGCGCCTGCGTCGATATTACTGCGTTCGATGTTCAAGGTGCTGAGCTGATCCCATCGGATGTGCTGAACCTTTTCACGGCTGAATACAAAGATAAATGTCTGACCCTGGAACAGATCAACACGTTGCTGGCTGACATCAGCAACTGGTACATGGATCGCGGCTATATCACCACCCGGGCTTACCTGCCACCCCAAGATTTGACCAAGGGAAACTTAGAGATTGTTGTCATTGAAGGGCGCACGGAAAGTATTGAATTCGTGCCCGCACGCGATCCTCGCATGCGTTTATCCACCGCCTTTCCCAACCTTAGCGGCAAACGGCTCAACATTCGCGATCTGGAACAAGGCCTGGACCAAATCAATCGCCTGCCCAGCAACAACGCCAAATTGGAATTGGAACCGGGATCAAAAACCGGACAAACCAAAGTTCAAATTGAAAATCAACCTGGCCAACGTGTGCGTTTTACGGGGACTGAAGACAACACGGGGTCAAGGTCCACAGGTTCCCGTCAACGGACCATAGAAATGGATGCCGACGATATCTTTGGCATGAATGATCTGTGGTCGGTTTCTCATAAGGCCAACCCGCGCAACTTCGATGGCCAAAGGTCAAAAACCGTCAGCGGTTCGGTAAGCATCCCGTATGGTTATTGGACCTTTGAATATTCCGACAGTTATTTCGAATACGCCAGCACCATCCAAGCGACCACATCTTCTTATGAAAGTACAGGCATCAGCCGCACCCAGGCGTTCACGACCGAACGCGTTGTTCACCGGGATCAAGACAGCAAAACATCACTGGAAGGCGTTCTCACACTTAAAGAAGCCCGCAACTATATCGCGGGTACGTTGTTGGACAGTTCAAGCCGCCGTCTTTCCATTGCCGGTCTGACCGCCCGCCATTCGACAAAATTGTGGGGCGGATCGATGAGTGCAGCCCTCGGTTATGAACGTGGACTGCGTGCCTTTGGCGCCAAGAAAGATCACGAACATGTCAGCGGTGAGGCACGGGCTCAGTTCCAAAAACTGACCAGCGATTTAAGCTACGCCCATGGTTTTAAGTTATTGGAACAAGATCTATCAGCCAGCCTATCGGCCAGTGGACAATGGGCACCGGGTGTGTTGTTCAGTTCGGAACGTTTCTCTATTGGTGGTTTAAGTTCGGTACGCGGGTTTAAGGAAGAAACCCTGTCTGGGGACGTGGGGGGATACATCCGTTCTGAACTGGCTTGGCTGCTTCCTCTCACCAAACTCACCTATGTCGACAAATTCCTGGGGAGTCTCTCCCCTTATGGCGCAGCCGATATGGGCTGGATTCAAGCCGACCCCATTGAAGACGGCGAAGGTGGTGTGCTGGCGGGTGGCACCTTGGGCCTACGTGCCAGCGGCGGTTTTCTCACCTTTGATGTGTCCTGGGCCATCCCGCTCAAACGTCACCATTCCATCACCCCCCAGGGCCGCGAGCTTTACACCTCGGTCAGCGTGAATTTTTAGGAGCACACCATGATACACCTTCGAAATGGTCTGGTTTGGTTGTTGTGTTTTTTGATCGCCCTGCCCCCGGAACACGTCTGGGCAACGGATAAGATTGTGGTGCAAAGCGGTGCGACGTTGACCACCACCCCCAGCGGCAAACCGATGCTCAACATTGCCGCCCCCAATGGCAGTGGCGTATCCCATAACAAATTCACCGATTTCAACGTGACGTCAAAGGGCTTGGTGATCAACAACGCCACGGCACTCTCAGCAACCAATATTGGTGGTGTGATTGAGGCCAACCCCAATTTTGGCGGTACGGCTGCATCCTTGATCCTTAACGAAGTTACCAGTTCCAACCGATCTTACTTGCGGGGTGCGACGGAGATCGGCGGCAAAGCGGCCGATTACATCCTCGCCAATCCCAACGGCATCACCTGCGATGGCTGTGGTTTCATCAACACGCCACGTGCAACCCTGACCACCGGCACACCCACGTTCACCGGCACGGCCATGACGGGCCTGTCGGTCAATGCGGGGGACGTGGTGATTGAAGGTTTGGGCCTGGATGCCACCAGTGCCACCAAGTTCGACATCGTCACCCGCGCCGCCACCATCAACGCCCAAGTCAACGCCACTGATCTGGGCATCCACACAGGGCGCCAAGACTTTGACTACGATGCCCGCAGTGGCACGGCCAAGGCCCACGATGGCTCCACCAAGCCGACCTTTTCCATCGACAGCACCGCCTTGGGCGGCATGTACGCCGGGCGCATCACCTTGGTCGGGACCGAGGCCGGGGTCGGTGTGCGCGTGGCCGCCGACATGGCGGCCAGCACCGGGGATATGATCCTCACCGCCGATGGCAAGTTGGAGCTCAAATCCGACCTGTCGGCCAAAACCGATATTCAGCTCACCTCCACCAGTTCCGACATCACCACCGACAAAGCCGTGTATGCGGGGAATGACCTGAGCGCCACCGCCAATGCGGGCACGATCACCCCCGGATCAAACGGTAGCTTTGGCGCCGCCAACAACGTCACCATCAAGGCCGCGAACGTCACCAGTGCCAGCGGCGGCAAGATCGTTGCGGGCATGAGCGACACGGGCGCGATGACCACATCGGGCACCTTGGACATTCAAGCCACCACCCAAATTGCCACGGGGGATGGGTTCTTAGGAGCCGGGGCGGTGGTGAAGCTGAAGGGTCCCACCGTGGACTTGTCACGTGCCGTTGATGACAGCTCCGAAACCGTGCGTTCGCGCGGCACGTTGCGCATCGAAAGCGGTAATCTCGTCGCCACCAACGGGCGCATTGCCTCCGACGGTGCCATGGAGCTGGCGGGCAATTCCCCCATCACCATTGGTGCGGGTAACTACAACTCTGCCAGCACCATCGCGCTCACGGGTGACAGCATCACCACCGCCGCGACCATGACGTCCGATCAAGCCATCAGCCTGACGTCGACCACGGGTGACATCACCAACACCGGCACCATCGCCGCCACCACCACAACAACGTTGAATTCTGCCGCCAACATCACCAACACCGGCACCATTGAATCACAAACCGGGACCACGGTGACGGCCACCGGCACGCTCGACAATCAATCTGGCGGTAAGATCAAAAGCGCCACCACAACGGCGGTGAATGCCAACACGGTAAACAATGCGGGCAGCATCTATGCCACCACGGCCAACACCGTAACAGCACAGACGATCACCAACACCGGCTCCATCGCGGCCGGCACAAACATGACCTTCAATGTTGCATCGTTGACTAATAGCGCCGGGGTGCTGTTTGCTGAAAACAATCTCATCGTTACAGGTTATGGCGGTGCTGCAAATGCCACGTTGTTCAAAAACATCTCTGGAAAGGTCCAGACCCTAAGTGGCGATATTACCATTAATGCCGATACCTTTAACAACACGAGGAGCTCGTTCAGCACGAGTTCCAGCCGGGTCTGGCAGAAAACATTTTACCCTACGACTGTCCAGCAGAACACGCCTTTCACGCACCCGAGTGGCAAGTGCACTGCTACTAATGACAGTGGTGTCTGTACCTCTTGGCAAAGGTATGAGACGTATGTTGTGTCCCCTTTGGGTACAGCAACAGTTACAGATTACTCTCAATACCCCGGCCCAGTGCTCAATGCTTGGTACGATAAAGGGACAATAACATCGAATGCAGCCGCAGGGTTTATCACCTCTGCGGGCAACTTAACCCTCACCGGGTTGGATTTCACCAACGACAACAGCACCATTTATGCGGACGGGGATATATACGTCAGCAGCATTGGTGGTGCCTTAGCCAATTCATTCAACAACGGTGGAACACAAGCCTATGACAATGTTTGGTATTGCTGTCACCGTGCAGCAGAAGGGCGAGCAGCCAATGTCTTCTCTGAAGCTTCTGATAGTTCAATGGCCGTTATGCAGGCTAAGGGCAACATCACCATCAGGGCAACTGAAGTCGGTAACGGAACCAAGGTGGTCCAGTCCGCCCCGCCTGTCAACTCACGTTTTATTGGTGACAATGCCCTTGCTGCCCCGTCGCAAATTCCGGCATCTTTAGACACCACAAGCTATGTAAATCTGATTCCCGGGCGTGATGCATTGTTTGTGGCGTCTGTCGCACCCAAGCCGACCTTCCTGTATGAAACCCAGGCCGATTTTATCAACGTTAACAATTATTACGGCTCCGACTACTTCATCAACAAGCTCCCCGAAGTGCCGGGTTCCGTGGCCATACGTTTGGGTGATGCTTATTTCGACACCACACTGGTGCGCGAAGCCATCATGCGTGAAACCGGACAACGTTATCTGGACAACACCGTCACCGATGACATCAGTCAGATGAAGAAGCTGTTGGACAATGGCCTTGCCGCACAGTCTAGCCTCAAACTTGCATTTGGCATTTCGCTTTCCACCGCCCAAATCAACGCGCTGACATCCAATATTGTTTGGTATGTCGAAGAAGAAATTGACGGGCGTACCGTCTTGGTGCCTAAGGTCTATCTGGCCTCAGCAACACTTAATGCATTCACCAATCAAAAGTCTGTCATTGATGGCGAAAACGTAACGATTGTTGCCGATAACATCACCAATGAAAACGGTGCGATTTCAGCCAATACAGATTTAACGTTAACGGCATCCAATGACATCACGTCGAATTCAGCGGAACTCACCGCCGGAAACGACATGACGCTGACGGCGACCAACGGTGACGTCAATATTGGTGTTAAAGTTGATGAATTCCGAAATGGGTCTGATCTGGTCTCCCTTCGCCATCAACGTTCCACAGTGACCGCTGGCGGTAAATTCAATGCCTCTGCGGCCAATGGCAACCTCACCGTTCAAGCCGCCGATGTCGAAACCGGCGGCGATGCAACGCTCAGTGCCGGAAACGACGTCACCATTGGCGCCGTCGAAATCAAGCAAAATTCCACCACAAGTCAAAGCACTGCACGTTCAAGCGCCTTTATCGGCTCAACCTTTAAATCCGGTGGCAAGCTTAACATCACCGCAGGTGGTGCGGCCAAACTCCAAGGCAGCAGCGTCACCACCACGGGTGATGCCACCATTACCGCCACGGGTGATGTCGCCATCGCTTCGACCACGGATACCATCAATGCTTTGGGTGAACAGGACGATACCCTCAACATTGGTGCCAACACCGCATCCTCGCTCACGTCTGGGGGCAAAGTCTCCGTGACCTCTGGTGGCACGGCACAGGTGAAAGGCTCCACCCTCACTGCGGCCAATGACCTGGAGGTCCAAGCCACCGGCGACGTTGTGGTGGAATCCTCCGCCGACACATTCGACCTTAAAACCCGCACTTACAAAAAGAAAACCATTACCCAAAACCG
>JAPHSY010000056.1 GCA_026196495.1 Magnetovibrio sp.
ATTGATGAAGCCCACTGCATGTCGCGTTGGGGGCCTTCGTTCCGTCCCGAATACGAAGCACTCTCGAGCCTACAAACTCACTTCCCAGGTGTGCCCATCGCGGCACTGACCGCCACCGCCGATACCGCCACCCAACAAGACATCGCCGACAAACTGTTCAACGGCCAAGGACGCACCTTTGTGTCCGGCTTTGATCGCCCCAACATTCGTCTCAACGTCGACATCCGCACCGATGCCAAACGCCAATTGCTGGACATCGTCAAAAACCATCTTGGCGAAAGCGGGATCGTTTATTGTTTGTCCCGCGCAAAAACCGAAAAGACTGCGGTGTTCTTAAATGAAAATGGTATTCGCGCCCTGCCCTACCACGCCGGGATGAGCGCCAATGATCGTACCCAACATCAAAACATTTTCATGATGGAGCCAGGCGTCGTCATTGTTGCCACCATTGCCTTTGGCATGGGTATCGACAAACCCGATGTCCGCTTTGTCTGTCACACCGACATGCCCGGCAACGTCGAAGCGTATTATCAAGAAATTGGGCGTGCGGGGCGCGATGGCAAACCCGCAGTGGCACACATGCTTTACGGTCTAGATGATCTACGCATGCGCCGGATGTTCATTGAACAAGAAAATAGCTCCGTTGATCACAAGCGGCGTGAACACAAACGCCTGGATGCCTTGATTGCTTATTGTGAGGCCCCAAGTTGCCGTCGCATAGCGTTGTTGGAATACTTTAACGACACATGTGAGCCCTGTGGCAATTGCGATATGTGTCTAACACCGCCAGAGATGGTGGAAGGTTCCCGCCAAGCACAGACATTACTGTCGGCCTGTGTCAGCACCGGACAAATGTACGGTCAAGCACACCTGATCGACATCGTCCGTGGTGCCGATACGGAAAAAGTTCGCACTGCCGGTCATGACCAAGTCGTAAGTTATGGCAAGGGCGATGAACTCAGCAAAAAAGCGTGGCAATCCATCGTACGACAATTGGTGGCTGGTGGATTTTTGAAAATCGATGTTATGGGCCATGGCGGTTTGAGCCTAACACCAAAGGGGCAAGAATTGCTGAAAGACAATGCATCATTTAGCTATCGCAAAGATTTGTTGACCAAAGCTGATACCAAATCCAAACGCCCTGGACGTGCCGCACCACCAGCAGACCTCAACATGGAAGAAAGTGCGCTGTTGGAACTTCTCAAAAACCTGCGTACAGAAATTGCCCAAGAACGCGGCGTTCCGGCTTACATGATTTTTGCGGATCGATCACTTGAAGATATGGCGCGAGCCAAACCCACCGACAACGACGCCTTCGCCGACATTCACGGGGTCGGCGCAGCAAAGCTCAAAGAGTTTGCCGATGACTTCATCGCCATAATTGTTGAGAACACTTAAGCCTTTTCTTTGAGGTAATCCGCATAAACCAGATCTTGTTCTTTGATGTGATTGATCAACCATGTCCGCAAAAACATCATCACGTCGGCACTTAAACCATCTGTTCCTTGTTCACGGGCCCTAGCGGTGTATTCGTGTAGATCTTTGATCAGTTTTTCATGCTGAAATTTGTGTGGCTCCAACGATGGATAATCGTGTTCTGCCAGAAACTGTTCTTCCCGATCAAAATGAAACTTGGTGTACTCTTCCAGTTCCACCAATGTTTTTTCCAATACGGAATCTGCCACGCCGGCAAAACTGGCCGCAAATAACGTATTCAAAATTTTGATAAGCTTTTTATGATCATCATCTAAGACCACAACTCCAACACTTAAGTCTTCGGTCCATTTGATATCTTGCATGACCATTGACCGTCTCCCACAATCTTCCTTCACAGCACAAATATCTTAAAGCATCAAAAGCGCAGTGAACACTGACGTCATACATTATTATTCAACAAGCCAGATTTCTTCGCCGCGTTCCGTCTTCACATATAACTGCTTGATGGTCCATACGCTGTTTTGGCGTTCCAGATAAACTTCTGCCTTCCCTACAGCACGTGGTCCTTCCACACCAAAGTTCAATTCAGCCCAACCGTCAGAATTTTGCATTTGAATGTTCCCCAGGGTTAGCCAGCCACTGGGGACAACGGGATGGCCCATGGGGCGTTCAAGTCGCGGGTGATGACGCAGTTCCTCCAGGGTGAGCAAATAGGCATCGCTGGAATTAAAGAGGGTGATGACACCCCAAACGATCAAACTGATAAAAAGCGGGATGCCTAAGAAAGCCCCAATACCCACTCGGGCCCAAATGCGTTGGGAGCGTTTAAAATGTGCGATGTCTCGCCAGTCATTGTTTTGCCAAGCCCATTCATTGCCCTTGGCCCCCAACACAAACGGCATAACCAAATTAATTCCCGGCACAAACATCAACAAAGCAATCCAGGTGTTGTGTCCCAACCCCCATACCCAATTCAGGAAGAATGCACCCCAATTCCATCCACGCAGCTCATCGGGCAGGCGTGGTCGACGTACAACGGAATTGTCATTTTGCATATGTCTAAGGCCTAGCCTTCAGCATCGCGCCCACCGCCGCCTTTGCGCTGAATGGGGCGCATGATGTCATCACCCAATCGGCGTTTGATCACATCTAAGTTGGCAGAACCACCGGGCAGCTCAGTCGGTGCTGATACAGGTTCGGGTTCGGCTTGGGGCTCTGGCTGAACGGGTCTGGAAAACTTTCGTGCACCAAAACCTTGGGGCTCTTGTGGGCCATTTTCAGGTGGACGCGGATGTGGGATAACGGGTTCTTCACCGTCCTCATCATCAGATTGACCTCCGGTCATTTCGTCAATGTAAGCTTCAACCTCATCAACGGGATCAGACCCAAAAGCGTTAGGCCCAGGGGTACCCCGGAAAAACAACAACTTGATGGCCAACCAGAGATTGTAGAAGGGTATGAGAAAACCCAAAATCCACCACGCGGAACTGCCCAGGTCATGGAACCGTTTTGCACTTAAGGCCAAACTGACCCAGATTTGGAACACCATCAAAGGCAGCATCACCACCAACAATGTGATGCCTCCAAACATGGCACCTGAGGCACCGGTGCCGATCACCATCATCAACATCAAACCAAACACTTGAATGCCGGTATTGATCATGCCCAGTGCCACGACACCCTTTAGCCAGTAAGCTTTACGGTTTAGGCGCCCAGAAAACGAAAACCACACCCACTTAATTGGTTGGTTCCAGCCTTTCATATCTCGCTTGGCAATCAGCAAAATCACGCCAAAAACGATCAGCATGAAAACATTTATGCCAGCTTGAAGCCAAATGGCGAAGGCCTCCATCTCCTGAGCATTGGCGCCCATCATTTGTTCAAATTGGCGTTGTTGTTCAAGTGTCATTTGGCCTTGCTGTTGCGCCCATGCTGGCAGGCTCACCACTGGGGCGAGCGCTATTCCTAATAAAACAACTAATTTATCTTTTAAGGTTCGAAACATGTTGGGACCCAGTTCTACCTTTTGCCACATATCGGTGGCTTAGCCCTAATTGTGCCGAAAAACGTTAGAAAAGCGAAGGCTATAGGTTAAGCTTTCACCATGAAATGTAAAATTTTCATTATTTTTGCTTTATCCGTCCTGTTTGTGACGTTCAGCAGCATGGCCTTTTCAGGTCCAGAGACACTCAATTTCCAAGTGCTTCGCAATGGTAAACCTGTCGGCACCCATCGCATCACCATATCCAACATCAAAAACCAAATCCGTGTTGATTTACACACTCAGATTAAAATAGACGGCTTCTTCACCACGTCCTATGCGTTCGATCACACATCCCAAGAAACATGGGCTGGGGGACAATTGTTGGATATGACTTCCATCACGGATAACGATGGAAACCATATGTCTGTGATTGCACACCCTGAAGAAGATAGCCTCATTATCAACAGTGTCATCAATGGCCGGGATCGTCTTCAAATTTTGCCTTTAGGGATCATGCCCACCAGTTTATGGAATGCTGACCTGATTGGCCGCACACAACTGCTCAACAGCCAAGACGGAAAAATTTTAGACGTCTCGGTAAAAAACCTTGGCACTGAAAATATCCCTGTCCACGGCATCCTGACACAAACGCATCACTACGGCATATCAGGCGAGTTCACACGAGAATTGTGGTTTGATGAAGATGGCAAGTTGGTAAAGGTTGAGTTCCCCGACAAATCCAAAACCACCATAACTTTTATTTTGAAATGATCGATCAGGAACAGGCTTCATAAAACTGTCAAGAGCCTGACAAACCATCGTCACACAGCATCAGCTACTCAGTATCTTTCTATTTAAGAAGCAAAATATATGGAGTTCCAGATGACTGTGTCGAACCAAACCGACCACGACTATATCGAAGGCGAAGACGACGATCATTCGTCAAACCCGAGCACCAATATCTCATTCTCAGAAGTTGCGGACAAATCTATAAGCCGTCGGGCATTCCTGAGTGGTGGCACTGCGCTTACCGCGATGGGAGCAGTGGGCACTGTCGCTGGTGGCTCCCTATTTGCTAAAGATGCCTTAGCTGCTGCTAGTGCTGATCCATCTACATTGACCTTTGATGCTCTACCCCATGCCTACGATGAAACACACCATGTGGCCAACGGCTATGACGCGGATATTTTAATTCGTTGGGGTGATCCAGTCGTTTCCGGCGCACCCGCGTTCGATCCCCAAAACCAAACAGTCGAAGCACAAAAGCTGCAGTTCGGCTACAACAATGATTTTCTGGGTTTTGCCCCTCTCCCGCGGGGCGCCAACACGGCTAACCATGGGCTCTTGTGTGTGAATCATGAGTATGTAAACCGCAAGCTGATGTTTCCCGGTGATGCAGGAAAAGATCAAAATACGCAATCTAAAGAACAGATTGGTATTGAAATGGCCGCACACGGTCACTCCGTTGTCGAAATCAAACGTGATGATGCTGGTAACTGGTCTGTTGTAAACGGTTCCCAATTCAACCGTCGCATCCACACAGAAACTGAAATGATGATCTCCGGCCCTGCTGCAGGTCATGATCGCATGAAAACCAGTGCTGATGCTTCCGGCACCAAAGTATTGGGCACACTCAACAACTGCGCAGGTTCCATCACCCCTTGGGGCACCGTTCTGATCGCCGAAGAGAACTTTCACGGTTATTTTGCGGGTGATCCGTCCAAAACATCTGAAGCCATCAACTACAAACGCTATGGCCTCAAAGGAAAACCGCGTTATGGATGGCATCGCTTCCATGATCGCTTTGATGTGGAAAAAGAACCGAACGAGCCCAACCGCTTTGGCTGGATGGTCGAGTTGGATCCATACGACCCGACCTCTACTCCGATCAAACGCACCGCACTCGGACGCTTCAAACACGAAGGCGCACATGCCTTGGTGAATAAGGATGGTCGCGTGGTGGTATATTCCGGTGATGATCAACGTTTTGATTATCTTTATCGTTTTGTCTCAAAAAACAAAATCGAACCAATGAACCAAGAAGCCAACCGCAACATCTTGGATGATGGCACACTTTATGTTGCCAAATTTAATGCGGATCAAAGTTTGGAGTGGATGCCGCTGGAATTCGGCAAAGGCCCGTTAATCCCTGCCAACGGTTTTAACAGCCAAGCCGACGTCATGATTGAAACCCGTCGTGCCGCAGATCTGATGTGGGCGACGCCAATGGACCGTCCTGAAGACGTTGAACCAAACTTGGTCAACGGCAAGGTCTACATGATGTTGACCAACAACACCAAGCGCAAAGCCGGGGATGAAAATGCGGCTAACCCTCGGGCTAAGAACAAACACGGTCATATCATCGAAATGACACCTCCTGGTGGCAAAATGGGTGCCGACAAAGACCACACAGCCCTAACATACAAGTGGGACTTTTTCCTACTGGCAGGCAACCCAACAAATGCAGAAGACAAAGCCGTTTACCATGCACGCACGGACGAAGGACAATGGTTGTCTTGCCCAGACAACTGTACGTTCGACACCAAAGGCCGTATCTGGATTGCCACGGATGGTGCCCCTAAATCCGGTATCGCTGATGGTGTTTGGGCGGCAGACACCGAAGGCAAAGGAAAGGCCTACGTAAAGCTGTTCTTCTCCACTCCACTGGGCGCAGAACACTGCGGTCCATGCTTTAACACAGATGATAGCGCCTACTTCGCGGCAGTGCAGCACCCAGGTGATACCAAAGGATCTACATTTGAAAACCCATCCACTCGCTGGCCTGATTTCGTAGAAAACCAACCCGTTAAGCCTGCGGTCATGGTTATTACGAAAGTAGCCGGAGGCCCTATCGGCTAAAACATACACTACTGTTATGAATAAGGGGGCATTGTCCCCCTTATTTTCATATTCACTGCAATTGCGATTCGGCCTACCCTTATGGACAATGAGCCACACGGCAAGGGGGTAGGGTTAGTATGGACTTATCCCAAAAAGGGCTGAAAACGCCTAAAAACAGGTGGTTTTGCGTTTTTAAGGTTTCCCTTATATAATGATTTCATTATATAACATAATTGACACCTTGAGCCCGTTCCCGAGCTCGATGGTATAAGCAAAAGGCACATTATTTTGTGTGCCGAACAAAAAGAATTGAACCCCCCAAACCGGGATTTGGCTTTGCTTAAGGCCGACGAATACGGCCTTGCGGAGACGTCGATATGAACAAAGTAAAAAAAACATCCACCAATGTGGATGATCCCCACGCCGCTGACGATAACGTTGATCTATCTCCCACCCTGGGTGACGAAATCAAATACACCACGTGCTACATGTGTGCGTGTCGTTGTGGCATCAAGGTTTATTTGCACGACGGTAAGGTGCGCTACATCCAGGGCAACCGCAACCATCCCATCAATGCTGGCGTGCTGTGCGGCAAAGGCTCCTCTGGCATTATGCAGCACTACTCCCCCGCCCGCCTGTCCAAACCGTTGAAACGCGTCGGTGAGCGCGGCACCAACAAGTTTGTCGAAATCGAATGGGACGAAGCCCTTGAAATAGCCTCAGAGCGTCTGGGCAACATCCGCAATTCTGATCCCAAAAAACTGGCGTTCTTTACCGGGCGTGACCAATCTCAAGCCTTAACCGGTTGGTGGGCCAGCCAATTTGGCACGCCTAACTATGCCGCTCATGGTGGTTTTTGTTCCGTCAACATGGCCGCAGGCGGTCTCTACACCATTGGCGGTGCATTTTGGGAATTTGCCGAACCGGATTGGCACCATTCCAAATACTTCATGATGTTTGGCGTTGCTGAAGATCACGATTCCAACCCGATCAAAAAGGGCCTCGGCCTTTTGAAAAAACGCGGTGCCAAGTTCGTAGCGGTAAACCCGGTGCGCACAGGTTACGGCGCCATTGCTGATGAATGGATTGGCATCCGCCCCGGAACTGACGGCTTGTTCATCATGGCCTTGGTTCATGAATTGCTGAAATCCGGCAATGTCGATGTGGATTATCTGATCCGATACACCAACTCCGGTTGGTTGGTGATTGATGACGAAGGTGCCGCAGACCACGGTTTGTTTGCCCGCGATGTTGACGGCAACCCGCTGTGCTGGGATCAAGACACCCATACTTTGGCCAACGCCAAATCCGGCAAAGTCAAACGCCCTGCACTCAAAGGGGAATACGCCCTGCCCGATGGTCGCAAAGCGGTACCAAGCTTTGAAATTCTCGCCAAACGTTATTTGGATCCCCAATACGCACCGGAACAAGTGGCCCATATCTGTGGCCTGGACGTCGCACAGATCAAACGCATCGCCGCTGAACTGGCCCACGTTGCATTTAAAGAAACCATTGAAATTGACCAGGAATGGACCGATTGGACGGGTGAAACCCACGACAAGATGATTGGTCGCCCGGTATCTTTCCATGCCATGCGTGGTATATCGGCACACTCCAACGGCTTCCACACCTGCCGTATGCTGCACGTATTGCAAGTCCTACTGGGGTCTGTTGAAGTCCCTGGTGGTTTCCGTGTCAAAGCCCCATACCCCAAACACATTCCGCCAGGCATTAAACCGACAGGACGTCCGGATCAAGTTCGCCCCAACACCCCATTGCCGGGTGCACCATTGGGCTTCCCCACTGGCCCCGAAGATTTGTTGCTTGAAGACGATGGCGTCACACCGCGTCGTATTGATAAAGCCTATAGCTGGGAACACCCGATTTCCAGCCACGGCATGATGCACATGGTCATCCACAATGCGTGGAAAGGCGATCCGTACAAAATCGACACCTTGATGATGTTCATGGCCAACATGAGCTGGAATTCATCCATGAATACGGCGGGCACCATCGAAATGCTCACGGACAAAGATGAAAACGGCGATTACAAAATCCCCTACATCATCTATTCGGATGCCTACTTCTCAGAAATGGTCCCTTATGCCGATTTGATTTTACCGGACACCACATACCTAGAACGTCACGACTGTATCTCTTTGTTGGACCGTCCCATTTCCAACGCCGATGCATGTGCCGACGCTATCCGTTACCCGGTTGTAGAGCCGGACCGCGATGTGCGTGGTTTCCAAAGCGTGTTGATCGATCTGGGCCACCGCATTGGATTGCCGGGTCTCACCAATGATGATGGTACCGCAAAGTATCCGGGCGGCTTGGCCGATTATATGGTCAACCACGAACGTGCACCGGGTATCGGCATGCTGGGCGGTTGGCGCGGTGAACATGGTGACAAGCCGCTGCGGGGTGAAGCCAACCCCAAGCAGTTGGACAAGTACATCGAAAACCAAAGTTTTTGGCAGCACGAATTTGCACCGGATCAACGCTATTTCAAAATGGCCAACAAGAATTATCTGGATTGGTCGGCCGACAATGGGTTGCTGCCCAATGGTGATCCAATTATCTTCCAACTGTATTCAGAAGTGTTCCAGAAGTTCCGTCTGGCAGCCGAAGGCCACGGCGACCATGTCCCGCCCAAGGCTGATGCTGAGCGTATCTTGAAATACTTTGACCCTCTGCCGATTTGGTATCAACCGTTCGAAGAAAGCATGGTCGACACCAAAGAGTTCAACCTTCATGCCCTGACCCAGCGCCCCATGCACATGTATCACTCATGGGGTTCACAAAACGCTTGGCTGCGTCAAATTACCGGTAAGAACCGCATGTTTGTTCATGAAGATGTGGCAAACAAAATTGGTGCAGGTAATGACGACTGGGTTTGGGTATCTTCACACCACGGTCGCATTCGCTGCCAAATCCAAATAGTTGACGGCGTGAACCCAAACACGATTTGGACCTGGAACGCCATTGGCAAACGTCGTGGGTCTTGGAACCTGGACCCAGATGCCATCGAAGCCAAAGAGGGCTTCTTGCTCAACCACCTGATATCGGAATTGTTGCCCGAACAAGATGACGGTTATCGCTATTCCAACTCTGACCCCATCACCGGACAAGCCGCTTGGTTTGATTTGCGGGTGAAGATTGAAAAGGCCGAGCCGTCTCAATACGGCGAAAGCTGGCCACAGTTTCCAATTATCGAAAAGTTTGATCAGTTGCCTGAAACACCCAAGGTGTCACGCTATGGCGAACATTTCAAAAAGCTACGCAAAATCGAAAACAAGAAAATTCGGGAGGGCAAATAAATATGACGACCCTTCCCTCCCATACCAATAAAAAGCTTGGTCTGGTTATCGATCTGGACACCTGTGTTGGCTGTCATGCTTGCGCCACCAATTGCAAAGAATGGAACACCGGCGGCCATGCTGCTGCGTTAACGGACTACGATCCATATGGTGCAAAACCCAATGGTGTGTGGTTTAACCGTGTTCATTCGTTTGAGGTCAAGCGCGGTGACCGCCCCAACCTGACCATCAACTTCCCACGCTCCTGCCTGCACTGCGACAATGCGGCTTGCGTTACCGTGTGTCCCACGGGTGCATCATACAAACGTGCTGAAGATGGTATCGTGTTGGTTAATACCGACAAGTGTATTGGCTGCAAGCTGTGTAGCTGGGCTTGCCCATACGGTGCGCGTGAATTCGATGAAGACCAAGGTGTGATGAAGAAATGCACACTGTGCATTGACCGTATCTACAACGAAAACCTTGAACCCGAAGATCGTCAACCCGCTTGTGTACTGACCTGCCCCGCAGGTGCGCGTCACTTCGGTGATTTGAACGACCCGGAATCAGCTGTGTCTCAATTAACCGCCGCGCGTCATGGCCGCGACTTGATGCCGGAACTTGGTTACAAACCCACCAACAAGTACTTGCCGCCCCGCGCGCGCAAAGTCGATAGCGCCGATATTGGTGCACCTGAAGAGCTAGAGCCCATCGTGGCCGATGGCTTCTTAGGCTGGCTCGACAACGTGCTGTCCAAATAAGGGGGGAAAAGATATGCATCCCGCATTTTCCGTTATTTTCTTCACCACCTGTTCCGGCGCCGGTTATGGCTTGCTAGCGATGTTGGGTATTTTGGGTGCCGCCGACATGTTACCCAATGACCGCTGGCTTGGTTTGTCCGGTCTGTTCTTTGCCTTAACCTTGGTATCCGTTGGCCTCATGGCATCAACATTCCACTTGGGTAGACCCGAACGCGCTTGGCGGGCCATGACACAATGGAAATCCAGCTGGCTTGCCCGTGAAGGCGTTATGGCCGTTTTGACTTATATTCCTGCCGGACTTTTTGGCATTGGTTGGGTATGGTTCGAAGACACTTCCGGCCTTTGGGCTGTTGCAGGTGTCGTGTCGGCATTGCTGGCTTGGCTCACTGTGATCTGCACAGCAATGATTTACAAATCTCTGCGCACCATTCACCAGTGGCACAACGATTGGACAGTTCCATCTTATCTGTTGTTAAGCGTCATGAGTGGTGCCGTGTTGATGAGCGTTCTGATCCATCTGTTCGGATTTACCAATCCCTACATCCAAGGCGTCACCGTCGTCACCTTGGTTTTGGGGTGGGGTTTGAAGACCATGTATTGGAGCTTTAACAAGCGTTCGAAGGGATTGCCATCTGTTAATTCTGCCATCGGCATTGATGCAGCAGGCGACGTCAGCGTATTGGAATTACCACATACATCGGAAAATTATCTGATGAAGGAAATGGGCTATCGGGTTGCACAAAAGCATGCCGATAAGCTTCGCGCAATTTCTCACATCACAGGTTTTGCTTTGCCCTTGGCCTTGTCCTTGCTGGCTATGTTTATTGAAGGATACGCCGCCTTGGGTGCTGTATTATTGGCATGGGCATTGTGCTCAATGGGGATCATCGTTGAACGTTGGTTGTTTTTTGCAGAAGCCAAGCACACCGTGAACCTCTACTACGGTGCCACAAGCGTCTAAGGCACTTCTCATAACCAAGCCCCCGCACGTGATAATGCGGGGGCTTTTTTGTGCTTTTTTCAGATTACCAACTAATCAAGATATCCAGCTTCATGAAAATAACGTAACGCCCCTGGATGTAGCGGTGCGGTTAGGCCTTGAAACGTCATCTCAGCGGGGTGCAACACCTTAAAAGCAGGATGAAGTTGACGATAATCATCCAAATTTTCAAACACTGTTTTGGTTAACTCATAGACGATGTAATCAGGCGTTGTTTCCATCGTTACCAACGTTGCACCAACACCAAACGTACGCGTATCTTTGGGCGTTCCGCGGTACATCCCCCCCGGAATGGTGGAAGAAAATAGATACGGTCGACCTGTGCTGACTTTTTCGATATCTTCTTTGGAAATACCGACCAGCACCGTGTCACAGCCAATCGATGCTTCCTTTATTGATGCGTTGGGGTGGCCAACGGTAAAGACCATCGCATCAATTAGACCATTACACAGTGCCTTAGATTGTTCAGATGATGTCAGCTCAGACACAGCAGCAAAATTATCCAGAGACCAGTTTTTTGCCGCCATAACCATTTCCATCGTCGCACGTTGGCCAGAACCCAGATTGCCAATGTTGACGCGTTTATCCTTCAGTTGATCAAATGTGGAAATTCCGGCATCGGCACGTGCTACCACCGTAAAGGCTTCACCGTGTAGTGCAAAAACAGAGCGCAACTTTTTGTCGGCTCCGGCATCTTCGAAGGGGTGTTCTCCATGGACAGCCGCATAGTGAACGTCCGATTGGGCAACTGCAAAGTCAAGGTTGCCCGCGCGAACTTCTTGGAGATTGTAAGCCGACCCATTGGTGCTTTCGACCGAACAGCGAATACCGTGGTTGCGCCGCCCCTTGTTCAACAGCCGACAAATGCCCCCACCAGCAGGATAATAAACCCCGGTAACACCACCTGTACCAATCGTGATATAGCGTCCAGGGCTCTGGGCCGATGTATCCGTTCCGACCAACCCAATACCTAACACTACAGCAGCAGCAGCACCCACAAACCTTGTGCGTAGCACTGTGGCATTACACTGCCATAAACGGCTTAAGTTCATCCCCGCCCCCTGCATATTAACGAGTTTCTAGGGTACGTCTGTTATGTATGGAAGTAAAGATGACTGCGGCTCAACTTCATGTTAACGCCGGAAACGACTGGTTTTTTCCAACCAATAAGCATCAAAGTCGTTCAGCTGTTCTTCACTGTCTTCCAATGCTTTTAACGCCCCTTCACCACCACGGGCAATCATCAGCATCACCAAAGCTTCGATAACCGCCATGGCTGGCACGATGGAATGGAACAATGACGGGCTTTCGTTGCCCACAATCAAATTAAAAGTATCATCACCCCGTGCTATGGGCGATACAGCACTATCGGTTACCGAGATAATTTTGGCACCGCGATCTTTGGCATAATCGACAGCTCGTACGGTATGACGACTGT
Source organism: Magnetovibrio sp. (assembly GCA_026196495.1). Lineage (GTDB taxonomy): Bacteria > Pseudomonadota > Alphaproteobacteria > Rhodospirillales > Magnetovibrionaceae > Magnetovibrio. The sequence continues at coordinate 12,761 of JAPHSY010000056.1, forward strand.
AAGGCATGAAGCTGGTCGCCAGCACCACATCACCTTTACTCACACCACGCAATTGGTCCGCGAATGTACCGCCTTGGCCACTCACCAGATGAACGTTGTGGGTAAACATGCGACATGCATAGTGAAAATAAAACACCACGGGAAACATGGACCGCACCCCAACAACAAAGATATTGCGTGCATTGCAAAGCATTTCGGCAGCTTCTGCAATGCTATTGGCGATACCTTCTTCATTTAGCATCTTAAATGTTTGGCACTCCATACCAAACATTTCAGCCACCAGCTCAATGGGGTTTCCCTCACCACTGCGTTTTTGCAAATCCCGGGCACCACCCACATAGGTAACTTTTGGTTTTGAACGCAGCCGTTCTTGAAACGGCTCTTGAAATTGAGCATGTCCATCGAAGCCAATTTCACGTGCCAAACGAACCATCGTTGATGGATGAACATCAGCCTGACCAGCCAACTGGCGCATAGAATACAGCGCCACATCATCCGGGTGGTCGATTACATAACGTGCGGCTTGCTTCAATTGGGGGCTTAGATTGGAAAAAGCCCCTTCTATGCGGGCGATGGTATCGTCAAAATTCATAGCCCAGGGCTCTCATCATCGGGTTTAATATCCATGAGATGATAATCATCTGTAAAAATATCATAGCTCGCGGCTGCAACAATTGAAACGCTAATGTTTCATTTGTTGCAAACGTTTCAATTTCAGAAATGAGTAAACACCTGACACACAAAAACGCTACGCCTTAATGAAAAGGCATAGCGTTCGTGATGAAAAGCGATGTTATTCGCCAGCTTCGTCCAACAGTTCAGAACTGGTTTCAAAAGACATATTCAACAATTGATGCATTGCATCGCTGGCGGCCTCAGGATCACGCACCGTGATCGCATCCAGAACATTTTTGTGCAATTTCAGCGCCATGTTTTTCAAATCAGGTGTCGTAATTCGAAAACTCATGCTCAGCGCCGCTTCCGTTAATGTCCCCAAAGGGGCCAGCAACTCATTACCGCTGGACTGGAAGATTGCTTGATGGAACCGCAAGTCCGGTTCGACGCCTGCTTCAACATCTGTGCCGGCCATGACCATGTCGTCATAGGCTGCGGCAATGGCATGAATATCCGTTGGCGTTGCACGTTGTGCAGCCAATGCAGCGGCCAAAGGTTCAACAGCGGTACGAAATTCAACGAGATCTTGTAGAAATTTTGCTGGATGGCTGGAACTCAGGCGCCATGCCATGACATCCGGGTCCAACATATTCCATTCCGTGCGTGGGCGCACACGCGTACCTGTACGGGTTCGGCTGGCCAATAGGCCCTTCGCGGCAAGGACTTTGATCCCTTCACGCAAAGCTGTGCGGCTGACGGCGAAAGACGCCCCTAAATCCGTTTCATTTGGTAAAACAGCACCTTCGCCAATATCCCCTGTGACGATGCGTTTTCCCAATTCATGAACCACTTGACCATGAAGACTACGGTTCGAATACGTCCGCTGCCCAATCGCAAGTTTCTTCATATCTTTCCAATCCTGCTTCACTGTAACAACCCCCTTAGTCAGAACGACACACGCGCATTCGACATTTGCGTGTATACATGAATTTTTGATTCTTAATTAATATGGTTGTCCACCTTGCTCATATGATAGTACATGCGTACTAGTTTCACCAGCCTTCATTGAAGACTGAAAACAGCTCAAAAATGCCATAAATCAAAGAATCATGGGCCTTATGGTTAGATGACTTAAACCAGCAAGCCATCACCATCATTGATCGCCATCAAACACCAAATCCTGACAGAAATATATCTTTGGTTGTATTTTTAATCACAAGGGCCGGGCATTGACCGCACGGGATTTAGGGATTTTTCTGATCGGTTCTTGATTTCCGGCGCACTTTGCCCGATACCAATCCTCAAAGATTTTCATCAGCTCAGACCTGGAACTTTCAATGTCCAATAAGCCCCAAGGCAAACCCAAAAAGACCGCCATTTCCGTCAGCCGCGAAAACGACTTTCCAAAATGGTATCAAGAAGTCATCAAAGAAGCCGACATGGCCGAAAATTCAGGCGTCCGCGGCTGTATGGTGATTAAGCCGTGGGGCTTTGGCATTTGGGAAAACTTACAGCGCCGTCTGGACCAGCGCATTCGCGAAACAGGCCACGAAAACTGCTATTTCCCGCTGTTCATTCCGCTTGAATTGATCGAAAAAGAAGCCGCCCACGTCGAAGGCTTTGCCAAAGAAATGGCTGTGGTCACCCACCATCGCTTGGTTTCCAAAGATGGCAAGCTGGTCCCCGCAGGAGAGCTGGAAAGCCCCCTGGTGGTGCGCCCGACATCGGAAACCATGATCGGCGAAAGTTTTGCCAAGTGGATCCGCAGCTATCGTGACCTACCGGTGATGATCAACCAATGGGCCAATGTGGTGCGCTGGGAAATGCGCCCACGTTTGTTCTTGCGCACGTCTGAATTCCTTTGGCAGGAAGGCCACACCGCGCATGCGACCGAACAAGAAGCCCGTGATGAAACCGCCACCATGTTGGAAGAATA
>JAPHSY010000025.1 GCA_026196495.1 Magnetovibrio sp.
CATCGCCATCGTCACCGGCGACGGCGTGATCGTCGATTACAAAGAAACCAAAGACCTCGACACCGACATCAATCAACTGTCCCAAGCCCCGGGCTTGGCGTGGATGAAGGACCTGCAAGGTCGAAACGACGTTCAATGGAATGCCATCAAAGAAATCCACAAAGAATGGGATTATTCCAGCCAAGGCATATCGCCGACGGGGGCGATTATTATCTCGCTGGCGGTGGCCTATGCCACGGCGGGAATGGGGGCCGAGCTTGCGGGCATTGTTGCCGAAGGCAGTCAGACTGTTGTTGCAGCAGAAGTGGCTGTGGCGGGTACCGTTGGCACTGGATCCACCATCGCCGTTGGCACCGGAACCGTAACGGTTGCCAGCACCAGCACCGTTGCCATGACCAATGCGGGCTTCACCGCATTGGTGAACCAAGCCGCAACGGCACTCGTTGGTAACGGCGGGGACATCGGCGCGGCACTCAAACAGATCGGTTCTATGGGCAGCCTCAAATCCATCGCCACCAGTGTCGCAACGGCAGGTATGGTCGCCAGCCTGGATATCGGCGCACTGAACACCCCAATCGGTGATGCAACAGGTGCCGCAAAAGACGGCATCATATTCGCCAACCGCCTCAAAACCGGCATTGCCGAAGCCGTGGTCAGCTCCACCGTTGAAAGCGTCATCAATGGCGAACCGCTGACGGAAAATTTGAAGGGTGCGTTGGTCAATGCCGCCATCACCGCCGTGTCACAATCCACCTTTGAAAAAATTGGTGACATCGGAATTGCGAAGGACCTACCCGAAGGTGGCCTGCAAAAAATCGCCCTGCACGCCTTGGCCGGTTGCGCCATCGGTCAAGCCAGTTCGCAAAACTGTATGGCCGGTGCCATGGCCGCAGGCATGCAAGAGTTTGCTGGCGATGCGCTGAAGAAAATCAACAGCGACCCAACAAAACAAACCCAACTCGCCGGATTATTGGGTGCACTCGCCGTCACCATATCTGGCGGAGACGCCAGCGCCGTCAGCACCGCCGCCGCCATCGGCAAAACTGCCAACGCCTTTAACCGCCAGCTTCATACAGCTGAAATTCAAGCCATCAAGACCAAAGCCGAAGAGTTGGCCTCTTCTGATAAAGGGCTAGGTAAGTCGGCGGCGGAATGGGAAGAAATCCTCGGCAATGCAGCGCTGCGTGAAACAGATGTCCGGTGGGCAGAAAACCTCGATACCATTACCGACGCAGATGTTTTGGCCACGGTCAATAATGCATTCGAGGACATGCGCACAACGCACGGCGCTCAGTTCATTGCAGACATGGGCAAAACGTTTGAGTTCTTAAAACGTGATGATCACTATGATAATACCACCACATTCGCAATGGGACTGGTTGCCGACAGTGCATTCTATGATAACGCACTTCAAGGCTGGGCCAAAGATACCTATGGCGGGGCTCTCCCAGAAACCGTCACTGCATCTGATGTAGCACTTGTAGAAGCAATGGTCACCGTTGATGGCTCATGTGGAAGTGGTATTGGCAACTGTGGTTTCTTTGACTTTTTCGAAGACGAAATTGAAATACTCGATCCCTCCGTAGAGAAAGTCAAAGCTGCACTGCAATTCGTAAGCATCCGGGAAGAATTGCAAAATACTTACAATGCCCTGTTTGATGAAAAAGTGAACGTTCAAGCGGAATATGACACGCTGATATCACGTCAAGAAAATGGTGACACTACGGTCACGCAAGGTATGATCACTACCGCCTCAACAAAATTGCAATCCATTAACCAAGCTGTTTCCCAAGCCCAGGACGCAAATTTTAATGCTTGGAGAACCATTCCTAAGGTCGTTGATATTGGAACAAAGGATGCATACACAACCGCTGCCGTTGAACTGATAGAGCAGATCGAAGACCTTCCTGAAACACTGCAAACAACTGCGCGCGATGCTGCGCGTGGTCTTCGCGTAATCAATGCGGCCATTGACGGTGATGAGAATGCGCGTGATCACATTGGTGAAACTCTACAAGCCGCCAAAGAGCTCATACAAGACATCCCCGAAATACCAGAACGGTTGGCCGTGGCTTACGAAGCACATCTTGATCAACTCGATCAATTGATGGCCGAAGGCAAATATGTTGAAGCAGGGAAGCTTCAGGGCGATCTGGATGTCACCTTTGCCGCAATTGTTGCCACAACAGTTGGGGGTAGCAACTTTAAGAAGGTGACCGATGCCATCAAAAGCAATGTTCGAAAAACATATGCACCTGATGTTCCAAATGCCTCCAACCTTCCAGGGGGAGTTACCTCTGAGTCTGGCCTGCTCAATGGTGCAGAAAATTGGCTTGGTGACGATTACAAAAGCATTGACAACAACACGTTCGTTTCGGCCGATGGCACCCGTCAATTCAGGTTTGATGCTAATGAACCGGACCAAACGGGCTACTTTGAAACCCTGGACCAGCCAGGGGGTGTAGTCACAGAAACGACAACAGTTGGAATCGTTCCTGACCAGACATGGTCAATTGCGAATAATCTTGAACAGACCTTGCCCAGTGTCAACCTGACACAAGCTGAATTTCTTGATATTGTAAATACAAAAGATAAAAGTCGTCCTGATCCATCTACCTACATGTCAGACGCAGATATCGATGCGCATTTGAGTTTATTTGATGAGGGGGCTGTAAGATTAACATCTAAAGAAATCATTGATGTAAAAGGAACGATTGGTCCTTCAAGTGGCACATTTGTCATGCCAAAGTCAGAGTTTGACAATTTAATAATTGATACAGCAGGAGATCTCACTCTTATAGAGAAACGTCTCGGACTGTCCAGTGGTCAGTTAACAAGCGGAGAAACCGTGGCTGCATATATTGCGCCATCTAATATGAGAAATTTGAGGATGGCTTCTGGTAATGAAGATGGGGCAAATACTCAATGGATACCCGGAGGAAAAACAATTGGCGGCACTTCAGAAGCAGTCATCAATGCTCCTGCTGATGTGCAGTACACTATCTTGAACATTGGAGGCCCAAGATAATGAGCAAAAAAGACATGAGTAAATATTACACGATGGGAGAGACAAGAGTAACAAAATCACAAGTGTTTGAAGATGAGGACAATCAATCGTTTGGTGATTGGAGTGTCCACAAGAATGATGATGAGTATGAATTGCAATATATTGCTGCAGCACAGGGGGGGGGGCTAATTAAGTTCAAAATTACAGGAGAGGAGTACAAACAAGCCCGATCAGGTAAATTGGGATTTGATGATATTTTAGAAAGATACCCTCAATACAGAAAATATCATGGATCATTGGGGCCAAGGTCAGAGTAAATTGATTAACTCCATTTAAGTTTCCGATCAATGGGGTCAGAGTCATTGCTGTCCCAGTTAATTTTTCCCCTCACCATAACGCCAACTGATCCGTCTTTGTGCCTTGATCTGGAGGCGGCCTAAACAAGGCCATTATGTCTCTTCTGGCGAAGAGATTGACGTGAATGAGGCGGGTAATTTGCTGCAAGCTTTGCCCCAGCCGCGCCTGGAATTTGAAATACGCCAAGATCAAGTAGATACACAACGCCACCATCACCTGTGTCATCACCGCGTTTTCAGACGTGCCCAAGAACGCCTTGATCTTGAGGTTCTGTTTGATCCATTTGAAGAACAACTCAACCTGCCAACGTTGTTTGTAAATCTCGGCAATGGTCTTGGCGGACCAGTCGAATTGATTGGTGGTGAAGACATAATGTTTTCCCGTCTCCGGGTCGCGGTAACCGACGCGGCGGACCGGGCGCAGGTTGTTTTTGGAAGACCGATCTGACGTGTATTCGATGATCTGGTCACTGGTGACACCTTGCGATTGATCCACCGGACGGCGCTCCAACACCCGATACTTTGCTCCGGTTCGGATACGTGTAACCCAATAAATCCCTTGGCTTGTCAGTTGATTATGCCACTTATAATCCATATAGCCGCGATCGAATACCAACACGCTGCCTTTGGGAAAGGAAAGCAGCTTGGCCTGGGTTTGGTCGCCCACCTTTCCCGGCGTCAGTGCAGCAAAGGCCGGGATCAAACCATCGTAATCCAAGCCGACGTGCAACTTAAACGCCGCCTTCATACGGTTGTAATTGGCCTGCGGAAAGACCTTAAGCGAAACGTCGAGCAATGTTGAATCCAGAGAAAACAGCTTGTGCTTGAAGCCAAACTTATGGCGACCGGCTCCTTGTTCGCAACGCTGATAAAGCTTGCCAAACAGCGCCTCAAAGAAGCTTGCGGACAAATCCCGGTTGGCGCGGCTCAAGGTCGTGCGCTTCACCGCGCCGCTGCCCAAATGATAGGACAGATGCTTTTGGGACAGGATGGTGCTTTCGATATCGCGCAGGCTGGAGCGCCCGGAAAGCTGCGCTGTGGACATGGCCACGAACTGTGTCCAACGGCTCATCGCTCCTTGACGCCGCGTTCCGTCATGGCCTTTCGCAAGACGTTCAAATTCATGTCTCGGCACGAGTTTTAGGATTTGAGATAGGATTGTGTTATGATGCGACATGGCTTGAATCCTTTTGATATCGCTTATGTTTTTGCAAACCAAGTCTATCAAAATTTAAGGGTTCAAGCCTGCTTATTCTTCAGTTATCTGGGACAGCAATGGGTCAGAGTAAATTGATTTCTACCGTCTCCTCCACCACAGCCATGACGGTATGAGAGAACCTTTCCAGACACGGCATTTTTTAATGCAGACGCACTGTTCTCACACAATGTAATTTTCCGCGTGCACACGACACGCCAGCACCCAGTCGTTACGCACCAGCGAGGCACAAAGCTTATCAAAAACTTTTTACCGACCATATAAATTTGTTTGCGGGGGTAGGATTAGTGAAGGCTTTGCCTTCCTCCTTGAGCCTTCGGCCCTGCGGACCGGTGCTTTGCACCGTCTATCGTTCGGGCCAAAGCCCTCTCTCACGAACCGGTCGTTTCATTCACCAAACCCCACCTACAAACAATTTAGGCCCGCCCTGGAAGGGCGAGCCTAAATCGTTGGTTGCGGGGGTAGGATTTGAACCTACGTGATCTGCGCTCGGGCTGCTC
>JAPHSY010000049.1 GCA_026196495.1 Magnetovibrio sp.
ATTGGTTTGTGTATTGCCAATTCTCCGTTGGTGAAAACGGCCATCGCGGGTGAAGACGCCAACTGGGGTCGGATTGTTATGGCGGTGGGCAAAGCCGGTGAAGCGGCTGATCGCGACAAGCTCGGTATTCGCATTGGTGGTGTTCAAGTCACCGAAGATGGTATGCGCGTCGAAGGTTATGATGAAGCCCCGGTTGTAGAACACATGAAGGGCCAAGAGATTTCCATCCAAGTGGATGTCGGTATTGCTGATGGTAAAGCCACGGTGTGGACCTGTGATTTGACCCATGGTTACATTTCCATCAACGCCAATTATAGGTCTTAAACCCATGGCGGAAATGGCCTGTATGTCGATGATGATGGCGGTGAACATCGGGGTGTTGGATACCCCGCGGTTGCGCTTGCGCCGGGTTACGGAAAATGATGCCGAGCGCTTGGTGAAGCTTTGTGATGATTGGGATGTTGCGCAACACACGGCGCTGATCCCCAATCCTTATACCCACAAAGATGCGCAGGCGTTTATCGAAGCTGCACAAATTGATCGCAATACCAACACCCGTCACGTGTTTGTCATGGAACGCCGTATCGAAGGTGATCTAATAGGCTGTATTGAAGTCAATATGGCTGATGGTGATAATACCTTTGGTTACTGGGTGGGTAAGGATTACTGGGGCCAGGGCTTTGCCACCGAAGCGGCCTTGGCGGCGGTGCGTTTTGCCTTCCACCGTGCTGATAAAGATCAGTTGGCGGCAGCGGTTCACCCCAACAATCCCAGTTCTGGCCGGGTGTTGGAAAAGGCTGGTTTTGTGAAAAGCCATACCTCGTCCGATTTGCAAGGGCGCTGTGCCGAAGTCAATGCTGATGTCTATGTGCAAAAGGCACCTGATTGGTGGGAACGTGAAAATGCCAAGCCGAAGTTGTTGGTCACGGCGGTTGCCCTAATCGACACCGATGGGCGCGTGCTGATGGCCAAACGTCCCAAGGGAAAATCCATGGCCGGTTTGTGGGAGTTTCCGGGTGGTAAGGTCCATGATGATGAAACCCCGGAAACGGCGCTGGTGCGTGAACTCAAAGAAGAGTTGGATATCGACATCACCGAAAGCTGTTTGGCACCGTTTACCTTTGCCAGCCATGTTTATGAAGGTTTCCACCTGATTATGCCGCTGTATCTGTGCCGCACTTGGAAAGGCACCTTGACCCCGATGGAAGGCCAAGAGCTGAAATGGGTGAAGGCCGTGCGTCTCAATCAATTGCCGATGCCACCTGCGGATATTCCTTTGGTCGCGATGTTGGCAGATTACATTTAAGTCCCTACATTGAAGGGTATGAGTGATTCAAAAAACGCAACGGCTTGCCTTCTGATCATCGGCAATGAAGTTCTATCTGGGCGTACCCAGGACAAGAACCTCAACTATCTGGCATTAGAACTGACCAAGTTGGGCATTCCTTTGATGGAAACCCGAATTATCCCAGATATCGAATCGGTGATTGTTGAAGCTGTGAACCTGTGCAGAGCGAAGTACACCTACGTTTTCACCACAGGTGGGATTGGGTCAACCCATGACGACATCACGGCAGAATCTGTCGCCAAGGCTTTTGGCCTAGACTTCGGCATCAATCCCGAAGCTGAAAAGTTGTTATTGGACCATTATGGCGACAAAGCCAACGATGCCCGCATGCTGATGGCGCGCACGCCAAATGGGGCGGAACTGATTGAAAACCCGGTTTCCGTTGCCCCCGGTTTTCGGGTGGAAAACGTTTATGTTATGGCCGGGGTGCCCAAAATTGCCCAGGCCATGTTTGACGGTATTAAGGGGACTTTGGCGGGGGGGCGTATTCATGTGTCCAAAACCGTGTCCACAATTGGCATTTCCGAGGGCATGATTGCCATCGAACTGGGTGAAATTCAAAATGCCCACCCGGATGTGGATATCGGCTCATATCCGTTCCTGAAAATGGGCAAATTCGGCACCAATTTGGTGGTCCGCGGCGAGTTTGAGCCCCAAGTCGATGCCGCCTGTGCGGATTTGGTGAAACTGATTGAAGCGGTTGGCGGACAAGCTTTGGATGGTGAAACCGAAGGCGATGAGCTGAAATAGCAAAAACCCGTAATGATCATCTTGCAACTGAAGCCCGCTCGGCATAATTTCTTTCTGCCGATTCCAATGGCCTGTGCGGGCGTGGTGAAATTGGTAAACACAACAGACTTAAAATCTGTCGGCCGCAAGGCCTTGCCGGTTCAAGTCCGGCCGCCCGCACCATTACCGTAGCCTTTCAAATGACCTGTTGTTGCTTCTCGAATCTGGAAAAAGTAAGCCATGCGTGCAGATTATTCCGTTATTACCGAAGCTGTCAGCAGTGAAGAAGAGAAGCTTGATAAGCATTGGACAAAGAATTGGGAATCTATTGGTAACCAGCGTCGGGCATTGTGGAAAATAAAAGCCGGCCCGGAATATGGGGTTGTTTGCAAATATGCCCCCCAATTAAACCATGAGCCTATGCGTGTCTTAGATGGCGGTTGTGGTCTTGGGGAATGGTGCTTGCTGTTGAAAGAAATGGGATATGAGCCCCATGGGTTGGATATCAGCACATCGACAGTCGAGGCCTTGCGAGACGAATTCCCGGATATGAATTTCGTCAGGGACGATATCCGAAACACTTCGTTTTCTGATGATTATTTTGATTTCTATATTTCATGGGGCACTTTCGAACATTTTGAAAATGGTTTGCAAGATTGCTTTAAAGAAGCCCATCGTGTGTTAAAGCCTGGTGGAAAGCTGATTGTCACAGTGCCATTTTACAATTTGCGTCTCAAAGAAATGGATGGTGATCGAGACAATTCGAAGCCAGCCAATACCGAATTTTATCAATGGCGTCTTGAACAAAACGAGCTTAGTTCGGAGTTTAAACTGGGCGGTTTTTCTTGTGAGCACGTAGCCCCAATTTATACCCGTGAGGGTGTCGGGCGCCATTTGCATCATAAGTTTGGGATGCCCTATGGGAAGTTGAACCGACTTCTTGCGTGGTCTTTATCTCCCATTATGTCGGCAGAACGCTACGCTCACATGTTGATTGGTGTTGGTACAAAAATTGAAAATTAATGGGGCTTTTTCGTTCCCATATGACTAAACGGGCTTTTACAGGTCTTACCCCCAACTAATTTATAATCAGCGTATTTTTTCTAGTTATAACAATGTATTATTGTGTAAGTTGATTGTAATCCAAAGAACGCTATAGTCAGTTGAATGCAACTTACGTCTTACACAGATTATTCTTTGCGGGCGCTCCTTTATCTGGGGGGGCATCGTGATCGTTTGGTTACAGTGACTGAGATTTCCGAACATTACGGCGTTTCGCGCAATCACATGGTCAAGGTCATCCATAACCTTGGGGCGAACGGCTATGTGCAGACTGTCCGGGGTAAATCTGGTGGCGTGCGTCTAGCCAAAGAACCACAAGATATCAAAATTTCTGATGTGGTCCTGTTAACGGAACCGCATATGGAGATTCAGGAATGTTTCTCGCGTGAAAAAAACACCTGTCCCCTAATCGATGACTGTAATTTGATGGGGGTGTTTTACAAGGCTCGCCAAGGTTTTATGTCTGTTTTGGATGCGTACACGTTGGCTGATATGCTAAAGCCTAAACCGGATAACAAAACCAACCCAATACCATCATGAGTGCTTCCACCGATTGCATCACCCCAGCGGGCTTTGCCGCACTACAGGCAGAACTTCACCAGTTATGGGATGTTGAACGCCCAGAAGTGGTGCGCACAGTGTCGTGGGCCGCAGGCAATGGTGATCGTTCGGAAAATGGTGACTACATTTATGGCAAGAAGCGCCTGCGCCAAATTGATGGTCGGGTGCGTTTTTTGCGCAAACGCATTGATGCTGTTGCCGTTGTAGACCCGGCCACACAAAAGGACCGTGCGCGCGTCTTGTTTGGGGCCACGGTGACATACGAGCGTGAGAATGGAACGGTTCAAACCGTCACCATTGTGGGTAGGGATGAAACCGATCCATCCAAGGGCTACATCAGTATGAATTCCCCTATAGCCCTGTCTTTGTTGAAGAAATCTGTTGGTGATTTGGTTAATGTCTTCACACCAGGAGGTGAGGATGAGCTGGAAATCCTTGAGATATCTTATCCAGATCCAAATTAAAAAATTCGTGTTTTATGATTATTTGTCACCATATGCATGTACAGGGGCTCATGGATAGAGGTGACACGAGTACGTGACAAAGCATATCAACCTCATTGACCCACACCGTGCATCCGAAGTTGCAAGGCGGGTGGCTGCGGATTTGTTGGCTGCTCCTGCTCAACAGTTTTTTGGTCGTAATGTTGCGCGTTGGTTACGCAAACGCGTTGATTGCATGGTGAGGAGCAGGCCGCTGCTCGGTGATGCAAACTGGGTCCATTTGGCCCATAAAAACGGCCAACCCGTTCACCGTTTTCAGATTTCCGATGAAACCGCTGAACAGTTGGAGCACCTACACGCGTGGGTTAAGTTTGCTGTGGGTGAAGTTAATAAACCCGGCCATCCTGGTGCTGAGGCCCGACGCGCACTGAATGGCTTACCGTCCATGAATGTGGATGATGCCTTGCGTAAGGCGCAGACATGGCACCGCAATGAGTTGTTGCGTCTGACAGATGCCCCGCCGCGTGGTGAGCATGGCTATGTCACAAATCCACTTTGCACCATCGAAGTGGCTGATGGTTACGTGTGGGAAAAGTTGTCCGCCAGTGATCTCCCATTTGTGGGATACGATTTGCTGAACTGCTTGCGCAATGGTGCCTATGTTCGGGAAGTGGCAACAAGGATTGTGGCTCTTTGGGCACTTCGTCGTCCCGACAATGGGCGCTTTGTTGTGGTGCTGACCACACCTGGGCAATCCCATGAAGTTATAGGCGTGCGCGGTTTTCGCAATGCCCGGCCTTTGGCTTATAAAACGCAAATACAGGAACTGATGGATGAACTGGGCAGCCCACCATCATCAGGACATGATCTAAAAGCCATCAATCTTTAAGAAACTGTGCGACAGCTTCACCCGCCGTGCGTCCCGTTGCCATACACGCACTGAGCAAATACCCACCTGTGGGAGCTTCCCAATCCAACATTTCACCGGCACAAAACACGCCAGGTTTTGCGTTGAGCATGAAGCCATCGGTAAGCCCACCAAATTCAATACCGCCTGCGGTGCTGATGACTTCATCAATGGGGCGTGGACGAACCAGCGTGATGGGTAGGGTTTTAATTCCTTGGGCCAAGCCCACTGGATTTTGGAAGGTGCCTTTGTCCAAAGCTTCGTGCAGTAGCGCCACTTTTGCGCCCGTGAGCTTCAGTGTACGTTTAAGATGAGTGCCCATGGTTTTTTTGCCGCGCGGCCGATTGAGGGCTTCGATGACTTTTGCTTCCGACAAACCGGGCAGCAAATCGATGTGCAGCACGGCCGTACCGTTGGCTTCAATCTCATCTCGTAAGGCGGCGGACAGGGTATAGACCGGACCGCTTTCCAGCCCATTTTCGGTAATCGTGGCATCACCCTTGGCGATTTGGTCCTTGAACGTTAATCGAACGGACTTTAATGGCGCGCCACCAAATTTGGTTTTGATGTGATCTGACCAGTCTGCGTCGAAACCACAATTAGCGGGGCGCAGTGGGGCGATGGCAATGCCTTGTTCGCTAAGTGGATCAACCCAGGCACCGTCTGAACCCAACTTTGGCCAGCTTGCACCGCCAAGGGCCAAAATGGTTGCATCGGCTTTCATGAACGCGGGTCCATCGGGTGTTTCAAATTGGAGCGCATCGCCATCCCAGCCGATCCATTTATGGCGCACATGAACGTTCAGGCCTTCGGCACGCAAACGTCGGACCCAGGCCCGTAACAAAGGCGCAGCTTTGTGATTTTTGGGAAAAACACGCCCAGAGGTGCCAACAAAGGTTTTGATCCCAAGCTCACGTGCCCACGCTTGAATGTCCTTTGCACTGAAGTTGGTCAGTGATGATTCCATGTGATGTTGGGCCGTGCCAAAACGGGACAGGAATTTGTCTGGGGCCTCGCCATGGGTCAAATTCAGGCCACTTTTGCCAGCCATGAGAAATTTACGCCCTAAAGAGGGCATGGCATCAAAGAGATGCACGTCCACATCTTGGGCGCACAATACTTCTGCCGCCATAAGGCCTGCGGGTCCGCCGCCGATGATGGCAACTTGGGCTTTGGTAAGGGATGTTTTCATGATGTGACATGTAACACGCATTTGAATGGACGGATACAGGTAGGGCAAGTAAAGTCCGCCCTAGAAAGAGTACGTATGGCCAAATCGAACAAAAAATCCAAAGGGGACCTGTTCTCCTATCGCCCATTTTGGGCAAAGCGCTTCGGACCTGCACCGTTCCTGCCTATGAGCCGGGCGGAAATGGAGGACCTGGGTTGGGATTCGTGCGACATCATCATTGTTACGGGTGATGCGTATATTGATCACCCCAGTTTCGGCATGGCGATTGTTGGCCGTTTGTTGGAAGCCCAAGGCTTTCGTGTCGGCATCATTTCACAACCCGATTGGTCCAGCGCCGATGCGTTTAAAGAGCTTGGCCCCCCAAATCTGTTTTGGGGCGTGACGGCGGGTAATATGGATTCCATGGTCAACCGTTATACGGCTGATCGAAAAATTCGTCACAATGACAGCTATACCCCCAATGATGAAGGTGGCAAGCGCCCAGATCGTTCCGTGGTGGTGTATGCCCAACGTTGTCGCGAAGCGTACAAAGATATTCCTGTGGTTATTGGTGGAATTGAAGCATCGCTCCGTCGAATTGCACATTATGATTATTGGTCTGACAAGGTGCGGCGTTCCGTGTTGCCCGACAGTAAAGCTGATTTGTTGGTTTATGGTAATGCCGACCGTGCCATTGTTGAGATTGCTCATCGTTTGGCTAACGGTGAAGACGTGAAAGAATTACACGACATTCGTGGCACATCGTTTATGACCAACGGCGTGCCCGATGACTATGAAGTGATCGATATGTCGGAACTGGATTTGGAACATACACGCCCGTCTAAAGACAAGGTCGTGATGCGGATGCCCAGTTTTGAGGCTGTCAGCAAAGACCCGGTTCTCTACGGTCAAGCATCCCGTGTGTTGCACCAAGAAAGCAATGCATCCAATGCTTATGCGTTAATTCAGCGCCACGGCAATCGTGATGTGTGGTTGACCCCGCCGCCAATCCCCCTGACCACGCCGGAAATGGATGGGGTTTACGGCTTACCCTATGCTCGTGCTCCGCACCCCAGTTACAACGGTGCCCGCATTCCCGCGTGGGAAATGATCAAGTTCTCCATCAACATCATGCGTGGCTGTTTTGGCGGTTGTTCGTTCTGTTCGATAACGGAGCATGAAGGCCGCGTGGTGCAAAACCGTTCGGAAGAATCTATCCTGCAAGAAATTGTCGATATCCGTGAAAAGGTTGATGGTTTTACCGGACAAATTTCTGACTTGGGCGGCCCCACGGCGAACATGTATCGCTTGGCGTGCAAAGACGACAAAATCCAGGCGGTCTGTCGCCGGTTATCGTGTGTCTATCCCGACATTTGTGTCAACCTTGGCACCGATCATAGCCATCTGATTGAACTGTACCGCAAGGCCCGCGCCATCGAGGGTGTGAAGAAAATCTCCATCAGTTCGGGCCTGCGCTATGACTTGGCGGTGAAAAGCCCAAAATATGTGAAGGAACTGGTGACCCATCATGTTGGTGGTTATTTGAAAATTGCACCAGAACACACCGAAGCAGGCCCGCTTTCAAAGATGATGAAGCCGGGCATTGGAACTTATGACCGTTTCAAACAGATGTTCGATCAAACCGCAAAACGTCTGGGCAAGAAGTATTATCTGATCCCGTATTTTATTGCAGCCCATCCCGGCACCTCTGACGAAGACATGATGAACTTGGCCGTATGGCTGAAAAAGAACAATCTGCGTGCAGATCAGGTGCAGACGTTCTTGCCGTCGCCCATGTCTTTGTCATCGGCCATGTATTATTCCGAACGCAATCCCATCAAAGCTATTCACCGCAATAGTGGTGAAGTTGTGCGTACAGCTAAGGGGCTTCGCCAACGCCGTCTGCACAAAGCTTATTTGCGTTATCATGATGCCAACAACTGGCCGCTGATCCGTGAGTCTTTGAAAAAGCTTGGTCGCCAAGATCTGATCGGGCCGTCTAAGAAGCACCTTGTTCCGGCGTGGCAACCCAAAGGCACTGGCGGAAATGGGGGCGAGGGGGCGCGGGCCGGACGCAAACACGGTGAGCAAAAATTCTTCACCCAACAATCTGGTGAAGGTCGGCGCACTCAACGCGGAGATACTTCTTCTGAGCCGAAGAAAAAGGGCAAAAATGCTTCTAAACCTTATCGCGGCAAAAAACGCTAAGGTTTGGCATCAATTCTGCATTGATTTCCAACGTGTAACGCACGCACAGGTGTTTGCGTGCCCAGATGTTTGGAGATGGAAATGGATATCGGTAACATAAATGGTGGGCCCTATGTTGCTGCAGGCCGCACTGATATCAATGCACAATATAAGAAACCAGACCTTGATGAGCGCCAGGCTTCAGACCCTGAAGGAACGGAACCGCCGACCCTTGTAGAAGAAATTCGCGAGAAGGGGTTTGTCCAATATACGGAAGAATTGAAAGAGAAGAAGAAAGAAGAGCTTCGCGCCAAAATCCTAGGCGAAATGAAGCTTACAGAGGAAGATCTTGCAAAAATGTCGCCTGAGTTGCGGGCGCAAATCGAAAAAATGATCGAAGCTGAAATCCGCAATCGCATGACTGCGGAAGGGTATCTCGACAAGCAAAATGAAGACCCACTTAGCCTTCACGATAGCAAAATCCTAATTGCAAACGATGCAGCCATGTCAAAAATTGATGGTGCGGGCGTAGGCATGGGGCCGTTGTTGGCTCTACAAGAAATTGAGGCTTTAGAAAATAGCGATGAGCCCCAAAAAGAAGAAGATATAGGGTAAAATTTGCCTACTAAATTCTTGGAGGCTGAAATTATTTCCCCATGACAATGCCTTCTCGGCGTGGATCGGCCCCGCCAACCCAAGCGTCATCATTGCGTACAATCGCATGTAGCCCGCTGTTAAGATCACGAACTTTGACTTTATGACCAAAGCTTTCCAGTTCTGATGCTAAGTCATCTGCCCCGGTTTCGATATCCAATGTTCCAAACCGTTTAACCACATGTGGCATTGAGATAGCGTCTTGCACGTCCATATTCCAATCGAGCACGCCAATGATGGTTTGCGCCACATAGCCAATGATGCGTGATCCACCGGGCGATCCCACCACCATTTTCAATTTATCATCAGGTCCATAAATGATGGTCGGTGCCATGGATGAACGGGGGCGTTTTCCAGGCTGCAAACGGTTGGCGACAAGATAGCCGTTTTTTTCAGGGACGAATGAAAAATCGGTGAGTTCGTTGTTGAGTAAAAAGCCACGCACCATTACCCGTGACCCAAACCCATTTTCAATGGTGGTGGTCAACGAAACGGCATTGCCATCAGCATCAATAATGGACATATGCGATGTTGATGGGAGTTCGATAGAATTATCAGGGCTGAGTGCTGTGGCTTGGCTCCATGGGGGGATGCCCGGCTGTGCGTCTGTTGCCGCTTTGTCGGGGTTGATCAGACGAGCGCGATGTTTGAGGTAATTGTCGTTCAGCAGTCCCTCGGGCATGATAACAAAATCATCATCGGCCATATATAGACCCCGATCAGCAAAGGCAAGGCGGCTGGCTTCTGCGATAATGTGGAAGGCCTGGGCCGTTGGTTTTTTCAAATCGAAAGACTGCACCATCCCCAAAATTTGTCCAACGGTGAGCCCCCCCGATGACGGCGGGCCCATGCCGCAAATGCGATGATCCTTGTACATCATGCAGGTCGGACTGCGTTCAATGACTTGGTAGTTCGCCAAATCATCAAGGTTGAGCAGCCCCGGATTCGAAGCACCTCTCACCGCTGTGACAATGTCTTGGGCAATGGGGCCTTGGTAGAAAGCATCCGCACCATACTTGGCAATCTGGCGTAAGGTGTCTGCGTATGTTGGGTTCTTCAACACTGTACCAGCGGGAAGTGGGCTGCCCATTTGATCGAAGAAATATGCTCGTGTGGTGGCGGAGGTGCTGAGACGTTTTTGATCTTTGGCGATCAGCTTGGCCAAGCGGGGAGAGACTTTAAATCCATCTGTGGCCAAATCGATAGCTGGCTGGAGCAACCGCACCCAATCCAATTTGCCATAGCGTTGGTGGGCTTCGTACATCAGCTTTACCGTGCCCGGTGTACCTACGGAACGTCCTCCCACAACGGCGTCAAAAAACTTCATCGGCGTGCCGTCGGGTTTTAGAAACAAATCCGGCGTTGCCGCCATTGGTGCTGTTTCACGTCCGTCTAAAGTGGTGGGTTTGCCTGTTTTTGCATCGTGATAGACCAAAAATGCACCGCCACCCAAACCACTGCTTTGAGGTTCAACCAATCCCAGAACCATCTGTGTCGCGACCATGGCGTCAACGGCTGAACCGCCTTCTTTTAAGACGTCGTACCCCGCTTGGGCCGCCAAAGGGTTGGCGGCTGAAATCATATAGCTATCGGCAGATACACTTGTTTTATGGGTGTGTCCAGTGGCACCTTCCGGTGCTATGTCTTGGGATAAAACAGGTGAGATAGAAGCCAAAATAAACGTGAAGGTCAGTCCTAAAATGCGTTTCATCATTGCTTCTCATTTCAATATTTGGCTTTGCCACGGTGTCCAGCTTCTTTATACCTTAAAATGATTTTACTTTTATGGGGAGAGATTATGAAACAGCATGCGTTGAGTGTATTGGCAGGTTTGGCTTTGGGGTTTGTGACCATGACGGTTCAAGCTGCTGAACTGAAAGTTCAAAACGTCATCGACAACGTCTACGCCATCGTCGGTCCCCATGAACAACGTAACGCTACCAATTTTGCCAACAATGCGACCTTTGGTGTGGTGGTGACAGATGCCGGTGTTGTGTTGGTAGACCCCGGCGGAAGCTATAAAGGTGCGGCACAAGTCGATGCAGCCATTAAAACCATCACTGACAAGCCTGTAAAAATAGTTATCAATTCTGGTGGCCAAGATCATCGTTGGTTGGGCAATGGCTATTTCAAAGAACGTGGTGCTCGCATCATTGCGTCTGAAGCGGCAGTTGAAGACCATAAAGCCCGCACCAATGATCATTTCTTCATGCTGGGGAACCTAATGGGCAAAGAAGCCCTGGCAGGTACGGACGCTGTTTATGCCGAAGAAACTTTTGAGGCTGAGTTGGACCTTGAGTTTGGTGGTGAAAGCTTTCAAATCCGCCATGTGGGGTCAGCCCACACCTTAGGTGATAGCTTTATCTGGATGCCCGGCAAAAACGTGATGTTCTCAGGCGATATCGTTTACATTGAACGTATGCTGGGCATTGGCCCTGCGGGAAATACGGCCAGCTGGGTCGATGTATTCGATGAAATGGTCAGTTATAACCCCAAGTATATCGTTCCCGGGCACGGTCCGGTGACGGATATCAAACGGGCCACCGAAGAAACCTACAATTACTTGGTTCATTTGCGCACGATGATTGGACGGATTATCGATAATGGTGGCCCCATCGAAGAAGGCATCGCAATCGATCAATCCCCCTTCAAACATCTGGCTGTATTTGAACAAATTGCAAAGCGTAATGCCCAGAATGTGTTTATGCAGATGGAATTTGAATGACTGTCATCTGTTTGTCATAAACAGGTACTAAGAGGGGCGTTCTATTATCGTGGATGGGAGGTTGACGTGACGGTCAAGGTTGGCATCAATGGATTTGGCCGTATGGGGCGTTTAGCCTTACGTGCAGGGTGGGATCGCACTGGTCTGGAGTGGACCCGCATTAACGAGCTCAATATGGATGCGGCCGGTTCTGCCCACTTGGTGACGTTCGACAGTGTTCATGGCACGTGGAGCCATGAAGCCACGGCTGATGATGACACGGTGTATATTGATGGGCACTCTGTGCCTCATTCTTCTATCGAACACATTGCTGATGGTGGCTGGGGTGATTGCGAGATCGTCTTGGAGTGCACCGGTAAATTCCGCCAGCCGGATCAACTGCAAAACTATTTCAATCAAGGTGTGAAAAAAGTCATCGTTGCAGCACCGGTAAAGGATGGTGCGCTGAATATTGTCTATGGCATCAATGATGATCTTTATGACCCGGCCCAGCATGACTTGCTGACGGCTGCCAGTTGTACCACCAATTGTCTCGCCCCGGTGGTGAAGGTTGTGCACGAACAGATCGGTATTGAGCACGGTGCGATCACCACCATCCACGATGTAACCAATACCCAGGTGGTTGTCGACTATCCGCACAAGGACTTGCGCCGGGCGCGTTCAGGCTTGATGAACCTGATTCCCACCACCACGGGTTCGGCCACGGCAATCACCATGATTTACCCGGAGCTAAAAGATAAACTCAATGGCCACGCTGTGCGTGTGCCGCTGTTGAATGCTTCCATTACCGACTGTGTGTTTGAGCTCAACCGTGAAGTGACAGCAGATGAGGTGAATGCTTTGTTTCGCAATGCGGCAGAAAATGAATTGAACGGTATTTTGGGGGTCGAGGATCGCCCCCTTGTTTCTACTGATTTTATCAATGATGCACGTTCTTCCATCATTGATGCACCGTCGACCATGGTGGTCGACGGCACTCAGTTGAAAGTTCTGGCCTGGTACGATAACGAATGGGGTTATGTGAACCGCATGATTGATTTGACTGCCAAGGTAGCAGCGACCTTGTAAGCAGATATCCATGAGCACTGATCTTCGCAATTACGTTTGTGTCACGGCGGCCTACTGGGGCTTTACGCTGACCGATGGTGCTTTGCGTATGTTGGTGCTGTTGCACTTTTATACGTTGGGCTATTCGCCCTTTGAAATTGCGCTGCTGTTTTTGCTGTATGAATTTTTTGGCATTGTCACCAACCTGATTGGCGGTTGGATTGCTTCGAGGTTGGGGTTGAAGATCACCTTGTTGTCAGGGTTGGGTCTACAGGTTATTGCGCTGTCAGGTTTATCACTGTTCGACCCAAATTGGTCTGTGATGGTTGGTGTTGCCTATGTGATGGGGGCACAAGCGTTATCGGGTATTGCGAAAGATCTTACCAAAATGAGTTCCAAAAGTGCGGTCAAGTTGTTGGTGCCATCTGGTGAACACGGTGCTTTGTTCAAATGGGTGGCCGTTCTGACAGGTTCCAAAAATGCGCTTAAGGGTGTGGGCTTTTTTTTAGGCGGGGTGTTGTTGGGGGCGTTCGGCTTTGATGGTGCTTTGCAGGTGATGGCCGCTGGATTGATTGTTGTGTTGGGGATGTCTGTGATCATGCTTCCCAGTGAGATTGGACAAGCCAAGGTAAAGGTCAAGTTCACGCAAATTTTGTCCAAAAGCCGGGATATAAATTATCTGTCCGCCGCGCGGCTGTTTCTATTTGGATCGCGTGATATCTGGTTTGTGGTCGGGTTGCCGCTGTTTTTAGCCTCTAGCTTGGGGTGGGGGCATGCAGAAATAGGCAGTTACATGGCCGTGTGGGTGATTGGTTATGGAGTTGTCCAAGCCTTGGCCCCGAAGGTGCTGAAAAAGACAACTCATGCCCCAGATGGGGCTTTAAGTCGGCAATGGATATTGATTCTGGTGGTGGTCACATCGGCGATTGCCATGGCTGTTTGGACGGAAACGTATCCTGGGGCGAGCGTTGTTGTCGGTCTGGTGGTGTTTGGTTTTGTTTTTGCCGTGAATTCTGCGGTTCATTCTTATTTGGTGCTGGCCTATACCGAGACGGATCATGTGGCCTTAAACGTTGGTTTTTATTACATGGCTAATGCGGCAGGGCGATTGTTGGGAACCATTTTATCGGGGCTTGCCTATCAGTGGGGTGGGTTGATGATGTGTTTAATCGTTTCTGCTGGGTTTTTGGTGTTGGCGTGGGGGCTGAGCATTCCATTGTCATCACCCCAAGTGCAGAAAAATGCATAAGTCAGACAACTTAAAATAAACAAGCGTAATCAGTGCATAAGCTCTCATGACAAGTGTGGTTTGATAGTGCTACAGTCATTTTATGATGTGGAGAAAGCTAAGTTTTAAAGGTAAAGCGTCGGCTGTACTTTTGGCTGGTATTACGTTGAGCTTGGCACTGCTTTGGTATGGAACCAGTGCAGTGAAGCTTGTGCTGGAAACGGAACGGGTGTGGTCTGATTATAACCGTACCTCGACAGCAACCTCGCAGTTGATGAATAGAATCAATAAGCATTTGGGCTACGGGGGCTTTATCCATAATTTCAAAAACTACATTTTACGTGCCGATGATCAATATTTGCTGCGGCTGAATGATGATCAGCAGGCCGTTTCCAGCGCAATCTCTGAATACCGCACGCTGAACATTTCAGATGCAGAGTACCTTGCCCTGGCGCGGTTAAGTGCTGTCCTTGACCAATATATGCAAAATATACAAGCGGCAAAGATTGGATTTGCACATGGACAGGAAAGTGCAGAAATCGATCAAACTGTGAAGATTAATGATGAGCCTGCTCTGAAGGCTTTGGCGGCCTTGTCGAAAGCAGCATTAGAGCGAAGCCTGCGTAATGAGATGCAGACCCAAGACTGGCTGGATAGGACCATTGCGTACTTGTCATGGGGATTGGTGATTATTCCATTGGTGCTGTTTTCAACAGTCGTCATGGTGCACTTCATGAGACAAACCTTAAAAGCCAATGAGGTTGCACAGGCTGCTCAAAAAGAAACGGAAGAACTGTTGCAGTCGGCACCTGATGCCATGTTAACAGTCAACAGTTCTGGCGATATTGTTCGTGCCAATCGTCAAGCTGAAGTGGTGTTTGGCTATACCCGTGATGAATTGAGCGCCATGCATATTGAGGATTTGATTCCATTACATTATCGCGCAATGCATAAGGTTGAACGGGACGGTTATTTTGATCACCCGCACCCTCGTCCCATGGGGCGTGAGTTGGATTTGAAAGGCGTCACCCGCGAAGGGCTTGAAATCCCCCTTGAAATCAGTCTTTCGACATTGGAACAAGATGGGGAAATGTATGCAACAGCCACGGTCCGCGATATTTCTGAACGCTTAAAAGCCGAACAAAGGGTGCGCGAAAATGAAGAACGTTTATCCTTGTCGGAAGGCATTGCAAATGTCGGAACATGGGATTGGAACGTACCGACAGAGGATATGTTTTGGTCGAGTGAGCTGTATTCTATTTTTGGTGTGAACTCAGATTCTATAACGCCATCTTGTGATGCATTTTATGAGTTCATTCACCCGGATGATTTGGAACGGGTGAAAACGGCAATGCAGGCAGCATTAGACAGTGACGTTTTATTCGATACAGAACACCGCATTATATTGAAGAATGGCCATGAAAAATATGTTCATGAACGGGGGCAAGTTTTCCGCGACTCAAATGGTAAACCGGAACGGATGCTTGGTGTTGTTCTGGACATCACGGAACGCAAGGCCATCATGGATGCTTTGGAATCTGCAAAAAGTGCGGCCGATCATGCCAGCAATGCCAAGAGTGAATTTTTGGCCAATATGTCACATGAAATCCGCACCCCAATGAATGCTATATTGGGGATGGGGTATTTGGCTTTGAAAACAAACCTTAATCGTCAGCAAAGCGATTATCTTAATAAAATGCTGGGTTCGGCACGTTCATTACTCCGGATCATTAATGATATCCTTGATTTTTCAAAGATCGAAGCAGGCAAGCTAGACCTTGAGCAAACGCCATTTTCTTTGGCCCAGGTGATGGAGGATGTTTCTAACGTTGTCGGGGCATCCTTGGATGACAAACGGCTTGAAGTTTTGTTTTACACAGAACCCGATGTGCCGGGCTGGCTCGTTGGTGATCCATTGCGTCTAGAGCAAATCCTTATCAATTTATTGGGCAATTCGGTCAAGTTTACCGAACAAGGTGAAGTGGTGTTGCGCGTCAACCTTGAAGATGCGGCAGAGGATGGAACTGTCACTTTGAAGTTTACGGTTCGCGATACAGGAATTGGTATGGGCAAACCCCAAGTCGACAACCTGTTTGAAGCTTTCCGTCAAGCCGATACATCAACCACCCGGAAATTTGGAGGAACGGGACTGGGGCTGAGTATCACGCAGCGTCTGGTCAGCATGATGGGTGGTGAAATTACTGTAGAAAGTAAAGCAGGTATGGGCGCTACATTTGCCTTTACCGTTCAAGTGAAAGCCCAAGGCAAACGGATGCCACCTTTAGAAGTGCCTGATGAATTAAAAGGTGCGCCGGCGTTGATTGTTGATGACAACGAAACATCGCGCGAAATTTTGTCGGACATTCTCACTCTATTTGGCTTCAAGGCTGTGGCTGTTCATTCGGGTGAAGCTGCTGTGGCTGAAATCTTGCGGGTGTCTCAGGCTGACGAACCGCCATATGAAGTGGTTCTCATGGATTGGGTGATGGGCGGTATTGATGGGCTGGAAACGACCGAACGCATTCGCGGCAATACCAAACTGAAAAAAGCACCAATGGTGATTATGGTGACGGCCTATGGCCGTGATCTTGTCGTTGGTCGTGCACAGCAGGTTGGATTGGATGGATATTTGCTGAAGCCGATAACATCATCTGTGTTGTTTGAAACATTGATGGACGTGTTGGGCTATAGCGACCACATAAGCGGCCACAACCTGTTGGATCAAGCACCCCAAAGTAAGGGCAAGGTGCTAAATGGCACTGAAATTTTGGTGGTAGAGGATAACGCCATCAATCAACAAGTTGCTCAAGAAATTCTTGAAGAAGCGGGTGCCCGCGTTGAAATTGCAGAAGATGGTGACAAGGCTTATCGACGTTTATGTGTTGATAAAAAACAGTATGATGCCGTGCTTATGGATCTGCACATGCCGATTATGGATGGTTATGTAGCGACCGAATTGATCCGTGAGACTTTTGTAAAAGATGATCTCGCCATTATCGCGATGACCGCCAATGCCATGCGTGGGGAGCGTGAAAAATGTTTGGATGTGGGGATGAACGATTTTGTCACCAAACCCATAGATGTCGATGCTTTGTATGAAACGTTGCTGAGGTGGATACCCAATGCCCGCCTTCGTGAGGCCCAGCAGCAAAGCCAAGATATGGAGCCTCAATATAAAATGGATAGCCCTTCATCCGATGAACAAATCACATTGCCCATGACCCTTGATGGGTTCGATATGGAAGACGGCCTTGAGCGCATGTTGGGACGTCCTAAACTTTACTTGAAGTTTTTGCGCAAGTTGCCCGAAGGGCACGCCAATGATGCCATTGCCGTGCGAGAAGCCCTGAACCAGGGAGACATGGATGAAGCCCACCGGTTGGCCCATACCATAAAAGGGGTTGCCGGGAATTTGTCGGCGTTGGATCTTTACATGAGTGCCACGCAGCTAAGTAACGCGATCCGTGAAGGCAGCGGCGATTTAAGCGAACTTGTTGATTCTTTTGAAAAAGAATTGGAGCGCGCAGTGCAATCAGTAAATACGCTTTGAGCTTAATTGTTCATTGATGTTTTTTTGTCATATTTTTTTGCTGTTTGGTGTTATTATAAACTTCGAATTCCCGCAGAAAGTGGGGCGCTTGAGTGTTTACGGCATAGAAAATGACGCGAAGGGGAAGCGCTTTGGATGGCGCAAAACCATTTGAATTAAGTGCAGATGATCAAGGTTCGGTAACCACGCTGGATGTTGCTTCGGGTGCGAAAACCCTAGAAGTTCCTGGCGGCGGTTCTTTTTTGCGTGCGGATTATAGCCGTGAAGGTTTTGACCTGATCCTTGAAGGCCCCGGTCTGGGTGATCAAGGGCCTGATGTGTCTGGCACCGTTGTTATTCCCGATTATTTTCTACGTCTCTCTCCGCCTGACTTGGTCAGCGAAGGCGGCGGTTCTGTCTTAGGCCATGGCACGGCGCGTTCTCTTGCGGGGCCCATGGCTCCGGCGCAGACGGCGCAAATTGCTATTGATGGTGTCAGTACGGGTGGGGCAGGTGGTGCCACACTTGGTGAACCCATCGGCTCAGTGAGTGAAGCCGAAGGTGCAACAACTGTTTTGCACCCGGATGGCACCGAAGAAATGCTCACCCAAGGCGCACCAATCTATCAAGGTGATGTCATTCAAACCGGCAAAGATGGTGCGGTGAGCGTGATCTTTGTCGACGATACCGTGTTCACTTTGGATAACGATGGCCGCATGGTCATGGACGAAATGGTCTATGACCCGGACACTCAAGAGGGTGTGTTCAACGCGCAAGTGGTCCAGGGCGTGTTTTCCATGGTCAGTGGCCAAATTGCGAAAACCTCACCCGATGGCATGTCGCTCAACACCCCGACGGCGACGATCGGTATTCGCGGCTCAACCTTGATCATCGAAATGGACCAAGATGGGGGCGTGAAAAACGCCACCTTGGTCAACGATGTGGATGGCAACGTTGGCGAAATCGTCTTGGTGACACCGTCTGGAAACTCGGTGGTCTTGAACCAGTTTGGTGCGACCACCTCGGTTGGTGCTGATGGCAGTGTAAAACCCGTCCAGTATTTGACGGAACAACAAGTTCAGCAGGCCCACGCCAAAGTCCTGACCAAGGTTGTCAAAGCGGTTGCTAAACAAGCGGAGCAAAAAGCTGAAAAAGCTGAAGAGGCCGCTGCCGAAGCCGAAGCCGAAGCTGCTGCTGCTGAGGAAGAGGCTGCCGCCGCCGAAGAAGCTGCCGCCGCCGATGCCGAAGCTGCCGC
>JAPHSY010000060.1 GCA_026196495.1 Magnetovibrio sp.
GTTACTTCAATCGGGCAGGTTGGAAAATGAGCGGGGGGCGTGTTCGACCAAGAGGGGGAAGGGCGTGGGGTAAGCTGCCAATTTCCATTGGCATAAAATCACTTGGTCCTTATCGAACAGCAAATGCGACTTCTATGGGGTATGGTGAACTACGGTGTTCACACAAAAAAATACGAGAATCTTTCAATATCTACCGATTGGCTCATGGGGCCAATACACATAAAAAGTCTCCGCATGATATTGGATATGTGCCGTCTTCAACTGATACGCATAGAAAGACGTATCCTGTTACAAAGACAAAAATTCAAAAGTCGATCTCTAAAATTCAGACTTTGGCAAGAAGGGCCTCCCGTCATGATTATGATGAAGAATATTTGGCTCTGCTTGAGGATGAACTTCATAGACCTATAAATATGGTTGAAAGCTTCTACCAAGAACTGATCCAACAGGGCATAGATATTTATGGACTTAGGGCAAACCTCTTTCATCAATCAATCACAGACAATGACCGCGCAATGATCAAAGCCCTCGGAGAGGGTGACTTTAGTGCGGCAATTCCAAATCGAAGCCAGCCAGACCCGCCGCTTGTTCAGCTGGTTTCTGAGTTATCGCCTATATGGCAAGAATTTACCGGGGCCAGTGCCTACCCGAGAAATAATCGAAATCAGAATATCCTGAAACAAGGAAGTAAGTATTCGTTTTTCAGTGATTGGATTTCAGATCAGGTCAGGTCTATGGGACTTTATCCACCTCCAGAAAATCGCATCAACAAGATCGTGATTAAGCTCCATAAAATTAAAAAATAGAGTACCCCAGATCAACAAAGCGTAATTGCTAGCGTTTTCGTGATGTTTCAACAGAACTCTCACGGAGACAAAAATGACAAATCTTACTTCATGGATATCTCAAACTGAGGCCCTGGAACGCGTTAATTGGCGCGTTGATGATTTTTGCCGCGCTCATGGGATCGGTAAGACTTTCTTTTACGAAGAGGTGAAAAAAGGAAACCTGAAAATTATCAAGGTTGGCTCTCGTACGCTTGTTCCCGATAGCGAAGCGCGTGCTTGGCAAGCAAGGAATTTGGAGCAATGAGCAAGCTCAAAGAAGCTGCTCTGAGTTATGCCAAACATAGGTGGCCTATTTTTCCCTGTAAAAAAGACAAAACGCCATACATCAAGAATTGGCAAACGAAAGCAACAACAAATCAAAAGCGCATCAAGGAGTGGTGGGGAAAATGGCCGGATGCGAATATCGGTTTTGTTCCAGCTGAACAGAACATGTTAGTGCTCGACTGCGACCCCGGCCATGAATTCGATGAGCTTGAAGAAAACATAGGTGAAGTACCTGAAACCAAACTTGTGCAATATACGCCACGTGGTGGACGGCATGAGTTCTTTCAGTTGGGCGAAGGCGAAATCGTACCACCATCCGCTTCTAAACTCGCGCCTTATGTTGATGTTCGTTCATCCAATTCTTACGTATTGCTGTCCCCATCAGAAACTAACGATGGAAAATATGAATGGGACGTCGATCCTCGTGATGGTGATGTTAAGCCAGCCTATCGTACTGATGGGATGATCGAAAAATCTTCGGAAGCATGTGAACGATCAGAAGATCATGATACTTGGTTGATAGAACCTGATCTCACCGAGAATGTAGAAAAATGTGTAAAGTGGCTTGAGGAAGAGGCAAAGCCAGCAATAGAGGGACTGGGCGGGGACAACCTTACAATAGCCACTGCGATGATGTGTAAGAGCTATGGCATTAGTCAGGAGCGTGCGTTCGGTCTTTTGTGGGATCACTGGAACGACAGGTGTGAGCCCCCTTGGGATGCTGATGATTTGGAGCTCAAGATTTCTAATGCCTATAGCTACAATTCTAGTCCACCAGGAAATAAAACTGGAGCGTATAAGAAGGCTAAAGCAAAGGCGCTGTTTTCAGTGGTATCACGTGATTCCAAGGAAGAGGCGACTGAAGGGCCTTCGCTTCTTGAAGCAATGCAAGCCGCTTTAGGAAATGAAGCCGCTTCATATCCATCCATACCGTTATTTAGCCTTGATGATTTGGGGAACTTGCCTCCACCGGAGTGGGATATCCAAAATTTAATAGGGCGTGGAAAAATTGGAATGATTGTTGGCCTGTGGGGCCATTACAAATCGTTTGTTGTTGCAGATCAGATTGCATATTTGACCACAGGTAAAAGCTGGCCTGCGTTATCGGATGACAAATGCAAACAGTATGATGTGCCAGAGCCACGGCGTGTTCTCTACATTGCTGCTGAAGGTGACCCTGTTAGCTTTGGCGAACGTATTTTGGCGGCTGTTTCAAACAATCCGAACATTGAGCTTACGCTGGTTAAAGGGAATTTACGCATTACGGGTGCCTCAGCTCCTCTTGATACGGTCCCTGGTCAGGTTGCTATCGCAAATGCAATCGAGAATTTCACGAAAGAAGTTGGCGGTGCTCCAGAGGTCATATTTTGCGATACCCTTGCTAAATCGATGGCTGGTGAAGAAAATTCCAACACAGATATGGGGACTGTGCTTCGGGTTGCAGGAGCTGTTCAACAGTGCTTGGGCTGCACATTTGTTTTCGTTCATCACCAGGGCAAGGACAAGAAAGATAAAACTGGGAGAGGCGCATCGGCACTCCCCGCAGGCCTTGATTTTATCATTCATGTTAAGGGGGATGAGCAAACAAGAGTGGCGACAGTGAATGTGGAAAAGCAAAAGGATGCCCCCGCAGAAAAAGGCATTATTTTGCAAGGGAGTCCTGTCAGGAATTCATTGGCATTTTCTCGTGTAGCCAACATTCCATTCAGCAAAACTGATGCAACGAAGAACCTCTATTTTGAAGCGCTTGAAAACATCATTACGGATGCTGATGGTGACGCCCTTAGTACTAGCCAGTTAGTCCGATCATTCTCGGAACTCCAAAATAATGATTTCGGTGAACTGGATGATGATGGGCAGAAGAAGGCCGTAGAAAGTGCGAGGGGTTGGTTCCGTCGAAACATTGTTAACAGTCAGAGCTCAGAAGCAGCAAAGTTTAAGAAGCAATACCAAGTTCTTCATCGTGGAAAATCTAACTGGCAAAAAAAGGTTGTAGATAAAGATTAGAGATTTGGACGCATATAATTGGATGAAAACTGGATGGATTAATGGCATCCGTCCATTTGAGGGGATTTCTTATCTAAAACAGACAGTTATGGGGATGGCCTAATTTTGGATGCCGAAAACAAGACATGGATGGACGCGCCCCCTCTTTAGGGGCGTCCAGAGTCCATAGATAAAAGGAAAAAGTTGATGCGTAACAAAGAAGGAAAGAAATCAGGTCTTCCAATTTATCGCTATCGAACTCCAAATGGTGGAAAAATTACTATTTGTGGGAAGTTTACAATCAGAGACCGTCTCGCATTGGAGTATCTTGACCCAAAAGACTGGACGCCTGAAAAATAGTGCAAGTTTTGACATGGCCAGGGGTGACCATTAGCAAGTGTTTATGTGTTGAGTTTGTCGAGTCGAAACAAAGATTTATTCCGAAGTGGTGAGTTCTGAATAATCAAAATGAAGCCGATAAAACCCTACATATATTTTCATGAAATTTGTTGGATAGGCATTGTGTTGAGGTATTTAAAACCCTCTAAAATGTTTTGCAGCATCGACTAACTTGCCCATGTTTTTCAGGTCTTTTTCAGTTTTAGGCAAATCAAGAAATTTACCTACTTCTTCTCGTGACTTTAGGTTGAAGGGGTTAGATATATAGAAATTTAATAAGAGCTCTACATATCGCTTACCCTGCATCATAAGTGTTTCGGCATTATCATCGTTAGGTTCCACATGAATCAGATGATTTCTTCTTTCTCGCAAGTGTTTGCAGATGGCAAGGGATAAATCATGGTCACCATACATGGCGGCCATCCTTCTTATGGTAACGTCATATGTTGACTTCTGTGTGTTTGTTAGAAATTCAGCTACAGCCCAAAGTTCCCTGAATGAGACAGCCCAGTCAGGTTTGTCGAGAGCATTCACGTACCTTTGCAAAGCTACAGATGCGTCGTTAGCTAGTCCTGATTTAGCAAGGCGTTTTCTGGCAGACTCAACGTTTAGCCTAAGGGCATGGCGGTCCTTACTTAAGTCCTTTAGAGGGAAAAGACTCACAAACTCTGGTTCGTACCAAAAATTATCAGAAACTGAGTCGCCTTTTTCATCGTGAAGAGTATGTGCTTTTCCAAGTCTTAATTTGTTAAATGGTTGCCGATTGTCAGTAGATATTTGCATTGACGTTAATCTGTTGAAGGCAAGGTTTAGAAGGCCGCGTAAAATGTCAAAATCTCCTATTCCTTGTTCAAATGCTTCATGTGGAGACCTTGCAGATAACTCTAAAATTACCCAAGGATAACCTGTGCTTTGATTTGGCAACCCTAAGCGGTTTAACCGTTCTTCAATGTCATTTGGGCGGCCAGCAATTAGGAAGTTCAACTTTTTCCCAGATGGAGAAAAAACTATCTTTGTTTTACCTATCTTTACCCAAGAAAAGGGAGGTTTGCCCCTGTAGGAAAGACTGGTCAGGATTGAATAGGCCTTAGGCTTTTTCTTTATGAAATTCGAATTTTTATGCGCAACAGCGTCGATTATTGAATCAGCATTAAGCTTCCCATTCTGAGTTGGTTTGTACAGGGCATGTTGGAGAAACCCTCTAGCATCAACAGAACAGATACCATTTGGGAAATTAATGAATGAGAATAGGGTTTCCTTTAATTCGGTAAACTCGAAAGCATGATAAGTCACCTGTTCGTTTTTCTGGGAGCGGATGGAGTTTAATCGTGCGATAAGCGCCGAAGGGTCCATGTTATTTTTCCAGAGAACCTTATTAGCCATAGCTTCAATCTCGACTACTTCGATAGACATTTCCTGTGTTGCAGGTATGCTATCATAGATTGATGTCTGAGGATTCTGTTAATTGCCTATTAATGAAATTGATTTGTCAGGATTATCGAGTGCTGTAGTGCCATGGTTGGCGTTGCTACTGTCACTTATTGGCCTTTATTCATCCCGTAAGGCTCTTCGCTTATCTGAGGCACAAGAAGAACGTCAAAAGCCGCTTTTGGTTTTATATCAACAAGAAGGTTATGTGCGATATGACCTAGATAGTTCATCTAGATACTTTGCATTCTTGCTGTCAGTGAGTAACAGATCGGACGCTGATAATGCTATTTCTGAAGTTCTGTTGCGTCTTACATATACAACTTCTGAAAGTGTTGAAATGACGGTAAAAATTCCTTCTACTGAAAAAACGGAGCGTGTCTTTGAAGAATTTAATGGACCTTTATTAACCGTGCCCGAAAGAGTAGATGCGCACCAAACAGTTTCAGGGTGGTGTTATTTTCAAGTGAAGGACGCACTGTTGGATGGGTGCCGAATTGAGCGTCACTCTATCGCAATTATTGATAGCCATGGTATTGAGGTTTCAGTTGAACCAATTGTAGTTCAGGAGTTCAGTAATGAAGATTAGGGACATCCTGAAGCCTCGGTGGGCTACTGCGGTATCGGGGTATTCAAATCCTACTCCTATAATTGCAACTGCTGCGATTGCCTCTTCCGGGCAGGTGGGAGGAAGGTTAATTCCTTTAGTTATTTTGGACTCTTCTGAAAAACCCGCTTTAGACGAACTCATAAGGCTTCATGCATTTCTTCCACCTGGTGATGTGAGGATTACCTGGGGACAGGTAAAAGAGCTCAAAGACCACGTGGTATTGCATGTCGAATTTTTAAGACCCATGGAGACTGAGGTACACTTAGAATTTGAAATAGGGAAGTACGGGGGGCTTGTTGATCAAATTTTCTCAACACGTGTACTTTATGTAATGACAGGCAGGTCTGGTGATAGGTTTGTTGATAAACATGATGATGACAGAATATCTGTAGAAATCCCAGATACAGGATTTTTCAAAGTTTGGGATGAAATGTTCTATAAGAACACTATTAAACAAATGCGCCAGAAAGGCCTTGGCAGACAAGAAGCAAAAAGAGCCGCACGCGAATATATTGAGCAGTGGCGCAATTTCGATAACATTCGAGTTTGAGATAGGGACGACAAGAATGATGTTCGTAGATTGGCAGCAAAGGGCTGGTAAACATTGAAGGACGTTGAAGTAAAGGTACTCAAAGAACATTGCCGTGCGCTAGCACATATGCGTACTGAGCTGGAAGAAAAACGTTTTGGGCTTGTTCTTGGTGCAGGAGTAAGCAAACCGCTTGGCTTTCCACAATGGAAGGACCTTGTCGAACTTATTGCAGCTCACAAAGACGTCCAAGGTGCCCACATTCTTGCCAGCACTGGAGAAGAAACTCCCGATACCTCTAAAACACAGATGCTCTTCCAGCACTTCCGAACCAAATCTATCGAGCAATCAGAGGACGAGGCTTCACGAAAACTGGAAAGACGCATTCAGGGTAAGTGGAGACGCATCATTCACGAAATCCTGTATAAGGATGTTCCTGGTGACGTAGTAAAGCTTAGAGAGAAACACCCATACATCAAAGATCTTGTTCCCATCATTTTGCAATCGGGAATGACGGTGAATTACAATTTTGATGACACGATCCAACAGCTGGTGCATCTTGAAAACAAGTCTCTCGACACTGTTTGGAACGCGTACCTATCATTTCGTTCAGATACAAACACCATATATCACCCCAACGGTTTTCTTCCTCGAAACCTGTTGGATTTCCCTAGTGATAACATCGTTTTTTCTGAAGACAGTTTTGCTGATCAGCTGATCGAAAGTATGGCTGGACACCATTCCTCGCTAGTACACCATCTCTCAAAAACGACTTGCCTTTTTGTCGGGCTCTCACTGGATGATGCAACCCTTCGACACTTGTTGCGTCGAAGCGCAGTGCTTAACCCAGGCCATTATCATTATTACATTCAGTACACACCGGATGCATCGAAGAGAGATGCTGAAACCGAACAGGCCATCAGAGATGCAAACTTCGAAGTTTATAATCTCGTTACACTGTTCTTGAATGACGCCGAAATTGCTGCGCTGGCTCGTCTCCTTGTGCTTGATGATCATTTGTATCTTAGAGGTATAGAGGAGAATGGTGCCGACGCTAAATTCTTCTATTATTTGACCGGTGCCGTCGGCGCTGGGAAGACAACAGCCCTCTCATATTTTGGGAACTTCAAAACTTATGACGAATGGACCGAGCCCCGTTTGCCTGAGCTCGCTAAGTCATGGAAAAAGCTTTCGGATAGTGAAAAGGAGGCAATTGATGAATGGGTCGTACGTCAGTTTTATTTGAAGAACAGTGCCCTGGTTGAACGAAATTCTGGAATTCACGTAATTGACCGTACACCTCTCGATCCAATCTCCTTCACTAGCGTTGATAAAATGCCTCAAAAGGCAACGTCTATGCTTGAAGGAATGAGTCCAGCCGCATCAAGACGAACAGCACAACCCGGTCATGTCATTGTATTGACTGGTGATGCTGAGGATATGGAGGCTCGCGTTGTTGGGCGACACAAGGAAAGCGATGCTAGCGACATTGCAGAGATGCAGAAAAAGTTATGTCAAATTTTCAACAATGGTGAGCCACGGTCTGAGGTCCACACATTGGGTTTATCCATCCACGAGGTAGTAAAGCGCGTTGCACGAATCATTCTCTTGGATGATTACGATCCCGCTGATATCGATGCCACTCTGAACCAAATTAAAAACAACGGTTTGCAAGGCACATAATGGGAATGAAAAATATGAGCAGTGAATCTCTGTATCTTGCGGCGCCCTTATTTAATCCAAGTGAACGCGACCTGAATCTTGAGATCAGAGAGATTCTCAGACCACATTTTGAAGTTTATGTACCTCAAGTTGACGGTGCACTGCTACCTGACTTGCTAAAAACAGGGTTATCAACAAACGACGCTTACAAGAAGATTTTTGAAGCAGACGTAGATGCAATCAAGCGCTGTGATGTCTTTCTCATAGTTTTGAATGGCCGAACTGTTGATGAAGGGGCGGCTTTTGAACTTGGTTTGGCCTGGAATCTCGGAAAACCATGTTACGGTTTTAAAAATGACTTCCGGCAACTTGTTGCTGGCGGGGACAATCCGATGATTGAGTGCGCATTAACAAAAACATTTGTTAGCCTGGATGGCCTGCGCGAGTGGTCGCGATCCTAGGTCTACATGTTGGGGTTGAAGGGTGTCGTAAGATACCATATAATCTGAATCATGTCTTTCTGGCGGTGTTGCTCGCCGGGCCCCAAGATCATGGCCCAAGCGACGCGCATTGCCGCCCGACGATGCATATCGTCGTGGAGCGGATCGGACACGTAA
>JAPHSY010000027.1 GCA_026196495.1 Magnetovibrio sp.
ACATCGTGGGCGTAACACGCCCGCATTGTTCTTTGGAAAAAAGAGGAGGAGATACGGCTGTTCTGTGTATGGGGAGAGGATAGTGCACTGTCACCGCAACTCAAAAATCAATTTACTCTGACTCCATTGATTTCATTGATTTGGTGGTTACAGCTCTTACGCCGATCATTGGATATGATAAGTGCGCTGAGATTGCCCAAAAGGCGCACCAAGAGCGGAAAACCTTGAAACAAGCGGCTCTTGATCTCAACTATGTAACAGCAGTTGAGTTCGACAAATACGTCCAACCCAATCTAATGCTGAAGCCTTTCCTCCTCTAAAAGGCCTATTCGTCATGGCAAAATCACGGGATACGTTTGGCGCAATCCAGCAGTTCAAACACGGTGGTCAAGTTTACAGCTTTTTTTCTCTGATCGAAGCAGGAAGAGTAATCGGCAATGTTGAACACTTGCCCTACTCGCTAAAGCTTGTTCTAGAGAACCTATTGCGTTTTGAAGACGGCACATCCGTCCGGTCAGAAGATATTTCGGCGATTGTTAAATGGCTGGAGACGGCAAGCAGTGATCACGAAATCGCATTCCGCCCCGCCCGCGTCCTGATGCAAGACTTTACCGGCGTACCAGCCATCGTCGACCTTGCCGCCATGCGCGACAGCATGGCCAAGTTAAAACGGAATCCCGACAAAATTAATCCACGTACGCCTGTTGACTTGGTCATTGATCATTCCGTGATGGTTGATTTCTTCGGTGCAGACGACTCGTTTGAAAAAAATATGGATATGGAATTTGGGCGCAATAGAGAACGCTATGAGTTTTTGCGCTGGGGGCAACAGGCTTTCGATAATTTTCGCGTCGTCCCGCCCGGGACCGGGATTTGCCATCAAGTCAATTTGGAATATCTCGCTCCGGTCATTTTTCAGTCAGAACCGAACAAAATTACAATGCTGTATCCCGACACCTGCGTCGGGACAGACAGCCATACGACAATGATCAATGGTCTCGGAGTGCTCGGTTGGGGTGTTGGCGGTATTGAGGCCGAAGCCGTCATGCTCGGACGCCCCATCACCATGACCATTCCTGAAGTCGTAGGCTATAAA
Organism: Magnetovibrio sp.; assembly: GCA_026196495.1. Taxonomy (GTDB): domain Bacteria; phylum Pseudomonadota; class Alphaproteobacteria; order Rhodospirillales; family Magnetovibrionaceae; genus Magnetovibrio. The sequence continues at coordinate 1,097 of JAPHSY010000027.1, forward strand.
CTGACAGGCAGGCTTAACGAAGGTGTTACGGCGACTGATTTAGTTCTGACAATCGTTGAAAACCTGCGCAATCTTGGCGTCGTTGGAAAATTTGTTGAGTTTTTTGGCCCTGCCTTAAAAGAGCTCTCTCTTCCCAACAGGGCGACGATAGCCAACATGGCGCCAGAGTACGGCGCGACTTGCGGTCTTTTTCCGATTGATGGAGAAACTATTCGATATCTTAATTTCACCAATCGAAATGGAGCGCTTGTAGAGGCATATGCCCGGCAAAATCTGATGTGGTATGATGAAACCTCTCCCGATCCTGTTTTTAGTCACACGATTGAGTTGGATTTGATGACTGTCGTGCCGTCGTTGGCTGGCCCCAAACGCCCCCAAGACCGCATTTCATTGCAAGAAACAAAACCCGCCATCACGAAACTTCTTAAAGAGAACAGTGTCTCTCGACAGTCGGTTTCTGTTGAAGGCAGTGAATATCGACTGAGTGATGGAGATGTCGTAATTGCAGCCATTACGTCCTGTACGAATACGTCAAATCCAGATGTTATGATCGGAGCGGGACTGTTGGCCAAACGAGCTCTTGCAAAAGGACTTAAAACAAAACCTTGGGTCAAAACTTCACTGGCTCCAGGCTCCCAAGTCGTCTCTTCCTATTTGGAAGGAAGTGGCTTGCAGGATGATCTCGATAATCTTGGTTTTCGTATCGTCGGCTTTGGTTGCACCACTTGTATTGGGAATTCCGGTCCACTCCCTCCCCAGATTTCCCATGCGGTCGAAGAGAACGATTTGCTGGTAGCCTCGATTTTGTCCGGAAACAGAAATTTTGAAGGACGTATTTCACAACAAGTCAAAGCCAATTTCCTAGCTTCGCCGCCACTTGTGGTCGCTTATGCCATCGCAGGAACCATGAATATCGATCTGGCCAACGATCCTCTCGGCAATGACCAAAAGGGCCGCCCTGTGTTCTTGAAGGATATATGGCCAAGCAATCTGGAAATCGCAAATATCGTTGGGGCAACGCTCAGTTCGCGTATGTTTAAAGAGCGCTATGCCGACGTTTTTACAGGGCCGGAAGCTTGGCGAAATTTAAACAGCCCCAAAGGGTCCATTTACGAATGGAATGCAGACTCGCTCTATATTCGCAACCCGCCATTCTTTGACGGCCTCAATCAAGTGCCAACAGACGTCGAAGATATTATAGACGCCAGAATCATCGGCATTTTTGGCGACAGCGTCACAACGGATCACATTTCGCCGGCCGGTGGCATAAAAGAAAACTCACCAGCCGGACGGTATTTAAAAGAGCACGGTGTCTCCAGAGCTGAATTCAACAGTTATGGAGCGCGGCGCGGAAATCACGAAGTGATGATGCGCGGCACGTTCGGCAATATACGCATCCAAAATAAAATGATGCCTGGAAGCGAAGGCGGTGTTTCACGGCATTATCCTACAAAAGAAGAGGCTAGCATCTATGACGTCGCAATGCTTTATATGGCCGAAGGGGTTCCGTTGGTTGTTTTTGCAGGCAAGGAATACGGTACAGGCTCCTCACGAGATTGGGCCGCCAAGGGCACAAGTCTCTTGGGGATAAAAGCGGTTATCGCCGAGAGTTTCGAAAGAATCCACCGCACAAACCTGATTTGCATGGGGGTGCTCCCGCTCGAACTTATGGACGGTAAATCCATTGACGACTTAGCTTTAACAGGGGATGAAACAGTTACGATAAAAGGGATCTCACGAAATACGAATCCTCGGCAAGTCTACACGCTCATCATTCGAAATGCTGAAGGTTTAAACACTACCATTGATGTTCTGTCGCGCATCGATACGGAAGATGAAGCCGTATACTACAGGAACGGAGGAATCCTAAATTTTGTCCTGAGAAGCTTTGAATGAGTGTATTTTATCAGGACTGGTTGCCTCTCGGCCAATGTTACTTACCAAGCGCAATTTCATCATAGAAGCAGTTCAAAGAGTTTTCTGGTTGAATAGATCGTGATGCTGCGAAAGGTGCTGTACGGCCTTTAAAATGGGTTTGGTGAATGAAACGACCGGTTCGTGAGAGAGGGCTTTGGCCCGAACGATAGACGGAGCAAAGCACCGGTCTGCAGGGCCGAAGGCACAAGGAGGAAGGCAAAGCCTTCACTAATCCCCCTCCACACAACCAAATAAAAGGGCCCCAAAGGGGGTCCTTTTATCTCAATTGGTTTTTAGTTACCCGTGGCGTCGAGAGCTATGGTATCCAGCAGAGTTTCGATGGCTAGCAACGCCTTGCGTGAGGCCAAAGATCCATTTTTGCGGGGTATCCGGTAACCAACTTGGATGGTTCCGGGTTCAGCAGCCAGTTCAAACACCATAATAGAATACGGACATAACATAATATTGCTGGTATCAGCTTCGACCGCCTCTCGCGTGTATTTGGCGGAACAAAACATCAGCATTTTGGCATTTTTGTAAACCTTTTTGGAGCCACCTACATCTTTGTACGTGCGCGATAGCATATCGCCGACGTCAGCCCGAAAATCAATGACGAGACCTTGGTTTATGATCGCATTTTCGACATCATTTACGGCTTCATCAAATGGTGCCTTGATGCTGTAGGTTTGAAATGGTCCGTGTGCCGAAACGACCCCAGTCCCCATTATGAATACAAAGGCGAAAACAGACATAGCTGTGATGAGTGTGCGCTTCATTTCATCCTCCCATATGATTTTTCAGAATCAATTGTACACCATGACAGGAAACGCCGTGGGCATTTTATACTTTTGCTTTGGGTTTGGTAACGGCAAGGCTTTTCTTGTACATAGAAACACTAAGTAAGGTTTGCTTCGGCGAAAGTTGACTTAAGCAGGCTTCATAAAGCCGTGTTCCAAAATAAACGTCTGCTACATTTCCCCATCACCCGATCAGCCTGTTTTAGCCGACGTTTTAATAATGCTTTTGTTTTGATTTGGCCTGAACTCCTATCTCTCGCCCAATAAACCAGTGTGCTTAGGAATATGGCCGTTAAACCAATCTCGGCTATTTGACGTTGCCGCCCCACGGATGCAATCCGTGAAGCGTCCAACCACCAGTGTATCAAGGTTGAAAGATCGAAGACCATCGGAGCCCAATGGTGAACGTGGGGTGGATGGAGTTTAGTGCGGAGGATTTGTGCCGTGATGTTGTGGTGTTCGGAGACATGGTCCAACCATTTCAGCATAGTTAAATATAAACGATGCCATGCCGGCTGGTTGATGATTTTATCATCCGGTGTTGAGATCATTTTTAGTTGAGCTTGCCTGAACCATGCGTTTGCCACCCCATTGAGGTCAGTGAAATACAGGCGTATTTCTTCCAGTGAAATATTGAGCTGATCAGCTACTTGATAGAGGCGGATATTGTCCCATCCTTTGTCTTCAGCGAGGGTCAGTGCTGTGTTGAGAATGTCGAGTTCTGACACAGCTGTGGGTATGGGTGGCGAAGCGTTGTTCTCAGTCGGCATGGCATTTGTCCTCTGTGTTCACATATGGTGATCGTTGAATTTAGAATCAATCAGCTCACTGATCCGTACATTGTTTTGTCTGCAATCGTGCTTATATACCTGTCACTCCTGGTTGAAATTGTTAGGAGCTATGACTATGGCTGGAAAGAAGAAAGCACCTAGAAAGTCAGCGAAAAAAGATATTGCAGATCAACTGATTGAGGCTGCCTTTAACCGTGTGAGTGAATATGGTTGGCGTCGGCTGACGATGTTTGATCTGAGTAAGGATACCGGGTTCGGCCTAGATGAAATCCATGATGTATTCCCCACCAAGGCAAAGCTTTTAAAAGGGTATGTGCAACGGGTTGATCACCGTGTCTTTGAACATTATGAACCCAACGCAAGTGACAGTACGCGTGATAAAATTTTTGATCTGATGATGCGTCGGTTTGATGAGTTCAATAACAATAAGTCGACAATAAAGGCCATTGGGAGAGAGGCCTGTATTGATCCCGAAACGCTTTGCGTCAGTGGGTGTGGGCTTGGTTGTTCAATGCGTAAAACCTTGAAGACAGCAGGCGTTCGGGTATCTGGAGTTCACGGTATGATGAGAGTTCAAGCCTTGAGCGTGATCTTTATGGCGACCTTCCGTACCTGGCTTCAAGACAACTCAGAGGAAATGTCCAAAACCATGGCTGATCTGGACAAACGTCTTGCCCGTGCAGAGAGGTTTGAACAGACCTTTTGCCGGGGTGTGAAAAGGACAGCTAAAAAAGCAGCGGCTTAAACGGTGGATGAAAATACCTTTAAAGGGCGCGTCAAGCGCTATACCCGAGTTGGATATGCTGCCAGTAAAGCGGCAGGCAAATATGCGGGCCTGCGTGTCTTGGGATTACCGTTTAGCAAAAGCGACCATGCTGATGAATTGCGTCGGGCCCTTGGTGGGCTGAAAGGGCCAGTGATGAAGCTGGCACAGATTCTTGCGACAGTACCGGATGCCTTGCCTGCAGAATATACCCAAGAATTGGCCCAGTTGCAGGCAGATGCCCCAGCTATGGGCTGGCCTTTTGTTAAACGCCGCATGAAAACGGAACTTGGGTCAGAATGGTTGGATTTGTTTTCAAGCTTTGAGAAAACAGCATCCTTTGCGGCTTCGTTGGGACAGGTCCATCGTGCTGAGGACCATGACGGTAGTATTCTGGCCTGCAAACTACAGTACCCTGATATGGCTTCAGCTGTTGAGGCAGATCTGCGCCAATTGAAAATAATTTTTGCTTTATATCGTCGGTATGATCAGGCCATTGACCCTACACAAATTCATCAAGAGTTGTCGGAACGTTTGCGTGAAGAATTGGATTATGACCGTGAAGCACGCCATATGAAGCTGTATGGGCATATGTTAAAGAATGAGGACCATATCCACATTCCTATCCCCAAAGCAGAACTATCAACGTCAAGGTTGTTGTGTATGACGTGGTTGGAGGGAAAGCCATTATTGGAGTTTGCTCAAGACAATCGAGAGTTTAGAGATCAGTTGGCACTCAATATGTTTCGAGCTTGGTATACACCACTATATCGCTATGGGGTTATTCATGGTGATCCTCACTTAGGCAATTATACAGTGTGCCCTGATGGGTCCTTAAACCTTTTGGATTTTGGATGTGTCCGTGTCTTCAAACCAGACTTTGTTAAAGGTATCATCGACCTCTATAAAGCCGTGCGTGACAATGATCGAGATCTAGCTGTTTATGCATATGAAACCTGGGGGTTTGATATACCGAATAATGAAGTGCTCGAAGTCTTGAACCAATGGGCACGATATATTTATACACCTTTATTAGAAGACAAAACTCGTCGTATCCACGATACAGACTCAGGTGCGTACGGGGCAGGGGTGGCTGCCAAAGTTCATCGTGAATTAAATCGACTGGGCGGGATCATGCCCCCGCGTGAATTTGTCTTAGTTGATCGAGCAGCGATCGGATTGGGCAGCGTCTTCATGCGTATTAAAGCGGAAGTGAATTGGTATCGCCTGTTTCATAATCTTATTGATGATTTTGACGAAGTAGCCTTGGCCAAACGTCAGAAAGAAGCTCTGTGCAAGGTTGGATTGATCGGTGAATAGGCTCAGGACCTATTAATTCCGAGTTCATATTTTTTGCTGATGATTCTCCAACTGGGTTTTGGAGGACATCGCATGAGCGCCCTATTCTGTCTGACGGGGGTGCAAGCCGAACGCGTTGAGCCGCACTTTCCCCTGTATCCCGCCGCGCAAAGGCCGGAAAACAAAACACACTTATTGCAAAGCCCTCTATCGCCAACGCCACAAGGTCGAGTGCATGTTCGGAAAGCTCAAGGACTGGCGGCGCATCGCAACCCGTTACGATCACTGCGCTCATACGTTCTTCACAGCGATCTGCCTGGCTGCTTCAGTCATCTTCTGCCTCAAACAATGAGTCCTGAGTCTACAATCTACAGTAAATATTGTGTTGATAATGATGACAAATCAAGATGGAAACATATTCATTGTAGCATTGGATTTGATCACAGTTTATCGTTGACGTTAAGGTTGTGTAACTTTTGCACACACCCGCGCACTACACCGACCTGTAAAGGCCCCATGTCATGTACCAGTCTGTAAAAGAGTTTCTGGCACTGGCAGTCTCATGTCTAAGTGCCTGATGTGGGCGGACATGATTGTATTGTTTCAGCCAATCGCCGTGGTTGAAGGAAGAGGGCGCGCACCTTAAGTATCAAACATGAAGATATGAAATCAATATTGATTGTGAGATGAGATGAGTGTTAAGGCAAATAGAATTCTCGTCATTGATGATGACGAAGATATTGTTGCGTATCTTTGCACGATTCTTGAAGAACATAATTATGTTGTTGATACAGCTTTTTTTGCTGATGAAGGACTTGAACGTGTTGAAGCAAAGCAACCCGATTTAATACTTTGCGACATCAATATGCCTGAAAAAGATGGCATATGGTTTGTGAGTGAATTTCGTCGTCGTTATCCAGAATTGATCAAAACGCCTGTATGTTATTTAACGGTAAAATCAGAGCGAGATGATTTGATTGAGGGACTTCGAAGTGGTGTCGATGCCTATCTGACCAAACCGATTGATAAGGATATCTTGCTCACCACCATAGCTGCTCGCTTAAAGCACGTAGAAAAAATCAACAATGCGCCGTTGCCGGGAAAAATGTCACCAAAAGTTTTTGTCGCCGCCATTGCGGTTGCAACAACTAGTTTCATTCTTGATATTGCAGCCCCCTTGGGCGTTCAGGGGGGTGTTCTTTATGCACTGTTGGTTTTGGTCGGATGGTGGTTCCACAGCAGAACAATCATATTGTACCTTGCCATCGTCAGTTCAATTTTGACTGTGGTGGGGTATTTTCTGGCTTCCCTGAGTAGTTTCGATGCACCCTCTATCACGAACCGCGTCTATGCGATTGTCATCATATGGGCGATCGCCCTTGTTATCTGGCGAACATGGCCGGAACGTACTCGTTCTTATAAACACTCAGTAACCGAAAAAATGCAGAAGGGAGATTTATCAGAATTTTTCTCAAGAGAGACTATTCTCGTCACAATTATGGTGATTGTCATTGCGGTTTCTTCTTGGGGGATTTTGGTTCGTGTTCAAAGTGAAGCCCGTCGGGATATTGCCAACTCTTTGCGGACTGCACTGGAAACCTCGCATCAAAGTATCAGAGCCCAGTGGGCTGACCTTCGAAAGACGGCAAAAACTTGGGCCAGTAACAAGTTGGTGCAAATCGACATCAAAGAATTGCTGAGTTTACCTGTAGATGCAGAAACACTACGGGGCAGCCAAGCTCAGGCTGATTTGAGAGAATGGATGCTGCCGATTATGGAGCATGTTGGCTATCGTGGCTTTTTCATCATAAACGAAAACAACATCAATCTGGCATCTTCACGTGATAGTAATGTCGGTTTTGCCAATCTTTTGAGCACGCAAGGTGATTTTTTGGACCGGGTCAGGGCGGGTGAGACACTGGTCAGTTTGCCTTTGCCTTCGGATGTTCCGCTTAAGGACCGTATGGGGAAAATAATCGCTGGCTTGGATACAATGTTTGTTGCGACCCCCATTCAAGATGATATGGGCAACACTCTTGCCATTCTTGCATTTCGCCTAGAGCCAGATGACTATTTTATGCCGATTTTCCAACGTGGCTATGCAGGAGAAACCGGTGAAACATATGCCTTTGATAAGAATGGAACATTGATTAGCGAAAGTCGTTTCAATGACCAGCTGAGAAAAATTGGTCTGATTACAGGGGACCATTCGGATCTCAATATAGAGATACGCGACCCTGGGGTGAATATGACCCTGGGCCACAAATCCCTGTTGGAGCGATCTAAACAGCCACTTACGCTAATGGCTCAACAGGCGATATCTGGGAAAAATGGCTCAGATTTAAAAGGGTATAATGATTATCGCGGTGTCACTGTCGTCGGCTCGTGGCTTTGGGATGATGAGCTGGGGTTTGGCATCACTTCGGAAATAGATTTTGATGAAGCCTATGCCTCCTACATCAGTTCTCGTTTTATCATCATTGGCTTTGCTGTTCTGACGATTTCTATTTTCGTAATGTTGGTTGTGGCGTCAGCGAGTTCCCGTAGGCGCATTCAGGAAAGTGAAGGTAAATTTCATAAATTTTATGACATTGTTCCAGATGTTTTCATGATTACGTCATTGGAAACAGGAAACTGCGTGGATGTGAATAACGGATTTTCGTCAACGACAGGTTACGCCCGAGAGGATGTGATTGGAAAAAACATGCTGGATTTTCAGTTTTGGGAAAATAACGACGATCGTTTTCAGTTGGTTAAAAAACTTAAAGAAAGCGGTGTGGTCAGTAATTTCTCAGCCAACTTTAAAAGACGGAATGGAACCATATGGCCGGGCATGATGTCTGCGTGCTTGATCAAATTGAATAATGAGGACCATATCCTTTCTTCAACGACGGATGTGAGCGAAATTCACGAAACACAACAGCAGGCCCTTGAGGCCAATCAAGCAAAATCCGATTTTTTGTCTTCAATGAGTCATGAGCTCAGAACGCCAATGAACGCTATTTTGGGGTTTGCGCAGATGCTTGAGTACAATCCTGAGGAGCCGCTTAGCGAACATCAAAAAGAAAGTGTGGGGCACATTTTAAAAGGCGGACAGCATCTTTTGGAATTGATCAATGAGGTTCTTGATCTTGCTAAAATTGAATCAGGTAAGGTGAAACTGTCTATTGAGGAGGTCGCAATAAAAGATATTGTTGATGAAATCCTTCCACTCATCAACGAGCTCGCAAAGAAAAAAAATATCGACATCAGTTTAACATCAAGTTTTGAATATGAAGGGGTGGTTCGTGCAGACCATATACGGTTCAAGCAATCTGCTTTGAATCTGCTGAGCAATGCGGTCAAGTACAATCGGACAGATGGCCAAGTAACAGTTGATTGTAAGAAAACAAGCCGCGGTATGTTACGTCTATCTATTGCCGATACAGGTAAGGGTATCGCACCTGAAATGATGGATCAGTTGTTTCAGCCGTTTTCCCGACTTGGTCAGGAAAATAGTGAGATTGAAGGTACGGGCATTGGGCTGACAATTACCAAGAAATTGATCGAGGCTATGGGCGGTCGCCTTGGCGTGCATAGTGAAGTGGGAGTGGGGTCGACATTTTGGATTGAGCTTCCTTTGAGCGAAAGAAAATTTGATGATGAGCAGTACCAAATTGCGCAAATAAGCTCGATATCCAAACAGATGCCAAATATTGATGGGGTGGTTCTCTATGTTGAAGACAATCCGGCCAATTTGCAGTTGATGGTAATGATTATTGAGCGGATTGACGGCCTCACAATGATTTCTGCTCATACGGCTGAGTTGGGCATCGCACTGGCTTTGGAACGTCGCCCTGATATGATTATCCTGGATATCAACCTACCCGGCATGGATGGGTACGAGGCCCTTAAACAACTCAAAGCCCAAGAGCAAACAAAAGATATTCCGGTTATTGCACTAAGTGCCAATGCCATGTCGAGAGACATTGAAAAAGGTATTGAAGCTGGGTTTCAGCAATATCTGACTAAGCCGATCAAAGTGGAAGATGTTGTCAACAGCATCAAAAACATTATTCAACAAGGAATGTAAAATTCTAGGCTCAGGACCTATTAATTCGGAGTTCATATTTTTTGCCGATAATTCTCCAACTGGGTTTCGGAGAAAACCATGTGAGTAAGATCGGTTTCGCCTGTTCTGATACCCCTGAAGGGAACTGGGCTATCGCTGCGATTAATGATGTTTTGATAAGGCATCGCCATGCGGAAGAATTCAAGAAAACGCTTGCTTTAGTCGCTCCGCCAGGGCGGGAGAAACTGTACTGGCGTGAATACGAAAAAATACTAAAAATAGTCGAATAATCAAAATATTAGAGACATTCCAACGCCTTTGCAGATTATTCTTTTCAAATGATAGATTTCAGGGTCATACTATTGTGCGCACAGACTTAAGAGCATGTACAATAGGAGTGAGGTAATCACCCACGACCACCAAAACGATGATGATGCACGGTCCACCGTGGAGGTCTTCGCGCAGGAACAAGGTCAACACAGCCCCCATGAAAATATGGGTGAGGCTGGTAGGCTGCCCCGACGTGACATGAAATCGCGCGGCATTGGGATGAGCCTGTTGGTATACATCCTGATATTTAGTTCATTTATCACACTCATACTGACGGCATTTCAACTATATCTGGATTATCGGCGGGAAGTGTCTGTTATCGAACAGCGCTTAGGCGAGGTTCGTGAAGGTTACGTCCACAGCATAACGGCCAGTTTGTGGAATATGGACCAACATCTCTTGCGCAGTCAGCTTGATGGGATTGTTCGCCTGCCCGATATGACACGTGCGACGGTGCGTGAAACCTTTGGCGGTGTTGTTCAGCCCTTGGTGATTACGGCTGGATCTGAAAGTGCTGAGGTTCATATATGGCGCGAATTTCCCTTGATTGATTTGGCTGGAGCAGACCAGCAAGTCATTGGGGTGTTGCGTGTTGGGGCAACGCTGAGTGAGGTCTATAAACGACTTTTTGATAAAGCCGTAGTGATTTTGCTCAGTCAGGGCATTAAGACGTTTATTGTCTCTTTCTTTATTCTTTTTATTGTTCATCACCTTATTACGCGCCACCTGACAAGCATTTCACAGTTTGTGTCGCAGATGAATTTGCGGGCACCGCTTCAACCACTCAAACTCAATCGGAATAAACCAAAGCAACGTGATGAGTTTGACCATATGGTCCAGGCCTTTAATGGGATGCAAACCAACCTAGAGGTTGCCTATGACCAGCTGCGTCAAGCCAATGCAACTTTGGAGTTACGCGTTAGTGAACGTACGAGATCATTGGAAGCGCAGATTGTCGAACGTCGGGCTATTGAGGCTTCGCTACGTGAAAGTGAAGAACGGTTTCGCGATATTGCAGAAGCCGCTTCTGATTGGTTTTGGGAAATGGATGAAAACCTCAGATTCTCATTTGTATCTGCACGTTTCTTTGAATTGACCCGTCTTTCACATGAAGATGTAATTGGTAAATCGCTAGGCGATTTGGTTGTGAACGAAGTCCTTACCATGAATGGAAGCAAAGGTAAGGTGACGCAGGAAAAGATAAACAGACGAGCTCCATTCAACGAAGTTGAGGGAAAAGTTAGAGGATCGAACGGTGGTGTCTATAACATCCAAATTGATGGCAAGCCGCTGTTTGATGATGATGATAATTTTATAGGATACCGTGGTGCAGGCCGTGATATCACATTGAGAAAAGCAGCTGAAGAAGCCATCCAACGTTCCCACAAAGAACTGGAAAATTTGGTTGCTGAGCGAACGGCTGAAGTACATAAGCTTTCACAAGCTGTTGAACAAAGTCCTGTGTTGGTGGTGATCTCCGATCTCAATGGGTATGTTGAATATGTCAACAGGGCCTTCACCAAAATTATGGGCTATTACCCAGATGAAATAATCGGACAAGAGACTTCAATTTTTAAAAGTGGTTTGACGCACGATTCAGTGTACCGGGAAATGTGGCAAAAGCTTAAGGCCGGTCTGGAATGGTCTGGTGAATTGCTGGACCGTAAGAAAGATGGCTCAACAATTTGGATGCAAGTTCACATTGGCCCAGTGAAAAATTCTGAAGGTGAAATCACGCATTATCTAGGAATTGAAGAAGATATTTCTCTTCGAAAAGAACAAGAGGAACGCATTCTTCACCAAGCTCAGTATGATAGCCTGACGGACTTGCCAAATCGTTTGCTTGCCATAGATCGGCTGGACCATGCGACGAAACTGGCAAAGCGCGAAGATACCAAAGTGGCTTTGATGTATATTGATTTGGATGATTTCAAGAAAGTTAATGATAACCTTGGTCATGATGTTGGCGATGCTTTGTTGGTGGAAGCTGCGAAGCGATTGGCTTCTGCAGTTCGTGGCGGGGATACCGTTGCCCGTCAAGGCGGTGATGAATTCTTGGTAATCTTAAGTGGCTTGCAAGCCTCCATTGATGCCGAACCCGTGATTCAAAAAATACTCCATGCTTTTGTGGCGCCGTTTGTTATTGACGGTGCAGATTTTGTTGTTACGCCAAGTATCGGGCTGTCGATTTTCCCAGATGATGGTGATAATGCTGCTACGCTTTTGCGAAATGCAGATGCAGCCATGTATCGTACTAAAGATCAAGGTGGAAATGGGTTCAGCTATTTCACCAGCTCCATGAATGAAGAAGGTCTCAAGCGGTTGCAAATTGAGAGACACCTTCTGAATGCTTTAGATCGAGACGAGCTGCATATTGCTTATCAACCGATTGTTGATGCAAAATCGCGTGAAATAGTTGGTGTAGAAGCCTTGCTGCGCTGGCATAACGCAGAATTGGGATTTGTCGGTCCCGACCAATTCATTCCTGTTGCGGAACACACTGGGATTATCGTTCATATTGGCCGTTGGGTTATGGAAACAGCCTGTGCACAAGTTGCAACGTGGAATAGTCAACTTGGCCTTTCATTGTCTCTTGCCGTTAATGTCTCACCACGCCAGTTTCGAAATCAGCGTATCCTTGAAACGATCGAGCTTGGATTAGCCCAAGGATTGGCGCCTGAGTTGTTGGAAATTGAAGTTACAGAAGGCCTCTTCATCAGCAAAAAATCAGAAGCTGCTGCTTTGCTTGACCAATTGAAAGAAAGGGGCGTGAACCTTTCCATGGATGACTTTGGTACCGGCTATTCATCTTTGAGCTATCTCAAAACATTGCCTTTCGACACCATGAAGGTAGACCGCAGTTTTGTGAACGATCTTGCCAATGATCCAGATGATTTGGCCTTAGTTACGGCTGCAATAAGCATGGCAAAATCACTTGGTTTGAAGGTCATCGGTGAGGGCGTTGAAACGGACGAGCAGTTGGCAATTTTGGTTGAACAAGGTTGTCATGAAGTTCAGGGCTACTTGTTCAGCAAGCCTGTTCCTGCTGATGAATTCATAAATCTTATCAGTGCGCCTGATGCGTTGGTAAGACGTGCTTAAGTTATGGACTTATTTTGTTGGGCGATTGCTTAAGGATATAATTTGTTTGATGAACGCGGCGCGAAAATGTGGGTCGTTATCGTTCCATTCTTCATATAGGTTGAGGAACTCCATTAACGTTTGCCTGTCTAACAACTGATTTATTTGTGTCAGTACGTTTTCTCCAAATTCATCCCCATAACATGAAACATATATCTCATTATAGGTTCGCTCTTCCATGAGTGGGTAACTGATGAAATCGCCTTTTATGCCGCGGTCGATTTTTTGTGCTGAAATGGTTGTGGGGAATCCCAAAGCAAAATCAGCCCGCCCTCGCTCAAGCAAGCGTAAATCAACATCGTTTGCACCATGGGACGTTTCAATGATCTGGTTGGTGTTTATATAAGGCTCTAAGTATTTACTCAGAATAGGATAGCGTGGTTCATCCATATAAACAGTAGGAGTTAGCAACGTCATCTTTTCTTTGGCAAATAAATCTTGAATGCTCAATAGGGTCCCCGCTGGGCCTAAGCGTTTTTCATAGCTTTTGTGAAAAATCGCGACATGAGGCGGCGTTAACATATAAGCTGTCGAGTAGGCAAATTGGCCAGGATAGAAGGTGCCCCAGATATGAGGCGAACAGCGCTGGCTTAGAAGTGCCTCGCGGTGAAATCGTTGGATGTTGGTCCACTGAATTTGATGGTTATATTGTGGTAGGCTTTTAATGAAAAAGTCTAAAAAACGATCTGCAAAGCCTTTGCCAGCGTGTTCTCCATGTCGAATGAATTCCGGTGATAGTTCCCAGATCAGCCAAGTTATGGTCGGTTTAGATTGAGCCTGTGTCGGAAGGGCGATGCAGATAAGGGTGAGTGCAAAGATGTGGCGTAAGTAAGCCCAAATAGTTTTCATCACTGCACCTCTATGACCATGGTTCTCGAAAGGTCGGTAGAATACACGATTATTCCAATCAGGTCAGTGTGTTTGAAAAGAGAAATGTTGGAGTGCTTCTGTATTGTGGAGGAACTGCAGTTTATGGAGAATGCTGTCAGACAGTAGTTTTGGCAGTTTTATATAATCCCCATAAGAATCTGGAAGCTTCTTGCAAATTGTGCGAGTTTAAGAGTACTTAAGTGCCCAAATTGGACACGAAACTGGGCTTGCAAACGGCAAAGCCGGATAAGAATCAAGAAACCGCGAAATCCTCCCCCTTTAAAGACTGCTGGCTTTTATGCGTATTCGTGAAATCCCTTACAATTACACCTCATATTCTGATCGTGAGATTATCATTCGTCTCTTGGGTGAAGAAATGTGGGATGTGCTCAATCAATTGCGATCTCAACGTCGCACCGGGCGGTCTGCGCGGATGTTGTTTGAAGTGTTGGGTGATATTTGGATCGTTCGCCGCAACCCCTTCGTTCAAGACGATTTATTGTTAAATCCTGATCGTTATCAAGCGCTGAAACACGCTATGAACCGCCGTCTAAGTCAGATTCATGAGCGCGCAGCAGGTAATGAATTGGTGTTGCAACTGGCAGGCCGGACCAAGGAAGCGGTTGAAGAGTTTTTAAGCTGGTTGAGCAGCCAAAAGGCCTTGCGTAACAAGGTCGAAAAGCGCTTTGCCAAACACACTAGGCGCGATCATATCGATTTTAGTGGTGAAGCCCGTGTTGCTCATGTAACGGACGCCACCGATTGGCGCGTGGAATATCCGCTGGTGGTTTTGGTGCCGGGCACGGAAATGGAAATTGCGCCGCTGATCAAAGAAAGCATTGATCTTGGCCTTACCGTGATCCCGCGTGGTGGTGGAACGGGTTATACAGGTTCTGCGGTCCCGCTTTATGCCGACACCATGGTGCTCAATACTGAAAAGCTTGATTTTATTGATCCGGTTGAATGGCGAGAAATACCTGGTCAAGATAAGCCCGTTGCGACTGTTCGTGTCGGCGCGGGAGCTGTGACCAAACGCGTGTCTGAGGCGGCTGAAAAAGCGGATAGCATTTTTGCTGTTGATCCGACGTCTCAAAACTCATCCACCATCGGCGGTAACATCGCCATGAACGCAGGCGGTAAAAAGGCCGTCATGTGGGGCACGACCTTAGACAACCTATTGTCCTGGCGGATGGTGTCGCCCGATGCTGATTGGTTAGAAGTGACCCGCCTGGATCACAACATGGGTAAAATCCACGATCAGCCTGAAGCACATTTTGAAGTTAAGCGCTTTGCACCCGATGGGGTAACACCCAAAGGCGAAGTGAAAGTCATCACGCTGAAAGCCGAAGAAATCCGCAAACCGGGCCTGGGCAAAGACGTCACCAACAAAGTGTTGGGCGGCCTGCCGGGTGTGCAGAAAGAAGGCTGTGATGGATTGGTCACCAGTGCCGTGTTTGTCTTGCACCCCAAACCACAACACATCCGCACGCTGTGTATGGAATTCTATGGCCAAGATTTGGGCAGTGCAGTTCCGGCCATTGTTGAAACGTTGGATTACTTGAAAGCCACACCGGGCGCCGCCTGTGCAGGTTTGGAACACTTAGATCAACGCTATATTCGTGCGGTGGGCTACAGCCCTAAATCCATGCGCGATGAAATGCCGAAAATGGTGTTGGTCGCCGATATTGTTGGTGATGAAGAGGCTACGGTTGTTGAAGCATCTGAGCACATCGTGAAACTGACCCAAGAACGCGAAGGTGAAGGTTTCATTGCAACGAAGCCTGAAGCTCGCGCACGGTTCTGGTCGGATCGTTCGCGCACCGCTGCCATCGCGGCCCACACCAATGCTTTTAAAATCAACGAAGACGTTGTGATCCCATTGCCACGCATGGCGGAATACAGCGAAGGCGTTGAACGGCTGAATATTGAACAATCCATCTCCAACAAAATTCGTTTGGTCGAAGCCGTCGAAAGCTACTTGGAAGAAGGCTCTTACGTCGATGTTCTTCCCAAAGAATTCACCAGTGGCGGTGTGAACAGCCAGATCGTAGCCGTTAAGAAAGAAGCTTCGTTGAAGCTTTTGGAAAAGGTTGCGGCACGCTGGTCAGCCATTATGGACAACCTGGATGGCTTGGCGGAAAGTTGCACGGAGTTGCCACACTACAGCCCAACCCCAGGCGAAATGCCAGAGGACTGGAAAGGTCAAACCATTGAGCGTTTGATGCTCAGAAATGACATTCGCATTTCGTACCGTAATGAGGTTGAACGCCCGTTGAAAAATATCTGGGCTGGTGATTTGTGGACCGATATGCGCGATGCCATGGATGGTATTCACAAAGACATCCGATCCAGCCGTTTGTTTATTGCCCTTCACATGCACGCAGGTGACGGTAACGTTCACACCAACATTCCCGTGAATTCCAATGATTACGCCATGCTTCACGAAGCAGAGCGTCTTGTTGATCGGATCATGGATTTAGCCCAAGACTTAGGCGGTGTGATTTCCGGTGAACACGGCATTGGACTCACTAAATTTAATTACTTGGAACCGGAAAAGGTTGAAGCCTTTAAGCAATACAAAGCCAAGGTCGATCCCAACGGGATCTTCAACCGTGGCAAGTTGCTGCCGGAATCCATGCATCATGAAGCCTACACACCGTCGCTTCGACTGGTGCAGCAAGAAGCGTTGATTTTAAAAGAAAGCGCACTTGAAGTGCTCAATGACATGACCCGTCATTGTCTGCGCTGTGGCAAATGTAAGGAAGTGTGCTCGACCCATGTGCCGGGTGCGAACTTGCTCTATTCTCCTCGTAACAAGATCTTGTCCTTGGGCTTGATTATCGAAGCATTTCTGTACGAAGAACAAACCCACCGCGGTCTTTCCAAGCACCACGTTGATGTGCTCAACGATGTGGCTGACCATTGCACCATCTGTAATAAGTGTGCAACACCATGTCCGGTTAACATCGATTTTGGTGAAGTCACCGTGCAGATGCGTGAAATTTTGTTGGCGCGCGGTGAAAAACAAACCGCTCTGGGTGCGAAGTTGGCGATGGCGTTTTTGTCCACCAACAACACCCAAGCCATTCGCTTGGCACGTAGCGGATTTATTCGCGCAGGCTATGCAGGGCAAAAGCTTGGCCATAAGGTGGCGAAGTATACAGGTATGCTCAGTGGTGATCCTGAGCCTGCTGCGACGACAGGTGGCACGGGGGCCATCGCGCAACTGCAGCATATGCTGCGAAAACCCTTGCCGTTTGAAAAAGTACCATCCAAAACGTCACGCGATTTCTTGAAAATGCGCGAAGACGGGTCCTGTGTGCCGATCATCCATCCCGTACAGCAAGCAGAAATGAAGCTTGTGGACCTGAAGCAAAATGGTGCGCGCCAAAAGGCTGTGTTCTATTTCCCGGGCTGTGGCTGTGAACGTTTGTTTAGCCACGTGTCCTTGGCGACCTTGGCCATGTTGACGGCGCAAGGTGTTCAGGTGGTGTTGCCGCCAGGCCAGCTTTGTTGTGGCTTCCCGCAAGCGAGTGCAGGTGATGCGGCCTTGGGTCGTTCAATCACCATGAAAAACCGCGTCTTGTTCCACCGTGTAGCGAATATCTTGGGTTATCTCGATATCCAAGAGGTAATTATTTCGTGCGGCACTTGCCACAAGCAGTTGACCCAATATGCTTTTGATCAAATCTTCCCGGGATCGCGTTTGTTGGATATTCACGAGTACCTTTATGAAAAAGACGTGAAGATAACATCGCCCGAAGGTGAAGGCGGTTACTTGTTCCACGATCCGTGTCACACACCGTTCTCTTTTCATCAACCGCTAGAGGTCGCAGAGGCATTGCTGAATAAGCCCGTGACATTGACAGAGCGTTGCTGTGGTGAATCCGGTACCTTTGCGGTGAACCGCCCGGATATCTCGACCCAAGTGAAGTTTTCGAAATCGAAATCCCTGGCTTTGTCGGGTGAAGAGAACCAAAAGATTACAGGCGCTGTGCCTCAGAAGGTTCTGACCGCGTGCCCATCTTGTATGCAGGGGCTGTCACGCTATGAAGCCGAAGGCATGCCGGAGGCCGAGTTTATGGTAGTCGAAATGGCCCGCCAGATGCTGGGTGAAAACTGGCAAAAAGATTTCTTGAAATTGATGAACGACGGCGGTGTTGAATACGTTGTTCTGTAAACATGAATCAGATATAAAAAAAGAGGCACCTCTTTTTCGGCGGTGCCTCTTTTTTTATTAGGTGCCTTTGGGCTGCTTGCGCTTCAAAGGACGGGAGCCGGGCTTGCCGCCGGGACCTTTTGAGAAAGGCTTGCCACTTGGTTTGCCGCTCTTTTTGATCGTTGTTTTGTCTTTGGGTTTATAAGACTTCTTTTTTGGCTTGCCTTTGCCCTTACCCTTTTTATCCCAGGGCTTGTCGTCGCCTTTATGATCAGAACGCGGTGGCTTGTCGGCAAACTCAGCCGGGTCATAACGCCCACCTTCAACACGGTCATCAGATTTCTTGTCGAATTTCTTTTTGAACTTGTCTTTGAACGGACGTTTGCCTTTGTTGCCGTCACGGTCATAAGGCTTTTTGCGACCAAAGGGTTTTTCGTGAGTTTCCTTCGGTGCTTCGGGCATGCCGGGCAAACGGTCTACTGTGATCGTCTTTTCAACTTTGCGTGACGGACCGATGGCTTCCATGAACTTATCAGCCGCATCCTTGGCCAGTTCCACATGGGTTTCGTTTTGGTGAATGCGGATCGATCCAATTTCACGTTTGGTGACATGGCCTGCACGACATAACATCGGCAATAACCAGCGTGGTTCTGCGGTGTGCTTACGACCAACAGAAAGGGAGAACCACACGCCATCTTCAAAGTCGGAGCGATTTCCTTTCGAGCCACGGTCACCGCGGTCACCGCGGTCTCCACGGTTTTCGCGGTCATCACGCGGTGTTGGACCGCGATCAATCAGTTCTTCTGCTGCGGGTTGACCTGCACGGTGTAAGCGTAAGAATGCAACAGCCATTTGTTCTGGGCTGAATTTTTTCAGCAGCTCTTGAGCATCTGTGATTTCTGTATCGTTCAATGGATCGCTGAGACGGCTGTCGCTTAACAGACGTTCTTTGTCCTTCTCAGCAATCTCATCAACGGACGGGGGCTTTGCCCATTCCGCGGTGACTTTGGCGTTTTGCAACAAGCGCTCGGTACGCTTGCGCCAGTTATAGGGCACGATCAAAGCACTGACGCCTTTACGCCCTGCACGCCCGGTACGACCACTGCGGTGCAAAAGACCTTCGCGGCCTTTGGGCACATCTGCGTGGATAACCAGTTCCAAGTTGGGTAGGTCAATGCCACGTGCCGCGACATCGGTGGCAACACAAACACGTGCACGCCCGTCACGCATGGCTTGCAGCGCATGGGATCGTTCGTTCTGGCTCAACTCACCGGACAGGGCCACAACGGAAAAACCGCGATTGTTCAAGCGGCTGGTCATGTGGTTCACGGTGGCGCGGGTGGCGCAGAAAACGATGGAGTTTTTAGCTTCGTAGAAACGCAGTACATTGATGATGGCGTTTTCACGATCATTGGGGGCTACGGTCAAGGCACGATATTCAATATCGTGGTGCTGTTCTTTTTCTGCTTGGGTCGTTACACGCACAGCGTTGCGTTGATAGCGTTTTGCCAAGTTGGCAATGGTGCGCGGCACAGTCGCCGAAAACATCAAGGTGCGGCGATCTTCGGGTGCGGCGTCAAGGATGTATTCCAAGTCATCGCGAAAACCCAAATCCAACATTTCATCGGCTTCATCAAGGACCACAGCTTTAAAGCCAGAGGTGTCGAGTGATCCGCGTTCGATGTGGTCACGCAAACGACCGGGTGTGCCAACAACAATGTGGGCCCCGCGGTCCAAATTACGTCGTTCTTGGCGCATGTCCATGCCACCGACACATGATGTCACTTGGGCACCTGTTTCGGCGTATAGCCATTCCAATTCGCGTTTAACCTGCAAGGCCAGCTCACGGGTTGGAGCCACGGCTAATGCCAGCGGTGCGTCTGAACGGCCAAAGCGTTCTTCGCCATCCAACAGGGTGGGGGCTAATGCAATGCCAAAGGCCACTGTTTTGCCGGAACCTGTTTGTGCAGATACAAGTGCGTCGGCGTCTACCAGCTCGGGGGCCAGGACGGCTTCTTGCACGGGGGTCAATTGGGTGTAGCCGCGATTGCTCAATGCTTGGCCCAGCGCCGGGATGACGCCTTCAAATTCTGTCATGTCATGTCTTTCTGAGTAAGGGCTGAACCCTGAAGTTTCGCGCTGTTGTTTTTGCGCGTGCCGCGATCCATGCGCGGATGAATACTGTGAGGTGTGTTGTATAGAGCCAAACACTAGGCGTAAAGGGAATAAAGTGCCTTTGTCCCCTTTCATTTTGGGGGATTAAGCTTACATCTTTATCACTGTAAATTGTGAGAAGGGTTAGATGATGAGCACAGGCCAAGGACAGCCGGAACCAGAGATTATACCACCAGGGGCAAAATCTAGCGCTGAAACGGACTATGCCACTGGTTTTGAAAGCGTTTCCAGCGCCATGACCCATCCTCTAACCATGCCGCGCATTGCTTATGGCTTGTTTGCGGTGGCAGCCATTAGTGGTTTTCCCATGTTGATCGGTTTGATAGTTGCCTATATCGCCCGCGGGGAAGCCCCAGAATGGCTGAAAGGACATTACACCTTCTTGATCCATACATTTTGGGGCGGATTGCTGCTGATTTTGGTTGGCGTGATCACATGGGTTGTCGGTGTGGGTATGCTTTTGCTGTGGGTTTTGCCGCTGTGGTATGTCATCCGAATCGTGCGCGGATGGATATTGTTGGAAAATCGCCAAGAAGTCCCCAATCCGCAAAGCCTTCTGTTTGGCTAAGTAACTGATTTCCTCTTGTCTTTTTGTGTCTGTGCGTAAAGATTATGTATGGGCATGATGCGTTGGGGGACGTCTAAGAAAGGCCAAAGGGAATAATATGCACGCCAGTGCCACCGCCGCAGCAGACTTTCAGATGTGGATGACATTTTTTGTCATCGTCACAGCCTTTGCGCTATATGCCTGGGAAAAGATTGCCATTGAGGTTACAAGCCTGGGCGTTTTGTGCGTCTTGATGGTGTTTTTTTACATCTACCCCATTGCGGGGACCACCAGCCACGGTGGAACTGTGGCGAATGTCCTGTCTGCCGAAGTTCTGTTATCCGGTTTTTCCAATTCTGCTTTGATTACCGTTTTGGCGTTGCTGGTCATTGGTCAGGGGATGGTCCGCACGGGTGTATTGGACCTTGCAGCCCATGGTGTGTTGAAGTGCTGCGGCGGCACCAATTGGCTGGCTATCTTTGCGGTGCTGTTTATTGCAACTGTGGTTAGCGGCTTTCTCAACAATATTCCGGTGGTGGTGATTTTCATCCCCATCATGCAGGCCTTGTCTGAACGCTTTGATATGTCGCCCAGCAAGCTGATGATGCCGTTGAGCTTTGCGGCGATCTTGGGCGGTATGACCACTTTGATCGGTTCGGGTTCGAACCTGTTGGTGAACTCGGCGCTGTTGGGGATTGATCAAAAGCCGTTCGACTTTTTTGATTTTACCATTCCAGGCCTAGTCTTGGCTGGGGTGGGCTTGGTCTATCTGTTGCTGATTGCACCGATGCTGTTGCCTGACCGTGAAGGCATGGCGGAAACTTTGGTGGGGGGCAAAACGGGTGGAAAGCAATACATTGCCCAGGTCACTGTGGGCAAATCATCGCACTTGGTCGACAAAAAAGCTGTCGGGGGCATTTTTCCGGCGTTGGGCAATATGACTCTTCGTATGGTGCAACGTGATGAAGAAGCCATCTTGCCGCCGTTTGAAGATTACCAAGCACGCGCGGGTGATGTTTTGGTGGTGGCGGCAACACGTAAAGAAATTCAAGAAGCCCTGGCGCGCGATCCTGAAGGCTTATATCCCGATTTGGAAGAAGCCGGTGCTGGTGCTGTTCCGCATCGTGGTGGACATACGTTCCAAGAAATGGATGAAAGTGAAGGCAACTATGATGATGGCGAATTGGATGATTCCGGTACGCCATGGCATGGCGGTGAACGGGTGCTGGCTGAAGCCATGATACCGCCTGCGTCGCGCCTTATCGGCCAAACCCTGCCGCAAGTCGGGTTTCGATTTAAGACCCATTGCATTGTGTTGGGTGTCCAACGTCGTTCGCGCATGATCCGTACGCGCCTGACCGATATTCGTCTGCAAGCTGGTGACGTGTTGCTGGTCCAAGGTCGCCCTGCAGATGTAAACGCATTGCGCACCAACCAAGATGTTCTATTGATCGAATGGTCGGCGTCTGAGCTGCCCGCCCACCACCACGCCAAACGTGCGGGTACAGTGTTGTTATCGGTGGTGGTGTTGGCGGCAACGGGAACAATCCCGATTGTCATTGCGGGTTTAAGCGGTGCTGCGGCGATGGTGGCATTGGGGGTTTTAAATGTGCGCCAAGCGTTCCGGGCCGTAGATACCAAAATCCTCACCATGATTCCGGCGGCATTGGCCATGGGTGCCGCAATGCATGCTACAGGTGGCGCCCATTTTGTTGCTGATTTGGTGATGGGTATGTTTGATGGTGCAGGGCCGTGGATGGTGCTGTCGGTATTTTTTATCACCATGGTGGTGCTGACCAACGTTATCAGTTCCAAAGCCATGGCGGTGTTGTTTACGCCCATTGCGGTGGATTTGGCCATCAGCATCAATGCACCGATTGAGGCCTTTGCCGTGGCAGTGGTGTTTGCGGCGAATTGTTCGTTTGCATCGCCCATCGGCTATCAAACCAATTTGTTGGTGATGGCACCGGGGCATTATCGCTTCATCGATTTTGCCCGCGCGGGTATTCCATTGATCTTGATCTTGTGGGGCGTATTTAGTTTCTTCGTGCCTTGGTATTACGGGATGTAGTGGGCGGATACTTCCAATACGTCCACACCACCAAAGCCGTGAACCCGGCATAGAGCATAACGAACACCCACAATGGAGCTTGGTAATAGAGCAGGCGGTCTAACCATGTGGCGATGAAGCCTTGCTCAAAGCCTTGTTCACCAGCCAGTCGCCTCAGCTTCGCTTCCCACAAAGTCAGTGGACACCATTCGCCCAATGCGGCGATCGACATAATGATGGCAATCAACCCCAGGTGAATGCGGCGAAACTTGATGCCGCGTGTCCACAACCAACCCAACCACCATCCGGCCAAAATCAACACCTGTCCCCCCACCACGAACAAAACAATTGCGGCGTGGAGCAGGCCCAATACGTCTGCCCAAAAGGCATATGAAAAAGCGTATGTCATCACGGCATAATGATACACGGATTTGCAATGGAGGCAGGGACATGAGTTGGGGAAGCAGACTAAATCTTAAGTGGAATTTTATGGAGATGCTCACCACATATGAAAGTGTGATGTTGTTTGATGGGAGTCCTTAGGATGAACCTCAGCACCTACACTATTGATCTACAGCGGGGCTTTTTGCCCGTGCGGAATCCTTTGAAAACCTGTGGCATTGACGCCTTTGACAACACCGTTGGGGCGATGGCTTTGAATTTGCCCAAGGTGTTGCTTGATACCAAAATGCGCGATGTCATTGCGGACCTGCCGGAGTTCGCCATTGAAGAACTGATCCCCACTTTAGACCTTGAACAACGCGCCGTGATGATGCGGGCGTATAGCTACCTAACGCATGCGTATGTGTGGGGGGCAGGGGAACCGGCCATGGAGTTACCCCACAACATTGCCCGTCCGTTTGTGGCCCTTGCCAATCACTTGGGTCGCCCGCCGGTTTTGTCCTATGACAGTTATGCTTTGCACAACTGGCGACTGCTGGATCCCAGTGGTCCCATTGAAGTCGGCAATATAGCGTTGATCCAGAATTTCCTCGGTGGTTTGGATGAGGAGTGGTTCATCTTGATCCATGTGGATATCGAAGCCAAAGCGGCCCCTGCTGTTGTGCAGATTCCAGAACTGCTGCTGGCACTTAAACGTGAAGATGCGGATGGTGTCTTAAAAGGCTTAGAGGTTATCGAACATGCCTTGGATGATATGCGCCAAACGATGGCGCGCATGACGGAGCATTGTGATCCCTACATCTATTACCAACGGGTGCGCCCTTACATTCACGGTTGGAAAAACAACCCCGCTTTACCCGATGGTTTGATTTATCAAGGCGTGGACAACGAGCCAAAGTTTTACCGCGGTGAAACCGGTGCACAAAGCACCATCATCCCTCTATTCGATGCCGTGTTGGGGATTGATCATGAAGAAGATGAACTGCGGACCTACCTGATGGAAATGCGCGACTATATGCCCACCGGGCACCGGGCATTTTTAGATTACGTTGAACGACAAGGCAGTGTGCGGGACTTCGTATCCGCCCAAGGTAAAGGTGTTTTACGGGGTGTCTACAATGCCTGTGTCAATCACATCGCCCAGTTCCGCGCCCTGCACTTGGAATTTGCTGCAAGCTATATCTATAGCCAAGCCGAACACGGCGACAATCCGGTGCATGTGGGTACGGGTGGAACACCATTTATGAAGTACCTCAAGAAACACCGGGATGAGAGTTCACGGCATTTGATTGGCGGATAATATCTGATATAATCGGATTGTGTTGATTTAAGGAGGCTGCAATGGCTAAGTTTTCTATCACGATGTCTGATGATCTCGGTGACTATGTCCAAGATGAGATTGCCGAAAAACACTATGATAACGTTAGTGAATACTTTCGCAGTCTTGTGCGTCGTGAACGCGAAAACCAAGAAGCCCACGCGCAATTGCGTGCCCTCATTGATGAAGGCCTGAAAAGCGGTATTAGCAATCAAACTGTTGATGACATCTGGGCTGAAGCGGTGAAGCTGGAAGCGGTCAGTGACTGAGTACCATCTCTCTCAATCAGCTCAAGGTGATTTGCTCGCCATAGCGCGATACACCGTCCGCCACTTTGGCGAAAAACAGGCGGTAACTTATCGGGATAGCTTTATGTCGTGCTTTGAAATGCTTGCTGATAATCCAAAACTAGGTCGAACCCACGACCATATTCGTTTGGGTTTGCGTAGCTTCGATCACAAAAGTCATACGGTCTATTATCTGGAAACGGACGTAGGCGTTTTGGTGGTCCGGGTGCTACATGAACGGCAAGAGCCGGGGCGCCATTTGGAATAAAGGCATTTATATGAGCTTTCTTGCAAAGTATCCGATTGCTGCCTCATTTATATTTTTTGTTTTTATCACAGTAATAGCACGTTCTTTATTGCCTAATATTAGATGCGCTGATGTTTGGAAATCACCTTCTACAGGTATTTCAGGTGCGTGTTCACACCATGGTGGTGTAGATATATCATGGCAAAGCTTCACAGCGATTGTTTGCATTGGCCTTACATAGTTTGTGTATACCAAACTGAAAAACTGGAATGGAGAGGACACCAACAGCCAGGATAGTGACAGTATTGGTTGGTAACGCAAATTTGTAATAACTCCTACTTAACGTTTCGCACTCTATATTCTTCTTGTGCCCCACCCACCCACTCGGGTATACCGACTGTGGGCCACGACCTCCCAACGGGTCGCGACCCTTCTGCCGTAAGGCGAAGGGCTTAAAATTTGAGACGGATAATATGTTTGCCACCACGGGGGTAATCCCAGTTTTGGCGCCGATTTCCCCTTATTTTTGAGATATCTCCCTTCGTCAGAGCCTTGAGAAGGGATTTTTTTATGACCAACACCAAACCGAGCATCCGCCCGGCTAACCCCAATTTTTCATCCGGCCCTTGCGCCAAACGTCCCGGTTGGACCGTGGACGCTTTGTCTGGCGCATTGACGGGTCGTTCTCACCGTTCCGGTCCGGGCAAGAAGAAGCTCGCCGAAGCCATTGATCGCACCCGTGCGATTTTGGGCGTTCCGGACGATTACAAAATCGGTATTGTTCCGGCATCCGACACGGGTGCTGTGGAAATGGCCATGTGGTCCGTCTTGGGCGCACGCGGTGTTGAACTGCTGGTTTGGGAAAGCTTTGGCGCAGGTTGGGCAACCGACGTGACCAAGCAATTGAAACTGGATGACGTTAAAGTTACCGAAGCTGAATACGGTGAAATCCCCGATCTGGGGGCAGTTGATTTTTCCCGTGATGTGATCTTCACCTGGAACGGAACGACTTCTGGTGTGAAAACGCCCAACGGCGACTGGATCCCCGATGACCGTGAAGGTCTAACCATTGCTGACAGCACATCCGCTGCGTTCGCGATGGATTTACCGTGGAACAAGCTTGATATCGTCACGTACTCTTGGCAAAAAGTTATGGGTGGCGAAGCTGCTCACGGCATGCTGATCTTGAGCCCGCGCGCTGTTGAACGCCTGGAAAGGTACACGCCGTCTTGGCCGATGCCGAAGATTTTCCGTATGACCAAAGCTGGCAAGCTGAACGAAGGCATTTTCCGTGGTGAAACCATCAACACGCCGTCCATGATTGCTGTTGAAGATGCCATTGATGGCCTGAAGTGGGCTGAAGAAGTCGGCGGTCTGCAAGGCATGATCAAACGTTCCAATGACAACTTGGCCGCGATCGAAGCTTGGGTTGAAAAATCCGACTGGGCTGGTTTCTTGGCTGAAGACAAAAACATCCGCTCCAACACCTCTGTTTGCTTGAAGGTTAAAGACCCGGCGTTCACCGCCAAGGATCCGAAGACCCAAGCCACCGCGTTGAAGTTGATGACGACGCTGCTGAACGACGAAGGCGTGGCCTATGACATCGGTGGTTACCGCGATGCTCCGGCGGGCTTGCGTATTTGGGCAGGTGCAACGGTAGAGACGTCTGATCTCGAAGCGTTGTTGCCATGGCTTGATTGGGCGTATGGCCAAGTCAAATAAGCTGTCTTTGTTTTCTTGAGAATCAATTTACGAAAGGAACTGACCCCATGGTTAAAGTTCTGATTTCCGACAAAATGAGCCCGCGTGCAGAAGAAATCTTCAAAGAGCGTGGCGTTGAAGTTGACTACAAACCGGGCATGACGCCTGATGAGCTGAAAGCCTGTATCGGTGAATATGATGGCTTGGCCATTCGTTCTGCCACCAAAGCTACGGCTGAAATTATCGAAGCGGCGACCAATCTCAAAGTTATTGGTCGTGCCGGTATCGGTACCGACAACATCGACAAGCCTGCGGCTACCGCTAAAGGCGTCGTTGTGATGAATACGCCTTTTGGCAACGCCATCACCACCGCTGAACATGCCATCACTTTGATGATGGCAACGGCGCGCCAAATCCCGGCTGCTAACGCTTCCACGCACGCCAGCAAGTGGGAAAAGTCCCGTTTCATGGGCGTTGAAGTTATGGGCAAAACTTTGGGCCTCATCGGTGCGGGTAATATCGGTTCCGGTGTTGCAGAACGTGCCATCGGTTTGAAGATGAAAGTGGTTGCGTACGATCCGTACCTGTCACCAGAACGTGCCAAAGACATCGGTGTTGAAAAGGTTGATCTGGACGAGCTGTTTGCCCGTGCCGATTTCATCTCACTTCACACCCCGATGACCGACAGCACCCGCGGCATTGTCAACAAAGACGCATTTGCGAAAATGAAAGACGGTGTGCGCATCGTTAACTGTGCACGAGGTGGCTTGGTTGTTGAAGCCGACTTGTTGGAAGCTTTGGAAAGCGGCAAGTGTGCTGGTGCGGCTTTGGATGTGTTCGAAGTAGAACCCGCAATAGACAATCCGCTGTTCGGTCGCGAAGATGTGATCTGTACGCCGCACTTGGGTGCATCCACGTCAGAAGCTCAAGTCAACGTGGCTGTACAAATTGCGGAGCAGATTTCCGATTATTTGCTCACAGGCGCTGTCACCAATGCTTTGAACATGCCGTCTGTGTCTGCCGAAGATGCGCCTAAGTTGGCACCGTACTTGAAGCTGGCTGAACAGCTGGGCAGCTTTGCCGGTCAAGTGACCATGACGGGTATCGAAAAAGTCGAAATCGAATATGAAGGCCATGCAGCAGAGCTTAACACCAAACCAATCACCGCTGTGGTGTTGCAAGGTTTGTTGAGTCCGATGCTTGATGGTGTGAACATGGTTTCGGCACCGGTGATCGCGAAAGAACGCGACATCGATATCACCGAAGTCTTGCACGAACGTCCGACAGAATACCAAACGCTGATCTCTGTCACCATCACCACCGAAGCGCAAACACGCACCGTCAAAGGTACGCTGTTTGCGGGTAAAGAACCGCGCTTCGTCGACATCAAGGGCATCTCCATGGATGCCAAGATGGGTGAACACATGCTGTTTCTCACCAATGAAGACAAACCGGGGTTCATTGGGGGGCTGGGTACCGTTTTGGGTGATGCAGGTATTAATGTTGCAACGTTCAACTTGGGTCGCTCTGACGAAGGTGGCGAAGCCTTGGCTTTGGTCGAAGTTGACCAAGCCGTTGATGAAAACGTTTTGGACGCACTGCGCGACTTGCCACAAGTGGTTCGTGCCCAGGCTTTGCAATTCTAGGCAACCTTTAACGCAATTGATGAAAAGGGCCTCCTTCGGGAGGCCCTTTTTGTTTTGGTTCTTACGTATGTATCCGTAAGAAGGGATATACTATACTAGAGTGCTTGGTTATAATTTAACCAAATGTAATAATACGTTATTTTGTGGCGTAAATGCCTTTGCCCCCAAAAGGTTATGTCGTGGATCAAGTGACCTCCCACACAGATGACAGATATAAAGTCCTATTTGAACATTCCGCCGATGCTCTGTTGATCATTGATGGAGATCGGTTTGTGGACTGTAATGCTGCGACGCTTGCGATGTTGGGCTATAAGAGTCGTGAAGAGTTGTTTGCGACGCACCCATCCCAGCTCTCCCCAGAATTCCAGCCAGATGGCAAATCGTCTTTTGAAAAAGCCAATGAGATGATCGCGAAGGCTTTAGAAGAGGGGAGCAATCGTTTTCACTGGGTCCATACCCGTGCCAATGGGGAAGACTTTCCGGTCGAAGTCTTATTAACGGCAGTGCCTTATGAAGGCCGGACACTTATTCATGTGGTTTGGCGCGATATTACACGACGAATGGCGAATGAAGAAGAGCTCCGCCGTCATCGTGACCATCTACAACAGTTGGTGGATGAGAAAACTTCTGAGCTTCGTGGTGCGCGGGATAAGGCTGAGGCTATGGCTGAAACCAAAACCCAATTTTTCCGTAATATGAGCCATGAATTGCGGACCCCTTTGAACGCCATCATTGGATTTTCCAGTACCATTCAAGAGCGTGTTTTTGGGGCTTTGGGAAATGACAAATATGCGAGCTATATCGACGATATCGCTGCATCGGGTCAGCATCTGTTGGCGTTGATCAACGACATTTTGGATTTTTCAGCGGTGGAGGCCGATAAGCTAGAGCTGTTTGAAGAAAAAATTAGCGTTGATGAGCTGATTAAGTCATGTCAGCGCATGGCTAAGCCATTGGCCTCAAAGCGTAAAATTCAATTAAACACAACGGTCTCATGCGAATTGCCGCGCATCCGAGCAGATGAACTACGCATGAAGCAGATTATGATCAATTTGCTCACCAATGCCATCAAATTTACCGATTCTGGTGGACAAGTTAATTTGACCGTGACGTGTACACCAACCAAAGGCCATGTTTTTAGCATTTCTGATACCGGCGTTGGTATGACCGAAGCTGAAATTGCCAAATCGATGGAACAATTTGGTCAGGTGGACCGTGCCACCAATAAAGAAATGCAAGGTACCGGGCTTGGCCTGCCTTTAACCCAAGGTTTAGTACAGATGCATGGTGGCTCAATGGAAATAACCAGCGAAAAAGGTGTCGGAACCACCGTTAAGGTCAGACTCCCTGCTGAACGTATCGTAAGTTAGGTTTTTCTAATTTTGCGCTGCAATATATTGAGATTTATAACTTTTTCAGTTGCTAGCACAAAAAGACACTTGCCCGATAGCCGCGTTGGGAGTTCAATATTGGCCAAGCTCTACGAATTTATGAGATGAGCGATTGCGGGAGGTATTGGACACTGGAACTGAGACCGGTCCCAACACCATAAATTGAAACCATAACCTTGCCCAATGGTCTTGGGGTGAGGCGGTGTTTTTGTTATTCCGCGGTCAAAATCGAAACAGTCTGACTAAGGGAGGTGTTCATGGAAAAAGCTCTGGTTCTCGACGCCGGTAAGTGTACCGGGTGTGAGCAATGTGAAGTTGCTTGCTCGATGATAAACGAGGGTGCGTCCAACCCTGCGAAATCTCGGATCAAGGTTTTTAATTTCCACGATGAAGGGCGCTTTGTGCCCTACACCTGTACCCAATGTGATGATGCTTGGTGCATGCAGGCATGTCCCGTTGACGCCATTTCGGTGTCCAGTGATACGGGTGCAAAGATGGTATCTGATGCATTGTGCGTGGGGTGTAAGGTCTGCACCATTGCTTGCCCATTTGGCACGGTGAACTACAACCCAGCCAGCGGCAAAGTCATCAAATGTGATTTGTGTGGCGGCGATCCGGCATGTGCGAAGGCATGTCCGACGGGTGCCATCACTTATACCGATGCAGGGGCTACGGGCCTTGCGAAAATGGAAGCCTGGGCTGCGAAAACCGACGCAGGCCAACAGGCCAACGCTTAAGAGGGAGGATACGATATGTCATGGGCTAAACGAATCCTCCGCGTGAACTTATCTGAGGGCACGTGTCAGGAAGAACCGCTCAACATGGATTGGGCAAACCAATATCTGGGTCAACGTGGTTTGGCGACCAAGTATCTGGCCAGTGAAATTGATCCCAAGGTCGATCCGTTGTCACCAGATAACAAGCTGATTATTGCCACTGGCCCCTTGACCGGCACGGCGGCGTCCACAGGTGGGCGTTGGTCGGTGATCACCAAGGGTGCTCTTACGGGGGCTATAGCGTGCTCCAATTCCGGCGGATTCTTCGGTGCTGAGCTGAAGTTTGCAGGCTGGGATATGGTCATCTTTGAAGGTAAGGCACCAAACCCGGTTTATCTGTTGATCCAAGATGATGTTGCCAAGTTGGTGGATGCATCTGATTACTGGGGTCGTACGGTCTGGGAAACGGAAAAAGGCCTGAAGGCTGAATACCAAGACCCACAAATGCGTGTTGCATCGATTGGTCAGTCGGGTGAAAACGGCGTTAAGTTTGCCTGTGTGGTGAACGATCTTCACCGTGCCGCTGGACGTTCAGGTGTTGGTACTGTGATGGGGTCGAAAAACCTCAAAGCTGTGGCTGTTCGCGGCACTAAGGGTGTTAAAGTTGACAATCCCGAAGCCTTTTTGGCGGCGGCGGCAGATGGCAAAGCCGTATTGGCCGAAAATGCTGTGACGGGTGAAGGTTTGCCCGCATTGGGCACCCAAGTATTGATGAACGTCATCAATGAAACAG
This sequence comes from Magnetovibrio sp., assembly GCA_026196495.1. GTDB lineage: Bacteria > Pseudomonadota > Alphaproteobacteria > Rhodospirillales > Magnetovibrionaceae > Magnetovibrio. The sequence continues at coordinate 32,488 of JAPHSY010000027.1, forward strand.
GTGCGTTGCCGACACACAATCACAAAGACGTTCAATTCGATGGTGCTTCCGATATTTCTGGTGAAGCAATGACAGTGCCGCGCCGTTCTGATGGCAAACCAAACCTGACCCGCAATGGGGCTTGCTTTGGGTGTACCATTGGCTGTGGTCGGATTTCGACCATTGATCCTGAACACTATACCGTGAAAGATCGTGAACAATATCAGAAAGCATCTGGTGGTTTGGAGTACGAAGCTGCTTGGGCTTTGGGTGCTGCTACGGGTGTGAGCGATCTAGATGCGCTGACGTTTGCCAACTTCATCTGTAACGAACAAGGCTTTGATCCAATTTCGTTCGGTACCACCGTCGGTGCAGCGATGGAACTGTTTGAAATGGGGGTTCTCACCACCAAAGAAACGGATGGAATTGATCTCACTTGGGGCAATGCAGAGGCATTGACCACATTAGCTGAGCTAACGGGTCGTGGCGAAGGTTTCGGTGCGGAAATTGGTCTGGGGTCTAAATTGTTGACCGAAAAATACGGTCATCCAGATTTGTCCATGTCGGTTAAAGGTCAAGAATTCCCGGCGTACGATTCTCGCGGTATTCAGGGTATGGGCTTGACCTATGCCACGTCCAACCGCGGGGCCTGTCACTTGCGATCTTATACGGTGGCATCTGAAATTCTGGGTATCCCGGAAAAGACCGATCCGTTGTCATCAGATGGTAAGGCGGGCTTGGTTATTGCCTTCCAAGACGCTACGGGGGCGGTCGACAGCGCAGGCATTTGCGTGTTCACCACCTTTGCTTGGTCCATGGATAACATTGCACCACAAATTGATGCAGCGTGTGAAGGTGATTGGACTGTGGAGCGATTGTTGGAAGTGGGTGAGCGAATATGGAACTTGGAACGCAAGTTCAATATTGATGCTGGCTTCACGGGCAAGGATGACACTCTGCCCAAACGGTTGTTGAAAGAAGCGGCCAAAACCGGACCTGCTGAAGGCAAAGTCAATGAGCTGGGCAAAATGTTGCCGGAGTATTATTCACTTCGCGGCTGGACCGATGATGGTGTGCCCACCAATGAAACTTTAGACCGCCTTGTTCTCTAGGCTGGTTTGAGTTCGTTATTGCGGCCCCGCCCGTCTGCAAAAAAAGGGCGGGCGGGGCTTTGCGTTTTGCCGTTCTCTTTGGGAGACAAAGCATGAAACATGTAATTTTGGGCGCAGGTCCGGCAGGTGTGATCGCCGCGGAAAATCTGCGCAAAGCAGATCCATCTGCAAATGTGGTTTTGGTGGGGGGGGAGGATAAGCCCCCATATTCGCGCATGGCCATTCCTTATGTCCTTACGGGAAAGATTGAGGAACAGGGCACCTATTTGCGCAAGACCGATGGTCACTATGATGACCTGGGTATTCAATATATTCAGGGACGTGCTGCAAAGGTTAGTCCCGATAGTGGCAAGGTGACGTTGGAAGACGGCCAAGCGTTGGATTACGATAGGCTGCTTATTGCCACTGGGGCCACGCCCATTACTCCACCTGTCCCAGGTTTGGACTTAGAAGGCGTACATCACTGCTGGACTTTGGATGATGCCGAATACATCGCGGCGCGTGCCCAAAAAGGGTCCAACGTTGTGTTGATGGGCGCGGGTTTCATCGGTTGCATCATTTTGGAAAGCTTGGTGGAACGTGGTGTGAATTTGACTGTGGTTGAAGCTGAAGATCGCATGATCTCCAAAATGATGGATACCACAGGTGGCGAGATGCTGAAAACTTGGGTGGAAAAACAAGGCGTGAAATTGCTGACATCCACCAAAGTCACCTCAGTTGCTAAAGATTCTGATGCATTGAAGGTGTCTACTGACAAAGCCGGAGACTTGCCTGCCGATTTGGTGGTGGTGTCGGTTGGTGTACGTTCAAATATCGATTTTCTCGAAGGCTCTGGTGTGCAAACCGGCACGGGTGTGATGGTCAATGACCGATTGGAAACATCTGTCAAAGGTGTCTATGCCGCTGGAGATGTGGCGGAAGGCCCCGATTTTGGAGGAGGCTTCCAAGTCCATGCGGTGCAGCCAACCTCTGCCGAACACGGCCGCATTGCGGCTTTGAACATGAACGGTGCCGACGTGAAATATCGTGGCAGCTTGATCATGAACGTGCTTGATACACTGGGGCTAATCTCGGCGTCGTTTGGACACTGGATGGGCGAAGATGATATGGCTGTGAAGATGGATCACGATCATCACAGCTATACCAAGTTGGCGTTCCATGGCGACCACATTGTTGGCGCGTTGAGCTTGGGCCGGACAGACCAAATTGGTGTGTTGCGCGGGCTTATTCAAAGTCGGGTGAAATTGGGGCCTTGGAAAGATAAACTGAAAAAAGATCCAAGCCGCATTGCCGAAGCGTATGTGGCCTGTACTCAAAAATAGTACGCAGAAATAGAACGGGACACCGCCTTGCTGATCACCATTAAGTTGTTTGCGTCGCTGGATAAGTATCTGCCAGATGGGGCCGTCAAGAATCAAGTGCCTATGACAGTTGAAGAGGGGGTAACGGTCCTGGATGTCATTAAGTCTTTGAAGTTGCCCCAAGAACATTGTCACTTGGTGTTGATTGATGGTGTTTATGTCGCGCCGACGGAACGTGAAACCCGTATCATGGCGGAAGGTGAAGCCCTAGCCATCTGGCCTCCGGTTGCTGGTGGGTAGTTGATGACAGACGATAATCACAAACATCCTTCAGGCCCGCGTGTGCGCATTTTGCTTGGAGGTTCCACTGCGTTGGGGCCGGGCAAAGTGGGTTTGTTACAAGCTATTGCATCGTGTGGTTCGATTTCCAAGGCTGCTAAACAAATGGGGATGAGTTATCGTCGTGCCTGGATGCTGGTTGATACTATGAACGATTGTTTCACGGATGATTTGGTGGTGACGTCCACAGGCGGGAAAGGTGGAGGCGGAGCCACAATCACGGACCTTGGGGTTGAAGTTATCAAGCGCTATCAAGATATGGAGGACAAGGCTGCCAAATCCATCGCCAAGGAGGCTCAGGAAATTGGGAAGCTTCTTAAGTAGGCTCAATCTTTACAGCGCAGTATTTTAGTTCTGCAATTTTCCCAAACGGATCCAGTGCCGGATTTGTGAGTAAATTGGCGGCGGCTTCGTGGAAAGCAAATGGCAAGAACACCACGCCTTCAGGGACATCACGATCCGATCGTGTTAGTGCGGTGACCGTGCCTCGTCGGCTGGTCATGGTGACATGATCGCCTGCCACAATGCCCAGCTTGGAAATCTCGTTTGGATGTAATGCGATGGTGGGTTCTGGCTCAATCGCGTTGAGTACCGTGGCGCGTCGTGTCATAGCCCCGGTGTGCCAATGTTCCAACATTCGTCCGGTGGTCAGAACAAATGGATAGGCGTCATCTGGTTCTTCGTCGGGTGGTAGCACATTAGCAGGTACCAGCTTGGCTTTACCCGTTGGGGTCGGGAAACCATCGCCAAACAAAACAGACTTTCCAGGGTCGTCATCGCTGAGACATGGATAGGTCACCACGCCTTCGCTATCCAATCGGACATGAGATATTCCCGCATGGGACGGCATCACCGTGCGCATTTCATTGAATACATCTGCGGCGGTGGGGTAATGCCAGTTCAGGCCCAAGCGTTTACCAATTTCTTGGATGATCCACAAATCTTCTTTGGCCTGTCCTGGTGCAGAAACAACTTTACGCCCCAGTTGGACTTGGCGATTGGTGTTGGTGAAGCTGCCGTCTTTTTCATAAAACGTAGTGGCAGGCAAAATGACGTCGGCGAATGCGGCCGTTTCGGTCATGAAGATATCTTGAACGATCAAATGATCTAATCGCGCCAGCGCTTTTCGGGCTTTGTTCAGGTCCGGATCGGACATGGCTGGGTTTTCGCCTTGGATGTACATGGCCCGAATATCTTGGGCCAATGCGGCGTGCATGATTTCTACCACCGTTAGGCCAGGTTCAGAATCCAACGTGCAGTCCCAGGCTTGCTCGAACCGGGTGCGGCCTTCATCATCAGTTACCGGGGTGTAGTCCGGCAATACCATGGGGATGAGCCCTGCATCTGATGCGCCTTGGACATTGTTTTGACCGCGCAGAGGATGTAACCCAGAACCCTCACGACCAATGTTTCCTGTTAACAATGCAAGGGCGATTAGGCAGCGTGCATTATCAGTGCCATGGGTGTGTTGTGAAATACCCATGCCCCAAAAAATCAAAGTACGATCGGCTTTCGCAATGGTGCGGGCCAAAATGCGGATGGTGTCAGGGTCAATGCCACAAGTGGCAGTCATGCGTTCTGGTGTAAAGGCCTGGATGTGATTGCAAAAATTGTCAAAACCTTCGACAAAGCGATCGACATAATCGTGGTCCACTAAATCTTCGACAACAATGACGTTGAGCATGGCATTGAGCAACGCTACGTCAGAACCCGGTGTGAATTGCACCATGTGATCTGCGTAACGTGTAAGGGCTTGCCCACGGGGGTCAATGACAATGAGTTTGGAACCATTGCGTTGTGCGGCCTTGATATAGGTTGAAGCCACGGGGTGGTTTTGTGATGGGCGAGAACCAATTACGACAATGACATCTGCGACTTCAGCATCGGTGAAGGGGGCCGTGACAGCACCAGAACCGATGCCTTCCATTAATGCTGCGACAGAGGAGGCATGGCATAAACGTGTGCAGTGATCGACGTTGTTGGTCTTTAAACCTGTGCGGATCAGTTTTTGGAACAGATAGGCTTCTTCGTTGGATCCTTTGGCTGAACCAAAACCTGCGAGGGCACTGGGGCCAAATTCTTCGAGTGTGTTTTCCAAGCACGCAGCCGCATAATCCAACGCTTCGTCCCAATCTGCTTCACGAAATTGGGCCATGGTATCGCCACCTTCGAGAATGGCAGGATCCTTCTCAACACCATCAATGCGGATTAAGGGGCGAGTGAGACGTTCCGGGCTGTGGGTGTAATCAAAACCAAATCGCCCCTTGACGCATAAACGATTTTGATTGGCGGGGCCATCGCGACCATCGGCATAGACGATATGGTCGTCAGCCACATGATAGGTAAGTTGACAGCCCACACCGCAATAGGGGCAAAGTGATTCAATGGTATCCGTGGGAATATCTGATGCACTCAAATTTTTGGGTATCAAGGCCCCGGTTGGGCAAGATTGAACGCATTCACCACAAGCCACACAAGTGCTGACATCCAATTTGTCGCCTTGATCAAAAACGATGCGGGCATATTTACCCCGTCCGGCAATGCCGATGACCGCATTGGTCTGTACGGTTTGACAAGCCCGCACACAGTTGGTGCAC
>JAPHSY010000015.1 GCA_026196495.1 Magnetovibrio sp.
CGGCTGGGCTATTTCTGTACCACGCCACAAACAAAGCAGTTGTGAAACCTTAGCTCAAAAATCCATTGCCGGCGGCTTCGAAGGCGAACAGGTGGACGGTAACGACATCATTGCCGTTCGTGCTGCTATGGATGAAGCATTGGCTCAAGCCAGGGCGGGACGCGGGCCTGCATTGATCGAAGCCTTAACATATCGGTTAAGCGATCACACCACAGCGGATGATGCTGGGCGATATCGTTCCGACGATGACGTTGGAAAGCATTGGAAAAAAGATCCACTGGTGCGATTGCGCAATTATTTACATGCCCAGGACTGGTGGGGCAAAGAAGACGAAGAAGCTCTACTGGCCGACTGCAAAGCCCGCGTGGAAGTCGCTGCGGATGCATATCTCAACACACCACCCGAACCATCACATGCCATGTTTGACAACCTTTACGCTGAACTTCCGGATGTGATCGCCAAACAAAAAAACTGGCTGAAGTGAAGGAGAGTGTTATGCCGGAAATCAATCTCGTCGGTGCCGTAACCCAAGCTTTGGCACGTGCTATGGAAGAAGACGAAAACGTCGTGGTTCTTGGTGAAGATGTTGGTCTCAATGGCGGTGTATTCCGAGCGACCGACGGCCTTCAAGAACGTTTCGGAGAAAAACGCGTATTGGACACACCCCTGGCTGAAGTTCTGATAGCAGGAATGAGCGTCGGCATGGCGGCACAAGGCATGCGGCCCGTTGCCGAAATTCAATTCATGGGATTTGGATATTCATGTCTAGATCAATTGGTAAACCATGCCTCACGCTTACGTAACCGCACACGCGGACGTCTTTCATGTCCCATGGTGATGCGCATGCCCTATGGTGGTGGCATTCATGCCCCCGAGCATCATTCCGAAAGTACCGAAGCCATGTTTGCTCACATTCCTGGCTTGCGTGTTGTAATCCCCTCATCTCCTGCGCGAGCATATGGGCTGTTACTGGCCGCCATTCGGAATGATGACCCGGTGGTGTTCTTAGAGCCAACACGTGCATATCGTGCATACAAAGAAATGGTTGAAGATGATGGTGTGGCATTACCCCTGGATACATGCTTTGTGCTGCGGGAAGGCACGGATGTGACCTTGGTAAGTTGGGGCGCAATGCTCAAAGAGACTTTGGAAACAGCAGAAACTTTGGCTGCGGATGGTATTTCAGCCGAGGTTATCGACGTTGCGACACTTAAACCTTTCGATGCCGAGACCATCTTGCGTTCGGTGGAAAAGACCGGGCGTTGCGTCATTGTTCAAGAAGCAACATTGACGGCTGGGTTCAGCAGTGAAATTGCCGCTCATTTAGCGGAACACGGCTTAATGTCGTTGCTTTCACCCGTGCGCCGAGTTGCTGCACCCGATGTCATCATGCCGCTTGCGCGTATGGAAAAGCATTATATGCCACAGACCAACCGTATATTGGAGACGACCCGCGAGGTCGTAGCATTCTCATGAACGCATTCAATTTACCCGACTTAGGTGAAGGTTTGGATGAGGCCGAAATCGTTGATTGGCATGTGGAGATTGGAGATCACGTTGTTATCGAACAACCTCTGTTATCTGTCGAAACAGATAAAGCCGTCGTGGAAATCCCCTCACCCACTTCTGGTACCGTGACACAAATATTCGTGAGGACAGGAGAATTCGCCAAGGTCGGTGCTCCCTTAATCGATTTCGACACGGCCCAGCGCGATGACATCGGTGCCGTCGTCGGGGATTTGCCGAATGAAGAAAATAGCAACCGCAAAACGAAAGCGGCAGTTTCAGGTGTCGTCCATTCTCGGGTCAAAGCGACCCCTGCTGTCCGAGCATTGGCAAAAAAGCTCACTGTTAATTTAGAGGATGTTGCAGGAACCGGAAGCGGCGGCAGCGTCACCGCAGCCGATGTAGAACGGGTTGCCAAAGCTTTTTCAGAACTCCCACCTGCTGAACCCTTGCGTGGCGTTCGTCGAACGATGGCGCACAAGATGGCCCAATCTCATGCCGAAGTCGTCCCAGCTTCCGTCTATGACGAAGTCGATATCTCACATTGGGATGAAGATACTGATATAAGTGTACGCCTAATGCAGGCCATCGCCGCAGGGTGCCATGCGTCTCCGTCAATGAATGCATGGTATGATTCTGTAAATAAGGAACGGCGTCTGTTGGACAAAGTCGATTTGGGTCTTGCCGTCAACACAAACAATGGCCTGTTCGTTCCAGTTATGCGTGATATCGGTGCACGTAGTGCCGATGATTTGCGTTTGGGGTTGAACGAATTGAGAGCCGCAGTCGAACAGCGCAATATCCCGCCCGAAGAAATGCAGGGTGCAACCATCACTTTGTCGAATTTCGGCATGTTCGGGGCTGGACGCTTCGCCACATTGGTGGTGATACCGCCACAAGTCTCCATCGTCGGGGCCGGTGCAATCCGCGACAAGGTCATAGCAGTGGCAGGACTGGCCGAAATCCGCAAAGTCTTACCACTGTCCTTGACCTTTGATCACCGGGTTATCACCGGTGCAGAAGCCACGCTCTTTCTCACGGAAATGTGCAAACAGCTCGGTCACTAAATACGAATTCTACTGATGGCATATTAGATGAAATAAACCGATTACTTTGCTTCCTCAATCAAATGCGCAATCAGATTTCGCTCACGCAAATAAGGGTGATGGTGCATAGCGGTAAGGATGCTTTGTACGGCCAAATCAAGTCTACCTTGTTGTAGATGAATAACGCCCCGCCCCGCCAAGGAGCCAAAATGGCGAGGTTCGCGATATAGGGTTTCAGCAATATCTGTCAGAGATTTTTCCCAATCACCTCTAAGAAAGTGAACTGTTGCACGTTGATTCCAGCCCTCTGCATAGGCGCTCCAATTTGCAACCACACGGTCCAAAATGCGTAGCGCCTTATCAAAGTCGGAGGCACGCCGTGCGGACAGTGCTTGCTGCATCAACTTTGCCAATTCCGGATCATCTGGGGAGGTCCACTCAATCCAGATTTTTTGCTCAATCTGAAACGCATCTTGTTCGTTGGTGCTAAATTTCAGTTCCTGAAACAATGCATCAATGCGCGCAGTCTTTTCTACGGACGGGATGCCTCGCTCTAATGCCTCATCCGCCCCAGCAACATTGCAAACCACGGGAAACAAGATAAACGCAACAAGGATCAAAAGTTTTTGCATAACGGCTTCCTTTTGCCCCTCTCATTATGTTGGGAGGCCTGCGATACTTTGCAAGGCTGTGCCTTTAGGTTGCCAAAATATGGGCAATGGCCCACACTTGGCTTTATGGACTTATCTACGTTTCACCCCAGCCGCAGAGAGCTGATCCGTATCTTGTTGATGGGGACATGTGTGTCTTCGGCTGCATTGGCAATTTTAAATGCAGCATCTGCAAAAGCCGCAGAACCGATCGTCCAGGGCTTTCAGAAAGTTGTTGGGGATGTGCGCTTGAACAAGGCCCCCGTACAAGTGGGGCAAGTCGTGCGCCCAGGCGATATCTGTTCCACAGGTGCGGGAAGTGAATGCATCATCATCATCGGCGAGCACGCCTTCTTACTGCGTGAGCATTCCGAAGTTGAGTTTGAAATCGAACACTTTGAACAAGGTCACAACACGACCATTACTGAACGGATTAAAATATTGGCAGGTGCCGTAATGTCGGTATTTGGCAAAACCCAAGCCAGCATCTCTACGCCATTGGCAACCATCGGCATTCGCGGCACGGGTATCTATATAGAGGTAATGAAAGAAAAGAATTATGTGTGCCTCTGCTATGGGCAGGCAGAAATTCAATCTACGCTCAATGCCGCTGTGACCAAAAAATTAAACACCTTCCATCACGAAGAACCGCAAAACCTGTACGCCAATCCCAATGCACATAACGGCCTGTTTATCGAGCCCGAAAAAATGATCAACCACATGGATGAAGAACTGATCATGTTGGAAGCCCTGGTTGGCCGCATTCCACTGTTTGGACCTGAGCCAATTCAAATGCCAGCTGGAAAATAATTTATAATTCAACGCGTTATATAAAATTATATTTTATCATTGTGTTATCCGAGTTCTATCACCACCTAGGTTACATACACGGATGTGCGCAGCCGCCCTCACCAATTTGTGGGCAGAAAGATGAAATACCAATGATATGAATCTAAACGAACGCATAAGTGCCCTTACAGATCGAGATACCATTTTAGAGTTTTGCAATTTCATTACCTCACAAACGCAAATGAATGGAATGCTTGACTATAAGAAAATGGATTTGATGCAGATTTATCAATTGCTCCATCAAGTGGTTGTCATTGATTACAGAGACGGCATTGATAACGGAATACTGATCAATTATAGCGGCACCGCCATAGATGAAAACTTTGGTCATGTTCTTCAAGGGAACTATCTGGAAGACGCCTACACAGGTATCAAAACCAAAGATAAGCTGATTGAATTCTGCCATGCCATGTACCAGAACTTCACACCATTCTACGTTTCAAGCTGCGTTCATCATGAACAGCCAAGTCGAGATATTACCTACAAGCACACCTGCGGCCTGTTTTTTCCGTGCTCATCTGATGGCCTGACAGCGAATTATGGAATTGGTATTGTCGACTACAGCTTCGTAGAAAAATCGACACCACCACAATACGAACAGCTCTCTATATATTATATTGACCATGACAAAAGGCCCCCACATGGGAGCCTTTTGATGGAAAGAATGTGTTGATTAATTCACAGGTGAGCGACGCCCTGTGGCTTTATCGATTTGGATTTTACGTACTAAGGAATCGTCAACTGTAACGATTTCAGCAATAATGGTTTTGTCATCAATTTCTTTGACATCACCAACTTTCAACCGATCATTGCCGCGCCACTTAAGCTTTTGTTCCAACTGAGCACGAACATCATCTGTGGTCAGGGGAGTTTCGAGTACTTGGTTGCTTTGGCAATTACCTTTTCCAAAATGCTTGCCAAAACCATAACCTGACATCATTCCAGAATCTTGCATGGCACCGGGTCCATAACCCATACCCATGTGCATACCACGACCGTGGGCCAATGTGACCGTTGTGGCCAATGCCGTGAGCCCCAATGCCGTGGCAGCGATGATGATAGTTTTGCGTTTCATGATATTTACTCCAACAAAAGAAGAATACAGGGCGACGAAATGTGTTCGTCCGATACATGTATTCCACCACTGCTGTGTAACGGGTATATGTCGAAACAGGGGGAGAAGTGTAACAGTGCGTAACTTTCTGCTGGCCTGTTACATTCGGTTACGAAGTTCTACTCAACGCCTGAAAAACAACGCGCTATAGTGATCCTTATGAAACGCAAAGCTCACATTTTGGTGGTTGATGATGACCGGGAAATCCGCGATCTGTTAGCCCGATTTTTGGTCAAACATGAACTCCGCGTCAGTACCGCAGCCGATGGCCAAGAAATGCATGCCATTTTGGGGGCCAACGCCATTGATCTTATCGTCCTTGATGTGATGATGCCCGGCGACGATGGGTTGACACTGACCCGCAATCTGCGCGCCAATAAATCAGCTGTTCCCATCATCATGCTCACCGCCATGGGTGAAGAAACCGACCGTATAGTTGGCTTGGAAATGGGTGCCGATGACTATCTGGCCAAACCGTTCAATCCCCGTGAATTGCTGGCACGGATCAAAGCCGTACTGCGCCGTATTGATACGCCCCACGCACAAACAAATGAAAACAGCGATGGCACCGTATATTTTGCCGATTGGTGTTTAGATCTCCACAGTCGAGAGCTAACAGACCCAACAGGAAAAACAGTGTCTCTGAGTGGTGGCGAGTTTGAATTGCTGGAAGTGTTCGTGACCCACCCCGGCCGTGTACTAAACCGGGATCAACTTTTGGATATGGCCCGGGGACGGGATGCACAACCCTTTGACCGTGCCATTGATGTACAGGTCGGTCGACTGCGCAAAAAAATTGAACCCAACGTTAAAACGCCAACCATGATCATAACCGTGCGCGGAGGTGGTTATATATTCTCCCCCAAAGTTAAAGTCGGGGGGGTGACATGAAACTCATCCCACAATCCATACTTGGACGTACCTTAGCCATCTTATTGCTCGGTTTCTTGGTTCTGGGCGCAATCTTAACGTCACAAATGTATGTGGAACGCCAATCCATGTTGCCCGGCATTGGCGGTTGGCATGTAATTTCACGAATCACCAGCATCACCGAAATCATCA
>JAPHSY010000005.1 GCA_026196495.1 Magnetovibrio sp.
CCTCTACGCCCCCTTTGGCCCCACCCTGCAAAACCTTTGTTTCCCGGGCGAAAAAAGGTCCAAGACAAAACGCCTTTCGGGGTGTAAAAAGCGCCCCATGGCAAAGCGAAAAAAACATCACCGCTCCGGGCGGGGTAAGCAAGACAGCGCGCACAGCGAAGGCGGTCGCGAGTCTGCAAAAAGATTACAAAAAACAGGCGGTAACTGGCTTTACGGCGTGCACGCCTGCATGGCCGCCATTGCAAATCCTGAACGTGACATCTCACGCATTGTGGTGGCGAGCCAAAGTGCCGAAGACTTGGAAGTTCCCATCGTCGAAGCCGCCAACAGCGTTTATGAGACCTGCCTGATCGAACGCCCGCAAATTGAGTGGCGAGATCGGCGCGAAATTGACGAATTGGTGCCCCGCGATGCGGTCCACCAAGGCATCGCCATCGAAACCCGCCCCCTGCCCCATCCGGTCATCGAAGATTTGATCGAAGCGGCTGGGGATATGCCCAGCGCCGCCATCGTGATCCTGGATCAAGCGTCCGACCCGCGCAACATCGGCGCGGTGATGCGCACAGCCGCCGCTTTGGGCGCCTTGGGCGTCGTTGTGCAAGACAAACACGCCCCGGATATCACCGGTTCAATGGCCAAAGCCGCTTCCGGCGCGGTGGAACGCCTGCCTTACGTCAAAGTAACCAACATTTCACGTGCCATGGACCTGCTCAAAGCATCAGAATTTTGGTGTGTTGGCTTTGACGGCCATACGGATGAGGTTTTGTCCCAAAAGACCCTCAGGGGGCGCAATGCCATTGTTTTGGGTGCCGAAGGCGCCGGAATGCGCCGCTTAACACGGGAAAACTGCGACACCTTGGTGAAAATTCCCATTGGTGATGCGGTGGAAAGCCTCAACCTCGCCAATGCAGCCAGTATTGCGCTGTATCAGTTTCATCAGTCGAATTCTTAAATTCGGAAACGGTTGCGTAGGGCCAAGCCAATTAAAAAGGCGAAGGCGAGGCCAAGAATGCCCTCAAAGATGACAAAGAAGTCCAACAAAAAGCCTGTTGTCTTGCCAAACAGCGCCAACTTAGCCTCTGCATAACTGGTCCGAGCGGTAGCTACGAAGGGAACGAGGACCGAGGCAGACATTTTCATGCCATCACCAACTGATTTTAATGGCCCGACAGCTGACCACTGCGCTGACCACCAGTAACAAAGTCCAAATATAAACCAAGTACCTAGCAACGCTGATAAGGGCCGCCATGTACTCCGCCCAAAATCACTGAACCATTCGTAGAGATAGCTCCAGACTAAAGCTAAGCCTTTGGTTTCATAAAAACGCTTAGCCATCAGCTCTTTTGCAAAGAAGTCCTGCTCTTTCTCATGATCTTTTGCCTGAATTGCGAGCTCTTTTAATCTCCGAAACTTGTCAGCATCTTCGTGTGTCTTTGCTTTATCAAACCGAACACCTGCAAAATCCACAATGTCTGAACTTACAGCATAATCAATTCGCATCCCTGACAAAGGAAAATGACGCTTGAACCCGCTGTATCGAAAGTCGGGCACACGCGAAAATTCGCACGATTCTAAATAAATAGAATCATCACTCGTTATTCTTGAGAAATCAGCTCCATGAGAAAAAGAAGTCCGTGAAAACCACAAAGGCTCATCAAAATGAGAGGCGCGAAAATTCGCAATTCCTCCTTTAAATTCTACATCTGAAAAAAAACACCCCCCACGTTGAAAATGGCACATTGGAAAATAGGCTGCCCCCTCAAATTGGCAACGATAGAAGTAAACGCCGCCACTAAAACTTGCCTCCATAAAGTTAACTTTGCCTCTAAATTCAATGTAATGAAAAGCCAAGTCTTCACCATCAAAACTTGCAGAACTAAAATCTACCCCCCCTGAAAAACAGTCATGTTTAAATGGAATTGCATTAAAGGTGCAGCCAGTAAAACGAACAAGACCTGGAAAATGACACCCAAAAAGTACCTGCTCTTTACCACTAAAATCATAGCCTGAAAAATCCACCTCCCACCCAGGGTGCTCTTCCGCCCAAGCATTCCAGGTCTCATTGCCTTGATGGGCAAGTTTGAGGGCCTCTTCTTTTTCCAACTTCTTGGGTGGTTTGCTACCATCAGCCATTGGGAACCTCACGTGCTCAAGATGAAATGCTATTTTAAGTTAAATGCATCACCTTGCAATCAACCACTGTGAAACTTATCAAAAGCTACTACCACTCCCGCTAAGGCGGAATCCTATGGGTGTCTGAGGGAACAGAACTGCATGCTGGATTCCCGCCTACGTGGGAATGACAATGACAGAGTGGTTAGGTGATGACGAGTTGTGCCAACCCCGTTAAGTCCTTCAACTCAGTCTTCGGCGGGAAATCGAGCTTTTCTTGCACCAACCCCGCCCGATTGACCCAGGCGACTTGGAAGCCAAAGGCGGCGGCTCCTGTGGCGTCCCAGCCATTGGACGACACAAAACAGACATTCTCTGCCGCCACGCCCAACTGATCCACCGCCAGTTGGTAGACGCTGGGGGCGGGTTTGTAGATGCCTGCATCCTCGATCGAGATCACTTTGTCCAAATTGGCCCCAATTCCAGCGGCCTCCACCGCTGTGTTCAGCATTCCTGGTGTGCCGTTGGACAAAATTGCGGTTTTCATCCCCGCCCCTTTGAGCGCACTGAGCATGTCCAGAACTTCTGGGTACGCATCTAAAACCTCGTACAATTCCATTAGTTTGGTGCGTAGTGCTGCGTCATTGAGGCCTAGGCTTTCCATGGCGTAATCCAGCCCACGTGCGGTGATGTCATAGAAATCCCTGTGTTTGCCCATCAGGCTCGACAACCAGGTGTATTGCAGTTGCTTGGCCCGCCAAAGCTCGGCCAGGGGGCCAGCGCTGTCGCCCAGGTCATCCCGGCAACGCTCCGCCGCCGCATTGACGTCCAAAAGCGTGCCGTAGGCGTCAAATACACAGGCTTCAACATTGGAAAATAGAGCGGAAACGGTCATGGCGGCACCTTTCAGTCAAGATAGATGCATTTAGCCATGTTTGATGGGTTGCCGTAAAGCGCAAGGGAGGTTATATGATCCCCCACAAACTGCTTTTATGCCGCTATAGCTCAGTTGGTAGAGCACCTGATTTGTAATCAGGGGGTCGCGGGTTCAACTCCTGCTGGCGGCACCATTATTCAAGCGCCCTGGCCGATCACGGCTGGGGCGTTTTTTATTGTCGGAAATATTCAGAACTTAGTTCGGTGCGTCAAACCGATAGCTGTAGCGCAGGCCTAGGCTGTCGATGCCTTGGTTCTTGCTGGAAAACATGCCGCCATTGGACATGTGTTCCCACAGCACCCCAACACCATGATTGTCGTCCCAACGCCAGCCCACTTCACCGCCAAGGCGGAACAGGACTGTCGAGCCGAACTCGATCTTGCCTTTGTCATTGCCTTCGCGCTTTTCACCATCATGGGCAGCAAGCCCCCAGAAACCGTCGAGGAAAATACCATTATCCCAAGCCGTATCCCAGCCGATCCCGGTGTAGATGCTGCTGGTATCACCAGAGGTATTCACCGATACGCCAACATGCGGGCGCGGTTCCCAAAACCAATCGAGCCATTCAGGCGATGTAAACACCACCTCTGGGTTGAGGTTGATGCCGCTTTCATAGCGGTTTTCGAAAGGGTTGGGTGCGTGAAATTCATGACGGCTGGGGAAGCGCACATCGTGGCTCAGCAGTCCAAAGCGCAGTTCGGAGATATAGCCCCACAGTGCGTCATCATTGGCGGCCTGAGCCTGTGTCGAAGCCGATGAATAGTGTGATGGGAACTGTGATAAGGGTTGAGATGCATCTTGTGAAAGCTGCATGTAGGGCATGGGCTGTTGTTTATACGTCGGCTGCCCAGGAGCCGGACGCACCGCAGGGGCCTGTGCGCGCGTATAACGTTGGGGCAAGATGCTGCCGCTTTTGTTAAAATACGGGTCCTGCGCACGGACCAACTGCCAAAACTGTGACCCACCGTCAGCCGGGAGTTGCGCCCCCTGAGCAAAAGCCACACCTGCATAGAAAAACAGCCCCAATGATAGGAACTGTACTTTCAAGTTCTTGCAAAATGAGTGTTTCAAGTCCGCCCCCGGATGAGTTGTCACGACACCACCCCCACAAGCGGGAGCCACAAAGGCAGGAAAACTAACAGCATAGCGACAAATCGGCAAGAACAACGCCACAACCGTGGTGTGGATCGAGAAAAGCTAAAAAACAAAAAGGCTTAGATGCACATTCAGCACCTAAGCCTTTTTGTTTGTCAGTGCATATCCGCAACGTCAGTTTTGTCGCGAACAACCAGTCCTAAAATCAAAGCATTATTGGAAAATGCCATAGCCGGAAATGGCAACAACAGCGCCCACAAAAATGGTTGCGCCAGCGATGACAGCGAACGGTACGGAAAACACTGTGTGAAAGACGACTCTTTTCATTTTTCTCATCCCATAAATAGCCATTAAAACTGAAGCGATCTAAAGACCCACTGAGCCTTCATTCCCATATGCAAGTTTACATATATTCCAGTTTTCTTATTTACAAACGAGATACGTTCAATATTGACCAAAGTCAAGTGGCCGATTTGAATTATTTTTCCACTTCCGGTGCTTGGGCTTCATCCAAAAACTCACCAGACAATTCTTGTTCCAACGCGACCAAATCGTCCGGTAAAGGCATACCAAAAGCGCGCATTTGGTCCAAGGTTTGGCGTAAGCGTTCATGGATTTCGTGGCGTTCCAACTCCCCAGATTCCATTTGCTCAAGGACTTCCGAGGCCAGTACTTCTAAGTCTTGCTTGTCCATATCGCCATCTCCATTTACGCGTGATTAGATATTGTATTCCAATATGATAGCGCATATCGCAATGGCAATCCATGATCGAAGCAATGCTGTAGCAAGGTTGCTATACAGCGAAGTCATGGGGAAAAATCTCTACTCTCAATAATAGCTTGATATTTTCTGGATTTATCTCGCTAATACAGTCATTGGCCGAACAAAATTAGACCATGATGGAGGGGGCTCTATGTCACTAATTAAATACTCTATTGCTTGTGCAGCTTTGTTTGTTGCCGGGTGCCAAACAACAGGAAGTTTAAGCACACCTGAAGCAGAACTTGCCAAAGCTGTTACAGCCACATATTGCATTATCGAATCTTCAAACAATATCGATAAAGAGAAAATTAGACCTGAAAATATCTACGTCTATTCAATCACGGATCGCCCCAATGGCTGGAAAGCTGCCGACGTCAGCACACCCGGGCTACATGGTCGAGTTGTTCGCGGTAACGTCTATTTTCACACAATTACAGGTGAATTTGCTTGCGGAACAAAAAATTGGCGTAAATATCAAAGCGATCCAACAAAAAATCGTTTACCAAAATCTGATATCGTCATGGGTAAAGCCAAGCATGAATAATCCCAACAATATGGATATGCGCACTTGCACCATGGATGATAGCAGTACGTACGAAAACAAGATGACGAAGATCATGTGTGAATATGTTGGCGGCACATTTGGCAACTAAACAATTTGAAAAACTATAGATCAGGAGCCTCATCAATCATATTTGATGAGGCTCTTTCCATATCAAAACATTTCAATGTGAAACACTTTCGCTATAGTCACGCTTATGCCGCTTCAGATTCTCAAAGATGTTTTTGGTTACGACAAATTCCGCCCCGGCCAAGCCGAAGTGGTCGAAACTTTATTGTTGGGTCAGCATGCTTTGGCCGTCATGCCCACCGGGTCGGGCAAATCGCTGTGCTTCCAAATCCCTGCATTGATGAAAAGCGGCCTGACCATCGTGGTTTCACCATTGGTGGCATTGATGGAAGATCAGGTTGCGGCACTCAAACTCGCCGGTGTCGCCGCTGAAACCATCAACTCAGCACGTGAACGCAACATCAATGTCGAAGCTTGGCGGCGGGTCTCTGCCGGGGAAACCCGGTTGCTATATTTAGCGCCGGAACGGTTGATGACAGATCGCATGTTGGCGGCATTATCGCGCCTGTCCATCAGTCTGATTGCCATTGATGAAGCCCACTGCATGTCGCGTTGGGGGCCTTCGTTCCGTCCCGAATACGAAGCACTGTCAAATCTACAACATCACTTCCCGGATGTGCCCATCGCGGCACTGACCGCCACAGCCGACACCGCCACTCAACAAGATATTGCTGAAAAGCTATTCAGCGGCCAAGGGCGCACATTTGTATCCGGCTTTGATCGCCCCAACATTCGCCTCAACGTCGACATCCGCAC
>JAPHSY010000071.1 GCA_026196495.1 Magnetovibrio sp.
TCCGTTTCCGCCGTTGCAATGTTCAACGTAATCAAGCTGTCTTCATCACCCGAAGCCGCTTGCGCCGTCAACGTCGGCATGTCCGCATCCGGTGACACAGACACCGAACCCGTCACTGCGTCACTGGTGGTCGAAGCCGTGCCGTCCGTCGCCGTCGCAGAAATGCCAAGATCAAACGTGCCGGAGTAATCCAAAGGCGGCGTCATCGTCAGCGTTAATGTACCGTCCTGCAGAGCGTCCAGATCGTCGCCTTTAATGATCCACTCACCCGTCGGCTCATCATTTTCATCAAGCTGTTGCTCACCCATGGACAGGGTTGCGCCATCCGGAACGTCCGTGATCGTCACTTTGGTGATCGCATCACTCGCATCCGTGGTTTGCGCGCCAACGGTCAAGTTCACCGTGCCATCTTCGTTGCCGGAACCCGTGATCGAAACCGTTGGGGCTCCAGCTTCCGGAGAAACATTGATCACCAAGTTTTGCGAAGCTGTCGCCGTGTCAGATGGCAGACCCGATGCACTATCCGTAACGAGAGTAACAACATCCAACTCAATGGCACCACTGAAGCCGGCTGCAGGACTCAGTTCAAGATCGCTTAACTGATCAGGCGTTAACGTGATTGACCATTTACCATCCGCACCAACAGTCACATTATCAGATCCAGCCGAAATGGTGACATCATCAACGGACAAGCTTGCATCACCAGGAATGCCCGAGATCGTTACGGACGTGACGACTTCAGAACCATCATTTTTATCCGTGACGCCCTCATCGACTTTTGCTTGCTCACCCGTGCCTGCAGTGATGTTCAGAGTGATCGGATTGTCTTCAAGGGCTGTGCCTGCCGTAACTGTCAACGTCGGCGCATCCGCATCTGGATTAACCGTGACAACACCCGTGACAGGAACAGAAGTCGCACTCGCAGAGCCATCAACAGCCGTCGCGGTAACAGACAATGTAAACTCACCCGCATAATCCGTGGGAGGCGTCATGGTGAGACCGGTCAACTGAGCTTCAGACAATGTCCAAGAACCGTTACCATTATCCGTACCTGCACTTAAGCTTGCGCCTTCAGGAACGCCACTAATCACGACACTGTCAATCGAGTCACCGCCCGTTGCGGTGACCGAAATATTGATGGCAACATCACCATCTTCGGTACCTTGACCGCTGATGGAAACGGTTGGGGCCGTGGCTACATCTGGTTCGGGTGTATTATCTTCAGGCTTATCATCAGGTTCAGGATCATCATCACCACCACCAGTTGAACTTGACTGCGCAACCTCTATTACATATGTCTCAGCAACTTCATCGATAATATCCGTAACACTTGGAAAATCATCAATATTTTCGCTCACAAGCTCACCACCAGCAGCGGTTTCGAATTCATCTAAGTCAGTATCACCAACAACATCAAAGTCGGCCAAACCGCCCGCATCAATTTCTTCTACGACTTCAGTTGAGGCGTCATCATCGCTGGCTTTGTCAAAGTCCGCTAGGCCTTCGTCACTCCCACCACCATCACCACCAGCAGCGGTATCAAAGTTATTAAAATCTTGTTCGTCTTGTTTGGTATTCCCCTGCAAGCCAAAGTCATTAACGTTGTCATGACGCAGCGGCAAGTGACGCAGAGCACTAGAGAAAGAATTAATCATCTCCTGCGTTTCAATAACGATGGATTCCGTCGGTGCGGCAAATAAGCTGCCCACCGCAGTGAATTCATTGGCACCGTTCAACACAGTTACGCCGGAGTTGTTCATAACCACAACTTCACCAACGAAACCGTCAGCTTCTTCCATCAACACAACGTCAAGGTTTTGGCCGTCAGAGATATCCAAGCCCACCTGGGTACCGCGGATACCAATGGTTGCCACAGGCGTGTTCAACGTCATCGCATCGGGGTCTGTCTTTGCCACTTGGCCGGACACGAAGGTGAACACACCTTGCATCACGGACATAGATACAGAACCTTCTTGGGTGCCGGGGTCATATACCATTTCGTCCAGCACCATGCGCCCGTCTTCGGCCATGGAGAACGTGGTTTCATCCGCCAAAATCACGCCGATGGCACCATCGACACCGGTTTCGAGAATGTCACCTTGATAAACCGGGTCACCGGCTTGCAATTCAACGCGCGTACCATCAGCGCGAATTACAGTGACTGTTCCTTCAGCTTTATCGACCGTACCAATGGGTTGCTCAGCAACGCCTTCCGCACCAGCCTGGGCTACCATACCGGCGGTGGGAGAACCTGCTAAGTGAGCCGCCAAATCAGCGGGGACTTCGGCACCTTGTTCGGATTGCAAATCAGGTTGTGGATCAACAGAGAAGAAATCCTTCACCACAACTTCAGTACCATCGGGCCAGGTCAAAATCAGGTCAGGACCATCCGTAGCGTAATCCGCCGTCGCAGGATTAAGCCCATCAGGCATAATCAGCGTATCGCTGGACGATGCTTCCAGCGCGATGACCTCGCCTTGTGGTGAGCCCGTAAGTGAACCATTGTTGAAATCATTGGTAGCCATGATTTTAAACCTTCCGAAGAAACACGAAATGCCGCCCAAAAACTGAAACCGATACATCGATCCTGGTTTGGTCAGCAGCAATAAAGAACGAAAAAGTGTTGATGTTCTAGGTAAAGAGGATATCTCCGAGGGAGACAGAACGTCAATAAATGGGCTATTTTGCGGTCATTTAAGAAAACCTATTGATCTTGGCAACACACTCCCGAGCCACCCGAATCAAAAACCCTTGCCAACAAAGGCGTTACGCCATGATCAATGAATAATCCTTGAGGAAACAAATCGCCTCGGTCCGGGCCGTTTTGTGACAATGCCCAAAACATCAAGAAAATATAGAGTTCATTGTAATCCATTGATTTAAAATAAAAAATTTATTTTAAGGATTGAACAGACACTTTGGTGCCAATACTGCTGAGAAACGCTCCAACAGAGCCCGCCTGCAAATAAGCCAGAGCACAACCAAGCTCAAAGTCCTTACCTTCTTTGCCTGCTTTCGGACACTCTTCACGATCAATTGAGGCCAAAGCCGGTCTCTCTTCTTTCGAATCTGCATTCAAAGCACCGGGTAAATCTGATTCGCGGCGAACGATTGGTGCGCCCTCATCATCTTTATCATGTTGCTCTTCCATCTCAACAGGTCGATTGAGGACAATGTCAGGTGACACGCCTTGGGCCTGGATGGTGTATCCAGCAGGCGCATAATAACGCGCCGTCGTAAGCTTCAACGCCCCTTCCAGGGGCAATGGCTGAATGGTTTGCACGGAGCCCTTACCAAAAGATCGACGCCCCATGACCACCGCACGGCGATGATCTTTCAACGCACTTGCGACAATTTCTGAAGCAGAAGCCGAACCCTCATTGATCAGCACCACGATGGGCACACCATCTGCCAAATCACCTTGGTGAGCCTTAAATGTACGATTATCCTCTGAATTGCGTTCACGGACAGACACAATTACGCCTTTGTCTAGGAAGCTATCAGAAACATATAAGGACTGATCCAGTAATCCACCGGGGTTGTTACGTAAATCAAGTACCACACCTTGAAGCTGAGAACCGCCTTTCGCTTCAATTTCATCAAATGCATTTTCCAGTTTTGAAAAAACCTTTTCAGTAAAACTGGCGACACGGACATAGGCAATATTACCCTCCATGTGCCAACGCACAGAACGAATTTCTATGATTGCCCGAACAACTCTAACGTCAAAGTCCGCGACCCTTTTGCGCTCTATCGTCAGTACAATTGGATCGCCGGGGCGACCGCGCATTAACTTCACCGCATCGCTGAGAGTCATATCACCTACGGGATCACCATCGAGTTTGACAATCCGATCTCCGGCTTGAAGCCCCGCACGATAAGCAGGCGTTCCTTCAATGGGGGAGACAATCTTAATCGCTCCCTTTTCCATGGTGACCTCAATCCCCAAACCACCAAACTCACCACTGGTCATAACCCGACTTTCGCGCAGTTCTTCGGGATTGAGATAACTCGAATGCGGGTCCAAGGAAGCCATCATCGCATCCAATCCCGTTTCCACAAACTCACGTGGCTCGACACTGCCGGGCCTATAATTTTGTTCTTCAATGCCCTTCAGCGCTGCATCAATCAATGCAGCGCCATCCGTCTCGACAACATAATTGGCCCGCACATGACTAAAGGCATCACGGAAATGATTGCGTTGACGTAGATTGTTAGGATTGTTGGTGTAGGTATCGAAAGCAACGTAGACACGCTCCAGCTGCTTTTCACTGGCTGGATCAAGACTCGACATTGACCCAAAAACACGCACCACCTGGTCAATGGCAACACGCCCTTCAGAGCAAGCACTGAGGGTTTGCAACAGGCCAAAAGCCAATGCCCCGCCAAAGACGAAGGCTGTTAACTGGGTTACTCGGTTCATCCGTCGGCAGTGATCTGGGTGATCAATTCGCCCTGAACACGCGCTGATTCGTCATTGTCGATCTGACATGTACCGGCATTTTCATGGCCACCGCCGCCATATTTCAGCATCAGTTCGCCAATGTTGGTATTGGAACTACGATTGAGGATTGATTTTCCCACCGCAAACACAGTGTTGAGCTTATTCAATCCCCATATTGCATGGATCGAAATATTGGTATCGGGATACATGGCATAAATCATAAAACGGTTGGTCGCAAAGATGGTTTCTTCCTCGCGTAAATCCAATACCAACAGATTATCATGCACCGTCGAGCAACGCTCAATCTGTTCTTTTGCCTTTACGGCATGTTCCATATAAAGGTCGGTCCGCTCTTTTACGTCCGGCAACTGCAAAATTTCCTCGATGGTGTGATCGCGGCAATAATCGATCAATTCCATCATTAATTGGTAGTTGGAAATTCGAAAATCTTTAAAACGCCCCAAGCCAGTACGCGAATCCATAATGTAGTTCAACAACACCCAACCTTCGGGATTGAGAATTTCATCTTCAGAAAATTGAGCACTGTCTGCTTTATCAACAGCGTCCATCATTTCCGTTGAGATATGTTTGAATTCAACTTTACCGCCATAATAATCATAAACCACACGTGCCGCTGACGGGGCTTCCGGATCAATGACGTGGTTGGGCGGATTGTCCTCCAAGCGGATCATCTCACTGGCGTGGTGATCAAACGCAATATGGACGCCTGGAACATACGGTAAGTTGGTGGTGATATCATTTTCAGAAATAAGGATGGTGCCATCCTGCATGTCTTTGGGATGAACGAACTTAATATCGTCGATCAGATCCATTTCTTTGAGCAATACAGCACAGACCAAACCATCAAAGTCACTGCGCGTTACCAAACGAAATTTTTTGTGGTCGCTCATCAAGCTCTTCCCTTAACTGACGTTATCACCTCAAAAGCAGGCCGACACTAGATATCCCCAATGACATCAGGCCTTATTTTATATAGGTAAACGAAAAGCGATTCGTAAACCTGATTTGCATTCTATCGGAATTCATTCAACATTCACAAGGCGTTCTTCGTGTTTTCCATACGAATTAAATAATCAACGCAGTTTGTTACCATCCCTAGTCCCCAGCACAATTCGTAACATTTACGTAATTTGTAGTATAGAAGTTGTTAACAATATTACCCTATCTTGAGTAGGGGTGTTTCTTGTTGTCCTGTCAAAATTGCATTGTATTAAGTGGCAACTTAGAAACCTGGGTGAACATAGACGGGCACTTAACAATAAGTATTCTCATAACAATTTCATCTTGGTCTAAATCAAAGCGTGCATTGTGACTCACTGTCATAGTGTGCGATCAATATTAGGAAAGCTGAATATTCAGCTGGAGATATACCGTGTTAGCAAATATGAAAATTGGGTCTCGTATTATATTGGCTCTTTTGCTGCCAATTGTCGGGCTATTATTTTTTTCAGCCTCTTCGATTTGGGAAAAACACTTAGTGTTTTCCGAAATGGAGTCACTACAAGAATTAGCTGACATTGCTCCCGCTTTCAGTGGTGTCGTTCACGAGTTACAAAAAGAACGTGGCACATCTGCAGTGTTTATTGGTTCCAAGGGTAAAAAATTCGCCGATCAACTTCCTGTACAGCATACAGACACCAATACGGCAATGGACACACTCAGTTCAGCACTCCGTACGTTTGATGCAAAAGGATTTGGTTCTGAACTAAATAGCAAAGTTGAAACAGCGCTCACGGCGCTTGATGAACTTGAAAGCAAGCGTTCTGGAATTAAAAGCCTAAAACTAACCGTTCCGCAAATGGCCAAGTACTACACAGGTACCATCGCCAAGATCCTATCTATCGTTGAACAGATGGCCGTGATCAGTACCAATGCTCACGTCACCAAAACCATCACCGCCTACACCAGTTTCTTGCAAGCCAAAGAACGTGCAGGTCAAGAACGTGCAATGGGTGGTGCAGGCTTTGGTGCAGGTAAATTTGCGCCCAATATTTATCGCCGTCTAATCGAACTGATTGCTGAACAAAACGTATTGCTGTCTCAATTTAATATTTACGGTACGGATATACAACGCGAAGCTCTGACAACTACCGTTCAAGGCAAGGATGTTGATGAAGTAAACCGCATGCGCAAAATTGCGGTTGATAGTCAGTATACAGGCTCTACAGAGGGCGTTGAGGGCCCCTATTGGTTCAAAACCATCACCAGCAAAATCGATAAACTAAAAAAAGTTGAAGACGTCATCTCTGACGAACTGAAACAACAAACAGCAGCCATCCAAAGCGATGCCCGTGTCTCATTCTTCCTGTTCTTGATCGCGACAGGTGTTCTTTTGGTGGTTACAACTGTTTTGGTTACCGTCATCGTCAAAGGCATAACCCGCCCGGTCTTGAGCCTCACCGAGGTCATGGGGACTTTGGCCAATGGGGATACGACTGTTCATGTTTCTGGCACCGACCGTGGCGACGAAATTGGTTCCATGAGCCAAGCCGTTGAAGTGTTCAAAGAGAATATGATCAACAATCTTGAAATGGCGGCTGCTCAAGAAAAAGAAAACGAGATTAAAGAGCAAAAACGCATTGCCATGGAAAATCTGGCTCATAACTTCGAAACCAACGTAACCAGTGTTCTGACCCAAGTGAACCAAGCATCGAATTCCATGCAGTCCACCGCGGAAAGCATGGCTGCTACAGCAGAGGAAACTTCCAAGCAATCCACCGTGGTTGCCGCTGCGGCTGAGGAAGCTTCGACCAACGTTCAAACGGTGGCTTCTGCGGCGGAAGAACTGACCAGTTCAATTTCTGAAATCTCTCGCCAAGTTTCACAATCAACCCAGATTGCCGGAACAGCCGTGGTCGAAGTTGATGGTGCGAATGATAAAGTCCAAGGCCTGGCCGAAGCGGCCAACAAAATTGGTGAGGTTGTCGCATTAATTACGGACATTGCCGACCAAACCAATCTGCTGGCCTTGAACGCCACCATTGAGGCTGCACGCGCTGGCGAAGCCGGTAAAGGCTTTGCCGTTGTAGCCTCAGAAGTGAAAAACCTTGCCAATCAAACGGCGAAAGCAACCGAAGAAATTTCCAATCAGATCGGCGGCATCCAAGGGGCCACCCAAGACGCTGTTCATGCCATCGGTTCTATAGGTGGTGTTATCAACGAGCTGAACGAGATTGCCTCTGCCATTGCAGCCGCCGTTGAAGAACAAGGTGCTGCAACACAAGAAATTGCCCGCAATGTAGAGCAAGCCTCAGCAGGTACCAGCGAAGTGACGCAAAACATTGAAGGCGTCAACGTTGCCGCTGGCGATACCGGCCAAGCTGCAGAAATGGTGCTCACTGCCGTGAATACGCTGAGTGGCGAATCAGAAAAGCTCAGCCATCAGGTGCAAGACTTCTTGCAGGGCTTGAACAAAGTCTAACCAGTTGTGATGTTATGAACTGTGCATGGTCCCATGAATATTTTGGGGCATGCGCAGTTCATGCACCACCCACAAACTCAATGAAAACAAAACAACGGCTCCCAGCTGATGCAAGCTAGCCAGCGCAATCGGCACGACCAATAACAAGGTCGAAATACCAAGGCTCACCTGCAGCAATGCCATTAAGCCAAAGATTTGGATAGCACGGCGGGTGCGTGGTGCTAAGTGCTTGTCCACTGATTTCATCCAAAATACCAATATCAATACAATTGTGAGTTCCGCCAAAGTGCGATGATCAAACTGCACTGTGGTGATGTCTTCAAACGGGGCCAACCAAACGGGACTATAATCGAACAATCCGCCGGGGATGATCTCACCGTCCATTAACGGGAAAGTGTTGTAGGCAAAGCCTGCATCCAACCCAGCTACAAAGCCGCCTGACATCGCCGTCACAAAAATCAGCACCATCAACCAAAACGCCCAACGGTTTAAACTTGCAGAATCTTGATGATGTTCATCATAGGGTTTGGGTTTCAACAAGCTCATCGCCACCCAGATTAGGGCGCCGATGATGACCACGGCCAAACCAAAGTGTGCCGTCAAACGGTATTGACTAACATCCGGACGATCAACTAGGCCGCTCATAACCATGAACCAGCCCATAACACCTTGACTGGCGCCGAGGACCAACAAGCCCAAAAACTTCCAGAACAAACCTTCGGACACGCGAACCCAACGCATCACCAAAAACGTCGCAAACGGTATGAAGAACACCAAGCCGATCAAGCGGCCCCATACCCGGTGAATGAATTCCAGCCAAAAAATACCTTTAAAGCCTTCCACCGTCATATCGGCGTTGACTTTCATGAATTCTGGGAATTGACGATATTTTTCAAACAAGATTGCCCAGTCTTGTTCGTTCAGGGGTGGTATCCAACCTGTAAAGACCTTCCATTCCACCATAGACAAGCCCGAATGTGTCAATCGCGTGAGCCCGCCAAGGGCCACCATCACCAACACCATGCCAGCCACAGTCAAAAGCCAGCCCGCCATCCAATTGGCGCGACGTTGATCCATTTGTGCACGATCTGGTAACTGAACCTGGCTCACGAAGCCTCTCCCATTTATAGACATTCAAGCCGGATGGTTATACGGCAGGGTTCGGAGTGTGGCAATCACAGGCATTCCCCGCATTGACGCAGGTTAAGAAGCGAGCATGTTGTGATGAAAGCCTCAATTAAGCTGGCGTATTGTCTTTCGCCCACTTGCCGATTAATTCCGCCATATGTGCAGCGGTTTCGTAATCCAGCTCTAAATCAGTGAAACGTTTGCCCTCTTTAATACGAATGCGCAGCATTTTAAAGCCGCCTTCATAAGTGGCATCGGATATGGTCAGCTCTTTATTCCAGGGCGCGTTAACAATTTCGATATCGGTAAGGGATTCGTGGTTGGGCATAGGAGTTGCCTTCTTTCATGCTTATATCAGGGTCGCGGTATCCGCGACGCGTTCTAGATAACGTGCCCGCAGCATCATACGCAATGCATCATCTTCGCTGCCGTCTTCAAACTTGGTACGGGTATGCAGCACATTGTTACAGATCAAACCTTGCCCTGGTTCCATACGATGGCGGAAAATATAGGGTTCACCCGGGCCGCCGTCTTCCAAAAGCTTCGACATAAAATCAACACCACGTTGCGTACCTTCGTCTTCTGCCCAGATAATATTCCGCTTGCGCGCGGTGTAGCGCATGTAAAGCGAGCCATCAATTTTATTGAGTGAGAATACAGGTCCTGTAACATCGCCACGGTTCACTGCATCGTCCATATCGTTACCGGGGATTGTCATAGCACGATCACCGCAAAAGCCCGCAACCATGTCTGGATCTTGTTCGCGCATCAATAAATAAGCCATTTCCGGGTCAAACAGTGCGTTTTCACCACCTTTGCCGCCAGCTTGTCTGACACAATGCAAAATCATGCCACGAATACGTCGTGCTGTCGTGTTGTAGTAACCGTCCGTATGCCAGCTTATGGCGCGGCTGGTGTAAGGAATATACATCTTACGTCCCTGCTCCAGACGCTCTTCACCTGCAGCGACATGTAAAGGTGTGATGGCATCTTCATCCGCGTAAGGATTCTGATCCAAATGATCCAATCCGAAATGATGGCCGAATGCCTGTACGGACTCTTTTGATTGTTCCACATCCGCAATAGCTGGCCCTACATAAATAGCCATACCCGCACGACGGACACGATCGCGAATCGCCTTAAGCTCAGAACTTGTTGGATTTTTGGTATCTTTGACCTCAACAACCAATTCATTAGCGGTTTGCGGGAAATTGGCTAATTTTGCATCCCGCCAACGCAAATAACCATCTGAATTATTCAATGAAAACAAGCTATTAACATTATCTTCTAATTTAAGTGACATCGCGTTTTGTAAAAACTCTTGATGTTGGTGAGGTTCAGCATACATATGGCTCATCCACGGCTTCCTACACGTTTTTTATTATTTTCAATTTCATCAGCACACTATAGCTTAAAATACCGCTTTTTAACAGTTCTATAACGTAATTCTAATCTATTGAAATATAATAAAAAGCAAGAATTGGTGCAATGCAGCACATTTCGTGTTGGACATATTAGATTGACGTAATATAAAATCTGGCCAAAATAAGAACCAGACGCATGGCAACATGCACACGCACATACAGGCGTATAACTGTGTGGCGTGAATAACGAAATTAACAGGCAGTGGCTGTAAAGGGATCATCCCTACTAGCTCAACCGCTAACAGACACGTCCTGATGTGTCTCGAGAGGCACACAGTTTTTTGGCTGGCAATCCAGCTAGAAACGGGGGGACCTCGTAAGCTCCTGGTGGTTCAGGAGCGGGGACCTTTTTTGTGTCCTTTTGGGAAAGAATGAACTCTGCGGAGGTAATGAATACAAATGTCGACAAAAAAACCAGACACTCCTCTACTTGACCAGCTCGAAGACGGCCCGTGGCCGAGCTTTGTCACAGGCCTTAAACGCCTTGCTAACGATGAGGGCAAACAATACGCCCCCGTCATGAAAAGCTTGCTTGGTCAACTTGAGCACTCATACGAAACCCGTAAGGGCTATTGGAAAGGCGGCACCGTTGGTGTTCGTGGTTATGGCGCTGGCGTCATCCCTCGCTTCTCCGAAGTTGCTGACAAGTTCGATGAGAGCAAAGAATTTCACACCATCCGTATTATGCCGCCTGCTGGCTTCCATTACGACACGGGCACCTTGCGCCAGATGTGTGACATCTGGGAAAAATACGGTTCTGGCCTTATCTGTGCACACGGTCAATCTGGTGACATCATGTTCCAAGGTTGCTCCTCCGACAACGTTCAGCCTTGCTTTGACGAGCTCAACGAATTGGGCTTTGACATGGGTGGCGCTGGTGCTGGTGTGCGGACCTCCATGAGCTGTGTTGGCGCAGCACGTTGTGAACAATCATGTTACGACGAAGCCCGCGCAATGCGCGAAGTCGTCAACAACATGCTGGACGACATGCACCGCCCGAGCTTGCCTTACAAATTTAAAACCAAGTTCTCTGGCTGCCCGAACGATTGCACGAACGCTGTTCACCGTGCTGACTTCGCAGTTATCGGTACCTGGGCTGACGATATCAAAGTCAACCAAGACGAAATCAAAGCCAAAGTTGCAGAACTGGGCCGCAAAGGTTTCAACGATCAAGTTGTTAACATGTGCCCGACCCGTGCATTGTCTTTGAACGATGACGACACCTTGGACATCGACAATGAAAGCTGTGTGCGTTGCATGCACTGCATCAACGTTTGCACCAAAGCCCTGTCACCTGGTGACAAGCGCGGTGTTTCCATCCTCGTCGGTGGTAAGCGTACGCTGAAAATCGGTGACTTGATGGGTACTGTGATCGTTCCGTTCCACAAAATGGATGACGACGACGATTACGAATGGCTCGTTGAACTGACTGAAGAAGTTCTCGAATTCTTCGCTGAAAACGCTCTCGAGCACGAGCGTGTAGGTGAAATGATCGAACGTATCGGTCTGATGAACTTCCTCGACGGCCTCGAAATCGAAGTAGATCCGAACATGATCAGCCATCCGCGTACCAGCTCTTACATCCGTATGGATACCTGGGACGAAGAAGTTGAGAAGTGGAATGCCCGTAAGGGTTCTGCGGCTGCTGAATAAGCCGCTCTCACGGATCATTGGTAACAAACCCCGCTGGGCTGCTTAACCGGCATCCCGGCGGGCGTCGAAAGACAAAAGAATTTGGAGAATGAATATGAGTGAGGGACAAGAAGCCCCGCGTATGCCAGAAGAGAGCGGTGTTCCAGATGCAATGGACTACATGCACCCGCTTCTGAAAAAGAGCTATGGTAACTGGGATTGGCATGACCGTCCTCGTCCGGGTGTTCTGCATCACGTTGCTAAAGACGGCAACGAAGTTTGGACCGTAAAAGCTGGTACGTCTCGTCAAATGGACGTCTACACCATCCGTAAGCTGTGTGACATTGCCGACGAAATGGCAGGCGGTCACGTTCGCTTCACCAGCCGTTCCAACATCGAATACATGGTCGACAACGCTGCTGCAGTTGATCCGCTGATCGAGCGCCTGGAAGGCGAAGGCTTCCCAGTCGGTGGTACGGGTAACTCAGTGTCGATGATTTCGCACACCCAAGGTTGGTTGCACTGTGACATTCCAGGTACGGACGCATCCGGCGTTGTGAAATCTCTGATGGATCGAATTCACGGCGAATTCACAGTCGAAGAAATGCCGAACCGTGTGAAGATCACGACCTCTTGCTGCCAAATTAACTGTGGTGGTCAAGGCGACATCGCGATCAACATTCAGCACACCAAGCCACCGATCATCAACCACGATCTGGTGTCCAACATGTGCGAACGTCCGGCTGTTGTTGCACGTTGCCCGGTTGCGGCTATTCGCCCTGCCCTGGTTAACGGCAAGCCGACTTTGGAAGTTGACGAAAAGAAATGTGTTTGCTGTGGTGCGTGCTTCCCGCCGTGCCCACCGATGCAAATCAACGACCCAGAAAACTCTAAAATTGCTATCTGGGTTGGTGGCAAGCACTCTTCTACGCGTACCAAACCTTCCTTCCACAAACTTGTGGCTGCAGGCATCCCGAACAACGCACCGCGTTGGCCGGAAGCTGGGGATATCGTTATGAAAATCCTCGCTGCTTATAAAGAAGGCGGTCGTCCTTGGGAACGCATGAGCGAATGGATCGATCGTATCGGTTGGCCGAAGTTCTTCGAAGTAACTGGCTTGCCGTTCACCAAATTCCACGTTGATGATTGGCGTGGTGCACGTAGTTCGCTTAACGCTTCTACGCACCTCCATCTCTAAGGGATACGGTATTTCTTGTGGGGGTGGTTTCGACCACCCCCTCGAAGAACTAAGGATTTGTTTTTATGAAATTCGGTATTTTAATTAACGAAGGACCCTTCACGCACCAGGCGTCCGATACGGCTTATCATTTCACCAAAGCTGCGTTGGAAAAAGGCCATGATGTGCCGCGCGTGTTCTTCTATTACGACGGTGTTAATAACGCCAACAAGCTTTCAGAGCCGCAAGCAGATGACCGTAACTTGGTCAAATTGTGGGGCGATCTGGCCGCAGAAAAGAACGTTGATCTGGTGGTATGTGTTGCTGCTGGTATGCGTCGCGGTATTAAAGACGAAAACTTAGCCGACGGCTTCCGCATTTCTGGCCTGGGCCAGTTGGTTGAAGCCGGCATGGGCTGTGATCGTCTCATGATGTTTGGAGATTGATCCCATGGCTGAATATGAATTCGATACTGAAGGCGTAAAAAAGACCTTCACCTTCATGAACCGCAAGGCGCCTTACGGTACTGTCTACGCTCTCGAAGTGCTGGAAACGGTTCTGATCTCTGCAGCGTTCGAACAGCACGCCAACATCGTTTTTGCTGACGATGGCGTCTATCAGCTCAAAGCTGGTCACGACACTGCTGACATCGGCATGAAAAACTTCTCGCCCACCTTTGGCATCATCGAAATGGAAAAAGAAGATGCTGATGAGGACGAAGATATTGATATGAACTGGCGCATCATCGTTGAAAAAGAATCTATGGAAGCCCGTGGGTTGACCGAAGATGATTTCAAAGTCGACGTTGAAGTGATCGCCGCAGCAGAACTGGCCGACATCATTGACGCATCCGATTGCGTCATCGGTGGCTAACGAAGGGATACAGAAACATGCTTCATACTGTGAACAAATCACCCTTCGAACGTAACTCTCTGGACACTTGCTTGCGTTTGTCCAAAGAAGGTTCAGCTATTTTGCTGATCGAAGACGGTGTAATTGCCGCCATTAAGGGCACGGCTGAATCATCAAAAATTGAAGGCGCTGTGGCTAACCGCCCCGTCTATGTATTGGGTCCGGACGTAAAAGCTCGTGGCCTTACCGAAGATCAAGTTATCGATGGCGTAAAAGTCGTAGATTATGATGGCTTCGTGGACCTCGCTGAGGAACACGGCGCGCATAACGCTTGGCTCTAAGGTCAACACAATCCGCCCCGCTGGTGGGGCTTACACCAAGCCCACTAGCGGGCGTTACTTTCCAAATCTATCCCCCAGGAGATTTGGCTAAATAGGAGACTAAACAATGGGTGCATATTCCGTAAACGGTACCGACTTCGAGCACGACGAAGAAGGCTATATCCTCGACGTCAACAACTGGAACGAAGACTTGGCTAAAGTCATCGCCGACGAAGAAGGTCTGGACATGACCGATGAGCACTGGGAAGTGGTTTCTTTCCTGCGCGAATACTACAACGAATACCAAATCGCTCCGGCTGTTCGTGTTCTGGTTAAAGCCGTGAAGAAAAAATTTGGCAAAGACAAAGGTTCTAACAAATACTTGTACGAACTTTTCCCTTACGGTCCTGCTAAACAGGCTTGTAAGGTTGCTGGTCTGCCGAAGCCCACGGGCTGCGTCTAAGACGTTTTGACCTTCGGGGGGCGGATTATTTCACCGCCCCCCGGAAGTCATCTGTTTTTTTAAAGACTTATTTTTACAAGACAGCACGGGCAATTACGCCTGAACGCTATGGGACTATCCAAAGCACGGCCCAAAGCAGAACGCTGTTTAACTGAAGACCGTATTTGTTTTGCACTTTTGCTGACTTTTGACTTTGAGGACTGATACGTAATGTCGACCCTGTCGGTGATCTACGCTCTACTCTTCTACGCGGCAGCCGCACTTATGGTGTTGGGCTTGGTGTTTCGCATTAAAACATATGCATCAACACCTACACCGTTGAAGATCCCTTTAATGCCGGCTCCGCTGACGAAGTCTGGCGCTGCCTTCCGCGTGTTTAAGGAAGTTGCGTTTTTCGAAAGCTTGTTCAAATCCAATCGCTGGATTTGGATTTTTGCCGTGTTGTTCCACGCTGGTCTGGCTTTGGCCTTGGCACGTCACGTGCGCTACTTCCAAGCTGATGTATGGATGGTGATTAAATTGATCCAACCGTTCGGTATCTATGGTGGCCTAGCTATGGTCGCTGGCTTGTTAGGCCTGTGGGGACGTCGTATTGTTCAAGAACGTATTCGCTACATCTCCGGTCCCTCTGACCATCTGATGTTGGCTTTGTTGGTAGTGATCGGCGTTTCCGGTCTTAATATGAAATTTTTGGCGCACACCGACATCGTTCAAGTCAAAGCTTTCTTCCTTGGTTTGATGCGTTTCAATATTCAAGAGCTGCCGACCGACGGTCCTTTGCTGATCCACTTGGGTGCTGTTGTACTCCTGATGATCGTCTTCCCGTTCAGCAAGTTGTTGCATGTTCCGGGTGTTTTCTTTAGCCCGTCGCGCAATCAAGTTGATGATGCACGTGATAAACGCCACTTGGCACCGTGGGCTGCGCCCATGGATGCTGACCGTGAAGCCTGAGGAGTTTGATCGTGGCTGACCAAAAATTTGAAACCCCAGCGTTACGCGAGTTCAGAGAAAATCCCGCCATCCAAAAAGACTCGATGGCTCACTCTCAACCGTTTATCGCCAAACCTGAACATAATGAGCCTTTGGGCTTTCCGGGCGAACTCGTCGATAACTGGGAAGAAAAAGCCGTTGCCAAATTGGGTGACTTGCTGGAAAAGAACCGTGCCCTGCGTGTGTACTTGGACAGCTGCGTCAAATGCGGTGCCTGCACCGATAAGTGCCATTACTTCTTAGGCACCGGTGATCCCAAAAACATGCCGGTCGCACGTCAAGATTTGCTGCGTTCACTCTATCGTCGTCACTTCACCTTGGCTGGTAAAATTGCACCAGGCCTGGTTGGCGCGAAAGACATGGACAAGGAAATGCTGGACGACTGGTACAAGTATTTCCACCAGTGTTCACAGTGCCGTCGTTGTTCAGTGTTCTGCCCTTATGGCATCGACACCGCTGAAATCTCCATGGCTGCACGCGATATCATGGACCACATCGGTGTTGGTCAAAAATACTCCAACGAAATTTTGGCCAAGGTTCACGTCATCGGCAACAACTTGGGTCTGCCTGAGCCTGCTCTGGCTGATACCCTGGAAGGTCTTGAAGAAGACGTGCTGGAAGATGATGAAGTGGAAGTTAAATTCCCACTTGATCAACACGGTGCCGATGTATTGTTGGTCACCCCATCGGCTGACTTCTTTGCTGAGCCTCACGTGGATGGTTTGATTGGCTACGCCAAAGTCTTCCACCAAGCTGGTATCAACTGGACTTTGTCGTCTCAAGCTTCTGAAGCTGCAAACTTCGCCATGTTCATTGGTTCTTACGAACAAATGCACAAAGTTGCCAACCGCATCCGCAAAGCTGCGTTGGATCTGGGCGTTAAGCGTATCGTCTTCGGTGAATGTGGTCACGCTTGGCGCGTCGCCTATTCGTTCTTGAACACCTTGGCTGGTCCTTGGGACTTCTTGGATCCGAACTATCCGGTTCCCCAACACATTCTGGAAGTGACCCATGGTTTGATTAAGTCAGGTGGCATTGTTCTCGACGCGGAAGCGAACGATGACAAGGTTTTGACATTCCATGACAGCTGCAACGTAGCCCGCGCATCGCGCATGGGTGACATGGAAGGCGGTCAATTTATCATCCCACGCGAAGTCATCAAGGCATCGTGTAACAACTACGTCGACATGGATCCGCAAACGATCCACGAAAAGACCTTCTGCTGCGGTGGCGGCGGTGGTCTGCTGACCGACGATTTGATGGAGCTGCGTGTTAAAGGTGCGCTTCCACGTATGGAAGCCTTACAGGACGTGGTTGATAATCACGGCGTCACACACTTGGCTGCAATTTGCGCCATCTGTAAGAGCCAATTCAGCAAGGTGATGCCATATTACGGTTTCTCCATGGATATGATTGTAAGCGTGCATCAACTGGTCGGTGAAGCGATTCAGTTGGGCGCTAAGGAATAAACAAGTGGGCAAGACGGGATTACCCGCCGCCTCCTGAAAAAGACAGGGCAATTCACAGAGGGGCAAAAGCCCCCTTGCGAGGAAGGAAGAAAAAAATGAATGCGGATCAGGCTTTAAATTGGACCCGTTATGAAGAGGGTGATCAAGTATACGACGACTTGCAGGAAAAGATTTTCCAGGCGGGTTGGTCTTATAAGTGCCCGACGTACGTACACCGCACACCACCATGCCAAGGTTCTTGCCCGTCTGGCCACGACATCCGTGGTTGGTTGGCGATTGCACGCGGCATGGACAAGTCTCCGGTTGAAGGCCAACCTTGGCAAGAATATGCGTTCGAACGCATGGTCGAAGCCAACCCCTTCCCTGCCGTTATGGGTCGCGTTTGCCCCGCACCTTGTGAAGATGGCTGTAACCGCAACGAGGTCGATGATCAAGTTGGCATCAACGGTGTTGAACAATACGTCGGTGATTACGCCGTCGAAAATAAATTGAGTCTGCCAAAACCAGAAGCAGATACCGGCAAGAAAATTGCCGTCATCGGTGGTGGCCCAGGTGGCCTTTCCGCTGCATGGCAAATGCGCCGCAAAGGTCACAGCGTCACGGTTTTTGAAAAGCAAGAAAAACTCGGCGGTATGATGGCTTACGGTATCCCAGGCTATCGCGTACCGCGAGACACTTTGGATGCTGAAATTGGGCGTATCTTGGACACTGGCGTTGAAGCCAAAACCGGTGTTGTAATTGGTAAAGATATCACCGTTGAACAACTTGAAGCCGACTACGATGCCATCTTCTGGGCCGTTGGCGCACAGAAAGGTCGCGGCTTGTTCTTGGACAGCTGGGAAGGCACCGAGAACTGCATCAGCGGTGTCGCTTTCTTGGAAGCCTTTAACCAAGGTCGTTTGCACTACACCACCAAGAAAGTGGTTGTCGTCGGCGGTGGTGATACCTCTATCGACGTTGCATCTGTTGCGCGTCGCTTGGGCCACATCTCCACCATGGCAGAAAAGGATCGCCCTGAATCCATCGTCCTGGGCCACACGGCACACGATGTTGCTTCTGCGGCTCAACGTGAAGGCGTTGAATCCGTCCTGACTTCCTTGTTCCCGCTGGATGAAATGACCGCTTCCGAGCGTGAGCGTGAAGACGCAACCCGCGAAGGTGTGGAAATCAAAGGCGGCGTAATGCCGGTGGATATCGTCAAAGACGAAAATGGTCGCGCTACTGCACTGCGTATGTGCGAATGCACCATGGACGGCATGACCCCGGTTCCGGTTGAAGGCACCGAATTCGATATCGAATGCGACCTAATCGTTTCTGCAATCGGTCAAATGGGTGACTTGGCTAATGGCCTTGAAAGTCTAGATAACGGCAAAGGCTTCATCGACACCAACAACATTTACCAAGTGAAGGGCAAAGATAAGCACTTCGCTGGTGGCGATATCATTCGTCCACACCTGTTGACCACGGCGATCGGCCACGGCTCTATCGCAGCGGAAAGCATGGATCATATGTTGGCAGGCACACCTGACGAACGCCGTCCGAAAGTTGATGCACACCACTTCAGCCTGTTGGAAGAACTCTCCGCGCGTGGCCATAACCCGTCTGAGTATTCCATGGAACCTGTCCGTGGCACAGATTCTGACACATTTGCAATCCACAACTACGAAGATCGTGCCAGCTCTCAAATCATCCCGCACGAAGACCTGTTCTTGGGCCACTACACCCATGATCCTGTTCAAAAACGTGCTGAAAAACACATTGGTGCCGAAGAAGTTCTGGGTAACTTTGAAGAACGTCTGGTTGCGTTTAACGAAGAACAAGCTCAGCACGAAGGCGAACGTTGCATGAGCTGCGGCATGTGCTTCGAGTGTGACAACTGTGTCATTTTCTGTCCGCAAGATGCTGTATTCCGCGTCAAGCGCGACGAAAAGACCGTTGGGCGCTATGTTGCCACCGATTATGCCAAGTGCATCGGTTGCCATGTCTGCCGCGATGTGTGCCCGACTGGCTACATCCAAATGGGTCTCGGTGAGTAATCGGACTGATTGACTAGACTTAAGGAGGAACGTCGAATGCGTTCGGCCTCTCGAATTCTGAGCCTCACAGTATTGGGGTTTGCTCTTCTCGCCATTGGACTGGGGATATCTTCCCCGGCCCAGGCTGGCGATGTGCCGCTGCCAAATCCGGCAAAAGCATTTAAGGGCGAACAATGTGTTGAACCCAATGACGTGATGCGCCGTAACCATTTTGAGTTTCTCAAACATCAGCGTGACGAAACGCTGCGCGAAGGGATCCGCGGTCAGAAGTACAGCTTGAATGACTGTGTTGATTGCCATGCTGTGAAGTCTCCGGACGTTGCAGGTGGCAAGGTGCGCACCCTCAAGCCCTTCTGCAAGGAATGCCACGATTACGCAGCCGTTTCGATTGATTGCTTTGCCTGCCACACGGGTGCTGCGGTACCCGGTATCGGCAAGCAATCAGCCTTACCCAGTAATCACGACGTTACAAACGCGATTGCTGCCCTGGAAAAACACCTGGGGAAAGGCGCTGACCAATGACGGATAAATCTATGAACAGTGTAGACAAAGCTCGTCGTAACTTGCTCAAAGGTGGCGCTGCAGCCGCAGTTGTGACCTTGGCACCGGGTGTAACCTTACAAACGGTACAAGCAGCGGTAACCGGTCCGGCGACCAGTGCAAAACGTTGGGGCATGTTGGTTGATGCCAACGCACCTGAAGGTGTGTGGGACCTTGCGGTTGAAGCCTGCAAAGCCGAACAAGGCTGGGGCAAAACCGAAAACGTGAACCAAGCAACCGACCCGCAGTGGATCCGCAAAGTTTCGATCAAAGACCCGAAAACGGGCGCCAAGGCAACCCTTCCGGTTATGTGCCAACACTGTGCCAAGCCACCGTGCGTTGATGTATGCCCCACAGGCGCATCCATGAAGCGCGCAGACGGTATTGTCTTGGTCGACAAACACATCTGTATCGGCTGCCGCTTCTGCATGATGGCTTGCCCTTATTCTTGCCGTTCATTCGTACACGAAGATGTGCGCGGTCAAAAACCACATATGCCACGTGGCAAAGGCACCGTCGAAGCATGTACCATGTGTGTGCATCGCGTTGACAAAGGTCAAAAGCCTGCTTGTGTTGATGCCGTGAACGCTGCTGGTTCAAACGCCATCATCTTTGGTGATCTGAACGATCCAAATTCTGATATTGCCCGCGCAGTCTCTAAATTCGTGACCCAGCGCATCCGCTCTGACCTCGGTGTCGAGCCTGGCATCCATTACCGGGGGATTTAAGGACTATGGCTGCTGATACCACCGTATACAAAGAAATCGAAGGCAAAGGCGGAGATTACTTTTCGCTGATTGGCTGGCTGGGTGTAATGATCTTGGCTGCGCTTTATGCCGTTTACAATATGGAACACCATGGCCATGTGGTCACAGGAATGACCAACGCCGTTGTTTGGGGAACCCCCCACGTGCTGGCAATCTTCTTGATTGTTGCAGCTTCCGGTGCCTTGAACGTGGCTTCCATCTCATCCGTCTTTGGCCGCACCCACTACAAGCCCTTGTCGCGTATTTCCGCGCTGACAGCCGTGGCTTTGCTGGCTGGTGGCCTGATGGTGTTGGTGCTTGATCTGGGCCGGCCCGATCGTTTGATTGTGGCCATGACCTACTACAACTTCAAATCCATCTTTGCTTGGAACATCATTCTCTATAACGGCTTCTTCGTAATCGTTTTGGCCTATCTGTGGATGATGATGGAACGCCGCATGAACCCGCATTCCAAGAAAATTGGTATGATGGCCTTTCTCTGGCGTTTGATCCTAACCACTGGTACTGGCTCAATCTTCGGTTTCCTTGTAGCCCGTCCTGGTTATGACGCTGCTATCATGGCACCGCTGTTTATCGCCATGTCGTTCGCATTTGGTTTGGCATTCTTCATCATTATGATCAGTGTCAGCTACAAAGCATCTGACCGTCCGCTAGGTGATTTCATCCTGTTCAAAATGCGCAATCTTTTGGGTGTGTTTATTGCCGCAGTTCTGTACTTTACAGCCGTGCAACACCTAACCAATCTGTATGCTGCTGAACACGCTGGCATCGAAGCTTTTATCCTATGGGATGGCGGCATCTACACTTTCTTGTTCTGGGTCGTACAGATCGGCCTCGGCAGCTTGATCCCGTTGGCAATCTTGTTTAACCCGGCATCAGGACGTTCCTGCCAAGGCATTATGACAGCCGCAGGTTTGGTCATCATCGGTGGCATTGCTCAACTCTATGTCATCATCATTGGTGGACAAGCGTTCCCACTACAACTCTTCCCTGGCATGGAAGTATCTTCCAGCTTCTTCGATGGTGCAGTGCATTCGTATGCACCAAGCCACTGGGAAGTCATGCTTGGTTTGGGTGGCATCGCCGCTGCGATCTTGATCATTGTGATTGCTGTGAAATACCTGCCTTTGCTGCCGACCAGCTTATCTGATGCAAAAATTGACCCGCATCACAAAGTAAAATAAGGCTTAGGTCAGAATACCAACCGTTCTTCTCGGGGGAGGAGTGAACGGTTCATCGGGGGGGCTCCAAGCTTTACGCTTGGGCCCCTTCTTTGATTTCAAGGGCTATTTTGATCTATTTTCACCCTTGGGTTTTGCACACAAACAGGGGTATTGTTCCCCTAACTTAAGTAACTGGATTGATTGACACATGAGCACAGAACACCCCTTCGCCCAATTCATCCGCATCATTGGTCGTGGCCCCAATCTGTCACGCCCCCTGGATGAAGAAGAAATGTATGAAGCCGCACAAATGATTGCACGCGGCGATGTCGAGCCCCTGCAACTGGGTGCTTTCTTGTGCATTTTGCGGGTTCGGACCGAAGTTCCGGGCGAAGGCGCTGGATTTGTACGTGCCATGCGTGACAGTTACAAAGCCCCTGAAGGTGCCCCAACCGTCGATCTTGACTGGGCAACCTATTCCGGTAAAAAGCGCCAGTTGCCCTGGTATTTGCTGTCAGCATTCCTGCTGGCCCAAAACGGCATCACCATTTGTATGCAAGGCACAGAAGGCCACACCGATGATCGCTTGTTTTCCAGCGATGCTTTGAGCCAACTGGGTGTGAAATTGGCAGGTTCCATGGAGGAAGCCGCCGAACAGATTAAGGCCACCAACTTTGCTTATCTGCCACTGCGTAACTTTATGCCCCGTCTTCAGGAAATTATCGAACTGAAGCCGATCTTGGGGGTACGTTCCCCGGTCAACACCTTTGCACGCATGCTTAACCCGTTTAACGCCGCCCATGAGTTGCAAACCGTGTTCCACCCCAACTATCGCGATGTCCACCGTGACACCGCACAATTACTGGGACAAAAACACATGGCCGTATTTAAAGGCGAAGGTGGTGAGGCTGAACGCCGTCCGCACAAACCTGTCATGGTCCAATACCTCCACGATGGCCAAAAATCTGAAGAAATGTGGCCCGCACTGGTGAGTGAAGATGCATTCTACAAAGACGACAATCTGGATGTCGCACGTCTGCCCAAAATTTGGAATGGTGAAGCAAGCGATGAATACGGTGAAGCTGCCATCATCGGTACTGCTGCCTATGTTTTGCGCCTGATGGGACGCGCCAATAGCCCAGAAGAAGCCATAGAACAAGCCACCAAAATGTGGAACACTCGCAACCGCGCCGAACTGATCAAAGCGGCTTAACAGAGACTGAGACCTTCCCCCCATGGGCCATATTCTTCTTTCTGCGACACACAAATCTTCGGGTAAGACCATGGTCACCACGGGTTTGACCCGGGCGCTGAAATTACGCGGGAAAAAGGTTCAAACCTTTAAAAAGGGTCCCGACTATATCGATCCCAAATGGCTGTCAGAAGCCGCAGGTCAACCTTGTTACAACCTTGATTTCCACACACAATCTAATGATGAAATCATAGACCTATTTGCTGAAAAATCATCAGGATCTGATATTTCAATCATTGAAGGCAACAAAGGTCTTCACGATGGTGTCGATGTCGAAGGATCCAATTCCAACGCTGCATTGGCAAAAATGTTGGGGGCTCCGGTTATATTAATTATTGATACCGTGGGGATCACCCGCGGCATTGCACCATTGTTGTTGGGCTACCAGGCATTTGACCCCGATATCAACATCGCAGGCGTCATTTTGAACAAAGTCATGGGACCACGCCATGAAGAAAAGCTCATTGCTGCGGTCAAACGCTACACCGACATCGAAGTGTTGGGTTGTGTCCGTCGCAATGCCCGTTTGGGTGTGGACGAGCGTCACATCGGCCTGATCCCCAGCAACGAACACCCAACGGCTCGCACCCGCATCGAAACCTTAGCTGAACAAATCGCTGAACAAGTGGACCTGGACCGTATCGAAGCCATTGCCAATAGTGTCCCTGCTGCACATAGGGTTTCCCAGTCAAAACCACAAGAGCGTGTACGTCCAGATGTACGCATTGCCATCGCCAAAGACCCTGCATTTGGCTTTTATTATGCCGATGACCTGGAATCTCTGAAACAAGCCGGGGCTCAGTTGGTTTACTTCAACGCAATTAATGACGTCTATCTCCCGACTTGTGATGGACTGTTTTTAGGCGGTGGTTTTCCAGAAACTCAGATGAAGGCGTTGGAAGCCAATAAAACCCTACGAGCACGTATCAGGGCCGCAATCGAAGCCGGTCTACCGACCTATGCCGAATGTGGTGGCTTGATGTATCTGTCGCGTTCCATTTCCTGGCATGAAGACACTCATATGATGGCTGGTGTCATACCGGCGGATGCGACCATGCATCCCCGTCCACAAGGGCGCGGTTATGTCCATTTGTTCCCGTCTGA
The DNA here is from genome assembly GCA_026196495.1 of Magnetovibrio sp. Taxonomy (GTDB): domain Bacteria; phylum Pseudomonadota; class Alphaproteobacteria; order Rhodospirillales; family Magnetovibrionaceae; genus Magnetovibrio. The sequence continues at coordinate 24,204 of JAPHSY010000071.1, forward strand.
CAACCACCCCTGGAAAATAACGGATCAATCGTGCACATTTGAAGGTGATTTCATTCCTGCACACGAATTTCATCATTCCCGCCTTGATAATATCGAAGGCGACCTCACATTTGCTTTTGATGTGAAGCGTGGCCAAGGTGTCAACGGGACTCAGGATGGTATCGTCATACACAACATGGTGGCGAACTATGCCCATTTACGCTCGACCAGCAAATGTCGTTGGGCCGAAGCCTTCACCGCCTTTGTGCGCGAACATAAACAAGCGCGAAATGGCGCACCTTCCCCAGCACAAATTGCTGGCTAGGAAGCTTAAGAACAAGAATTTGAGGATACGACTTTGACCAACTCACTGCTGAATAACGATAACGTCAGCGTATTTATTATCGGAGCAGGTCCGGGCGATCCCGGCTTGTTAACGCTTAAGGCTGCTGAATGCCTGAAAATAGCCGATGTGGTTGTCTATGACCGTCTGGTATCCGACGAAATTTTAGCCATGGTCAATCCAAACGCTGAAAAGATTTTTGCGGGCAAGGCTGCACGCGATCACTTTATGCCTCAAGATGAGATCAATCAAACTTTGGTCGACTTGGCGCGCCTGGATAAAACTGTTGTTCGCCTAAAAGGTGGCGATCCGTTTATTTTCGGTCGCGGCAGCGAAGAAGCCATGTTTTTGGCTGAACACGATATCGACTTTGAAATTGTCCCCGGCATTACCGCCTCAGCTGGTTGTGGAGCCTATGCAGGAATCCCGCTCACCCATCGTGGTTATGTAACAGGTGTCCGCTTTGTCACCGGACATTGCCAAGCAGGGCAACACCTGGATCTCAATTGGAAAAGCTTGGCCGATCCCAAAACCACATTGGTGATCTACATGGGCCTCATTAATATCCAGAAAATTTCAGATGAACTGATCAAGGCTGGGTTGCCCGCAGATACCCCTGCTGCTGGAATTGAACGTGGCACCACGCCGGATCAACGCACCATCACCACGACTTTGGAAAATCTGCCCCAGTGTATTGAACGCGCAGAACTGAAAGCGCCATCTTTGTTGATCATCGGTAAAGTGGTCGAGCTGTCAAAAACCATTGCATGGCATACCCATGCTCATGAATGCATGTTGGATGATATAGAGGATAACGCATCAAATAATGGCTGATGATACTTCCGCCTTTTTGGATTTCAGTGCTGCAAGTTTACTGATTACGGCACATGGCTCACCCAGCACCACAGGGGGGCGAACGTCATCACGCAAACATGCACAAACCATTAAAAACCTCAGGGTTTTTGAAGATGTTCAGGCAGGTTTTCTAACCGAAAAACCATTTGTCGATGGTGTTTTGGATTCCATGACCTCACCTGAAGTCTATGTTCTGCCCAACTTGGTCTGTGCGGGCTATATCTCAACCCATAAGTTGCCACAGGCTTTAGGCCTCACTGGTGACGTAACGGAACGCATTGGCCCAAATGGTCATCAACGCATTATCTTATGTAAGCCCGTGGGAACAGACCCTGGCGTGGTTAAAGTTTTTGCTAGCCGCATTCTGACCACCATGCGCGCATTACAAATTGAACAAGATGACTGCGCCATTATTGTCATAGGTCATGGATCACAAAAAAGCCGAGCATCCTTCAACTCCACCACACAGTTATCCCAAGATATTGCCAAGCATGGCATCATGGCACCAATTCAAACCGCCTTTTTAGAAGAGCCAACCCTCATAGCCGACTGGCGCCAACTCACTGATGCCAAAACCGTGGTATTCGCCCCATATTTAATATCCGACGGCTATCACGGATCAGATGAAATTCCCCGTGACATTGGTTTTGATCCAAAGTCCACTGAGTTCCAAGAACGTCTAGAACAAGTCCTACCCAATGAAGTTGAAGTAGATGGGCGACGTTTGGTTTACTTACCACCTTTGGGCGATGCGCCTGAAATGGCAGAGTTGATGCTCAATCGCGTGCGCACAGCTCAATCCACTTTGGCAGCGCGCTGAAACAGCCGTAGCACTCGTCCATCAATCACCAACAGTCCGATAGCAATCAGTCCCATCCCCACCATAGCATCGCGATCTAAGCTTTCACCCAACACCGTCACGCCTAAGATAATGGCACTGACCGGAACCAACAGCGTCACCAACAACACATTGGTGGCACCGGCTGTGGCGAGGATACGAAAATATAGGATATAGGCTAAGGCTGACGATAGAACCGCCAACCCCAGCAGTGCAGCCCACTCTTCAAGACCTGGCATTGGCAGCCGCCAAGGCATTTCAACCCACAACGCCACCGGGGCCAGCATCAATGTTGATGCCGTCACCTGTCCTGTAGCCGTATGCATCGGCTTCACACCTAAGGTGCGAAAGCGGCGGCCATAAACGCCTGCAAAAGCATAAGAGAGAGCCGCCCCCAAGATTGCCACCTGTGCCCATACGTTGGTGCCCAGGTTTTGCAACAAATCCGGCCCAATCATCACTGCAACCCCCGCAAATCCTGCCAGTACACCGACAATTCGGGCCGTACTGAAGCGTTCATCACTGGTCATATAGTGCGCCACCACCACAGTAAATATTGGTGTTGTGGCATTTAGAATAGATGCGAGGCCCGAGGCAATATGACTTTGCCCCCACACAATTAGGGTAAAGGGCACCACGTTGTTTAAGAAGCCCATAACCAAGAATGCACGCCACACACGAGCATCACTCTTAATCAGATCACCTTGCACCATCAACACCAAATGCAAAACGGCAGCAGCAATACCAACCCGAAGCACAACGATGGTTAGGGGCGGCAAATGATCAACCAAAACACCAACAAAAAAAAACGACCCACCCCACAAAATGGACAAGGTGATGAGCATGATCCATTCAAAGGTATTCATGGATGTATTGATGGTGGAATTCATATCTGTGCTCCTGGTGCCTTTATCTTAGGCTAACGATCCACACATATGGGTGCATTCCGGTTCTTGCGCGCTAAAAAAATAAAAAAGGGGGCGGAAACCTAAGGTTTCCGCCCCAAGATGGGTCCCCTGACTTGGGACCCTCCCCCGAAAAAGCTTAAACAAATACGTAATTATATGTCGCGACCAAGCGCCTTGGAGAGGATCATATACAATTTTCCCATGTCAGACGACAAAAAAGTATTCTCTAATACACCATCATGGTCACGTTCACGTGCTTTTTCCATCATAGAGTTAAACTCACTGACATAGCGCCCCACATATTCGCGAAATTCACCATCCTGTTGATGAACATTCTTGATTGCCGCCAACGTGTTCTTTTCTTTGAAGCCCAGCATTTTGCGCACAAAAATGCCTTTTTCACCTTTGTTGAACCGGCGCCAGTCGTCTTCAGAAATGGGGACTTCAACAATTCGCGCCAAATCAACCGCAAGCGACTGCAATTTTTCAGTGATAAATGCCGAACGACGCATGAAGTCTTCGACGTGTGCGCGGTCCAAAGTGGAATCCAAGCTTTGATTGAGGTTTTGGGCATGATGCACAGCCGCCATCAAATCACGCGTCCCCTTGTCGACCTTGGCACCGACATGTTCCAATTCACGCGACACAGTTTGGGATGCCTCGGTCAAATCCTGAACACGTTCACGCAAGGTTTGATCCCATGCCACGATGCGGGTTAGAGATTCTTCCGTAACACTGGCCACAGTCATGCTTTGTTTTTCCAAAGCATTGCCCAACAAGTCGGCACCTTTTTCAGCCCGTTCATACATACGATTTAAATCGTTCAACTGACCACGTGCACGTTCATGGGTCATATTCATGGTATCGGAAACCATTTCTACATCACGGATACTGTCTTTGGTCTGACGTTCCACTTGCTCCAAGAACGTGCGGATAGATGCCATACTTTCATCCGTTAGATGTTCAATCCCACGCGCCTGATTATCAAATACAGTACTGACATGGCTCATTTTCGCCATGGCTTCATCTGTGCTTGTCACAACGTCACGGCTTTGATTGCGCAGGGTATTGCCTACATCTTCGAGTTTTGTCGTCGCCTGTGTTGAAGCCGCATTCAGCTCATTGAGTTGTTGGCGTAAGGTCTCACCGGCACCATCCAAATTACGCACGGTGATGTCGGAGACACGCGACATATCCCCGGCGGAGCGTTGAATCAGATCGCTAACCCGCTCTAACTCACCCGCAGCCCGCTCAGAGGCCGCCCCCAGGTCAGAGGTCTGATGATGGAACGCATTGGTCACCAAGTCGATAAGCTTGGCCGCTTTATCAACCGATTGATTGACGCCATGTACTTCTTCATTCAAACGCGCACCAACTTCACCAAGTTTCCCAGCTGCCCGGTCCGATGCTTCCATCAAGCCACCCGCTTGGCGGTGCATATCTTCGGAAAACGTACGGATATGGTCGGATGCACGCGTGTAGGACTGGGTCATGTCTTCGGTACGGCGAGACAACAAACCACCCAAATCTTCCAAGCGATCCCCGGCGCGATCCAACGCGGTATCCAAATCACTCGTATGACGCCGGAAAGTTTCCGATATCCCTTCCATGCGATCACCCGCTTGATGCGTGGTACGCGATGCTTCTTCAGCGCGTTCCGTAATGCGGCGTGCCACCCCATCCAAACTACGTTCAGCACTTTCTATCCGTTGTGAAACAACACGCTCTCCATCCACCAAAGCATCGGTAACATTGCGCACACGACCAACGGCATCGTCACTCACAGTTTGCAAACTGAAAGCACTTTCTTTCAGCTTTTCACCGGTATCTAACAAGCGATTGGTGGCTTGGGTGCCCAAATCATCAAGTTCACGGGTATGCTCTTTGATGGTATCACCCATAACATCAATACGTTCAGCAGCTTGCTTTGAAGCATCCGTCAAACCAGCCGTCTGACGATGCAAAGCATCCGATACCAACGAAATCAAACGTGCTGCACGGTCGGATGCAGACCCCACATCGCGTGAACGTTCCAACAATGCTGCTGTGGCTTTATCAACATTTTCAACTGCCGATGAAGTCACGCGTTCAACACTTTCGGTAGAACCACCCAAGGTTTCACTTACGGTTTCCAAACGAGTTGTCGCTTCATCGGAACTGGACATCAGATCATTTAAGCTTTGGCGGACAGCATCCCCCAGTTCACGCAAACGATTTTCTGCACGATCTGAAACATCTTCCATTTGTTCCGTACGGTCATTTAAGTTTTCAGAGGCAGACATCACCAATTTGCCTGTGCGAGCCGCAACAAAAATCATCTGTTCAGTTTGTTTTTGCAGCTCATCACCAGCATCATTTAACTTATCGGCTGCATGATCTGTGATGGTTTCCAACAGATGCGCGCGTTCTTGTACTGTTTCGCCCAAGTCATTTAATTTTGTTACGGTGTCATTGGAAGTTGCTTTTACATCTTGTAAGTGTTCTCGGAATTGATCCGTGGTTTTCGCGGTCTTTTGAGATGACTCGTTGATAGCATCAATACCTTCCTTAATTGAGCGTGTTGCACCAGCAATGGATTGCGCACTATTTTGTGCACTGGAAGAAATACGTTTGGCCCCCTCTTCCATAATACGGGTCGCTTCTGAAAGCGCGGCTTGCGCTTGTGATGATTTGCCATCCAATTCGGTCGAACTGTCTTGCAGTCGTTCAGTCACACTCGCAATACCCTCAATGCCGGTAAGGGTTGCGGACTTAATATTCTCAGATTGAATTTTTAATGTATCGGCTGCATCTTGGAGACGGCGTTCGCTATCTTCACCTGTTTGCACCAGTTCGTCTGCACGCGATTGCAGCGCCTTGCCAACTGTTTCAACCTGATCCAAAGCCTTGGCAGAAATGTGGCTTAAATCCATCGAAGTCTTGCGCAACAGTTCACGAACCTGACCAGATTGCTCTGCGGTGCTATCGGCTGTGGTAGCCATTGTTTTCGCTTCAGTCTGGAACGCCTCACCAGCCGCTTTCATACGCAAAGCAACCAAGTCAGAAGCCGCGACCAATTCATGCGCATGTTCACCCATGGTTTCAGACATGGACTTAATACGTGAACTGACATTATCGGCCGTTTGATTCAGGGCTGTAGTTTGACGTTCCAAATGGCCTTCAACTTCACCCGCATGGGCAGCCGCATCCAATGCAGCACGTTCCAAGTCGGCCTGCTGACGACGCAAGGTTTCACCAATGCGGTCAGTTTGCGCTTCCATGCGGTCACCACGTGCGCCCAACTCAGCCCCTGCGCCGGAAATCAATTCAGAACCAACCTCCATGCGCTTTAACGCATCTTCGGTGGCTGAGTTCATTTTGCTAATGCGCTCATTCAATATTTCACCAACAGATTCAGCCCGCGCAGACGTCTCTGCGGAAATACGCATCATCTCTTCACTGCGTTGATGAAAAGTATCAGCCACTTCCAAGGCATGGCGCGATCCGGTATCGGAAACATCTGCCAAATCTTGAACACGGCGTTCCAAAACTTCGACCAAATCTTCGGCACGGGTACTGGCCCGATCTGTCGCAGTGGCAATTTCATGACCACGACGATGAAGCACATCGCTAACGCTTTGGGCGCGATCTTCAGCTTTTTCAGACACCACACGTAATTCTTCAGTTTCACGTGACAAGGCTTCCGCTACCGCACGTGCACGCAAATCTGCGTCTTCTGAAACACGAGACAGTTCCAGGGTACGTTCGCGCACTTGCGTCGTAATCGCCTCAGCCCGATTATAGGCTTCATCCGATGCCTTGGTTAGGTCACGAGCCTGAGAACGCAAGCTGTCGGTAATTTCTTTGACCCGGCTTTCAGAACGATCCGTTGGATACGTCAATTGACGAATTTGCCAACGCAACTGTCCTGTTTCACTGCGCAAGCTGTGGCCACGTTCAAACAACGCAATCACCATCCACAACAATGCGATTGGGGTGAAAATACCTGCTGCCAAACCACCAAGTTCATGGGGCAGCAATTCAAACAAGAGATCCCACCCCACATAGGTGGAAATGTAGTCGTTTGTGACCCAAAGCCAGCCCACCGTAAGCATGGCACCAAAGCCCGTCGCCAGCTTGTAGCGAAGGTAGAACGGTTCTGACCACTCATCATATTGCTGAGGCGTCGGTTGCGCCTCTTCGGGCATTGCGATCTGGTCTTCTCCATCCAAAAGAAGATCATGCCGAGGTGCATTTTGGTCTGTGTTGTTTTGGTTCTCAGAACCCGTAACCATCACTCTTCCGTCCAGGCTAAGGCTATTTTAGCCTATTTTTCATTGGCAGAGATCATACACCCCCTATATGGGGCGGTAAATAGCCGTTACGCACTACATGTTGTGGAAAAGTCAGCAAAAAGCCCCAGAGAACACAGCGAATGTGCACAACTGGGGCTTAAGCTTGTGGATAACCTATAGGCCTAGGCTGGAGACGTAGCCTCCGCTGCTGCTTTAGCTTGAGCCTCTGCCTTAGCATGTCGGTCTTCAGCCATACCCTTAATCAAGGCGACGGCAATGGACACGGCCCCCGTCAACAAAGCCAAAGCGAGCGTTGCAAAGCTGAGGTTCGTCAACCATGTGCTGGTGGTCGGGGCCAAAGCTGCAATCCAGCCCATGTCGGACAAGTACACCGGAACTTTGAAGAAACGGCTAACCAACACAATCAACATGATGGTGCCCATGATGAACTTAACCACCCAGTCTTTCACATAGGTGGTACCGATAGCACCGATCTGAACACCAAAGAGCGAACCAGCCAGGATAATCATTGCCAAGCGGATGTCGACAAAGCCGTCCCAGGCGTAAAGCATGGAACCGCCAGCACCCATAACGAAGGCCACAACCAATTCAGTTGCCGTTGCCATAATGGCCGGAACACCAAGAACATAGATCATGGCCGGAACACCAATAAAACCGCCAACCGCGATAGATGCTGCCAGCAAGCCCGTAGCAAAGCCCAAGGGCGCAATGAATAGAACGGAAATTTCCTTATCGATGGATTTGAAGTACATCATCGTGCCGGGAATGCGTACCGTATAAACCCACCTAGCAAGCTTAGTAACCTTATGACCAGCATTTTCACTGCCTTCTTCACGACGCCCCTTCATGGCATCGCGCATCACAAAGCCACCAACAACGGCTAACACCACCACAAAGATGGCGGAGACATAAAGGTTGGTTCCGGTATCACCAAAGGCATCACGAATATCGGTCATAAAGCCTTTGCCGACAATCACGCCGGCTTCGGCAAATACCCCCATAACAACACCCAGCTTAACGTCAACCTGGCCGAATTTGGCGCGTTTAATGGAACCCACCAAAGCTTTGGGGAATTTGTGAGCCATGTTGCTGGCCACTGCAACAATCGCCGGAGCACCCAGGCTCATCATTGCAGGCGTCAAAACAAATGCGCCGCCAGAGCCGATAAAGCCGCTGACCATGCCGCCGATAAAGCCGACCAAGAACAAGAGAATGACGATCCCAGGAGTGAGGTCGAGAAAGGTAATGGCTTCCATGAGGGAAACTCCTTAAGCCCCCTTCAAACGGGGCCATTTTTATTGTTGTTATCCACTGAGAGGGGGGAGGAACCTCAGATTTTTGAGACGTTAACCACCACGTACAATCAGCACAGGGCTGTTGGTTTGGTTGATCACGCGTTCAGCCTTAGAGCCAAACAGCATACGACCAATCCCTGTACGTCCAAAATTGCCCAAAACAATCAAGCCAGCTTTGCGGTCATTGGCCACATCGACGATGGTATCGTCAGCTGCGCCTTCTTCGACAATGCCACGCGCTTGAACGCCTTGGCCTTCCAAGAAGGACAATACGCGGTCAACAATGGGCTGGGCTTCATTTTGGCGACGCTCAGAATGAACCGGAACTTTCACTGACAAAACAAACAATGGAACACCACCTGTTTTGGCCAATTCACCTGCTGTCACAGCAGCCATATCGCTAAAGCGTGAGCCGTCAGTCGCAATCAAGATGGACTGCCAAACATTGGCCGTTTCAGGAACCACCAAGACAGAACATGACGCATATCCAATTACCTTGGCCGTTGCATCACCCAACAGCATGCGTGCCAAACCGCGACGGCCCTTGCGGCCCATCACAATCACGTCTGCTTGAATGTCTTTGGCTGTATCAACAATCACTTCGTACGGATCATTGCCCGAACGCACATGACCTTTGCATTCCACGCCGTGTTCTTTGGCTGTTGCCGTAATGCGTTCGATAACCGCATCGGTTTCACGCGCCGCTTCGATATCGTTGGGCTTGCCCATCCAGCCTGCTTCACCCGGTGTCGAGATCGCCGATAGGATGTTCAAAACAGCACCGTGCTCTTTACAAACCTGGACTGCGATCCGTTCTGCACCTGCACTCCATTCAGAGCCATCAGTTGCGAGCATAACATTTTCGAAGCGCCCAATAGGCGACAGTTGAGGTGCCAATGCCTCATCCCCCTGTGTAGTCATCACCGAGGTCATACTATCACCGCTTCGCTTTCAAACCCAAGGCTTCCCAGAAACGATCTGTGAAAATGCCGTGGACGATGGAAAATACAAACGCCAAACCGATGGGGAGCAAGAAATACGTGCGATCACCTTGGTTGGTCATTTCACCTACATGACGTATGTCAGCATTAAAATAGTACAAAGCGTAGTAAAGCATCCCGCTCAACAGACCAAAACCGATGGCGGATTTGGCTTGGGGACGCAGCATCAGCAAGTTACGCAGACGCCACTTGCGGCGTTTCGAGGTGTCGTCAGAGATGGCAGCGCCATCAATATGCGTGACCATTGTTTCGGTCATCCTTTGCTCCTACAATCTATTTTGCGTTGCAATATATTCATTCCAAAGTGGAATTTCTTAGTCGTACGCTAAGATGACAAGGATATTGCCCAGAAATCGAAACGATCTGTTGAGCCTTGGAACCCTTGGAAATAGCGCAATAAAATTTTGTCGGAGTATCTGTGTAAAATCTTTGCTTTGCTAATGCTTTATTTTTATCTAATATTCCTAAATGGAATATAAAAATCTCCCGGATATTCGTGGATGGGCTGCTTTGCGCGCCGTGGTGGAAAAAGGAAGTGTGTCTGCAGCCGCTCATACGTTAAACGTCGGCCAGCCTGCCGTCACCAAACGCATCAGCACCTTGGAAGACAGCTATGGCTTAACCTTGATCGAGCGCTCCGGCGGGCGTATGCGTCTGACTGAGGCAGGCGAAAAAGTCTATTTATTAGCTGTACAGACACTGGACCGGCAGTTGTCCTTGCGCCAAGAACTGGCCGACCTAGCACAAGGTAGGACCACGCTGCACTTAGATGTCACCATCGCCATCGGCGAGCACTTTTTACCGAAACTATTGCTCAGGTTTGCAGAATTGCACCCCGATTACCGAATCAATTCACGTTTGGTCTATGGTCGCCAGAGCGAAAACAGCCTTGCACGCGGCCTGACAGACCTTGCCCTATTGGAACGCCCACCCGAACATCCTGACCTGATGGTACAAAAATGGATGGATGATGAACTGTTGTTGGTATGTGGTCCCGACCACCCCCTGGTAGAGGAAGACATGATCCCCATTCCGATGCTGCTGGACCTGACCTATGTTTTGCGCGAACCTGGATCATCATCCCGTTTGGACCTAGATGAGGCCCTAGAACGCATTGGCATTCATAGATTGGATGTTGCCCTTGAGGTCGGCGCAACAGATGCCCTGGTAGATGTTTTGGTCCCCGGCCAGCATGTCAGCTTCTTGCCGCGATTTGCCGTGGAACAACACATTCAATCGGGACGGCTTCATCACATCAAAGTCACAAATTTTCGCATCATGCGAACTCTGTGGATCGCACGCCACCGCGGTAACATCGACCATCCCGTGGCAGATGCCCTCATTTCCGTCATTCGTGCAGAAATGCCGACTTAATACATATGTTGACCACCAGTGACCCAGATTTCAGTCCCAGTGACATAGTTGCTGTCATCCGAACAAAGATAATAGATCGTGCTGGCGACATCACGCGGCGCCCCCATGCGATCCAATGGAATGCGGGGAATAAGGGCTTCATATTCCGGCTGGATCATTGACGTTTCAATTTCACCTGGTGCCACAGCATTGACCCGCACATCCAAAGCCGCAAACTCCCCAGCCATTTCACGAGTCATGGCGCTGAGGGCAGCTTTTGAAATGGAATAGGCTGAACCTGCAAATGGATGGATGTAGTGCCCGGCAATAGAGGTGATGTTAACAATTGCACCTTTGGCATTGTGAAGCGCAGAAGCAAATCCGCGCGACAAGCGCAGGCTGGCGAAAAAATTAATCTCAAAAACTTCCCGCCATGCATCTAAATCACCGTTCAAACACCCCAAACGTTCCTTAAAAGGTGTTTTGGGTGAGAGCCCTGCGTTATTCACCAAGGCATTGAGCGGACGACCTTCTAAGACCTTAGAGGCTTGTTGGATAAAAGCTTGGACACTGTCGGCATCGGCTAAATCCGTTGGAATGTGGGCAAGCCAATTGTCATTGTCCACAAATTCAGCAGGCACATCGCCGCGTGCACAGGTGATCACCTGCCAGCCGCGTTCCAAAAACAATTGTGCCGTGGCAAAGCCAATGCCACGTGATGCACCTGTGATGATGACTGTTTTAATATCCTCGTTCATACTGTGACGTTAATTCAATCCAACCCGGGTTTCCAGTGTGTTGATATGTGTGGACGTTTTGAAGTTGCCAAAGCCAACAAAAAGCTCAAAAAACGCTTTGGGTTAAAGCTTGTGCCGCCGTCGCCGCAGGGCACGGAAATGCGCCCCACCGACCGGATTCTCACCATTGATAGCGAAAGTGGAAATGTCCGTGGACGCCTGCTGGGATGGGGGCTCAAAGTCGATTGGGACACGCGCCCCCTGATCAATGCCCGTGCCGAAAGCTTAAGCGAAAAACCAACCTTTCGCGCCCTCCTCAACCGTCGCTGCTTGGTACCAGCTACCGCCTACTTTGAATGGCAACGTCCAAAAGGTGGGCCAAAACAAAAAATGCGTATTCACCCCAACGACCAATGCCTATTCGCCATGGCCGGGTTGATCGGCACAGATGGCGACAGCGTTACCATTATCACCTGCCCACCCTCGCCAAGTATTGCGAACATTCACGATCGCATGCCCGTTATTCTGCACCCTGAAGACGAAGCCGCTTGGATTGCACCGGATGTGCCATTTTCAGACATGGCACCTAAATTGATTTCCTATGCTTTACAATTGAGTGCCGATAATGTCGATAAAAGCCCTGCCTTGCTTTGAAATTCCATAATCTTTCGAGTTTGGTTGAATCTCTCAGTGCCTTTACGATCAAGACAGGTCATAATCCCCTCAAAATAGAAACCCGATTGCAAAAGAGAGATTTCATGAAACATCTTCTTATTGCCACCCTGACCACCAGCGCCTTGCTTATGTCGGTTCAGGCCCAGGCCCAATATACGGGACAACCTTCCTATGGTTACGGCTACAGCCCAAGCCAAAACACGCAACGTTATGTTCCAAATAACAACCGCTTCAATTCTCAACGCTATGCACCACAACGTGCATACAGGCAGCAACATAACTATGCACCGCAACGCCCCAGCGTAGATTTTAAGGGTTTGCCGGATCCGGCCATTAATGTGAAGTATACCGTTGATGCCTTTCGCAAATTTATCGCCCAAGCACGCCAAACCGGAATTGATCCGACAACAGCTGTGGATATCATCGCTGATGAAATTGCTGACGACATCGACTTCACGACCATGACCCAAATGGCCCTGGGGCGTTTGGCTCGTCGTATGTCACCGCAAAAGCGGGCAGAAGCTCTAAACATGCTGAAAAATAATTTCACATCAAAGTTGGTGGAACTGGCAGGCGACAACATCAACACCCAATTCCAAGTCGGCAACACTCGCATCGGTACCAGTCAAGGCGAGTTAATGGTTCCATTGATGTTGAAACGCGGCACAGGTCAGCCCATTACTGTTAATTTGCGGTTCTACAAGGCTGGTGATAAATGGAAAGTATTTGATGCCGAAGCAAGTGGTCAAAGCGTTGTAATGTTTTACCGAAACTACTTTGCCCGCCAATTTCGTCCCAACTATGGCCCAGGCTAAAATAAGGCCTTAGTGACTGAACAAAACAGGGATTGTTGCCAGCTCCATTAAGGAGCTGGTAACACCACCCAAGACAGCTTGCATCAAGCGTGAATGAGAATAAGCACCACACACCAACATATCAACTTCAGCATTGGTGGCTTGATCCAGTAGCGTCATACCGATCCCTTCAGGGCCAGCATCGAACTTAATCACCTTTGGCGTAATACCGCGCCACCCCAAATATGCCGCCAGTTCATCCCCTGCAGCCGAGTAGGTCTTTTCACTCACACACGTGAATATGTTAACTTGGTAGGCTTGCTCCAAAATAGGTATAGCCGCTTGTACGGCACGGGCTGATTCTGCGGTGCCGTTCCAAGCAATGCCTACAATGCGCCCCATTTCTTTTGGCTCCGCTTTGGGGGGAAGTGCCAAAACGGGTCGTCCACACTCAAACAAAGCAGCTTCAAGGCTTAATGAACGCATTGGCGAACTGTCTTCAGTCGGACGTGACATGATGATCAAATCAGCCAATCGGCCATGCCAAGCCAAAAGCTCGTCTTCACGGCCAACAAATTCAATCCACGCAGCCGTTTCTGAATCTTCACCGGGACTGGGCTGTGTAACAACAGGAATTGAGCGATTAAAGCATTGACGCTCAAAAACTGTTTTCAATTCTTCGGCATGGGCCACACTCTCTTTATCGGCAGAGGTGATCATCTCTTCGACCATGTCACCGGACAAGCCTTCGCCAAACAACGGCACGGCATCACGTGCATCGGCACGAACATGCATAACATTTACATGAGCATTAAATGTTCGCGCCAACTCAAATGCGTTGCTCAAGATGCTGTTATTATCCGATGCCCCATCCAAGGGAACCAAAATGGTACGAATTGACACGTGGACCTCCCTGTAAACTTCACTAACCTATGATGGACCCGATATGACGAAAGATAAACAGAGAATGAGACTTACAGGCCTAAAATCTTAAGTGCTTGAGCATCTGTCTCTGTGCACGAAGCGGATGAATCGATCTTATGCCAATCCATTTCACCCAAATCATAATCCAACTGCATCCGCACCACCGCCGCATCGGCATCAGATGGGTTGTTCACACGTTTTGAGACACGTTCTTGCATAATTTCGGGGGAGGCCTCCAGCCAGAAACCATCAAATGGCACACCACAATCAGCAGCCACCCGGGCAATGGCTTCACGTTCATGAGGTTTGGAAAACACACAATCAGCAATTACAGAATGCCCCGTTTCCAAGGCCTCATGGGCCATGTCATAAACCGCCTGATAAGTCTGTTCTGACATTAGGGGGGTATAGCTTTCCGGCGGCAATTTATCCAAGGGATGAACCCCTGCAATGCGTTTGCGCAAAACGTCACTGCGCACCACACGGGCACCGGGTGCGGCACCAATATGTTGGGCTAAGTCTCGCCCCATACGTGACTTACCACTGCCAGACAATCCACCCACGGCAATCAGGCGAGGTTCGGGTATAACGAGATAATTGAGCGCCATATCTAAATACGATTTGGCTTCTTCCCCTTGGGCTATTTTGAAAGCTTCATCATCAACACTTTGTGCAGCCGCACAAGCCACAAAAGACCGCACAGCGGCACGCACACTTAAGAACAATGGCAAGACACTAAGACCTGCGGCTTCCCCCATAATATCAAGATATCGGTTCATCGTAACGTTGGCCAACGTACGCAATCCGCGATGGTCCAAATCCATCAGCAAGAAAGCCAGATCATAAAGCACATCAATGGTGGAAAACGCTTCGTTAAATTCGATACAATCGAACAGAACGGGCTCGCCATCTTCTAAGAAGATGTTACGCAGATGCATGTCACCGTGACAGTGACGCACAAATCCGTTCAAACGTCGGCTCTGCAACAATTGGCCATGATGGTTTGCGACATCGAGAGAATGATCGGTTAGTTCCCGCACTTGCACCATGTCCAAAATACCTTGAGCATTTTCTGCAAACGCTTTGGCATTGCTTTCAATGGTGAGCGCTATTCCGGTACGCCCACCACCGTCTTCGCGGGCCTGTGCTGCAGCGTGGAAGCTTGCGATCTTATCGGCTAGATGCTCCATCAAGTGGCGATCAAGCTTGCCCTCTTCAGCCAAACGATCAAACAGGGTGCCTTCATCAAAACGCGCCATTTCTATGACCCAATCAACCATTTTCCCTGGTTCATTGAGATGTAGTTTACCATCATCGCCCCGGGTAATGGGCAAGACTCCCCGATATAAGTTTGGGGCTGTGCGACGATTGAGTTTGACTTCAGCCTTACAATTTTTCAAACGCTTGTCGCAATCGGAATAGTCCAAAAATGGATATTCGACAGCGCGCTTTAACTTGAATACGCGGGTCTTGCCGATAAACACTTCGGAAGCATGAGTGGTGGAACGCCCAACGATTTCTGTACCATCCCCAAATACCGTTGGATCGGACAACAATTGGACTTGTTCAGACTGGTCTTCTTTAATCATGAGATCAGAATAATCCGCTTACCCATAAAGGAAAGGGCGCAAAGGTTTTATACAGCTGCGAGTTCTTTATGAGGAGCTTCGCGCACGGGTAAGTTGACCAAAGCCGAAAACGCTCCAACACCAACCCCAACCCACCACACAATTTCGTAAGACCCGTAAGCATCATACATGACACCACCTAGCCATACGCCCAGGAACGAGCCCAATTGGTGAGAGAAAAACACAATACCGTAAAGCGTGCCCATATAGCGCAGACCATAAATATGTGCGATCAAACCTGACGTCAACGGCACCGTTGCCAACCACAAAGCCCCCATAGATGCTGAGAACACTATAACTGTCGTCGGGGTCATGGGCATCACAATAAAGGCCGCTGCGGCTATGGTGCGTCCGGTATAAATCAAAGCCAGCAAGTATTTTTTGGAATAATGTTTGCCCAATGCCCCAGCGGCAACAGTTCCAATAATGTTAGCCGCCCCAATGATAGCAATAGAAAACGCCCCCAGTGTAGAAGTGCTCTCAATTCCAAGTTCACGAATCAAGCTGCCGTCAGGAATGGCTGCACACATTTCCGTAACGAATGCTGGAAAATGAGCTGTGACAAATGCCAGTTGGTATCCACACGAAAAGAACCCTAAGAAAATCATGATGTAGCTGGGATCACGTACAGCTTTGCCCAACACCTCGCCCATGCTTTGTTGAAGTTCTGCCTTGGACACAGGTTGTTGCTTGCCCATCATCGGCAAGACCATCAACACCGCAATGATTGCCGCAGCAAAAATCAAAAAGACCGACGACCATGGCATAACTTGGAGTAAGCCTTCGGCCACAGGTGGGCCAATAATTTGACCCGCAGAGCCCGCCGCTGTGGCGATACCCAATGCCAAAGAACGGTGTTCATCAGAAGCTGCACGTCCAACCACAGCCAAGATCACGCCAAAGCCCGTACCCGCAATGCCAAAACCAACTAGGATTTCATAGAAGTTGTGTTCCATTGGCGTGACGGCATAACTCGACAACACCAATCCCAATGCATACACAACCGCACCTAAAATGATGGCCCGTTTATCGCCAAACTTTTCTGCCATGGCCGCAAACAAAGGTTGACCAATTCCCCAGGCCAAATTCTGGATTGCAATGGCCATAGAAAACTCAGAACGCAACCATCCAAACTGATCCGCAATGGGAATTTGAAACACCCCGAAGCTGGCACGGATGGCAAACCCCATCATCAAGATAAGGCAGCCTGCAATTAAAACCGGAGTGAATATCGAGGAGCTTTGATTATTCATATGACCAACATGGGGGCACATATGGAATGAGTCAAAAGAAAAGCTCTTTTTTAGGCCTCAGCAGGTCTACCAAAAAGCATCACTTCGAAACACCAGAAAATTTCACAGTAGTGATCAACACAGGGAATATCTTAAGGTTTTTGTCGAAGGATATGCTTGATCGTGGAGCATACAAAAATATCATAATACATTTTAAACTTGATACCACTCACCTGTCCCGCAAAACTAAAATTAGCGTCAGCACATTTAAACAGGCCCCCCAATGTACCCGAACACAAGCGACTACACCGCGGTTAACAAACCAACCTATTTCTTGATTGATGCAGATGATAAAATCATCGAGACCTCAAACAATTGGAAAAAATTTGCTGTTGCAAATGATGGCGAGCATCTTACCGATGTATTAGACACCAAAATTTGGCAGCACTTATGCGACCCTGGAATGCGTCTTTTGTACACAGCCTTGTTTCAAGAAATCCGATTTGGGCCAGAACACAGCATTTCTTTTGTGTACCACTGTGACGGACCGAATACACAGAGACTTTACCGAATGTTGGTTGAACGCCAATCTGCTGGACAACTCCTTTTTACAAATTTCCTTTTAAAGAGTGCCCCCAATACGCAAGCGCTGTACCAAAGATATTTATCAAGCCACCGCCGCATTAAAGTCTGCCCACATTGCATGAGGTTGAAAATCGACGGCGAGTGGATGAACATCATCGAAGCACTGGCTGGTGTGGAAATTATGAAAGACAACTATTTCTTCATCTTCGAATCCTCCAACTGCGGCCAGGCGCAATAAAAAAGCCGCCCTCAGGCAGCTTCTCTTTTTTCATTTAGAACACTTAGTGTATTGCCATATCACACAAGGTCACAAACATGCCTACCCATGCTTTCCCTCAAAGGGGGAGGCAAACGGTGAACTGAATATTTAGCTTCAAAGAACAGAATTAACGACAAGTACATTTTGACGGTTTGAACTTGAAGTACAAATTTTCCTTCATGATTTCGAATGCGGTCAGCGCTTCGCTGACATCCACCCACATATCATCTACAAAAAGTTTGAAACAACTCTGACATATTTTGATTTGATGTTCAGACGACATATAGATGTCGTAAGCGGCATGCGTGTTTTCACGTGATCCTTCAAGCAGGCTGGTAAAACGCAAAACATCGTTGGGCAAAAGCTCAATAATCATCCGATACAATCTTTGCCGATCAGGGCCATCACAACGATACAAAAATGATGTATTCCGTGTTTGCTTGTTACGGATTTCATTTATAAGCCCGTAATAAAAAAACTTGGTCCCAAGGTCCTGGATATGATCCCAGAGGCTATCCCCAGCCGCTTCTGAAAGGTGCTCACCTTGATTATTCACAGCAAACTCACACCACCCACCATCAGTCGACGTAATCATATTGTCTGCGTCAATGGTAAATATAACTGGTGATTCATAGCCTGGAGATTCGAAATTTGGAGAGTCAATATCTAACACATTAATTCTTCTTAAGCCCATGATAAATATGAATACTTTTACATATAGCAAGTTAATACTCATACCAAAATCACATAAATGTGAATGCGACGGAAGGTCATGGTGAAGGTATCTTCAATCCACAAGCAAAAGATTTGTCATCACGGATCGTTGCTTTCAGCAAATCACAAAGCTGCCCGAATACAGCTTTATGACTCAGCTTTAATGCGTTTCCATTTCTCGCCCGTCATCACGCAACACCACATAGATTGCTGGGATTACCAACAACGTCAATGCCGTTGAGCTCGCCAAACCAAACACCATAGAAATGGCAAGGCCTTGAAAGATCGGGTCAGCCAAAATAAATGCTGAACCGATCATCGCTGCCACAGCCGTCAAGAAAATCGGTTTAAAGCGGATGGTGCCAGCTTCGATCAACACGTCACGCATCGGTTTGCCGGACGTTTGACGTTGTTTGATAAAGTCCACCAACAAGATCGAGTTGCGCACGATGATACCCGCCAACGCAATAAAGCCAATCATGGATGTGGCAGAGAACGGCGCATTGAAAATCCAATGCCCGAACATGATACCAATCAGTGTTAGCGGAACGGGGGTCAAAATCACCAACGGCAGTTTGAAGCTACCAAACTGGCCGACCACCAACAAATAAATGCCGATCAGCGCAAACACAAACGCCAGCCCCATATCACGGAACGTGACATAGGTGACTTCCCATTCACCATCCCAAAGGACCGTGATGTTGCTTTCGTCTTTCGGTTGGCCGTGATAGCCAATGGTTGGTACACCTTGTTCGCCCCACTCCATCGCAGCCAATTGATCTTCAACTGCAAACATTCCGTAGATGGGGGCTTCAAATTCCCCCGCCAATTCACCCGTTACCAACACCGCAAAGTGTCCATCGCGACGGAACAGAGGATAAGATGACTGTTCGTGCACCACACGCACCACATCACCCAACTCCACCACGCGACCACTATCCCCGGCAGGACCAGGAGCAGGCACAGGTGTGGACAATATCCGTTCCGACATGCTCAAGCCTTCTTTCGGCAAGCGGATGGCGATCTCAATTGGATTCACCCCTTCGCCACGTTGGGAATAGCCAACCGATTTACCACCAACAATGGCTTGGATGGTGTCGTAGAGATCAGATTCTTGAACACCGTGGAATTCCAGATTCTCTTGATCGATTTCCAAGCGAATACGCTGCGCCGGATTGCCTGAGCTATCATCAACATCGGATACAAAATCAACAGCCTCAAACGCCGTGCGAACTTTGATTGCTGCTGCACGACGGGCTTCGGGGTTGGGGCCGTAAACTTCGGCCATCAAGGTTGCCATCACGGGCGGACCAGGCGGAACCTCGACCACTTTCACGGATGCCCCCGGTGGCACATCTAGACCTTCTAACAACGCACGAATATTCAATGCCACATCATGACTTTGGCGGTCACGATCATGTTTTGCAGCCAAGTTGATTTGCAATTCACCTTGCCATGGCTCTGATCGCAAATAATAGTGACGCACCAAACCATTGAAGTTGAAAGGCATCGCCGTGCCCACATAGGCCTGCATGGTGGTCAGCTCTTCCACATCTTTGATGCGTTCTGAAATATCCAGCAACACCCGCTCGGTCGCTTCCAGGCTGGAGCCTTCGGGCAAGTCCACCACAATTTGCAGTTCCGACTTATTGTCAAACGGTAGTAACTTCACCGTCACATCTTTGGTGGCAAACAACAGAGTTGAAGCCACCGTGGCGATGCCAGTGACCACCAACAAAGAAATCGAATTCTTTCGCCCACGCAAAAGTTTGGTGGCAATACGTTTGTAAAAATTACCAAGAACACCCGGACCATGTGGATCCTCATGCGCATCATTAGCTTCGCCTTCGGCAAAGTCCGTTTTGTTATCCACAATCGCCGTTTCAGGTATGCGCCCTTTCCAGCACGTGATCTTGCACAGCAACCACGGCGTGATGATCATGGCCACAAAGAATGAAAATACCATCGCTGCTGATGCATTGGCGGGAATGGGGCTCATATACGGGCCCATCAAGCCTGATACAAACATCATCGGCAGCAATGCTGCAACAATGGTTAGGGTCGCAATAATGGTAGGGTTGCCAACTTCAGCCACGGCTTCGATGGTGGCTTGCATGGGGCTACGGCCATCTTTCATGTTCCAATGGCGAACGATGTTTTCCACAACGACGATGGCATCATCGACCAAAATACCAATAGAAAAAATCAATGCGAACAAGCTGACACGGTTGATCGTAAAGTCCATCATCCACGCAGCAAACATCGTCATCAAAATCGTGGTGGGCACGACAACCATCACCACGATACCTTCGCGCCAACCCAAGGCCCAACCGACCAACAACACAATGGAAATGGTGGCGAGCCCCAAATGGAACATCAGCTCGTCAGATTTTTCCAATGCCGTTTCGCCATAGTTTCGAGTCACAGTGGCGTCAACATCATTGGGCAGCAAAGAACCTTTGACCTTGTCTAAGCGCTGCATGATTTCATCGGCAACCACAACCGCGTTGGCACCTTTGCGTTTGGCAATGGCTAGGGTCACAGCAGGTTTAGCTTCACCACCATTTTCCATATGCCAAACACGATGTTCTTCGGGCTTTGCACCAACAACCACATTGGCAACATCTTTGACATAAACCGGGCGACCATCGCGTGCCGTGATCATCAACAAGCCGACATCGGGCATACCCGTCAATGTCTGACCCGCCATAACGCTCAAAGCCTGCCCACCTTCGCGCACCTGTCCAACTTTGAACGAACGGTTCGCACTTTCAACTTTACCGATGAGCTGCTGCAACGTCACACCATATAGCGATAAGCGTTCCGGGTCCGGTTCAACACGGATTTGATCTGCACGTCCGCCGACAATAAAGGTCAAGCCGACATCTTCGACTTTGACCAATTCATGCATCAGTTCTTCAGCAACGTTATATAGGGCATTGTCATTCCAACGTTCGGCTTGGGTTCCCGCAGGCGCCAAGGTAATGGTGACAATGGGCACATCGTTGATGCCGCGGCCAATGATCAGCGGATCGGGGATACCGATGGGAATATGCGAGATGTTGGCGCGAATTTCATCATGGACACGCAAGATGGCAACATCTTCATCCGTGCCCACATCAAAGCGTGCCGTGACCATCACGCGGTCATCTTCGGTCATGGAGTAAACATGTTCGACATTGTTCACACCATTGACGATATCTTCCAGTGGCTTGGTCACCAGCTCCACCACATCGGCAGCTTTAAGACCATTGGCGTCA
>JAPHSY010000036.1 GCA_026196495.1 Magnetovibrio sp.
ATACCCAAGAACCAGGGACAAAAAACCGCGACCAACTCAGTGCCCAACCAGTCAAAACCAGTGAAGCGTTGTTCGTCGCGACAGGCCGGTTTTTAGGCCCCCCTGACGGGTTTGTCAAACGCTAAAATTCCAAAAAATGCAGGAATTTTCATTTTTTTTGATTTGCGCCCCAGCTAGGAGATCGCAAGACCGACGATTATAAACACGAAATCCTCGAAAAACAAGGCCTCGGAGCCGTAGACCATCAACTCATGATGATATAGGTTTGGAACGATAATTCTTCCAGTCCTAACTTCAAAATAGTCGATATTTAGGGAACCCCGACAAAAATGGTGCAGTCGAAATTCACAAAACCGATCATCTTGTTCACGACTCTCTCTTTGAGCACGGCAATTGGTGCCTGTGCCCCCACCACGGGGCTTAGCCCTAACGCTACGCCTGTCAGTGCTCAGGGTCAGTCCCCTGAGGCCATAGAAAACGGCTCATCAGCTGCACCCGAAAAGGCTTTCAATCGATTCCCTGATCTTCCCATCCCCACCAATGTAGAAATGGACAGCACACGCACACAAATCTACGGCAGTGGAGAAACATGGTACGGGCAACTGGGGTTAAACACCGGGCACGGCTCTGATTCTATGTTTGATTTTTACAAACAAGAACTCAAAGGCTTTGGTTGGCAAGAAATTACATCGGTTCGAGCACTGGTCAGCGTGCTCACTTATGAACGTAAGGGGCGTATCCTATCAATTCAAATTGAACAAACCAGTAAGTTGACACGCAAGGCTAAGGTAACGATCAGCGTCTCTCCCCGTGCTGGAGCAGCTGCGGTTATAAACTGAGCCCATTAATCAACAAACAAAAACGGCGCCCACAAGGAGCGCCGTTTTTTTGTGTCTATAACCCGATCAACCAAAGTTGATGGTGGTCGGTTCACAATATTGGCGTTTGGCCTTCAACTTACGGCATGAATCTTTAGCCGCATTGTTAGAAGGAACAGGACCAACCTTAAGCCGGTAGAAAACGCCTTTACCCCCACCAAGATCGACGCGTTCGATTCTATGTTCCATTCCATTCAGCATTGAACTGAAACGACGCGAAAGCTCTGCCCAGCCGCGCTCGGCCGCTTTGCGTTGACGATAAGACGCCAAATGCAAAGCCGGCTGGAAGCCACTGACTTTGGGCTTAGCTTGTTGCCCTGACATTTCCATGGGCATTTTCTTGTCTGAACTCAGTGCCCCTTGAGGAGGAGCCGGTTGCATGATCGATTCTATCGCTGTGCGTTCCTTCGTATACTCATCCGAAGTAATCAGATCAGCCTCCTTCAACATTTCCAGACGCCGCACGGCATCGGCGGCTTCCATCAAGCCACTGGGACGCAGTGCTGGTTTGGCCATGGACGCAGGGCGTGCCGGCATCAAGGCATCTAAGATCATTGAGCGTTCAGCCGTGTGTTGAGCCGGAGACAAAGCCCGCATTTCCAAGGCCCGTCCAATGGCATGTAAACGAGACGATATTTGTTCAGCCGCGGGTACCGGACGGTCCAAACCTGTGGCCGGCGGTTGAGATGTTAAAGGCAGCAAGGCCCCAACATTGGTTCTGCGCCGAACCAAGAATTCATCTTGGGTTAGCAAGCCTTGCTCCAACAGAACCCGCAGGGTTTCAAAACGTGCCACAATATTTGTGTCCGCCTCACTCACCATCTGCGGGGGGGGCGACATATTCAAGGACTTCCTCTGAACCGTTGGGCGTGAAGGCATCATCACACCGCCAGCAGGCGCACTTGGTTCCAGACCTCCATTATCCATAGATGGTGACATTGCATTTGGCTGGGAAGACTGCATCAAAGATTGCCCAAAGCTTTGTCCCGCAGATGCCGTTGGATCACTTTCCAACAGATGCATATTCACACTGGCCAAGTCCACAATCGGTTGGGTACGCTTGTCAGCCCACACCATGATGCGTTCTTGAGGTCGTGGCTGCATCGCCACAATTGATTCATAAAGTTGACGTGCTCGGGTCGGCTGGCCGGAATTTTGATACATCACAGCTAAGCCATAAAGCGCATGAACATCCTGAGGATTGGATTTCAATGCCCGTTCGAAATACCCCTGAGCTTCGACATTGTTGCCCTTTGACAACTCTGCCAAGCCCAACTCCGCAAAGTTATTGTTGGTCCGACTGACGGGGATTTTCCACGTATTCGGATCAAGAAATTCAACATTATCAAAAGCCGCACAGCCACTCAATGCGCTGAGGGACAAAACGACGGCTGCGATGCGCAAGCTGTTGCAGTTCACTTTGGCCCCCTTTACCTTAATCAGTTCACAGATAACGCTCGTTACACATCGATAAAAGCATGCACAACGAATCGCATGCGAATCACACGCATAACTGTACCGTGTGATCCTTAATGGATTCTTTCACAAAATCTAGTGTTTTGGTGACAAAGGGAAAAGAAGTTACTTTTTGTCGTCGCCCAACAGCTGTTTCATGCGCTGTTCGTATTCTTCCATAACGCGACCACACCCTTGAGTTTGCGCGAAAGGCAGACGCGACATGACACCACGCCCCATGGATTTACCGCCTTCGATGACATAAACCTCACTCACCACGGCTCTGCCCAATGCCTTGTTCACGAAACCAGCAATCTTGCCCTTTTGCTTTTTCAAAGCATCTAGATCGATACGGCGTTTATGGTCGACAGGTGCCGGATACTTGGAAAAATAGTACAAAATTGCTTCAGATGCGCGCGGCGAACGTTGACATACAAAGGCAACATCATCCCCATCGGGAACCGTTAAAATCGGTGTCAACGGACGGATTTGTGAGGTAAAGCTACCCGGTTTGGACTGAACAGAGGCCATAACGTGTTTCAATTGGATATGAGAGTTATCCCCCAACAGGCTCGCTTGTGCTGGAGCATTGGCCACCATCATGACGCCAACTGCGAATACAGACGATATGATAAAGCCAAAATAACGGGGCATGTGATGCTCTCTTACTTTCTATTATTAGACCTCAGATAAATAACGAGCACTTAAGACTCATCACCTGTTATTTATCACAGCTTGAAGTTTGACACCAAGCACCTGAATACAATCTGAATATATTTATTTTGCCAAAACGGCTTGGCCTTTCATATACAAGACCGCGTGACCCGATAAACGCACGCGCTTCGCATCAATCCCACAATAGATATCCCCGCCCCGTCTAGATATCTGACGGGCATGAAAATTATCCTTTTTCAGACGTTTAGCCCAATAGGGTGCCAATACACAATGAGCAGCCCCGGTTACCGGATCTTCGGCGATACCTTCTTTGGGGGTGAAATAGCGTGAAACAAAATCAACATCCCCTTCCCCCTTGGCCGTCACAATCAAGCCCTTATCGCCCATTTCAGCAATGGCGCGCATGCCGGGGCGTAGGTTTTGCACCGCCTCCACATTGCCCAAGACAGCCATATGCATACCATTTGGGGCTGTCCAAAATTCCAACGCGGGCCCACCTAAAGCTTGTTCCAGCTGATTGTGGTGTGGCGCGGGGCGCGGGGCATGGGCCGGAAAGTCCATATTCAACAGCCCCCCTTCCCCACGGTTCACCGTTAACAGGCCACTTTTTTGGGTAGAAAACACAATAGCGTCTTTATCAAAACCCATTTCATGAAACAGCACCCAGGCACTAGCCAGAGTTGCATGACCGCACAAATCAATCTCACTGGTCGGTGTGAACCACCGCAGATCGTAATCAGCAGCATCTACAACACTGGGAATCACAAAAGCCGTTTCAGACAAATTGTTTTCACGCGCAATGTTTTGCATCACTTCATCACTGAGCCATTCATCCATGGGACAAACAGCAGCAGGGTTTCCGGTAAAGACTTCGGTGGTGAAGGCATCCACTTGATAGATCGAAATGGTCTGGGTCATATTGAATATCAGTCGTCAAAGAGAATGTTGATACGGCGATTCTGTTTGCCTTTGTTTTCAATCTTGCCAATGCGCATGGCACCAATTTCATCCGTGCATTTCACATGGGTACCGCCACAAGGCTGTAAATCTACGCCTTCCACATTGACGGTGCGCACCCGTCCAGTTCCACGTGGCGGCTGAACCGACATGGAACGAACCAGGTCAGGCTCTGCGTCCAACTCTTCATCCGTAACCCAACCCAAGCTCACTGGATAAGCAGCTTCAATCATGGCTTTAAGTTTCTCACCCAACGCAGCTTTGTCCGGGCTTTCGGAAATGTTGAAATCAATACGGCTTTTGCTTTCCCCCACCTGCGCACCCGTGATTTGACCATCAACCAAAGCACACAAAAGATGCAACGCTGTGTGCATGCGCATGTGTTTGTGGCGACGGTCCCAATCGATCACCGCTTCGAGGTTTTCACCAACATTGGGGTAAGCGGCACCTTCAGCCAACACATGCACAATACTGCCAGGTGTTTCACCTTTGCGCGTATCAATGACATCTAGCTCTTCACCACTCGCTGTCCGTAATAAGCCTGTATCCCCAGGCTGTCCACCGCCAGTGGGATAGAACACCGTTTTGTCCAGCTCGACACCACCATCAGTTACAGCCGTCACGCTCGCCGTACACGATTTCAAATACGAATCTTCACGAAACAATTCTTCGGTCATGAGGAAGTCTCCAAACGGTTAGGACTTTGGCGAAAGTTGCGGCATCACTGTTGCCACCAGACAAAATCAGACCAATTTTTTTACCAGCCTGGATATCCTTTTCTTTCATTAGCCCTGCAAGCGGCGTCGCGGCGGCACCTTCGGCCAAGTTGTGGGTATCGGTGAAATAATACCCCATGGCATCCATTATTTGCTCTTCACTGACGGTGATCACACGCGCGGCACCTTCTTTGATGATGTCCAAGGCATCGGGACTGGGGACGCGGCACGCAACACCATCAGCGAAGGTATCGGCCGTTTCAGTCGAAACCACTTCGCCTTTCTCAAACGACAACGCATAGGCCGGAGCATTTTCAGAAACAACGCCGATAATTTCCGTTTTTAGGCCCAAGGCATCACGGACCGTAATCAGGCCACATATCCCTGAGCCCATACCGATCGGCACATAAACAGCATCAAGTTTGCCCACGGATTCAAAAAGTTCCAGTGCATAAGTGGCAACACCACGCAACAATGGTTTTTCAAATACACCGATCATGAACAGGCCGCGTTCTTGCGCCAATCCTTGCGTGTATTCATAGGCCTCTTGAAAGTCCACCCCATGGACAATGAGTTCTGCACCCAAAGCTTCCATGGCAGCGTTCTTTTCCGGATTATTGCCTTCGGGCACAACAATAACGGCCTTCATCCCCAGCTTGTCAGCTGCATAGGCCAAGCTTTGGCCATGGTTGCCCCGAGTTGCAGAAATAACACCCTTGATATCAGGCTGGGTAGCTTTAAGACCGGACAGGTATACTAAGCCACCACGAACTTTAAACGCCCCCACAGGCGTGTGGTTTTCATGTTTCACCCACACATCGGCACCTGTGCGTTTGCTCAACAGCGGCCAATTGAACACAGGTGTTGGGCTCATATGACGATAGACGATCGCGCGTGTGGCTTCCAATTCCACAATGGTTGCATTGAGCATGCCATCGTCAAAACCTGATTTTGCTTTTGTATTCAAATCGCTCACACCAACTTCAAACGGGTTTCGGGAATAGATTGTGCACACAGTTCATATGGACACAAATTTTAGTTTAGTGTCTCAACATAACCGTCGCTAGGGATATCGCTGGTAGTTTGGGAGCAAAAGGAGTAGTTTGCATTTCTCTAATACAAGGCTACCCACTATGTCATTGAATTTAAAAATAATTTTTCCATTTCTGGCTTGGCTCCCCCTAATTACCAAGGACACATTGCGCGCAGATTTCGTTGCGGGCATCACTGGCGCGGTGATTGTTCTGCCCCAGGGTGTGGCATTTGCCATGATCGCTGGCTTACCACCACAGTACGGCTTGTACACCGCTATGGTGACGCCCGTGATTGCAGCTTTATTTGGTTCATCAAGACATTTGATTTCTGGACCGACAACCGCAATTTCCATCGTTGTCTTTTCCGCCATTAGCGGATACGCCAGCCCAGGCACGCCTGAATTTGTTTCAATGGCACTCACGCTGACGTTTTTAGCTGGCGTGTATCAGTTCGCATTCGGCCTCGCACGTATGGGCATGTTGGTGAACTTTGTGTCACACACCGTGGTCGTTGGCTTCACTGCTGGCGCTGCGATTTTGATCGTGACGTCGCAGATGAAAAACGTCTTGGGTGTTACTGCTGAAAAGGGCGATAGCTTCCTACACACCTGGATGAATTTGTGGGCAGCCATGGATTCGTTTAACAGTTACGTGTTTTTGATCGCCGCCACGACCCTGGCCTTAGCCCTAGCGGTTAAACGCTGGATGCCCAAAATTCCCAATTTGCTGTTGGCACTGATCGCTGGTAGCACTTTATCCTTCGTCATGGGTGGCTCTGAACATGGAGTAAAGCTGGTTGGTGAAATTCCTGCTCACTTGCCACCACTCTCCAGTCCGACTTTCAGCTTTACCACCATTAAGATGTTAGCCCCTGAGGCCTTCGCCGTAGCACTTTTAGGTCTGATCGAGGCTGTTTCCATCAGCCGTTCCATTGCAGCAAAATCACATCAACGCATCGACAGCAGCCAGGAATTTATTGGCCAAGGCTTGTCCAACTTGGTTGGGAGTTTCTTTTCCAGTTATGCCGGGTCTGGTTCGTTCACGCGTTCTGGTGTGAACTATGCCGCCGGGGCAAAAACGCCGCTATCGGCTATATTCGCGGCAATCTTTTTGATGGGCATTGTTCTATTGATTGCACCGCTAACGGCTTACCTACCACTGGCCGCCATGGGTGGCGTCATTTTGGTGGTGGCAATCAATCTGATCGACGTAACGCAGATCAAGCATGTGCTCGTGACTTCCAAAAGCGAAACTGCAATTTTGCTCACCACTTTCTTTTCCACGCTATTTTTGGAACTGGAATTTGCAATCTATCTAGGCGTATTGCTGTCGCTGATTATTTTTCTGGCCCGTACATCATTCCCAGAAATTGTCACGCTGGCCCCGGACATGGATCATCGGTACAGAAAGAACATCCTTACCGATGTAACAACCAAACCATTGCCTGAATGTCCACATCTCAAAATTGTGCGTATCGATATGTCAATTTACTTCGGTTCTCTCAACCACATTGAAAAGAAGCTCTACGACATTTCTGAAAAACAGGGCGTACAACATATTTTGGTTATGGGTGCCGGTATCAATTTGGTTGATCTCAGCGGTTCTGAAATGCTGCTGCATTTGGCGCAACACTTGGAAGAAAATGGCGGTGGTTTGTACTTCTGTGGCCTTAAACCCGGCGTCTATCAGTCCATGGCGCGTGCGCACTTGATTCGTGATATCAAGAACTGGCATTTCTTTGATGAAAAGAAGGATGCTATGAAAACCATGCAGCATCTTATGTGGAAACAAAACAAGTGTGAAAACTGTACGTCACGAGTATTCCGCGAATGTAGACCCAAGCCTACAGACTAAGACGGCATATTATGTTTTTTTGATCGTCACCAACGCCACAGCTGTGATCACAACCACCATCCCCACGATGGCAAGAGGTTGCAAGGTTTCATCAAACAAACCCCACGCAATCAAAGCTGTCACAGCAGGTGTTAAGTAGAACAAACTTGTAACTTTTGCCACAGCACCACGACGGATCAGCACAAAAAGTAAGCTGATGGCACCGATAGACAAGACCAACACCAACCACGTCAGGGCAAAGACAAACTCACCCGACCAAACCACTTCACGGGTTTCAAATAACAATGCACAAATGCCCGTTGGTATACCAGCTGCGGCAAATTGAATGGCCGATCCGGATCTAAGATCCATCGCATCGCCATGGCGCTTTTGATAAATTGTCCCCACCGTAATGCACATCAACGCAAACAACGCCATAACAGGTGCCGCAAAGCTATCAATACTCAATGTAAGCTTATCGCCCAAAACCAGGGCCACCCCCATCAGGCCAAGAACCAGTCCCACCCATTGTCGGCGGGTAACTTTTTCACCCAAAAACATCCCTGCACCGACGGCGCTGAGAATCGGTTGTAGGCCAACAATTAAGGCAATGACGCCAGCAGGCATACCAACAGCAATGGCAGAAAAAACACCCCCCAAGTACCCACCGTGAACCAATAAGCCAACCAGCGCAACACGCCCAAAGGCGGGGAAGTCGCACGGCCAAGGTGCTCGAAAGATAAGAGCGACTGAAACCAAGATGACCGTCAATGCTGCGAAACGCAAAAATAGAAACGTAAATGGTTCTGCGTAAGGCAACCCCAACTTTGCACCAATAAAACCTGTGCTCCAAAGCAGCACGAATACACCGGGCATTGCCACAAGCCACATATCATTGGTCCGCGAGGCACTGGTGAGAGTTGGGGAGGTCTCAGTCGTCATTTCATAAAGTCTTTGGTCAGTCCTGCCAAAAAGCCTTCTCAGACTCCTGACGGGCTTGATATTGGGTCATGCCGATATCGTGGAGCAAATGCGGCTCCAGCTTAGCCAAGCTTCGACGTGAACGGCTGCGTTGCATCCAAAACGTAATCGTGACCACCGCGCTTTTCAATTCGCGTTTAATGAGTTGCTTGCCATCTTCCAGCCAGCCATGCCACGTAAGGGGCAGAGCCGACGACAAAGAGGTACCAGAAA
The DNA here is from genome assembly GCA_026196495.1 of Magnetovibrio sp. GTDB lineage: Bacteria > Pseudomonadota > Alphaproteobacteria > Rhodospirillales > Magnetovibrionaceae > Magnetovibrio. Next base: position 8,743 of record JAPHSY010000036.1, read on the forward strand.
TTGTATCGGTACAATTGTGTCGAGTCATAGGACATTCCCCGTCTAAAATTAAGGACAATTGAAGGTTACGCTTGACACAAATAGGGGTCAATGCGAATATTGTCACCATGACAATATACTCACCTACACTCAATGGTCGTTCTGGCCCAAAGTACAGGATCATAGCAGATGCAATTTGTGATGACATTTCTGCAAATGTCCTAGAATCCGGCACCAAATTGCCAACCCATCGTGATCTGGCATACCGTCTGGGCGTCACAGTTGGCACCATCACACGAGCCTATTCAGAATTGCAGCGCCGCGGTGTTGCAGGTGGGCGTGTGGGCAGCGGCACTTTCGTCATTGACCCCAATGAACGTCGTGCAGTCTTTCCAAACCCTTATGAGACACATAAACAGCTCGTCAGGCGCAACAACAACAGCATTGATCACGACTACGGCGATGACAGCACCATTGATCTGTCCATGAACCGCCCGTCGCGTGGCCCTGAAGCCGAAGCTTTAGCTCAAGTATTGGGCGAATTGTCTCAAGCCAGTGGCCTGGATGTACTTACTCAATATAACCCTGCCCCCGGTCTGCCCCACCACCGCATCGCTATGGCCAGTTTGTTCGAACAACTGGATCTCAATATTGATGTCGAAGACGTGGTTCTCACCAGTGGGGCTCAACACGCTATGTCTGCCTGTGCTTTGGGTTTGCTGAAAGCTGGCGACGTGATCTTGTGTGAAGAACTGACGTACCCCGGCATGACATCCCTTGCTGCTCATTTAGGTGCACGGGTTCGACCTGTAACCATGGATGAACAAGGGATACGCCCCGATGCACTCGAAGCCGCAATTGTCGAAACAGGTGCACGTGTTGCCTATTTGATGCCCGTACACCAAAACCCAACCACAGCAATGATGGATATTAACCGTCTCAAGGCTATTGCTGAAATTGCCAAACGTCACAATTTGATCATCATCGAAGACGACGTCTATGGCTTCCAACCCGAAGACCGCCCGCCCCCACTGGCAAACTTTGCCCCAGACCATGTGATTTATATCAACGGTTTTGCTAAGAGCATTTCACCGGGCTTGCGTGTCGGATTCATGCGCACACCAAAGTCTCTATTTGTCACCTTGACCCGTGCAGTGCAAATTACAGGTTGGATGATCCCACCGCTAATGGGCGAAATCGCTGCACGTTGGATCAACTCTGGTGTGGCTCAAGACATCATTCAATGGCACCGCACCGAAATGACAGCTCGCAACACATTGGCCGCAGAAATTTTCCAAGGTTTCGACTTTATGTCCCAGCCTCAAAGCCTGCATATGTGGTTGCAACTCCCTACTGATTATCAAGCCGACGATGTCATTCGCACCTTAAGTCAACGCGGCATAATTATGGCGGGCCCCGAATCGTTTATCACCACACAGCCAACCCCACCCCGGGCGTTACGTTTGTGTTTGGGTTCAGCACCGTCACGCGATCAATTGCGTACAGCCTTAGAACAAGTGCGCAATGTGCTCAGCACCACACCTGTTCAGACCCAGGCACTTACCCAGACCATGGTGATGTAATCAATCTTTAAATGTATGTGCGTGGTTTAAAGGACCGTGCCCTAAACCATAACCTGGGGCCGTCAGGATGGCTTTGTGTACATAGGTACTGGCACGACCAATAGCTTCGACCAAATCCAGGCCTTGCGCCAATGAACATGCAATCGCTGATGCTAAAGTACAGCCCGTGCCATGCGTGTGCGGTGTCTCCAGACGTTTCGATTCAAACACTTCCGGGGCAACACCGTCACGCCACAAAATGTCATCAACAGTGTCGCCTTCCATATGGCCACCCTTGATTAAGGTGGCCTTGCTGCCAAGACGATTGAGTCTTTCACCCACCGGGCCAAAGTCCGCCACAGTATCAATTTTCAACCCGGTTAGGGCTTCTGCTTCAGGGACATTCGGTGTCAGCAAAGTCGCACGAGGGATCAAGCGTTCCGTTAAAGCCTTTACCGCTTCACTTTCCAACAAGGCGTGACCGCCTTTGGCCACCATCACCGGATCCAACACCACAGGTATATCTGGTGCCAAACGTTCCAACGTATCGGCTACAGCGTGAATGACTTCGGCGCGGTGCAGCATACCAATTTTGATGGCATCGGCACCGATATCTTCCAACACCACTTCGATTTGGCGGGCAATAAAATCTACGGGAATTTCATGAACAGCATGAACACCTTGAGTGTTTTGGGCGGTCAAAGCGGTAATTGCGGTCATGGCAAAACCATTCAGCGCCGTCACGGCTTTGATGTCGGCTTGGATGCCCGCACCGCCACCGCTGTCAGAACCTGCAATGATCAGCACCCGTCCCTGCATAACTTCAGGCCGCTGCCTTAGAGATCAAATCAACCAACTCATCCACCACTTCGCTCACCAAGGCTTCATTTTCACCTTCGGCCATCACACGGATGAGTGGTTCGGTACCGGACTTGCGAATCAACACGCGGCCACTTCCATCCAGACGCTTCTTAGCATCCTCGATAGCCTTCCCAACATTTGGTTGTTCCAAAGGCGACGAGCCTTCGTAACGCACGTTCTTTAACAACTGCGGGAATGGATCAAACAAACGGCAAGCTTCAGATGCCGGCTTGCCGTTACCGGCTAAAACGGCCAACACTTGCAGCCCGGCCATCAGTCCATCACCCGTGGTGGCATAATCACCCAATACGATGTGTCCTGATTGTTCGCCACCAACGTTACACCCGGACCGACGCATTTCTTCGACCACGTAGCGATCACCAACTCCCGTGCGCTTAAGCCCAACGTCTTGGCATTCTAGAAACTTCTCGAGTCCTAAGTTGGACATCACGGTCGCAACAACGGAACCGCCTTTCAACAAGCCATGGCTATTCCAATCAGACGCAATCAAGCCCATCAACTGATCACCATCAACCAATTGGCCCTTTTCATCAGAAATCAAAACCCGGTCAGCATCACCATCCAAGGCAATACCAATGTCAGCACCATGTGTAACCACAGCAGTCTGCATCGCATCCGTTGCCGTTGATCCACAGCCGTCATTGATATTAAAGCCGTCAGGATCAACACCAATTTTGATCACATCCGCACCCAGTTCCCACAACACTTCGGGGGCCACTTTGTAGGCTGCACCATTGGCACAATCCAAAACAATCTTTAAGCCATCCAATGATGCACCCTTGGGGAAGGTCTGCTTAACAAATTCGGTATAACGCCCCACCACGTCATCTAGACGCCTAGCGCGACCTAAGTCAGCAGCATCAGCTAGCTCGAGCGCCATATTGATTTCCAAACGCGCTTCGATTTCAGCTTCAACTTCATCTGATAGTTTAAAGCCATCAGGCCCAAAGAACTTAATGCCATTGTCATGGTAGGGATTGTGAGACGCGGAAATCATCACCCCAAAATCAGCACGCATGGATCGTGTCAACATTGCCACAGCCGGAGTCGGCACAGGTCCCGCCAAAACCACGTCCATGCCACACGACACAAACCCAGAGGTCAGCGCATTTTCCAACATATAGCCTGACAGCCGTGTATCTTTACCAATAATCACCCGATGGCGATGGTCGCCACGTTTAAAGTGAAGCGCGGCCGCTTGCCCCACCATCAGAGCCGTCATCGCTGTCATGGGGTGTTTGTTGGCTGTGCCACGAATACCGTCAGTGCCGAAAAGCTTGCGTGTCATAATCGTTGTTACACTCGATTTGATAGGTTTTGTTCTTATTGTTTTACGCCATTCCCCATTAAATGGGGGTAAATTTTGGTTACGGATTTTTTCAGCCCCGCCTTTTAAGCAAGATCAATGGCCGTCCATATATCCAAGGCTTGTTTGGTTTCCGCGACATCGTGAACACGAACCATGTGAGCGCCACGTTCAATACAGGCCAAAGCAGCAGCAAGAGAACCCGGCAAGCGTTTTTTAGGATCACCCTCACCCGTTACACCACCAATGAAGCTTTTACGCGATAACCCCAACAAAACCGGCAAGCCCAGGCGTTCATACATGCCCAAGTCATTCATGATCTGAAGGTTATGTTTCACGGTTTTGCCAAAGCCAATGCCGGGGTCAAGGGCAATGCGATCACGTTTGATACCCGCTGCTTCACAAGCTTGAACCCGTTTGCTGAGATATTCAAACACTTCACGTGATGCATTTTCATAAATAGGATTTGCTTGCATGGTGCCTGGCCCACCTAACATATGCATCAAGATCACGGGTGCATTCGAATTGGCAACCACATCCATGGAACGGCGGTCCCCGGTTAGTGCGGTCACATCATTGATAATCTCTGCCCCCGCAGCCAAGGCACTTTCCATCACCAATGCATGACGGGTGTCGATCGACACACACACACCCGCTTCGGCCAAACGCTCAATCACAGGAATGGTGCGGCGCAATTCTTCTTCAATAGAAACAGGTTCGGCCCCCGGGCGGGTACTTTCACCGCCGACATCAACAATGTCCGCACCATCGTTGACCAATTGCAAACCGCGATCTACCGCGTCATCGGCCGTAAACGCATCACCAC
>JAPHSY010000079.1 GCA_026196495.1 Magnetovibrio sp.
CCAATGGGGTAACTCTGAAGTGTTCTTCAGCGGTTCCACCACCTTGGACAACGGCTTGAAAGTTGCTGCCAAAGTCGAACTCGAAGCTAACCAAGGCGCAGCTTCCGACAGCATCGATCGCAGCTTCTTGACCATCAGCTCTGACGAAATGGGCGCATTGTCCATGGGTGCAATGCCGCACGCTGCTGATGACATGGACGTTCGCGCACCGAACGCCGGTAACCTGGATTGGCGTGACACCGACAACTTTGCTGGTTCTGCAACGGCTGCAACGGCTGCAACCGCTGCATACACCAACTCTTCTAACAGCATCTACCAATGGGGTAACAACGACGGTATCAAGTTGAAGTATGCTTCTCCGAACTTCTCCGGCGTGACCGTCGGCGGTTCCTGGGGTGGCAAAAGCAGCGGCAACGAAACTGAAGACAACCGTTTGACGCTGACCAGCGCTGAAGATTCTTGGACCGTTGGTGCCAAGTACTCCGGCGACTTTGATGGCGTTGGTGTGAAGGCTTCTTTGGTTCACGGTTCTGGTGCGGTCACCAACGTTGAACAAACGCAAGTCGGTCTGTCTGTTTCTACCGCTGGTTTCACCATCGGTGGCGGCTACTCTGACTTCGACGATACCCGTGACAACCCGACCGCTTCCAATGACGGCGAAGGTTGGGAACTGGGTGTTGGTTACGAAACCGGTCCGTACAGCGTTTCTGCTGCTTACATGACGTCTTCTAACAAAGACACCACAGCAACTGCTGGTGACAACGAAGACACCAAGTGGAACGTTGTTGCAACCTACGACATGGGTGCTGGTGTGGCTCTGTCCGCAACCTACTTCAAATCTGAAGCGGATCAAGAAGGCACCACGGCTGCTGTAGACGTAAACGGCCTGATCGCTGGTATCGAAGTTGGCTTCTAAGTTGAAGTAAACTTTGATCAAAAGATCTTGGAAAGGGCGGCTTCGGCCGCCCTTTCTTTTTGTCTGAATTGAAGGGAACTTTAATCGTGCCAGGCTTGGATGGCGCCAAATCCAACCGCAGATCCCAGGTGCAGCCGCTTGGCGGTACCGGCTTCAATTCCCCCCAAAGCCATGACGGGCTTGGGGCTTTTTTGTGCCCAAACCTGAAACCGGGTGGGACCCAGGGTTTGGGCTTGGGGATGGCTTTGGGTTGGGAACACAGGCGACAGAAAAACTGCATCACTACGTGATCGGCTTGCATGCTTTAAGGCCATGATGCTGTGACAGGCGGTGGTGATGATAAAACCAGGCCTATGGCCATGAAGATGACGTTTCCACGGACCCAATCGATAAGTCTGTTCGGAAAGGTGAACACCATCTGCACCAGATGATATTGCTAGGCGGATATCATTGGCGATTAAAACCTTAAGGCCCAAACGATGGGCCTGGGCGATGGTGGTATTGGCCAATTGTGCCAAGGCTGCGTGATCTGGGTGGCGTAAAATAACTGCACTTCCGCGCGGCAACTTGTGCAAAATGGGGCTGGGATCCGGCAGGCGCTCAATATCGCTCATCACGAAAAAATGTGGCAAATGTCGTGCTGAACTGGATTTATGCGGCCAAATCAAAGGGCTGCAGAGCTTGGCTGGCTTCTTCATAATCTTCTATGTATCATCCGTCACCACATTCGCCCACACATTTTGTTTTTGCCGGAGCACCTGATCCCATGTCTGAGACCACATCCCCTGTGTTTGATCCTGTTCAGGGCCTGATCAGTGTAAAGAACCAGTTACAGTCTGCCGCCGCATCTGTAGGCCGTAGTCCTGATGATGTGAATTTGGTCGCGGTGTCTAAAGTACATGGTGTTGACCGTATTCGCCCGGTTTTGGCTGCGGGTCATAAGGTATTTGGCGAAAACCGGGTACAGGAAGCTGAACAAAAGTGGCCTCACCTGCGTGATGAATATGCAGATATCACCTTACATCTGATCGGCCCGCTACAAACCAACAAAGTAAAGCAGGCGGTTGCTGTATTTGATGTTATAGAAACGCTGGATCGCGAAAAGCTCGCCCGTGCGCTGGCTAAGGAGTTTACCCGCGTTAACAAACACTTACCTGTTTTTATCCAAATCAACACAGGTGCAGAGCCGCAAAAAGCCGGTATTGATCCCCACGAAGCAGATGCCTTTGTTGCGCTGTGCCGTGATGAGCTCAAGTTAGATGTCCGGGGCTTGATGTGCATCCCCCCCATCGATGAAGAACCAGCACTGCATTTTGCTTTATTGGCGAAAATTGCCAAACGCAATGGCCTTAATGGTTTGAGTATGGGCATGAGCAGCGATTTTGAAACTGCAATTGAGTTTGGGGCAACCCATGTCCGCGTTGGGACCGCGATTTTTGGATCACGCCCGAAAGCGGATCAGGTCTAAACAGTGGGCTTAGGAACGTGAATCACAGTATCACCATTGCAGTTACGCAACAATTCCAATAAGTCATTTTGATTCAAGGCAATACAACCCTCTGTCGGACTGTAATCAGATTTTGCCACATGCATGAAAATAGCGCTGCCCGCGCCAGATTGAATGGGTGCGGTGTTGTGATCAAGTTGCACAACGATGTCATATATATGGTCTTCGCGCCATAACCGTTCATGATGTGCGGGGTGCGGGAGCTGAATCAGCTTATTATAATCAGCATGGTCAGGATCATCACACCAGCCCATTTCTTGTTGAATTTCAGCAACATCCAACACCGTATCGGGTACGCATTGAAGACGATCCGGGCGATAAAACACTTTGAGCATGTGCCAGTCAC
>JAPHSY010000074.1 GCA_026196495.1 Magnetovibrio sp.
GAATTGGGGCCGAAGTGGTCGAGCTTTGCCGCTGTGTGGACATCTGGTATGGCGTACACCGTGTCGGTTGGGTTTTACCAGGCCGCGACCTTCGATCGTCACCCCGCTACATCTGCAGCTTGGCTTTCGGGCTTGGCCTTGATTTTTGCTGGGGTCGTATTGGTTATGTATCGCAAGGGTCGCTTTGATTACAATCCGGCCCTGGATGGTGCGCACTAGTCGGAGGATGGGTATGCTTTTGTCCAATATTCGCAGTTATTTATCTGAACGTGGGCGTGCGCCGTTGAGCGATATGAGCGTGCATTTTGACTCCAGCCCAGATGCTTTGCGCGGCATGCTTCAGCATTTGATTCACAAAGGTCGGGTGCGTGAAGTTGAGGGGAATTCTTGCAATGGCTGTTGCAAATGTGCCCCAGAGACCCTGGAAATTTATGAGTGGGTGGCCTGAACACCGCAGGTTTGCACGTTTAGGGCTTTGCAGTGGCCGTGGGCAATGGTAAAAGCCGGGCCTATGAGTACAGATCTTTCACACATCCGGAACTTTTCCATCATCGCACACATCGACCATGGCAAGTCGACGTTGGCGGACCGTTTGATTCAGCATTGTGGCGGCCTTGAAGACCGTGAAATGACTGAACAAGTCCTCGATAGCATGGATATTGAGCGTGAACGCGGTATCACCATCAAGGCACAGACCGTGCGGCTTAAATACAATGCGAAAGATGGTAAGACTTATCAAATCAACCTGATGGACACGCCTGGGCATGTTGACTTTGCCTATGAGGTTTCACGTTCCTTGGCGGCATGTGAGGGTGCATTGCTGGTGGTGGACGCAAGCCAAGGTGTTGAAGCGCAGACCCTGGCCAACGTTTATTTGGCGTTGGACAATGACCTGGAAATCGTTCCGGTGCTCAACAAAATTGATTTGCCCGCGGCTGAGCCTGAGCGCGTGCGCACCCAAATTGAAGATGTAATTGGCCTGGATGCTTCTGATGCTATCGAAACCTCGGCCAAATCTGGCATTGGTATCGAAGACACCTTGGAAGCCATCGTTACTCGTTTGCCCCCACCGATCGGTGATCGTGATGCACCGTTGAAAGCATTGTTGGTGGATAGCTGGTACGATTCGTATTTGGGCGTGATGATCTTGGTGCGTGTCAAAGACGGTGTACTGAAAAAGGGTCAAAAGATTCGCATGATGTCGTCGGGCAGTTCTCACCAAGTTGATCAAGTGGGTATCTTTTCGCCAAAAATCACCAAAATGGATGAGCTCGGCCCAGGTGAAATGGGCTACATCACGGCCTCGATCAAAACGGTGGCTGACACCAATGTAGGTGACACCATCACAGAAGAACGCAAACCAGCTGATGAGCCGCTGCCGGGTTTCCAACCCAGTGTGCCGGTGGTGTTCTGCTCTCTGTTTCCATTGGACGCTGCGGATTATAACGATCTGCGCGACAGCATGGGTAAGTTGCGCTTGAACGATGCCAGCTTTGAGTTCGAACCGGAAACGTCTATTGCTCTGGGTCAAGGTTTCCGTTGTGGGTTCTTAGGCCTTCTGCACTTGGAAATTATCCAAGAACGTCTTGAACGTGAGTTTGATCTTGACCTGATCACCACGGCCCCGTCTGTGGCCTATAAAGTTCACCAAATGGACGGCACGGTGCTAGATTTGCACAATCCCGCCGACATGCCGGAACCGACATTGATCACGGCCATTGAAGAACCCTGGATCAAGGCCACCATTATGGTACCGGATGAATACCTGGGCTCGGTGTTGAGCTTATGCACGGAACGACGTGGCGAACAGGTGGAACTGACCTATGTTGGCAATCGCGCCATGGCGGTTTACCGTTTGCCGTTGAACGAAGTGGTGTTTGATTTTTATGATCGCCTAAAATCCATCACCCGTGGCTATGCCTCGTTTGATTATGAAATGGATGGCTATGACGAAAATGATTTGGTCAAAATCCAAATTCTCGTCAATGCTGAACCTGTGGACGCCTTGGCGTTTATTGCGCACCGTAGCCAATCGGAAACCCGTGGCCGTCAGGTGTGCGAACGCCTGAAAGATTTGATTCCACGTCAGTTGTTCAAGATTCCCATCCAAGCTGCCATCGGCGGCAAAGTGATTGCCCGTGAAACCATTTCAGCCATGCGCAAGGATGTTACCGCTAAATGTTATGGCGGCGATATTTCGCGTAAACGCAAGCTTTTGGAAAAGCAAAAGAAGGGCAAGAAGAAGATGCGCCAGTTCGGCAAAGTGGATATTCCACAATCAGCCTTCATCAATGCCCTGAAGATGGGTGACGATTAAGTCACTTGTACCGATGTGTTAAAACGAAGAAATACGCATCGGCACGGCCTTCATGGCATCGCGAATGGCGGGAATGGCTTGGTGATGTAAAATTGGTCGCGCCACGGTCCCAATGGCGCCGGATGCCACGCTGAGCATACGTAGCTCTTCCGCGCCCTTATTGACCAAACTGATGATGCTGAGTTCAGCACGACGGATGGCATGCCCCAATTCATCAATAATGTGAAATCCATCCATTTCACGGCTGTGCATATCCAACACCAACACTTGGAACGGCCAATGTTTGTGCATGGGCACGACTTCGCGGGTGTCTGTGGTGATGCGGATGTCGGAATAATGTTCAGCGCGCATAATACTTTCAAGGGCCAGGGCCTCGATGGGGTCTTCAATGGCAATCAGAATGCGTGGGCCTGAGTTGCTGTGCATGGGGGTAATGTTCATCATCAGGTGTCCTGCAAGAGCTGAAGGGGTGCACGTTTTGTGCTTTGGGGTCAGCTACGCATGGGGCGTGCCAATTTAAACATACCTGTAGAAAACGCGTCAATGCATTGAAATTATTAAAATTTTAAAATTCTGGTTTGAGCTGCATTCTGCACAGATGAGGTGGAATATGCATTTGTAGACGCATTTTGCAGTTTTGTGTTTTGCGTTATGTATGTGACTTGCCACCCAAAAGAAAGTCTCTGTCCGGAAGCAAATCATCATCAACGGGGTCTTCGGCGTAATGTGCTTCAGCGGGAACGATGTCATTGGGGTTGGAGGGCGCGCGATCATCGGGAAGGTCTGACAGCCCTTCTTCTTCGGCGGCAGCTTGGGCCAACTCATCGAAAAGATACAGTGATTCTTCATGGTCTTTGAATTGATCGGCTTTGAGGCGATCTTCGTCGCGGTTGCGAAATACTGCTGCCAAAATGAGACCGGGAATGCCGAACAAAACCCATCCAGGCAATGCCAAAACAGGGCGCATAAGTTTGATGGTAGCGTGGTTTTCAAACCGGAGAAAGCTTTCCGGGGCAACGGTGTACCAGACTTCCCAGGTGGAAATGAGGAATTTACTGCCACCATTTGTGGACCCGATCAGCACACGGGTGGCCAATTCCGCACCAGTAATGAGGAATGCTGAGGCCAATAAGACAATGCCAAACATGAAGAAAATGCGTTTCATAGTGTCTATCTTACGGGCTTGTGAAAGGGGGGTCATTGACAAAGCGCACAGTTGAATAAAAAAGGTTTTGAAAAATGTTTTGAGAAATGAGTGTAAGCGCTTGATCTTCGCCGCTGGCTTCGTTAGGTTGCCGCGACGTTTAAGGAGAGGTGGCCGAGTGGCTTAAGGCGCACGCTTGGAAAGCGTGTGTACGTTAACCCGTACCGCGGGTTCGAATCCCGCTCTCTCCGCCAATTAAAAAGCCGGGTCCTACTGAAGTGGGGCCCGGTTTTTTTGGTGCGCACAACGATGTGACGGGTTAGATTCAGCCCCCATTGTTTTTTCAACGCAGGAATTGTTTATGCCCCATTGTTTAATCGATCCAACAGATGATGCTTTGCCCGTTGAAGCCGTACGCAAAGATGCATTTGAGTCCTGGCTGAAAGACCAGTCTGACAGCGTGAAAAATTGGCTCAACGCATCTGGGTTCAAAGGCAAAGGCGGCACCTGTGCTTTGTTGCCGAGCGATGAGGGCGTAGCGGGTGCAGTCTATATCGTTGGTGGCAACGATGACCGGGGTGGGCCGTGGGCATGGTCCAGCTTGTATACAGGGCTTAGCGACGGGACCTATTGGGTGACGACGGAGTTGGAACCTGACGACGCCTATGATTTGGCCTTAGGCTTCGCGTTGGCGTCTTACCGTTTTGATATTTATCGCAGCAGTGATGACCAAGAGGATGAGGTTGCGTCCAAGTTATTGGTCTGGCCGGAAAACTGCGATGTGGATGCGGTACGCGGCGCGTTCGGCGCGACCAAGCTGGTGCGTGATTTGATCAATACACCTGCGTCTGATTTGGGGCCGGCGGAACTGACCCAGGCAGCCAAAGATTTGGCCGAAGCGTCCGGTGCCGCCTATGCCGAGGTGGTCGGTGTGGACCTAATCCGTGAAAACTTCCCAGCC
>JAPHSY010000070.1 GCA_026196495.1 Magnetovibrio sp.
CACCATCACCACTGTAACCGCCCCAGTTGTTTTGGCCGATGATGCGATGACACGGGATCAAGATGGGAATGGGGTTGGCGCCACAGGCATTGCCCACGGCTTGTGCGGATGACTTCAATGATTTGGCGACCTCACCATAGGTTTTTACGTTCCCAGGATGAATAGCTTGCATTGTTTTCCAGACGGCTTTTTGGTGTTTGGTGCCGTCTGGGTCCAAGGGCAGGGCCTTGAAATTTTCTTGGCCGGTTTTGAAGTAAGCCATCAATGCATCTTTGGCATCATTGAGCACGCCATTATCTGATTTGCGTGGTGCTTCCAAACCCCGTCCCCAATCCAGTGCGATGATGTTGCCGGCGTCCTCAAACAAAGTAAGGTCGCCAAGCGGGCTTTTGATACACAGCGTTTCCATGAACCGGATGTTACAGGGCTTTGAGCGCATTTCGCAAGGCATCATCCCCTTGCAAGGGTGGAGAGCAGGTTCCGGCACGACAGATGTAAACGGTGGGTTTGCCCTCCACCTGGGATTTGCCAAAAGCAGGGTGCATCGGGTCTAAAGTTTCGTTGCCTTTGGTGCGGATCAATACATAAGGCGCGCTGAGGCTGCGATGAACGGCCTGAACCATAGGTCGACCATCGCCATTGTTGGCGGCGATGACAATTTGGGCTCCTTCGCTGAGCATTTCAAAAGCGTTCAACAAGGTCGGCATGTTGGTGACACCATCGTTACCGTCGGCAGGGAAGGCGGCAATCACATCTTCGGCGCGTTCGCGGAATGCTTCTTGTCCGGTGATCAGATAAAGTCGGGCCAAGACATCGGCCATGGTGCCATTGCCACTGGGTTGGGCATTGTCGACACTGAGACGCGTGCGGGTGATGACATCGGTTACATCACGTGCGCTGAGGCAATAGCCACCATCGTCTGCACACCAAAACAAATCACCGGCCTGATGCGCCCATGCCTCGGCTTGTGCCAAATAGGTTTCATCGCTGGTGGCTTCATAGAGGATCAGGGCGGCACGGGCCATTTGTGCCAGATCGTCCAAAACCGCATTGTGCCGAGTTTGTCCACCGTCTTTGGTTAAGGCCCAACTGCGTGCCAATCGACCATTTTTCACCATGTGTTTGGATACAAACCCAAAGGCTGTTTGGGCGGCTTCTATCCAGTCTGAATTGTCGAATACGCTGCCGGCCCGGGCCAAGGCCTGAATCATCAAGCCGTTGACGTCAGCCAAAACTTTGTCATCGCGTCCCGGGTAAGTGCGTTCTTGGCGTTTTTTGAACAATGTTGCCCTTGCTTTGGCGAGGGCACTTTCAACCACAGGATCAAGCGGGAAGGGGGCGGTGCGGGCAATGACATTGACACCGTTGCCGCCTTCGGCCCAGTTACCGCCCTCGGTGACAGTGTAGCTTTGCTTGAACGTAAGTGATTTTTCACCCAGTGCTGCGTCCACTTCTTCGGAAAACCAGATGTAAAACTGGCCTTCTTCACCATCTGTGTCGGCATCCAAGGCGGTGGCAAAACCAAAGCTGCCATCTTGGTGTTCGACTTTCATTTCACGCAAAACCCAATCGATGGTTTCTTCGATGCGGGCTTTGTAGAGCGGTGATTTGGTTTCAGTCCATACCGTTGACATCAACTCTACCAATTGGGCGTTGTCGTAGAGCATTTTTTCAAAGTGGGGCACCAGCCATTTTTCATCGGTAGAATAACGAGCAAACCCCCCGCCGATGTGGTCATAAATACCGCCTTGGCTCATATGATCAAAGGTTTTGATCACCGCATCCGAATACAGCTGTAGCCCGGTGCGTTGCCAGGCCCGCCACATCAAATTGAGAATAGGGACCTGGGGGAACTTCGGTGCACCGCGAAAACCACCAAAGATGGGGTCAACCACACGCAGCGTTCCACTGGCGACTTCGTCAACCAGATCCATATCCAAATCCATTCCGGGCCGCGCATCAGACAAGGCATCTAAGGCTTCGCGAATGACGGCAACGTTGCTTTTGACTTGATCGGAATTGTCATTCCAGGCTTTGGATATACCTTCTAGCACTTCTGGGAAGCCGGGGCGTCCATAGCGTTCCTCAGGGGGGAAATAGGTCCCGCCCCAAAAGGGCTCACCTTCAGGGGTTAAAAACATGGTCAACGGCCAACCGCCGGGCTGGCGCATCAGGGCTAAGGCCGATTGATAGATCACATCCAGGTCGGGGCGCTCTTCACGATCAATTTTGACATTGATGTAGAGCTCATTCATCAAATCGGCGATGTCTGAATTTTCAAAACTTTCGTGGGCCATGACATGGCACCAATGGCAGGCCGAATAGCCAATTGACAACAAAATCGGCTTTCCGCTTTTTTGTGCAGCTTCTAGGGCCTCTTCACCCCAGGCGTACCAATCCACAGGATTGTCTTGGTGTTGCAGCAAATAGGGGCTGGTTTCATTGGCGAGCCGGTTTTTCGGCGTAGATTTGTTCTTGGGCATGGTTTAAGCCTTTACGAAAGAAATGGCAGTTCGAAAATGGGCGTCTGAATATGTGCCGTATGGGCGCCAAAGTTGCGCCGTTGCGAAATGTCTCGCACTTGCTTACTTTGGGTGGGGAAGAGGCCAAAACAACCCCATTTTTCAAAGGGCTTATGCCCCATTGATGAGAATTCAAGAATGTCCGATCCCGAAGCATATTATCGTCTGCATGTCTTTAGCTGCACCAACGAACGCCCCGAAGGGCACCCGCGTGGATCATGTTTGCAGCGCGGCGGTCTAAAACTACGCAATTACATGAAAGTGCGGGCCAAAGAATTGGGTTTGGAGAAGATCCGCATCAATGCAGCCGGGTGTTTGGATCGTTGTGAGCTGGGTCCCGTAGTGGTGATTTATCCCGAAGGGGTCTGGTACACGATGAAAACCTTCGAAGATGTTGACGAAATTTTGAACGTTCATGTTCAAGGCGGCGGTCGGGTTGAGCGCTTGATGCTGCAGCCTGAGGAAACGGGCAAATAGTCTATGATTTCTGCGTCTGATACCATTTATGCATTGGCCAGCGGGGCCGGGCGTTCCGGTGTGGCGGTGATCCGGGTGTCCGGTCCTGCGGCGAGAACTGCCCTTGAAACATTGTCCGGTAATGCGTTGCCGATACCGCGCATGGCAAAGTTGTGGCGATTGAGGGATCCTAGGTCCGGGGAAACTTTGGATGATGCCTTGGTTTTATGGTTTCCGGGCCCGGCCAGTTTTACCGGCGATGATGTTGTTGAGTTCCATATTCATGGCGGTCTAGCGGTTATTGAAGGGGTGCTGGCGGCATTGTCAGGCCTTGAGGGTTTGCGCTTGGCGGAACCGGGTGAGTTTACCCGACGCGCTTTTGAAAATGCCAAGCTGGACTTGACCCAGGTTGAGGGTCTTGCGGATTTGATTGAAGCTGAAACCGAGGCACAGCGCAAACAAGCCTTGCGTCAATCCGAGGGTGAATTGGGTGCGATTTACGATGGATGGCGTGACCAGTTGGTGCGGGCTATGGCGCATTTTGAAGCTGAGTTGGATTTCAGCGATGAAGAATTGCCGGAAGATCTGCACCTGGCCGTGGTTGACAGTGTTGAGGATTTACGCACCGCCATCGCGCTGCATCTCAAAGACGGACGGCGTGGGGAGCGTTTGCGTTCCGGTGTACGCCTTGCAATCATTGGCCCACCAAATGCGGGGAAATCTTCGCTGATGAATGCTCTGGCTCAGCGTGAAGCGGCAATTGTTTCGGATATCGCGGGGACCACCCGTGATGTGGTTGAGGTCCATTTAAATCTAGGCGGCTATCCCCTGTTGGTGGCTGATACTGCTGGTTTGCGGGACAGCGGGGATGTCATCGAACAAGAGGGTGTACGCCGGGCTAAATCTTGGGCGGATACGGCTGACATCAAGTTGGCTGTTTTTGACGGGGCTGCTTTGCCAACCCTAGACCCCACCACTTTGGATCTTTTGAAAACGGATACCCTGGTGGCCATCAACAAAATTGAAGACGTTGTTGGTGACTACCCACAATCTGTTGATGGCCATACGGTTTGGCCTTTGTCGGTGAAAACAGGGCAGGGGCTTGATCAGTTGTTGTCTCAGCTGACTGAGATGGTGGCCCAGAAATGTCGGACCTCATCTGATGGTCCTGCACCCACGCGTTTGCGCCACCGTGAAGCCTTGCAACGGACATTGGATGCTTTGGATCGCTTCATTCAGCGCGACAATCCAGAACATTTGGGCGCCGAACTTGAGGCAGAAGATTTACGTATAGCCGCGCGGGAACTGGGGCGCATTACCGGACGTGTCGATGTTGAAGACCTTCTGGATGTGATTTTTCATGATTTTTGTATTGGTAAATAAGCCTTTAAAGACCCTCTGTATTCCCCAGTCCACAAGCGCTGTTTCAAAGCCGCAATGTTTCACGTGAAACATTTCACGGTTTCCTGAAGGGCGAGTGTGCGTTTGCCTTTGACATCTGCGGGCAAGCTTCATAAGTTCCGCCCCATGACTGACCAGACAACACTTAAGTATGATGTCGCCGTGATCGGTGGCGGACATGCGGGGGCAGAGGCCGCCGCCGCTGCCGCTCGCATGGGTGCATCCACGGTGCTGATTACCCATCGCTTGGATACGATCGGGGAGATGTCGTGTAACCCGGCCATTGGCGGATTGGCCAAGGGTCAGCTTGTGAAAGAGGTGGATGCCCTGGACGGTATTATGGGGCGGGCGATTGATCGCGGTGGAATTCAGTTCCGAATGCTCAATCGCTCTAAGGGACCGGCGGTTCGTGGTCCACGGGCCCAGGCGGATCGAAAGCTCTATCGTGAAGCCATCCGCGCGTTGCTGGAAGAACAAGAAAATCTGACGCTGCTTGAAGCCAGTGTTGAGGACTTGTTATTGGGCCGCGCCGGTCAGGCTGAGTCGGTTATTCTGGCTGATGGCACCAGCGTGAAGGTGGGTGCTGTTGTGTTGACCACCGGTACGTTCTTACGCGGTTTGATCCACTTGGGGGAACAGACTTTTCCGGCGGGGCGCATTGGTGATCCACGTGCAGTGGGTTTGGCCTATACATTGCGCCGTGTGGGTTTAACCACCGGACGTCTCAAAACCGGAACCCCGCCGCGCCTGGACGGCAATACCATTGATTGGGCCAGCCTACAGCCACAGCCCGGTGATGAGGTGCCGGAGCCGTTCTCTTTTCTAAACGACAAGATCGAACAGCGCCAAATTGACTGCTATATCACATCAACGACGCCGGAAGGTCATGCACTGATCACCGGAAATTTGGACCGCAGCCCTATGTATTCCGGGCAGATTGAAAGTACGGGGCCACGCTATTGTCCGTCGATTGAGGACAAAGTTGTTCGTTTTTCCGAACGGGACCGCCATCAGATTTTCCTCGAACCCGAAGGCTATGACGATCCCACGGTATACCCCAACGGAATTTCCACTTCTCTGCCACGCGACGTGCAGCTGGGTTTGATCAAGACCATTCCTGGTCTGGAAAAAACCATTATGCTGCAGCCGGGTTACGCCATCGAATATGATTTCGTGGATCCCCGCGAGTTGAATCCATCCCTGGAAACCCACAAGGTCCCGGGATTGTATTTGGCCGGGCAAATCAATGGGACCACAGGATACGAAGAAGCTGCCGCCCAGGGTCTGATGGCGGGTATCAACGCAGCCATCAACGCCAGTGGCGGGGAGGAGCCCTTTATTCTAGATCGATCAGAGGCCTATATCGGCGTGATGATTGATGATTTGGTGACCTTGGGAACGCAAGAGCCATATCGCATGTTTACGTCACGGGCAGAATATCGCTTGCGTCTACGGGCCGACAATGCGGATCGACGCTTGACGGAACGGGGCGGAGCAATTGGGTGTGTGTCCCAGCACCGCCTGAATGTTTTCCGCGCAAAAGAATCCCAGGTGCAAACAGCCCTGAACACGATAGAAAATCTGAGCGCCACACCCAACGAACTGGCTAAACATGGTTTGAAAATCAATCAAGATGGACAACGCCGTAGCGCAAAGCAATTGCTGGCCTATCCAAATATCATGTGGGACAGCCTCATGGAGATATGGCCCGAACTGGCCAAAATCCAGGGGAAGGTGCGTGAACAGGCGGATATTGAGGCCAGCTATTCCGGATATCTTGAGCGCCAAGAAGCTGATGTCCATGCCTTTCGAAAAGACGAAGCGCTGCGTATTGATGAGCATCTGGACTATGATGCCATCAAGGGTCTGTCGAACGAAATTCGCGCCAAGCTTAAGGCAGTACGCCCGACAACATTGGGACAGGCCGCACGTATCTCCGGGGTGACACCATCGGCTCTGACCTTGTTGTTATCACATGTGCGCCGTCAAAGTCGTCAAGCTTCAGCCTGAGGGCCATTAACGCTTCATTTACCATGGAAAGCTAGGGTGGCTCTTTGTGGTTCTGAAATGCGAATGTTTCACGTGAAACATTCTTCCTCCGAATTTAATCGCCAGTGAGTTCACACATGACCGATCAGTCGTATAGCGCAACAGATTTGCAAGCCGAACTGGCCCTGGACAGGGAAGCCATGGAGCGCCTACAAACCTATGCCGACTTATTGGTGAAGTGGCAGCCCAAGATTAATCTGGTGGGACCGGACACGATGGGGGATTTGTGGCAGCGTCACATGCTTGACAGCGCGCAATTGCTTCCACTTATCCCCAATCATAAAAAAGTTGTGGATTTCGGCAGTGGGGCGGGTTTTCCGGGTTTGGTGTTGGCTTGCCTAAACCCCACACTGGACATACATCTGATAGAAAGCGATCAACGCAAATGTGCGTTTCTGCGGGAAGTCAAGCGTGCCGCGGGCTGCATCGTGACGGTACACAATGAACGGATCGAAAAGCTTGAACCGCTAGGGGCCGACTTTGCCACGTCACGGGCGCTGGCCTCATTGACCAAGCTTTTATTATTTGCACGCATGCACAGTTTATCCACAGGGATATGCCTGTTTTTGAAGGGAAAACGCTGGGTAGATGAATTGACCGAAGCCGAAAAAGACTGGATGATAGGGTCCGAACATCACCCCAGCCGTACAGATCCGGCGGGCATGATCCTGGAAATCAAAGAGTGGACACCGCGTCATGAGTACGATGACTAAATTGCCAACCACCACCGTAGGGGACATCATGAACATGCCCGAACCGGAACAAGGCCCGCGCATCATTGCCGTTGCCAATCAGAAGGGCGGGGTGGGTAAAACCACAACGGCCATCAATTTGGCGACTGCTTTGGCTGCCGTTAAGCAAAAAGTTCTGATCATCGATTTAGACCCGCAGGGCAATGCCTCCACGGGTATCGGTGTGGACCGAAAAAGCCGAAAGATCGATACCTATCGCATGTTGATAGCGGGGGTGAAGCTGAAGGACGCGATTCAAACCTCTAACGTACCGGGCCTGGATATTGTACCGGCGGGCGTAGATTTATCCGCAGCCGAGCTTGAGTTGGTGGATATGGAAGATCGTGAGCGCCAGTTGCAAAAAGCCATTGGTGATGGTGCACATAGTTATGATTATGTGCTGATCGATTGTCCACCGGCGCTGGGTTTGTTGACTTTGAATGCACTGGTCGCCGCACAGGCGATTTTAGTCCCATTGCAGTGTGAATTTTTTGCTTTGGAAGGCCTGAGCCATCTGTTGAAAACGGTGGAGCGGGTTAAAAATGCTTTCAATCCAGAGCTGGAAATCCAAGGCATCGTGCTGACCATGTTCGATAAACGCAATAACCTGTCGGATCAGGTGGCCGCGGATGTGCGCGAATATTTCGGTGATAAGGTTTACAAGACCGTAATCCCACGCAACGTCAAGGTTTCTGAGGCACCATCCCACGGTCGCCCGGTTTTGATGTACGACATGAAATGCGCGGGATCGCAAGCTTATCTGCACCTGGCGGGTGAGGTTTTGCGCCGTGAAGGCCACGTGAGCGTCTGAGTACACTGATAAAGATTTAAGCCAAGGAAAGAGACGAAATGGCCGAAAAGAAATTGGGCATGGGCTTGTCCGCATTGTTGGGCAACGATGATAACGATGACGAAGCGGTAGCTGAACTACACGGTGGTGAAGCGGCAAAAACTCTGGCCATTACCGACCTGCATCCGGGTAAATATCAACCGCGCCATGCCTTTGGTGAAGAACAGCTGGACGATCTGTCTCAGTCCATTCGTGAAAAGGGTGTTTTGCAGCCATTGTTGGTGCGTCCGCATCCAACCATTGCCGGAGATTTTGAAATCATTGCCGGTGAACGACGTTGGCGTGCGGCACAATTGGCCCAGGTTCACGAAGTTCCAGTGATCATTCGTGACTTTGATGACAAAGAAACCCTGGAAGTGGCGTTGGTGGAAAACCTGCAACGCCAAGACCTATCGCCTTTGGAAGAGGCTGATGGTTTTCATCGTCTGATGCATGAGTTCAGCCACACCCAAGAACAGCTGGCTCAGGCCTTGGGCAAGAGCCGTTCGCACGTTGCCAACACCTTGCGTTTGCTGACATTGCCCGGCGATGTCAAAGACTTGCTGGAAAAGGGGGATCTGACCGCAGGCCATGCGCGCTGCTTAGTCGGGGTTCCCGGTGCGGCAAATTTGGCCAAAACAATTGTGGCCAAGGGCCTGAATGTTCGTCAAACGGAACAATTGGTGAAAGGTGAGGATGAGGACGTAGCGACACCTGCGGGCACACCTAAACCAGGCAAAGATGCCGATACCTTGGCATTGGAAAACGATTTGGCCAATATGTTGGGTCTGAAAGTTGCCATCAAAGACAAAGGTGGCAAAGGCCAGGTGGTGATCAAGTACAAATCCCTGGAAGAACTGGATGGTTTGTTGGCACGTTTAAGTCATGGCACGAGTTCGGCCGAAGATTAAGATTATCTGAATCCATCAAGCCTATAGCGGTTGATAATCAGGTGCGGGAGTTTTTCCTGCACCTTTTTATTTATAATAATCGACACAACGTATTGATAATAATGATATTATATTGTTGTGTTATTTTTGTGCAAATGTTTACACTTAGTGCGACTTGGCTGAAGGGCCATCGTTATACTATGCAAAATAATTTGCACTATAATAACGCCACGCTATATCTTATTGTTATTATTGTATCTTTATATCTCTATCGACGTCTTTGTCCTGAACGAGCAGCTTGGGCAATGGTCAATAGGGCGCGTCCACAAACGGCATTCGCAGGCAGGCCTGTGGTCTTACAATCAATTTCGGCCTGGGTAAGGATTTCAAAGGCGCGCGATAATTTCGCTTCCGGCCAATTGGACAGTTGGGCGCGGAAGGCGTCAGCTCGCTTGAATATAATCGGGGGGCGTAGGGATTTAGTCGCCTGGTCGGCATTCATCCCGGTGCGCATTTGGCCGCGCGCCCAGTGTAGTTTTTGAAAGTGACGTTCTGCGGCGCGCACCAGCTGAACCGCATTGGTACCATCCGCAATCACTTGGGTGAGGGATGTCTCCAACTTTGTGGTGTCACCACTTGCGGCAGAATAAATAACATCGTCCACGGCACTAGCGGCGGTATCGCCCATGGTGGCGCGGACATCTGCCTCTGTAACTTGGCGGGCACCGTCAGCATCGGGGTCGTTCATATAAAGGGCGAGTTTTTCCAATTCACCCCGGGTGACCGATCGATCAGAGCCCAAGGTTTGCATTAACAAAGACATGGCATCACGATCGATGGTGAGGTTGTGGGTATCGAGGGTCCGGCGAATAACGTCCGGTAATGAACGCATATCATCGGCGTAACAGCCTATGGATGCAGCGTTTTTTGCCTTTTCAAACAGTTTGCGCAGTTTCGAGCGTGGAGTTAAATCACCGCCATCGATCACCACCAGGGCCTCGGCAGGGGTATCCATTTCCAAAAATGATTGGCAAGCGGCAATGCATTGTTCATTGGCTTGGCGTACACGCACCACCCGGGATCCACCGCCAAATGACATGGATGCGGCCTCGTCTGTTAGACGCGCTGGATCAGCTTTAAGATCCGAACTGCTCAGTTCAACCACACGAAACGGGTCATTGAGGTCATCAACAACTGTTTTGGCTAAGGTCAGGGCTCGTTCACGGACCAAACCTTCATCTGGGCCAAACACCAAAATAGCTCGTAGATTGGCATCGGGAGCGCGCAAAAAACCTTCAATTTTGGCGCCGGTAATTTTCATAAGTAGGCCTCAGTAGCGATATGTCGGCTTATTGATGGGCGGTTGCTTTTTACCAGGACCATTAAAGTAAGCAGCAAGGCGTGTGCGAATGCTTTCAGCAACAAAATCAACGGCACGGGCACGCGCATTTTTCTTAGCAGCCTCCGTGGCGAAGTCGGAATTGATGATGTTGTAGCTCGATACACCCTTTACAGATCCAGAGGTTAGCGGGGCATCATCAATCTTACGTGTTAATGCGTATGTGGCCGTAAGCCTTAAGTTTGCCCGTGTTGCGGATGCATCTTTTTCGATGGCGAGTGTGGAAATGCTTTCAGACAAGGTGACGGTGAGCATGTAAGGTTGTGCCGATTGCTTGGCTGTAATAGCGAAACGCCGCTTTAATGCCGTTCGCGTCATTTGACCAACACGATCATTAATATGCTTGATTTCAATGCTTTTAAGCGTTGGTGTGATGTCAGAATTGGCACCATTGGACGCATAGAGCGGCGTATATCCACATCCACTGAGTGTTAAGCTACTGGCAAATAGTCCGCCAAAAGCCAACAGGTGCATATAGGTTTTTGTGTTATTTTTCAATATATTAAACAACGACATTTACAATCCTATTGGGTACCACAATGATTTTGCGAGGCTCTTTACCATCCATAGCTTTTTTGACGGTGTCGAGCGCTAAGGCAGCGGCCTGGGCTTGGTCTTGTGGGCAGTCTTTGGGCAATTCCAGGGTGCCACGCATCTTGCCTTTAACTTGAACGGCAATGGTTACGGTATCGTCAACCAAAAGGCTTTCATCCACTTGAGGCCAGGGTGCGTTGGCAATAAGGTCGTCAAAGCCGAGTTGGCTCCATATTTCCTCGGCAATATGAGGCATCATGGGGTTGATGATGATGGCCAGAAACTCAAATGCTTCACGGCGCACCCAGTTGGCGCTTTCGTCACTCTCTTTAAAACCCTCAAGGGCGTTGGATAGTTCGCGAATGCGTGCAACCGCTTTGTTGAACCGGAATTTTTCGAAATCTTGGGTGACCGCGGCGGTTGTTTTGTGCACCAAGGATCGAATTTTAGCAGAAGATTCAGAGAGTTCAGGTTTTGAAGTACCCGTCGGCGCCAGTTGATCAAGTTGTTCAGCAATGAGGCGCCACACACGCCCGACATATCGCCATGCACCTTCGACACCACTGTCTGTCCAGTCCAGGTCACGGTCCGGCGGACTGTCGGACAGCATAAATAGACGTGCCGTGTCGGCACCATAAGTACCAATAATCAACTCTGGATCCACAACGTTTTTCTTGGACTTAGACATTTTTTCGGAACGACCAATGGTGACTTGATCATCACTCAAAGCTTCGGCCTCATCCGGTGTGATCCATTTGCCATCGGCGTCCTGATAGGTTTCATGGCAGATCATGCCCTGGGTCATCAGACCAGCAAAGGGCTCTTTGATATCAAGATAGCCGCAATCTTTGAGGGCGCGGGTGAAAAAGCGCGAATACAGCAAATGCAACACCGCGTGCTCGATACCGCCAATATATTGGTCGACCGGCAGCCAATATTCAGCCTCGCCCCTACCAAAGGCTTGGTCGGAGTGAGCATCGGTAAAACGCGCAAAATACCAACTGGACTCAAAGAAGGTGTCAAAAGTATCGGTTTCACGAACCGCATCCTTACCACAGCTGGGACAGGAGACGTTTTTCCAAGATGGGTGTGCATCCAGCGGGTTCCCAGCGCCGCCCAGATTGACATCGTCGGGCAGGGTAACGGGGAGCTGGTCTTCGGGAACAGGCACCACCCCACAATCATTACAATGAATGATGGGAATGGGGCAGCCCCAATAGCGCTGACGCGAAATGCCCCAATCACGCAAACGATATTGCACAGTGCCTTCACCACGGCCCATACCTTCAAGTTTTTCAATCACTTGGCGTTTTGCATCGGGTACGGAAAGACCGTTGAGAAATTCGGAATTGACGGCAACACCATCGTCCACAAGGGCTTCGGTGGCATTGTCTGCAAAATCTTGAAGCCAGATAGTTTCTTGATCAGAGCCCGCAATATCTTTCGGTGCAACAACGGGAATAACCGGCAGTTTATACTTGCGGGCAAAATCCATATCGCGTTGGTCATGGGCCGGGCAGGCAAAGATGGCACCAGTGCCATATTCCATCAACACAAAGTTTGCGACGTAAATGGGCAGAGTGTGCCCCTCAATAAAGGGGTGTTTGACGGTTAAACCGGTATCAAAACCTTTCTTTTCAGCACTTTCAATAGCCGCCTCCGAAGTGCCCAGGGCGTTACAATCTTGGATAAAGGCGTCAAGTTCCACATTATCTTTGGCAAGGCCCAGAGCAATAGGGTGGTTGGCGGCGATGGCCATGAAGGATGCCCCGAATAAGGTATCTGGGCGGGTGGTATAAATCTCGAGCGTTTCATCACTGTCGCTACGCTCAAAAAAGACACGCGCCCCTTCTGAACGTCCAATCCAGTTTTCTTGCATAATCCGGACTTTTTCCGGCCAACGTTCAAGAGATTTGATCTCATTGAGAAGATCATCACCATATTCTGTGATTTTCAAAAACCATTGGGCCAACTGCTTTTTTTCAACAGGGGCACCGGATCGCCAACCTTTGCCATCAATGACTTGCTCATTGGCGAGAACGGTGTTTTCAACAGGATCCCAATTGACCCAAGATTCCTTTTTATACGCCAAGCCAGCGTTGAGGAAATCCAGAAACATTTTTTGTTCGTGCTTGTAGTACTCGGGCTTACAGGTCGCGATTTCACGACCCCAATCATAAGACAAGCCCATGGTTTTGAGCTGCGCCTTCATGGTCGCAATGTTGAGGTCGGTCCATTTTGCCGGGTGCGTGTCGTTCTGGATGGCTGCATTTTCAGCAGGAAGCCCAAAGGCATCCCAACCCATTGGATGAAGAACATTTAGGCCTTGAGCGCGTTTAAATCGGGCCACCACATCACCTAAGGTGTAGTTGCGCACATGTCCCATGTGAATCCGTCCTGATGGATACGGAAACATTTCCAACACATAGTATTTTTCTTTATCGGGCTCGGCAGAAACCGCAAATGTATTTTGGTCTTCCCAAGTTTTTTGCCACTTGGCTTCGGTTTCTTTGAAATTATAACGCGACATTTGTGGGCGGATCCTAAAGTCTCAACAATATAGGGGGCAGTGTGGTTAGTTCTGTTGCATACGCGTTTCATTGCGCAATTGACGGGCACGCGTCAAGATCGCATCTTCAAGTTTGCGTCCAGCATCGGCTTGTACAGTGGCATCACGCCAGTTTCCGCTCTGATCATACATTTGACGAAATAATGATACGCGGATGCCGTCGGCTCGAAGGGCTTTGCCCAGAACATAAACGTTCAACTTAAAACGCTCTGAAGGTGTTTCCGCAGGGGAAAACCAATCTGTAATAATCACACCGCCGAATGGGTCGGCGCTGGTCACGGGCATAAAGGCGATTGTATCCAACGATGCGCGCCATAAATACGTGTTAACACCGATACCACCGGTGCCCTGACCGGCGCCCTGTTTCTTTTTATCATTGCCAAAGGTGATGCCATCTTTGCCAAATAATGTATCTCGTGGATCGGTTTCCTCGTACTGCTGGCCAATCTCACCCACGCGCTTGGTACGGGGGGTCAAGACTTTCCCGCCCTCGCAAGCAGTTAACCCAAAAACCAAAAGGGTAGTAAATATAAGACCATGGCGCAGTGTAAAGGTGTGCATCGGCATATGAGCTCCGTAAATAAAGTCCACTTAAAATTCACATGCTCTATCAAAAGCATTTGGCACATCATACGCAGGATATCGTTGTGAGCAACGGGGGAAGTCAAGAAGACTTAAACTTAGGGTGAAGAGAGCGATCGAAAGTGTGTTTATGGAGACTTGGTTAGACGAGTGCCTGTGATATAGAAACAACAAATCTGAATATAAACAGGAAAACCACTCATGCGTAATCTCCATGTAAAACAGTATGTTTGAAGGCATATGTCACGGGTGTGACAAAAATACCACGCGGTTTAGGTATTCAACCCAAGAATGGTCCAGAAAGGTTGCTTTGGAGAATCAGGGGGTACAGTATGCGTCATCCATTTTGGGGTTAACGTCTATCTTGACGTGGTGATGACGATGTTAGGCATGACACGCACACCGCAAACGTCAAGATAGGGGGAATAAACGTAAAGGAGAAACCATGAAAAAGATTCTGCTCGGTACCACGGCTGTTATCGCCCTTGGCACCCTTTCCACCGAAGCTTTCGCAGCCGACAAAATTCAACTCGGCCTCGGCGGCTTCATGCGTCAATACGTTGCAATCAGCAACTCTGACGAAGTTGCAACCACCACCAACGCTGCACGCGACAGCGGCATTGGCCAATGGGGTAACTCTGAAGTGTTCTTCAGCGGTTCCACCACCTTGGACAACGGCTTGAAAGTTGCTGCCAAAGTCGAACTCGAAGCTAACCAAGGCGC
>JAPHSY010000011.1 GCA_026196495.1 Magnetovibrio sp.
GCATCGACCAAAATCATCACCACCGCTGACCAAATGCTCGAAGAATTGATGCGTACCAAGTAAGGTTGACTAAATTGGGATGGGGCAGAAAGCTCCACCCTTTCAATCAGTTAAAATGGCCCTTCGGGGCCTTTTTTGTTTTTTTGAGAACAATACATTTGGATTAGGCATTCCTTAACTGGGGAGGCTGTATCACTGTTGAGCATAAAACAAACAAATAGTGCTTGATGACTGATACCAAACGATCAAATAAAACCAAAATGACACTCGCAGATCTGCCGCCAGCGGATACCAAGCGGTGGGTCACGACCCGTAAGGCGAAAGTCGTCAACGCGGTACGTTGTGGCTTAATCTCTTTGGAAGAAGCCTGCCGTCGATATGCTTTGTCGGTGGAAGAATTCGTCACATGGCAGAGCCTCATGGACAACCACGGCGTTTCTGCCCTACGTGTTACCCGTTGCAACCAGTTTCGCAAATCCGGTCCGGGTGTTTAAGGTATATGCTCCGCACTCTTTTTTTGGCAGAATAACCTATGGCCAATACACAATTTCACGAAGCTTACTTTAATCGTCTTAAACAAACGATCGACAGCCTTGATCGCGATGCCATTGGCAATGCAATTGATGTCATTCGCGATGGTTGGAAAAATGGCCAACAGTTCATTGCATTTGGCAATGGCGGTAGTGGGTTGGCTGCTTTGCACTATGTCCATGATTGGAACAAAGGCATTACAGATGCCACAGGCATTCCCTTTCGTGGGCGCACACTTAACGACAACATTGGCTTAGTCACGGCCTTTGGCAATGATGTCAGTTATGATGATATTTTTTCTGAACAATTAAAATCGGCAATGCATCCTGGCGATGTGATCATGGGCATTTCTGGTAGTGGCAATTCGGAAAATGTTTTACGTGCCATTCGCTATGCCAATGATCACGGTGGCATAACCATCGGTCTCAGTGGATATCCCGGCGGTCAATTGGAAACCATCGCTCAACACAATGTGTGCACCAACATCCATGATATGCAAATTTCTGAAGACCTGCAGATGGTGTTTGGCCACCTTGTCATGCGTGAGCTTTGCGAGAATCTAGAGTTTCGCAGTTGAAGCACTCAAACCTTCAAGATCATCAACCAAAGTCTGAATAACGCTATCCCAATCGCGGCGCTGGGGCTGACGATACAGTTTCATCGTCGGGTACCATGGGCTGTCTTTTCGTTCTAACTGCCAACGCCAGTCTGGCGCAAAAGGCAGCAGCACCCATACATCTTTACCCAATGCCCCGGCCACGTGCGCAACAGACGTGTCGACCGTTATCACCACATCCAATTGGTCAACCAAAGCAGCTGTATCTGCGTAGTCATCTATTTCATTCGTTAAGTCGATAATCGGCCCGCTCACACCTGCCAATTGCCCCGCACTCTCACCAATTTGTAAATTGTAAAACGAACATCCCTGCACCTTAAACAACGGAGCATACATCGTCAGTGGGATTGATCGTTCACGATCGTTCGTGTGGTGCGGACTTCCGGCCCAAACTAAACCAACTTTAATCTCATCATCTTGCTGCAAACGGACAGCCCAAATTCCACGGTTCGGGTCCGTCACATGCAAGTAAGGAATAGTTTTGGGGATCGTTTTTTCACCTGGTGAAAATATCCCCGGCAATGACAAAAATGGGCATTGCACATCAAAATGTGGCAGGGAATCACCCCGCGATATAACTTGGTCAATACCATCAACCGTCTCAAATAATCGCTGAAGTGATCTAGGGCATTCAACAATCACTTTGCCTCCACGCTTTTGCACCATGGGTGCATAACGCACAAACTGGAGCGCATCACCAAGACCTTGCTCCACGTAAAGTAATACGGTTTGACCGTCTAATTCTCCCCCCGTCCACAGCGGTTGGGGAAAATTGCGTCGCTCAGACGGAAATTCTTTCGCCAACCACCGCCATTCGTAGTGATGCCAACCGTTTTTGAAGTCTCCACACAACAACATTATAACTGCTAAGTTGTGATGCCCCTCTGGATGGTTAGGCTCAATTCTCAAGACTTCTTCAAAACACCCACGGGCATCATCGATACGCCCTTGGGCTTGTAAGATATCACCTAGATTGTTGAGCACCTCAACCACTTCGGGATGAACAGACAATACACCACGACATATGGCTTCTGCTTCATTGAGATTACCTTCCCAACGATGCAATACCGCCAAATTGTTGAGTATCTTAAGCGATGTCGGATTGACCTCTAGCGCTTTGTCATATGCTGCAAAGGCTTCCTCAATTTTACCCTGCAACCGCAAAACAAGACCCAAATTGGTCCACGTCTGTTCGGCATTTGAATCCACAGTCAATGCGGACTTCAGACATGCCTCAGCATCTTCCATTTGCCCGCTATCTTTGAGCGCCAAGGCTTTATTATTTCGCACTTCAATATTTGAAGGATCACTTTCGATAACGTTGTCAAATATTTCGATAGCCTCTTCAAAACGCATGAGCTGGGACAAGGCGTTCCCCAAATTGATCATCGCCAAGGTCTGTCCGGGTTCTGCTTCTAATGAGGCACGGTATGCATTGACGGCATCTTCATAATGCCCTGAATGCTCAAGAATAACCCCCAGGTTTAAATAGGCTTGGGGGTGACCTGGGTGATTGACAATAGCTTGATCAAGAAGGTCGAGCGCCCGAGACAAATCACCACATTGCCAAGCGCAGATCCCTGCCATATTCAAGGCATCAACATGGTGGGCTTCTTGGTTCAAAACAGACATATAAACCGAATATGCCTGTTCTAAATGGCCCGACTGATATTGCGTCAGCCCTTTAGCCAGCAAAGCCTGCATTTCTGAGCTTGGCATCTATTCCCCCATTCAATTCCCGGCATTTAGCGACGCAACAGCGTACTCGCCCTCTTCAATCAGTGACAAGGCTTTATGTTTTCTCGGGATTTGAGATCAACAATTAAACGGATACGATAACTATTTGAGGCAATAGAAAAATGACCTCTCAGCACAGCCGCACATTTACGGGGGTAAGACAAACGCATACAAGTGCGCGCACAATGCTCGTGCGCACACTGTAATTTTGAGGCCTATAACAGGACTTATGCGTCTACATTCGTTGACGCTGATCCCGTGCCTGAGGGCGTTCCACCTGAAGAAGGTGCCGGTGCGGGCGCGCTAGCAGCCGCAGTCGATGCCGTTGTCGTCGTTGTCGTCGATACAGTGGAAGTCTCAACACCAGCACCAGTGGCTTCACCACCGCTTGCTTGTGTAACCGAAGAAGCAGCCTGCTCTGTTGATGTTCCTTCACCACCACTACGTTGATATGCATCAACGGCTTTAGCAGAGGGATATTGCATCTTAACTTCACCTGTAGCGCCATCGCGATATTGAAGCACGAACACACCACTGGAGGGGTCTACGACACCCTTAGGAGAAGTCACATAGTTGGAAACATCGGGAGCAGAAGACTGACGCGCAGATGCAGATGCACCCACATCAGACACAGCCTTCGCTTCGGTTTGGACAGCCGCCTTTCTTGACGAGCTGACGACACTTTCAGATGCCGTTTTAACGGTTAAATCGCTCATAGCGTTCACCATAGCTTTCTGCAACAACATGAGAATTCTATCTCACTGTCTGGAAATATACCAAATCTGTCAACAAACCGCAAGAAACTATTTATTAACCATATTTTTACACAACACACTCGTTGTACACGAAACAACACCCCATACCCATATTGTTATGAACCCTGAAAAATGCACCGAGCACAAACAGATGCGACTCGGCAGAAAAAATAGGCTGCTAGGCAATTTTTGCCGCCCTGTTAATAACTTATTCACCATCTAAACTCTAGTTTAGAGACTGGAAAATTGAGCCCTTATGGCACCTGTCAAAGCAGGTGCATGAGGATACAGTGCTCAAACCGCCCAGAAGGGGCACGCATCTAGACTTTGGCAACTGGAATAATGAGGTTCCTTCGTGGACGCACTCGTGCAGACCTTCCGTAACTTAGGCGTAATGCGTCTTGCGATCATGGGCATTGTTGTGTTTGCCATGGTCGGTTTCTTCATTTACATGGCAACGCGCTTTACATCTCCGCAGATGGCGGAATTATACGGCAACTTGGAACAACAAGATTCAGCTGCGATCGCGGGGCAACTCCAAGCTCAGGGGGTTCCTTTCGAACTTCGCGGTGGTGGCACCCAAGTCATGGTGCCCGCCGACCAAGCTGCCCGCATTCGCTTGTCCATGGCCCAGCAAGGCCTGCCGTCCGGTGGCACAATTGGCTGGGAACTGTTTGACAAGCAAGGGACGCTCGGCACAACCAATTTCCAACAAAATGTCAACAAAATCCGCGCCTTGGAAGGTGAGTTGGTTCGCACCATTCAGACCATCGACAAAGTCCGTTCCGCACGGGTTCATCTGGTGTTGCCGACCCGGAAGCTCTTCCAACGAGAAAAATCGGTACCAACGGCCTCTATCTTTCTTAAAATGCGTGGCTCCATGCGCTTAGACACCGCGCAAGTGATGGCAATTCAGCATTTGGTGGCCGCTGCTGTGCCCGATTTGCAGCCTCGTTCTATTTCAATTGTTGATGATAAGGGGGAGCTGCTGGCACGCGGTTATGAGGGCGATGTGGCCACGAACCCTGGCTTGGTCGCACAACAAACTGACGAACGTCGGCGTAACTACGAAGCGCAGCTGCGGCGTGTTATCGAAAAACTTTTAGAAAAATCTGTTGGTTTTGGCCGCGTTCGTGCTGAAGTCACCGCCGATATGGATTTTGACCGCATCACCACAAACGAAGAAATCTATGACCCCGACGGTCAAGTGGTCCGTGCCACAAGCTCTGTTGAACAAAGCACCGCTTCCCAAGATCAAGAGCCGTCTGCCGTTACAGTCGACAACAACTTGCCCGACGGTGGAAACATTGGTGGCGACGCGGCAACACGAAGCGCCAATGATAACCGCACCGAAGAAAACGTGAGTTATGAAATTTCTAAGCGGGTTGTAAACCAAGTTCGCGACACTGGAATCATCAAGCGATTGTCTGTCGCCGTATTGGTTGATGGTGCATATGATACGAACGAAGATGATGACCGTGTTTATCGCGATCGCACTCAAGAAGAAATCGAACAATTAACCACTCTCGTTCGCGGTGCCATAGGCTTTGACCAAAACCGTGGTGATGTCGTTGATGTCATCAACATGCGCTTCGCCGATGTCGAGGCCCCTGAACCTATTCCTCTGGACCTGTTCTTCGGTTTTGAAAAGCAAGATCTGCTACAATTTGCAGAGATGCTGGTTATCTTAATCTTGGCAATCTTGGTCATCTTGTTGGTAATCCGCCCACTGATCAGCCGTGCATTCGAAGCGCTCCCAGGTGCTATGTCCTCCATGGCTGAAGGTGGTCGTATGATCGCCGACCAAGCTCAGTTAGCAGCAGGTGCCTTGGCTGCGCCGCCAACACCGGATGGTGCACTGCATGAAGAGGAAATGTTTGAAGAGCTTATTGATATTGATCGTGTCGAAGGTCGTGTGAAAGCATCAAGTGTTAAGAAGGTTGGTGAAATCGTTGAGAAACACCCAGACGAAGCCTTGTCGATCGTTCGCAACTGGCTTTATCAAGAAGGTTAGGTTTCAGGTACGTAATCCATGGCCCGTGTAAAAGACGATTACAGATCCCTAACAGGTCCGCAAAAAGCGGC
>JAPHSY010000068.1 GCA_026196495.1 Magnetovibrio sp.
CCGGAGCCCCGACGGATTGCAAAACTGTCCACCAAAACCGGGAAACGCCATTCCAACACTTCTGGATCAGTCAAACGTGAATTGGTCATGTGTGTGTGTACCGCACTTTGTCCATCAAAATCCGGGCCAGCCCCGGCACCACCACAGATGGTTTCGTAATATTGATAGGTATCATTACCAAAGGTGAAGTTATTCATAGTGCCTTGCGCGCCTGCCATAACACCCAGCGCACCATAAAGCGCATCGGTGACACATTGGCTGGTTTCCACATTGCCCGCCACCACAGCTGCTGGATAGCGTGGATTGAGCATGGAGCCTTCGGGTGCAATGATCTCAATAGGTTTCAAACAACCTGCATTGAGCGGAATGTCATCATCCACCAAAGTACGGAACACATAAAGCACCGCAGCCCTGCAGACGGGGAACGGTGCATTGAAGTTGCTGGGTTGTTGATCCGAAGTTCCGGTGAAATCCACCACGGCTTTGCGGGCGGCTTTATCAATGCGAATATCGACTTTAATTTCGGCACCATCATCCAACTCATAAGTAAAAGTGCCGTCATCCAAAACATCCAAAACCCGTCGCACGCTTTCTTCGGCATTATCTTGAACATGGCCCATGTAAGCTTGCACCACATTCAGACCAAAATGTTCAACCATGCGCAACAGCTCGGCAATGCCCTTCTCATTGGCGGCAATCTGCGCACCCAGGTCAGAAATATTTTGGTCGATGTTACGCGCCGGCCAGGGCCCTGATGCCAACAGGTCACGCACATCACGTTCTAAGAACTGACCTTGGCTTACGATTTTGATGTTATCAATCAGTATGCCTTCGTCTTCAACCGTTTTTGAATACGGCGGCATGGAGCCCGGCGATATTCCGCCGATATCTGCATGGTGACCACGCGATGCCACATAGAACAACACATCAGCACTTTCGAACACAGGCGTCACCACAGTAACATCAGGCAAGTGCGTTCCGCCGTTATAAGGGGCATTGATGGCATAGACATCACCAGGTAGCAGTTGGGGCCCCTTGGCCGCAATGACGCTTTTGACACTTTCACCCATAGAACCCAAATGCACCGGCATATGCGGTGCATTGGCAACCAAGTTGCCATCCCCATCAAACACAGCACAGGAAAAATCCAAGCGTTCTTTAATGTTCACGGAATGCGCCGTATTTGCCAGGGTCGCGCCCATTTGCTCTGCAATGGACATGAACAAGTTATTGAAAATTTCCAACATAATGGGATCTGCAGAAGTGCCAATACTTTGGCGTTGTGGTCGTGTCTCAAATCGTGTCAGGACCAAATTACCAATATCCGTATAGGTTGCCTGCCAGCCGGGCTCAACCACCGTGGTCGCATTTGCATCAACCACAATCGCAGGACCCTTGATCACATCATCGGGCGCAAAGTCTTCGATATAATATAGTGGAGCCTTGTGTGCGACAGCACCGCTTGTCATATCACAGACAGTACACATACCAGGACCATCGTGTTGAACGGGACGGAGTTGAGGGGTAACAACATGTTCATCATCACGTCCCACGGCTTCGACAGCAATGGCTTCAACAATCAAATCACGATCCGATTGAACAAAGCCAAAACGGCGTTGATGGACGTCTTCAAAAGCTTGGCGAAGATCATCAAAATCTGCCAGGGCGAGTTCCAGGGCCGTATCTGTACCGACATATCGCAGCAGCACTTTGTGGCGCACATCGATAAGCGCAGAGGCAATGTTTTGAGCAATCAGCTCATCCCGAACTTCAGCACTCAAGGCATCAAATCTTGTTTGCAGATCAGATAACAATTGGGTGGTGAGAACTTGCTCAACAGCTTGTTCGCGCATTGCCGTGAAGTCCGCAAGCCCCATACCATAGGCTGACAAAACGCCTGCATACGGATGAATGAAAATGGTATCTATGCCCAAAGCATCGGCCACCAAACACGCATGCTGTCCCCCAGCCCCACCAAAGCAATTGAGCGCATATTGTGTGATGTCATATCCACGTTCAACCGATATTTTTTTGATCGCATTGGCCATATTTTCCACGGCAATGCTCAGGAAACCTTCGGCCAATCGTTCAGGGGTGACGTTGTTACCCGTAGCCTGCTCAACCTCTGTCGCAAGGGCTGTAAACTGTGTTCGGACAACATCTCCATCCAAAGGCTGATCGGCATTTGGTCCAAATACATGTGGAAAGTGGTCCGGTTGAATTTTGCCCAGCATGACATTGCAATCAGTCACCGCCAACGGCCCTCCCCGGCGATAACATGCCGGTCCTGGATCCGCCCCAGCACTATCGGGGCCAACGCGCAACCGTGCCCCATCAAAATGCAAAACAGAACCACCACCTGCTGCCACGGTGTGAATGTGCATCATCGGTGCACGTAGCCGCACCCCTGCCACATGCGTTTCAAACACACGTTCATAGGTGCCGTCAAAATGGCTTACATCCGTAGAGGTGCCCCCCATATCAAAGCCAATGACTTTATCAAATCCCGCTTGTCCTGCGGTCTGGGCCATTCCCACGACACCCCCAGCCGGGCCGGATAAAATACTGTCTTTGCCTTGAAACAATTTTGCATCCGTCAACCCACCGTTGGATTGCATAAACATCAAACGGGTATTAGAGACTTCAGAACCGACCTGGTCCACATAACGACGCAGGATTGGCGACAAATACGCATCCACCACCGTCGTGTCGCCACGCGATACCAGCTTCATCAAAGGACTGACGTGGTGTGATGAGGAAACTTGTTCAAAGCCGATTTTTTTGGCAATTGCAGCAGCACGGTTTTCGTGTTCGGGATAACGGTAGCCATGCATAAAAACAATGGCAGCGGACCGAATGCCGTCGTCATATGCTGCTTGAAGGCCTTTTGTCAGTTGCTCTTCAGACAAGGGCGTAAGGACGGAACCATCGGCACTCAAACGTTCATCCACCTCAACCACACATTCATGCAGTAAGTCCGGTAACGAGATCGATCGGGAAAATAGGTTAGGACGGTTCTGATAACCAATGCGCAAAGCATCACCAAAACCCCGCGTTGTTACCAACACCGTACGTTCCCCCTTGCGTTCCAACAACGCATTGGTGGCAACAGTTGTACCCATTTTGACATGTTCGACCCGGTTTCCATCAATGGAGGCCTTCGGGTTAACAGCCATCAAACGGCGAATGCCTTCCACCGCAGCATCTTGGTATTGTTCCGGGTTTTCACTCAACAGCTTAAGGGTTTGGACTAGGCCGTCTGGGCTACGCGCGACAATATCTGTAAAGGTTCCGCCCCGGTCAATCCAAAATTTCCAACGTGAAATGTTGTTCATAGGTGGTTTACGCATTCCTACGTTTTACACTAACGAAGAGGCGGTGCGTACAACAACCCACCATCACGCCAGAGTTTATTCATGCCACGTGTCATTTTAAATTTTGTCTCAGGCCCCAAGTTATTGTTGAAGATTTCACCATAATTACCAACCTGTTTTATCACACGATAGGCCCAGCTATCATCCAACCCAAATGGTTTTCCCAACCCTTCAATTTCCCCCAAAAGATAACGAATTTCCGTGAGTTCCGCGCTGGTTCTGACTTGATCAACGTTATCTTTGGTTATGGAATGTTCTTCAGCCACAATGGTGACCTGCAACACCCAAGAGAGCAAATCACGCCACTGAATATCGTCATCACGCACAGCCGGGGCCAGCGGTTCTTTGGTGATGACATCCGGCAATACAATGTAGTCAGCGGTGTCCCCCATACGCCCGGCGTGAACTGCCGCAAGGGCAGAGCGATCATGTATAGCCATGTTACACCGACCGCCAAAGAATGCCCGCCACATCCCTTCCATGGTCTTGATCTCAACAACTTCCCAGGGCGCGTTGTTACGTTTAATGAAATCGTTCAAATTGCGAAATGCTGTTGAGGTTTCGCTAATAGCACAAACCTTCACACCCTGTTTACTTAAAGCTTGTTCCACATTTTCAACGCCAAGGCTCGCATTGGCAATAAAGCCCTGACCATCATAAAAATAAATACCAGGGAATTCGATACCTTGGGATGTATCGCGGTTAAAGGTCCACGTTGTACCTGCATGAAGAACATCAATATCACGGCCACTTAATGCATCAAGCCAAAAGCTATCGACGGACACAGCATCAGCATCACCAATAACGGCAGCGGCCGCCGCCCGGCAATAATCGACGAAAAAACCTTCCCAGGCCCCACTGGCATTTTGAATGGAAAACCCGGGTACGCGGTCCGTGACACCGCAACGCACAAAACCGCGTGAACGGACCTGGTCTATGGTGGAGGCACTATACGCATCGCCTGCATTTGAAACAGAAAGTATAATCACTGCGACAAGCGCATATAGGCTGCGGACAAATAACATTGTTTCAGTCCCTCAATGATCAAAAGGCATATTGCTAAGCAAATGTAGCTTATAAGGCTTCGTATATTCTGTCACAACTTTCAGGTGATCCTAATGTCATATTAATGATAATATCCAATGGATTGCACCATCAGGGATAATAAAATATGGACAGCCAAAGCGCGCCAAATGGTCAGCTGCCTGGGGAAAACGGCTCTCCAGCTGTCCGGACGCAATCTGCTATTTCAACCAAACTTTTCTTAGCACTTGGATTTATCACCATCACGGCAATTGTTGCGGGTGCAGCATCTATCGTCACACTGAACCGATTTCAGGAAAATTACGACACACTTATCAACTCTGAACTTCCAACCCTTGAAGACACCGCTCATATCAGTCAGTTATCCATGAGTGTCGTTGGACGTGGAGCAAACCTGATTATTGCCCCCACATCCTGGGCTCGCAGCAACCTCATCTCACAAGTTGAAGATGATGCATCGTGGTTGGAAGAAATCGTCAATGGTATTTCGGAAGAAGCCCTGTCCAACACTCGAAAACAAGAATTGTTGAGCCTCAAAACACAACTATTCAATACATACAATACGCTCAATACATTAACGGAAAACCGCATCATCTATGCCGAGCGTTTGCATGAAATCGATGAAGAGATGCTGCAATTGCAAGAAGATCTGGTCTCTGTACAATTTGGCACAAACCTGCCTGATGGTACAATTGCCCCATCAGGCCCCCTACATCAATGGAATGTATCACTGCACTCCATTGTCTTTATGATGATGTCAGCATCCAGGCTTCAACACGCCTCCCCATTGCGCAACATTGAAAACCGCGCCCGGGAACGAATTTCAAACGTACACCGTCTTCTCGTGTTTTTGCCGCCCGAATTACGACTAGATGCCCAAGACACACTTGATCGTTTGAATGCCGTTGCCCTTGGTCGGAACGGCCTATTCCAAATCAAACTGCACGATTTGGAAGCTCTCAACCAAATCGAAGCGATGCTCAGGACAGGGCGCACCATTGCCGAACAGTTTATTTCAACGGCTGATTTAGCGACCCAAGATATCCGCGATGCGATTACCAAAGCCAATACCGAAACCAGCCGAACCATGAACATCACGCTGCAAGCGATGATTGGCTTTATCTTGGTTTCCGTTTTGGTCGCCATCGCAACGTTCTTATATGTCAGCCGCACGGTTTTGCGCAGGCTGGTGCATTTGCGCATGTCCATGGTTGCCCACGCCGAGGGTGAATATGCACGCATCGACACCAGTGGCGACGATGAAATCGCAGACATGGCCCGTTCGTTACAATACTTGGTGGATACCTTGCATTCCCGTGAAACCGGCTTGATGGATGCACGCGATGATGCTGAAAAGGCCTCGGTTGCGAAAACACGGTTCTTGGCAGCTGCTAGTCATGACTTACGCCAGCCCCTGCAGGCCTTGAATTTGTTTGTCTACACCCTGGAGAGTAAAGAGAAAGAAACCGACAAACTGGAAATTATCAAACTTATCCGCAGTTCTCTTGATTCTTTGAAAGAGCTTCTGAACACCTTATTGGATATTTCCAAACTTGAAGCTGGCGTGGTTCAACCGCAGATGAAAGACTTTAACGCAGCATCCATGCTAGAGCGGATCAATAGTGAACTTAGTCCCGTTGCCTGGGCCAATGATCTTGAACTGCGCGTTGTGGATAGCCACGTATTGGTCCATTCTGACCCATCATTGTTGGAAACCATTGTCCGAAACCTAGTCGACAATGCCATCAAGTACACAGAAAAAGGCAAAGTCCTGGTTGGTTGTCGACACCGTGGAAATAAGCTACGCATTGAAGTGTGGGACACAGGCCCTGGCATCGCCCCAGACAAGCGCCATCTGATTTTCCAAGACTTTTACCAAGTTGATAATCCGGCACGACAGCGATCTCAGGGTTTGGGTTTGGGGTTGTCGATTGTCCGACGCATGTCACAATTGCTGGACTGCCAAATGGGCTGTGAATCCAAAGTTGGGCATGGCTCTATGTTTTGGATTGAAGTTGCCGTTGCTCATGAAAGTGAAAAAAAAGCACCAACATTCTCAACCATCAATCTCAACCGGGGCAATGCCCACATTGTCGTTATCGAAGATGATGAACAAATCTTGATGGGATTGAAGGCGTTGCTCGAAAGTGCCGGCTACACCACCCAAACCTTCAACAGTGGACAAGCTAAAACCTTACGCAGTGCCTTCGTAAGTGCCAAGAAAAACCCCGATATCATCATCGCCGACTACCGATTGGATGCAGACCACACAGGCAGAGATGCCATTGAACTAATCCGCAGAACCCTTGCTACGGATATCCCTGCCATCATCGTGACAGGAGACACGGCCCCAGAACGCTTGCGCGAAGCCAAAGAAAGTGGCTTCCCCATCTTGCACAAGCCTGTACGCCCTGAAGAGCTTATGGCTTTGGTCAACAAAACATTGTCCCGCAGCCAACAGATTGATTGATGATATACGGTGACGCTAAGTCAACCCAGGCTCAGACCTAAGCTGGCACGTGGTATCAATCCCAACCGCATGGCTGAATATGCAGCCTCCGTGCGGTTGGTTGCATCTAATGCGCTGATAATCGCCGAGATGTGAACACGAACGGTATTTTCTGAAATCCCCAGTTCACGAGCAATTTCTTTGTTGGAATTGCCTTGCGCCATAAAACGTAAGACTTCCATCTGACGTTGAGTCAAATTTGGCATGCCTTCGGCGTTATCTGCATGGGAAATTTCCCCATAGCCAGATGGCAAACATACCCCCCCAGACAAAACAAGACGGAGGGAATTCAACATCACCTCGCCAGTTGCTGATTTTGGGATAAACCCACGTGCCCCCAGTTCCATTGCACGTGAAACCATGGTTTGGTCTTCCATCGCTGATAAGATCACAACGGCCATGTCTGGATTATCCGTATGGATTGCGCTCAAAGCATCCAAGCCACTGCCTTCCGGCAGGTCCAAATCCATAAGAATAAGGTCGAGATCAGGCCTATCTTTGGCGATGGAGATGGCTTCACGCCCAGTACCGGCTTCGATCAGTTCGAGACCATCTTCCATCTGCTGCAACACCAAAACCAATCCCGCACGGACAAGTTTATGATCATCAACCAATAGTATTTTCATGATCTGCTCTACTCGCTCACCAAACAGAAGCTATAACTGTCTGGTCCCCTTTGCGGAATAATATATGTAATAACACCAATTTGAACCACAATTAGGCATACTTTTTAAATAATCCAAAGTGATTATGCAGTTCGTCTGTCCGTGGAATGTACCACACTTAAGGAATGAGTAGAATGTACTTGTGTGTGTTCATTAATATGCGTCCCCATTCGCATATTGGTGACATCTCCATTTATTGGAGAGCAAGGGGTCAATATCTTAACGCCGGTGAGGGCAACCTCTCCGGCGTCTTTTTTGACCAACACCACATCCCATAACGCTTTGGTTCAAGAGGACACTATACGTTTTCTCTTTTCAGTCTGAGCAATCGCCGTCATCAAGTGGATGACGAATCACGTCCTTCACCATAGGCAAAGAACGTAATACTTAATTCGCATTTTAAGGCCTTAGCTGTTGGCAATTACTCAAATATCTCACATTTGACGACACAGTCTTGTGCATCTTTTTTGCATTCAACAACACCACGATTCCCGGTAGAGCAGTGACCTTTTATAGGAAAACGCAAGCTGAAGTCATTTTCGTAAGTACATTTGACTTCACTACGCAAAGTTTGAAGGGAGCTTTTCACACTAACGCTTTGCGGTTTGGAGGCGCGGACCGTTTCCTGTGTCACACCACAATGAATATACGGCAATTGCTCCTCACCGTTCATCATGACAGACCAGATGGCTTTGCCTTTGGATTTGATATAAGCGCTAAAAGGTTTGCATTGATTGCGTTTTGCCATCGCGGACGGGCATGTGGCGTCATAGCCTTCTTTCAGCTCTTGCTGAGAAGGACAGTTACCAAGCTGTTCAGCAGCACTCAGTTCCGGGCATGTGAGATACACAAACTTATCAGCCATGGCATTGCCCGCGAAAAGCAAGCCAAAGCTCAACACGCACAAAGTGATAAAACGTTGAGTCATTGAATAGTTCATTGTTTTGCTTCCTTAGTGGCCAACCCTAGTGGCTGGTGCCAGCCTCATATGTAATTTTGTTATAAACATTATATTTCCCAACAGGTTTTTTCATTGGGATGCGTTTAATCTCTTCAAAGGTTGCCGCATCGTAGACCACCAACGCGCCATCCATGTCCCAGACACTGACCAAGGCATATTTGCCATAGCGATCAAATTCCACGTGGGCACCCGTTTTGCCGGGTTCTGGACGGATGGTTTTTACGATTTCTAAGGTCCGTTTATCGATTACATGAAGCGCATCTTTATCAGGACCAAAGAAGACGTCAACCCAGGCATAAGGTGTGTTGTCATGACTGCGCATGAAAAATCCAGGCCCCTTGGTTTCGATCTGTTTCACCGTTTTCCAGCTTTTCATATCGATTACACTGACAGTTCCACCTTTTAAGTGCGGCGTCGCCAATACAGGGTTGTCTTTGTATTTAAATGTGATGCCCGAACCCAAGTGCGGCATCCCAGCCAAATCAATGTCCGCAACTTTGCGACGGATATCCAGATCAACAACTTGACCTGATTTTCCATCTCGTGATGCCCCCACAACATGTTCGTAGCTCTGGTCAAAGAAGAAATCGTCGAGGAAATCTTTCAACCGGATGCGGCCTAACGGGAACGGACCAAAGTCGATATCGCCTTCTTCCAGACCCGGGGTCCAGTTGTGGATGAACCCACGTGCTTCGGGGCGTGGGTCGTCGGAATACTGAATTTCCCAAATTTCCGGAATGTCTTTCAACGCAACAATAAAGCTTTCGCGGGGGGGGGCCGTATACACCGCGCTCACACGCGATGACTTGCCATCTTTGGACACCGCATCAAACCATTTCAACGGCTTCATGTCTTTGGCATCAAGCAAAACCAAAGAATGCGGCAAATAGTTTGCAGCCATGATGTAACGACCATCTCCGGATACCGCAATGTTGCGCATGTTGATGCCAGCCCGGATTTCAGAAACGATTTGCAGGCTGTGCATATCGTACTTACTGATCCAGCCATCACGCGAACCCAGATACATAAACCGACCATCTGGTGAGTACTTGGCCCCACCGTGAAGTGCGAAACGCGATTGGAACCGCCAGATCGGTTCAAACTTATCACCGTCCAAGATGGTGACGTGATGATCACCCGCTTCTACGACGGTAAACAAGTTCAGCGGATCAGATTTGTGCTGTGGTTTGTCTGGCAGTTCAGACATTTCCGTATGAATAATCCGGCTTTCTTTGATTTGGTCCATGTTCCACGTTGGCATTTCTGCCAGTGGCTTATAGATGAACGACACCAAACCTTCGATTTGCTTGTCGTTCAGGATTTCACCAAAGCCCTGCATTTGCGTGGCTTCACGGCCGGACTTGATCACCTTGTGCGCGCTTTTTTGGCGCAAGCGCTTCAAGTTACTGGGTAACAGAGCTGGACCCAAACCACCCAAGCGGTCCATGCCATGACAAGCAGAGCAATGCTCCATAAACAGCGCTGGAGTTTCGGCTGTTTGTGTGTAGTTGACTTTCGGTTTCTTGGAAGGTTTGTCCCCTGCTGCGTCAACCCCACCAGCCCACAATAGACCTACGGCCAATAGGGCCCATACTTTCTTGCTCATCCGTTTGCCCCCGCAGCACGCTTGCGGCTGAACGGTGTGACTTCAACACGCTTCGCTCCATCTTCCGCAATGCCGATTTCTTCATTGGTCAAATAGCACCCTGGATCTTCGGCCCAAGGATCTTCTGTAACTTGTTCGGCACGCACCCGGGTGTTGCCGCCACAAATGTCAAAATGCATGCACTCACCACAACGTCCACCGATGGTACGCGGCTGTGCTTTCAAGCCTGCCATCAACGGATTGGAAGTATCCATCCAGATATCGCCGAAGGGACGCTTCAAGACATTGCCCAGGGTATGATGCCACCACATGGTGTCGGGATGGACATCACCGACGTTGTCAATATTTGCAACATTGACACCGGATGCATTCCCGCCCCACTGCACCAACTTGGCACGCATGTGTTCGGCATGTTCCGGGAAGCGTTCTTGGACCCATTGCAGCAAGAAAATACCGTCTGCATCGTTGTTACCGGTGACGAATTCTTGCTTGTTGCCCGCTTGCATGTTGTTCCAGCAGCGATCGAACAATTTAACCATGGCTTCACGGGTCATTTTGAACACGGCATCATCACGACGGTTGTGATTTCCGCGTCCTGCGTAGTTCAAGTGAGAAAAATAGAACCGCTCGACCTTCTCTTCATCAAGCAAGTCCAACATTTGGTCCAGCTCATGCGCATTGTCTTGGGTCATGGTGAAACGCAGGCCAACTTTCAGGTCGCGCTCAACACACATGCGCACGGCTTCCATGGATGCATCGAATGAGCCTTCCAAACGGCGGAAGTAATCATGGGTTTCACGCATGCCATCAATGGAGATACCGATATAGTCGTAACCGATGTCTTCGATATCTTTCATATCGTCTTTGCCGATCAACGTACCGTTGGTCGACAATGCGGTGTAAAAGCCCATGGACTTGGCACGCGCTGCAATTTTGTGGATGTCATCGCGCAGTAATGGCTCACCACCTGACAAAATCAAGGCTGGAACACGCATGGCTTTGAGCTGATCCAGAACATCAAACGCTTGTTCTGTAGTCAACTCACCAGGGAATTCTTTGTCCACAGCCAAGGCATAGCAATGTTTACAGGTTAGATTGCACCGCCGCGTCAAATTCCAGATGACAACAGGTCCCGGCGGGTTTCGCCGCGGGCCCGCAGGTGTCGGATTTTCTATTTCTTCAAGAAACTTTGTGATGCGAAACATGTCGTTTCCTTACGCCACCAACCGAAGGCCGGTCTTTTTCAAGATTCGGGTTGAAAAGAGAATCTCTCCACCCCGACAATGTTCCCCCAACACTTCACGAATGATTTCGGCTTTTTCCTTAACCTCATCACGATCGCTGCCATGGGCCATAGCAAACAAGTTATACGTCCAGCCTGGCTCATGGCGAGGACGACGATAGGCATGACTGACAAAATCAAGGGCACCCACGGCACGGCCCAGTTCAAGAACATGGTCATCATCCACATCCCAAACCGTCATGCCGTTACCGCGAAAGCCTAAGGCATAGTGATTGGGCACTGCGCCTATTCTGCGGATGATGCCATCGGCCAGCATACGCTCCATACGCTTCATCACTTCGCCACCACTTAGGCCCAAATCAGTACCCACGGTTTCGTAAGGTGCATGGGTCAAAGGCAGACCCGCTTGCGTGGCGCGAATGATGGCACGATCCATTTCATCAATTTGGCTCATACGTCCAGCCTCAAGCCAATGAAGAATTCTTCCGTTTTGGGCATATTGAACGTCGGATAGCCTGTGGCTTCCTCGATCTCTGCCAAAGTTTCTTCGATGCGTTCTGGTGTCTCGGTGGCCAGAACAAACCACATGCTAAATTTATGATCGCGGGCATAGTTGTGTGCGACTTCGGGGAAACCATTGACGATGTCGCTAGTGCGATCAAAATCATCTTCTGGAATTTCCATGGCTACCAAGCTCAAGCCGCCGCCCAAACGTTCGGCATGATACATCGGCCCAAAGCGGCTGAGCGTTCCGGCATCAAGCATGCGTTCCAAACGCTTGATGA
>JAPHSY010000078.1 GCA_026196495.1 Magnetovibrio sp.
AAGAAAGCTGCCTCTAAGAAAAAGGCTCCAGCCAAAAAGAAAGCACCAGCTAAGAAGAAGGCTGCGGCCAAGAAAAAGGCCCCAGCTAAGAAGAAAGCTGCTGCTAAAAAGAAAGCGCCAGCAAAGAAAGCCGCACCTAAGAAGCCTGCTTCTAAAAAAGCTCCGGCTAAGAAAAAAGCCGCCGCTAAGAAGAAAGCTCCAGCACGCAAAAAGGCTGCTAAAAAGAAAAAGTAATGCAGTTTTGAGAACAAAAGGGCCGTTCAAGTTTCAACTTGGGCGGCCTTTTTTTTTATGATTCGGGTTGAGAAACCTTTTGTGGGACTTGGCTTGGCCGACTGAGGACATACAC
The DNA here is from genome assembly GCA_026196495.1 of Magnetovibrio sp. GTDB lineage: Bacteria > Pseudomonadota > Alphaproteobacteria > Rhodospirillales > Magnetovibrionaceae > Magnetovibrio. The sequence continues at coordinate 350 of JAPHSY010000078.1, forward strand.
GGCACCAACGGCAATAAATGCTGTTGCTGCAAATACTGCTAAAGTTGGTGCGTCACTGAAGACAACGACGTATATGAGACTAATTCCCATTCCGCCAATTGCCGCAATCTTGGCATGAAGTGGAATGACGCGGTGCTGATCCCAATGTTGTAGGGCGGGACCAAATCTTGGATGGGTATAAAGCCAATTATGAAGCTCTTCAGACCCATTGGCGAATGCCCAAAGTGCCATGATCATGAATAAAGTGGTGGGCATGACGGGTAAAAAGGCACCAATGACGCCTAAGGCAAAAAATAACCAACCCAGCACAAGAAACACGGTTTTCTTGCAAGCCTCAGGTGTTGGGCGTTTTGTTTTTTTTGGTTCGGCCATGTCCAACCTGTTTTGTGACAGCTTATTTTATAAATTTAAGGCTGTTTTTTGTCTAAACCACTAAATCTTATCGTAGTTATGTGACTTCCACCATTGATATTATCGCGTATACGGACCACATCTGGACTGCAAAATGAATACATAAGGAAATATACCACCATGCAGTCTTGCGATGATTGTCCCGGCTCCACCAAATGCACCAGCTCACACCTGTATCCGATCTTGGTCCGGGTCTACGATTTGTATGCCAGTGGTACACATGACAAGTTCGATATTTTGTTCTCATTGGATGAAGACGATGTGGAGGCCATAGAGCTGTGCGATGCTCAGGTGTCACGCACCTGCTGGACAAAGGCGGCTTTGATGGCAATTGGTGAAATTGTAGGCCGTATCGCAGATGGCGATGTCTCTGACGATGCGGAGCAACAGCTCTATACCAGTATCAAAATGGCCCGGGATGCGTTTGCACTTTTCCCCTGGCACTTGCAAGAGTTGGTTGAACAGGCCCCGGACCTTTACAGCTTGATCCAAGAACAATGTGGTGATCCACTGCTTTCCAATCTCATCACCAAACGATCATTTGTGAAAGCGTGCAAAGAAATTGTCTATGCCAAATAAGACGTTCTTCTCTATCTTTCGCTTTCATGAATAGGAGAATCTCCCCCATGTCCTTGAACCTTGCGCCGGGTATCGAAGATTACATTGCGGAAATGACCGCGTGGCGACACGATATTCATGCCCATCCTGAAACGGCATTTGAAGAAACTCGTACATCTGCATTTGTGGCAGAAAAACTGAAAAATTTTGGTTTAGAAGTACACACAGGGCTGGCCAAGACGGGTGTTGTTGGTGTTCTTCGCAATGGGGAAGGTCCGACCATTGGGGTGCGGGCTGATATGGATGCTTTGTTTGTCGAAGAACAAACAGGATTGGATTATGCCTCAACTTATCCTGGGAAAATGCACGCTTGTGGACATGATGGGCACACCACCATGGTCTTGGGTGCAGCAAAATACCTATGTGAGCATCCTAACTTCAAAGGTAGCGTTGTTTTTATTTTTCAACCCGCCGAAGAAGGTGAAGGTGGGGCCAAGGTGATGGTTGAAGAAGGTTTGTTTGATAAATTTCCCATGGATGCCGTCTATGGCCTGCACAATTGGCCGGGTATGGATGTTGGGACCTTTGCGGTAACGGCAGGCCCGATAATGGCGGCTTACACGTCCTTTGAAGCTGAAATAATCGGTCATGGTGCCCATGGTGGTATGCCGCATTTGGGTGTTGATCCTGTGGTGATTGCGGCGCAAGTGATATCGGCTTGGCAAAGCATTGTTAGCCGTTCTATTGATCCGCAAGACGCAGGTGTGATTTCCGTAACGCAAATCCATGCCGGAGATGCATACAATGTGATTCCAGACACGGTTATGATGAAGGGTGCGTTGCGATCATTTCGCGAAGATGTGGGTGAAAAACTGTGGCAGCATATGAACGACATTGCCAATGGTATTTGCCAGGGTTACGGCGCGCGTTTTGCTTTAGAGCGTCACCGTAGCTATCCCGCGACGGTGAATTCAGACACAGAGTCTGGTTTGGCAGCTATGGCTGCTGCTGATGTTGTAGGGCACCATAATGTTGACCACCATCCCGTTCCCACCATGGGGGCGGAAGATTTCGCCTATATGCTTCATGCGCGCCCCGGCTGCTATGTTTGGATGGGCAATGGTCCAGGTGAGGGCGGCTGCATGCTCCACAATCCCAAATATGATTTTAATGATGAAGCCTTAGCCATTGGGGTCAGCTATTGGGTGAAGCTGGTGGAAAACATCTTAGGTGATTGATCAAGCAGCATTCGGCGAATGTTCGTAAAATATTAGCTTCATCATCAATGAATTGGATGCTGGGTTTGGCAGTCATTGCTCTTCTCTTGGTCCATTTTGCGTTTCTGGTAGATGGATGGCAAGCATCGTGCCTATGGGGGAGGGGCACATACGATCGTCTGATCAAAGGGACCGAATTGTATTGGTGGGGACCTCAAAATTGGGAAAGCCCCATTTCAAGAAGAAATGAGGCTTTCCGTTATGACCGGTGCAGGGGGGGACGTGAAGGCTGCTCCCGGTCTATAGGAGTAGTTTCTAAACTTACGCATGGTATAACCAAGTAATTTGGTATGGTAATAATTTAACATTATCAGTCTTGCGTCAAGAATTAATTGCACCTGTATATGAAGTTGTTATTAAAGACCTACAAATAATAGGGTCGTTGTCAGGCCAGTTGTAGCAATAAGAAGTGATGTGATGGTCAAGATCATTAGATCATTTGCTTGGTCAGCCTGTGTTTTGAGTTTTGCCAAATGAGAAGAGATGTGAATACGCCTTTTCATTGTATGACCTACTGCTTTAGTGGGGATATATCGAGTTGCTTGTGAACTGCTGAGCTATTCAAAATCTAAAATACATAGATAAGCATGCAGTGCTTGTTTGGGGCTAATCCCTGCTTTGAGGGCAGCACTTTGTAAGGCTTCCGGTTCCGGCATCCTTGGTGCCACGACAATGCCTTGGCTCGCCAAATCTTCCAAAAAATCGAGGGCATTAGAAAGCGGAACATCCCGGGAGTGGGCTCGAGGGGGCGATGCCCAATCAGTGACGGCTTTGCTGGGGGGCGAAGAGGTTGCCATCGGTCTGCTCCTTAAAAAGATGTTCCGCTTTCCCTCCAATCACCGCAATGGCTGTGCCAGTTTTTTGATGTGTTGTTAATGTGTTGTTTTAAAACAAAAGAATACAATTGTATTTTTCGTAAATGTTCGCGTTTTGAGAATATATTGCGAAATGAAGAGGCAAAGACGATAGCTGCTTTGCATTTTGCAACTTATTCGCGGGCAGCTCTGCATTGTGCCAGCTCGAAATTTCCCTTAAAGAGGCGGATATACCAATTGAAAGGGCATATACCCATGGCTAACGCACCTCTATCTCCATATCGCTTCGTTTGGCCTTTGGTGCGCATGATGGACCCGGAACGGGCCCATGGGATAGCTGTGAAAGCCCTGGAAATGGGAATACTGCCACGTCCATGCATTGTTAAAGACGATGTCCTTCAGGTGCATTTGTGGGATCTGGATTTCCCCAATCCAGTAGGATTGGCTGCTGGCTTTGATAAAGATGCCCGTGTTTATGATGGGATGCTGGCCCAGGGGTTCGGCTTTGTAGAGGTCGGCTCCATCACACCCAACCCACAACCGGGCAATCCCAAGCCACGCTTGTTTCGCTTAATAGATGACAAAGCCATCATCAACCGCATGGGCTTCAATTCTGAAGGCCATGATGCGTCTGTGCGACGGTTGAAGCAGCGCAATCGTGCCCAAGGTATTGTTGGTGTAAATTTGGGTAAGAACAAAGAAACCGAAGATGCTGCTGCAGATTATGAAATTGGTGCGCGCAATTTTGGGGCTTTGGCTGATTATATGGTGATTAACGTCTCCAGTCCTAACACACCGGGCCTGCGTGCACTTCAGGGGCCGGAGCCGTTACGTGAATTGTTGGTGCGCACTAAGACAGCCTTGGTGGATGCTACCAAAGATTTGCGTACGCCACCGTTGTTGTTGAAAATCGCCCCGGACTTAACCGATGAAGATAAAGCCGATATCGCCCAAGTGACAACAGAAGTTGGAATTGATGGCTTAATTGTTACCAACACCACCATTGAACGCCCAGATAGCTTGCAAAGTGCCCATCGTGGTGAAACGGGTGGTTTGAGTGGGCGTCCCTTATTTGAAGCCTCCACCCGTGTGCTTGCTGAAATGCATCAAGCGACTGATGGTAAAATGGTGTTGGTCGGTGTTGGCGGTATTGAAAATGCCAAACAAGCTTACGAAAAAATTCTGGCAGGTGCATCGTTGGTGCAACTGTATTCAGCGATGGTCTATCAAGGTCCCGGTATTGCCGCGGCGATCAATCGTGAATTGGCCGTTATGTTGAAGGCTGATGGTTTCACGTCAGTACTTGATGCTGTTGGGCAGAAGAGCCCATAGGATCAAGGTTTAAACCATGAACTGTTCACGCAGGATGCGTTCTTCCAGATTGTGTTCTGGATCGAACAGTAATACCGGCGCGATGGAACGGTCTTCCACTACATCGACTTTGCGTACACCGCGTACAGCCAAGTCATCTGCCACCGCATTTACGGGGCGGAGCTTGGGGTCAATGACCTCAAACGATACGTGAGCCCCAGCAGGTAACAGCGCACCGCGCCATTGACGCGGGCGATAGGCACTAATTGGTGTCAACGCCAAGATATCGGCTCCCAGCGGAATGATTGGGCCATGGGCCGACAGGTTATAGGCTGTGCTGCCTGCTGCTGTGGAGACCAGTGCCCCGTCACAGATCATTTCATCCAAGCGCACTTTACCATCGACTTTAATGCAAAGCTTGGCCGCCAACCGGCGGTAGCGCAGCAGCGAAACTTCGTTAAAAGCCAAGGCTTCGTGCTTTTTGCCACGTGCATCTATGGCTTCCATGCGTAACGGGTGAATGGTGATTTCTTCTGCGCGTTGTAGACGGCGCAAAAGCCCAGCTTCTTTGAATTCGTTCATCATGAAACCGACTGAACCCCGGTTCATGCCGTAGATCGGTACACCGCGATGAAGATACTTGTGCAGGGTGCGCAGCATGAAACCATCACCACCCAAAACCACAATCACGTCGGCTTTAGACGGTTGCACTGAATCGTAGCGTTTTTTAAGGGCTTTTAGAGCTTCTTGAGCATGCTTTTGGCGTGCGGCAACGAAGGCAATGGTTTTAAATTTCATGGGAACTGGGTTCCTGCATTAATCAATAGATTGCGGGAGTATAAACCAAACAGATGGGAAAGTTTACCCGTGTCTTTTGAAGACTTTATCAACCACCCGTGACGCTCATATGACGCATCAGGGCAGGTTCGCCTTGACCGGGCTCGATCACAAATTCGTGGCCTTTGGGTTTGAGGGTCAGGGCCTGATCAATGGCTTCATGGAGCTTGCCCAGGCTTTCATCGGCACGCAGGGCCGTGCGGATGTCCACTGAGCTGTCTTGGCCTAAGCACATATAAAGTGTGCCTGTGCAAGTCAGGCGCATACGGTTGCAGTCATCACAAAAATGATTGCTGAGTGGTGTGATAAAGCCAACTTTTTGACCGGTTTCCGTCACGTCCATGTACTTTGACGGACCACCTGTGTTGAGGGTGGATGGCACCATCGACCAATCGGCCTCTAATTTCGCCCGGACTTCACTAAGCGGCAGATACTGCGTGGTGCGATCCCCGCCAATGTCGCCCAAAGGCATTGTTTCGATGAAGGTTTGGTCAAATCCGTTTTCGCCACACCAACCAACCATGTCCGTTAGTTCATGTTCGTTCAGGTCTTTCAAAGCGACCGTATTGATTTTGATTTTTAGCCCAGCATCTTGCGCGGCTTTCAATCCATCTAAGACTTGATTGATATCCCCACGGCGGGTGATTTCTGCAAACTTTTCTGGGTCCAGTGTATCGATTGAGACGTTGATCCGTTCAATGCCAAGACGTTTCAGTTCATGCGCATGCTTGGCCAATTGGCTGCCATTGGTGGTCAGCGTGATTTCATCAAGCTTGCCGCTATCTTTATGACGCGCCAGCTTGGCGATGAGTTCCATAATGCCACGGCGGACCAAAGGCTCACCACCTGTAAGGCGCAGTTTGCGCACCCCGCGTTCGACAAAAGTAGAACACACGGTGTCGAGCTCTTCGATGCTGAGTAGATCTTCACGCGGCAAGAATGTCATGTCTTCGGACATGCAGTAAAAGCAACGGAAATCGCAACGGTCTGTAACCGATACGCGTAAATAGGTGATGGGGCGGCCAAATGTGTCTTGCATAAGTCTCGGCATACGTCTCATTCGCGTTGTGATTGGATGAATACAACGCCTATATGATTCATAGCGTGTTTACCGCCCCATGTCGTCCCCATTTTAGGTGTGGTTTTGTGTTTTGGGCTTAATGTGCCGTAGGAAAAAACAGCTGTTCTCCCTTCAGTTTGAAGGCTGCAATTGCGGTTTGGCCTTCTTTGGAAACTAGCCAATCGATAAATTTTTGTCCCAATGCGGTTTTAACGTGGGGGTGGCGTTTTTCATCAACCAAAATAACACCATATGGGTTTGCCAAGTGCTTACTGCCTTCGTGAACAATGGTGAGTCCTTGCTTGTTTTTGAAGGCAATCCAGGTGCCGCGATCAGACAGGGCATAAGCTCCCATCCCTTGAGCCATATTCAACGTTGCGCCCATACCAGCACCGGCTTCACGATACCAATTGCCGCTGGCTCTTGGATCAAGTTTGGCTTCTTCCCACAAACCACGTTCGCGTTTGTGGGTGCCACTGTCATCTCCTCGTGAAACGAAATTGGCTTTGCCCTTGTAAATGGCGGCCAAGGCTTCGGTTACATTAGGGGTAGATTGAACGCCCGCAGGGTCTGCGGTTGGGCCAATAATGATGAAATCATTCATCATGACGTCATAGCGTTTAACGCCATACCCGAGTTTGACAAATTTTTCTTCAGATTTGCGGTGATGGACGAATAAGACATCAGCGTCACCATTTTGAGCTTGGCGAATGGCCTGGCCCGTACCTACGGCAACAACGCGCACTTCAATCCCAGTTTTTGCGGTGAATTTTGGCAAAATGTCATCAAATAAGCCGGAATTGGCCGTCGATGTGGTGGATGCAACTGTAATGAAATCAGAGGCATTGGCGACACCACCAAACATTAAACTGGCGACAAGGGCGATTGATGCAAGAATCCGCATAGGTCTGTTTCCTTTAAAATAACTTTTAACGAATCTAGCCTACCCAACAAAAATCGTTATGTCCATTTGGGAATAACGCTTTTTGTTGTTTTTTCTTTAATCATCAGGTCAGGCATGCTCAGCGGGCGTGTTTGGGATCGCGTCTTGGGCCTTCACCACGTTTCCACCACAACAATTCCCCCTTCACAAAGGCTTGGGCTAAGTCGTTATGTGGAGTCTCGAAAAATGTTTCGGCAGGGGCTTGTTCCAGTAAACGGCCACGGTGCAAGAACAGCACTTCATCGGCTAAACGTCGGGCTTGCCCTAAGTCGTGCGTGGTCATGACGATCTTGGTGCCTTGATCAAAGATGGCTTGGATCAGCTCTTCAATTTGGTGGCTTGCGCTGGGGTCTAGGCTTGCGGTGGGTTCGTCCAAAAACAAAATTTGCGGTTTCAAGGCCCAGGCCCGAGCAATGGCAAGGCGTTGCTGTTCGCCAAAGGAAAGCACCCGCGCTGGGGCATCGGCTTGGCGGGTCATGCCAGTTCTTTGCAAGACCTCTTCAATGATATCTGCACGCTCAGCTTTTGCCACATTGTGCAGGGACAAAGCATAATCAATGTTTGCACGAGCACTACGACGCAGCATAACGGGGCGTTGAAACACCATGGCTTGGGCGTGTTGGGCAATGGTATTGTTTTGCCATTTAATGTGGCCTTCTGTGGGTCGGAGTAAACCGTGACATAAGCGCAGCAATAAGCTTTTGCCTGCGCCGTTGGGGCCAATAATTATGGTCCGTGTTCCGGCGTCAAGCTCCAAGCTCAGTTCTTTAATAAGTGGGATTCCTTCGCGGCTTCGAAACCAAATATTGCTGAGTTTGAGTGGCAGAATTGAAGTCATGAGCTATTCCTCAATTCGCTGCGATCTTTAAAAATTTGTGCTGCGGCACCAATGGCCAGTGAAATGCTCAGCAAAATTATGCCCAATGCTAAGGCAAGGGCCAAGTCACCCTTGCTGACTTCTAAGGCAATGGCTGTGGTCATGACCCTGGTGACATGATCAATATTGCCGCCCACCATCATCACGGCACCCACTTCGGCAGTGGCGCGCCCAAAGCCTGCCAATACGGCAGTAAGCAGGCTAAACCGCCCGTCAAAAATCAATGTTGGGATGGCGCGTGAGTGTGAAGACCCTAAACTGGTGAGTTGATCATCGTATTCACTCCATAAGTCGGTGATCACCTGACGTGATAAAGCGGCAATGATCGGGGTGACCAAAATGATCTGAGCAATGATCATGGCGGTTGGGGTGTAAAGTAGGCCAAAAACACCCAAAGGACCGGAACGCGACAGGGCTAGGTAAACAACCAGCCCCACCACGACAGGGGGCAATCCCATCAACGCATTTAAGGCAATAATCGCTGATTTGCGTCCGGGAAAACGCAACATCGATACTGCGGCCCCCAAGGGCACACCAATTAATGTCGAGATGATGACCGCAGTCAAACTCACGTACAAAGATAGCCCGACGATCTCCGCCAGATGCGGGTCCAGGGATACGATCAGTTCAACGGCGGTACTCAGTGCGGCGGTCATATCGCCCATTTATGCGCTGTTCCTAAATGCAAAAGTGGAAAGCAAGACTGTAACATGGATGTACAATTGCGAAACTTGGGGCATTCTTCAAGTGGCATATCTAGAAATGATCAATGAGCTTATCTCGTCAAAGTCATGGGAACGGCTCTGGTCATACGAGAAAAGTGATATAATAATCAATGGTGAAGTGTGCGCGATTCTAGACTTCTTTGAATTTTGCGCAATCTAGACTTAAGTCGTAGGTAGATGAACCGAGCAAAGGAAGGCTGTCCATGTTTGCGATATTTCCGACGATGTACCGTGCCCCTGCCGACATGCTGAGCGATACACCCAGTATGGATTTTGTGCAAGTTGGGGAAGGGCAGGTCGAACTTCCGAAAGGGTTTGACCCATCTGACGGTTCATTCTTACGCGAAGGCCCAGATTTGTTGATTACGGATGTGGATGGCAATCAGGTTCTTGTCGCAGATTATTTTATGCAAGAAACCCCACCTGATCTGATGAGCGCAAAGGGTGCGCGCGTTGATGGCAACTTAGTGGAACGTTTATCGGGCTCCCCAACACCGGGTCAGGTTGCCGGTGAAGTACCCGCCCCTGCTGCAATTGTTGGCCGTGTGGTGTCTTTAGATGGTGAGGTTACGGTTATTCGTGCGGATGGTACCCGCGTCACTTTGTCCAACGGTGATGATGTTTTCCAAGGTGACATTTTGGAAACTGGTGAAGCTGGTGGTTTGGGTGTGTTGCTGGCTGATGGTACGGCATTGTCCATGGGGGACGATGCCCGCTTGGTGCTGGATGAAATGGTTTATGATCCAGATACCCAAGACGGCAGTATTTCCGTTTCGGTGATGAAAGGTGTGTTTACTTTTGTTTCTGGTGAAATTTCCAAGACCAGCCCCGATGCCATGACCATCAATACGCCAGTGGGTACCATTGGTATTCGCGGCACCCAACTGGGGATCGACTTGACCAATGGTCGCGATTTGACTTTGGTGCTGATGGAAGAAGCCGATGGCTTTGTCGGTGAAGTGATCTTCAGCAACGATGGCGGTAGTGTTAGCATTAACCAACCTTACAATGCCATTACGGTCAGCTCCTTTGATGGTGCTCCTTTTGTGGCCCCAGAATTTCCATCAGATACTGTTGTGCATATGTTTGGCAGCGCACTTGGGCATTTGCACTTGGATGGTACCAATGCCAATGACTACGGGGTGCGTGGTGATATTGGGGTCGGTGATTTAAATGCATTTGACACGGCTGCGGGTCAGCCTGTTTCTGAAGATGTCGATACAAATGACGAAGGCTTGGCGCAGTTTGAGGACGTGTCGGATCTCGGTATGCCGACGTTGGAACACGGTGAAGGTTTGGCTGGGATGGATATCCCAGATGCAGAAGAGTTAGGGATCGATCTCAATGAAGGCCAAAACATCGATGGCATCGCTAATTTTGAAACAGACCTTGCGGCAACAAACCTAGATGAAATTGTTACGGATGCTGGCACAGAATTAAGTGCTGATGAATTGGCGGCTCAGGCAGATGTGATATTTGGAGATGAAACGGCACCTCTGGAAACGCTCGAAGCGGTCGTGGCTGCAATTTCAAAAAAAACGCCAGTTGTTGAAACGGTCACGGATGATACTGCAGATGATGATCCCGTTGTTGTTCCGGTAGAGGAAGAAATTGAGCCCACATCAATTTTGGATGATGTCGTTGTCGAAGAACCAATTGTTGAACCCGATCCGGAACCTGAACCTGAGCCAGAACCAGAACCTGAGCCAGAACCAGAACCAG
>JAPHSY010000022.1 GCA_026196495.1 Magnetovibrio sp.
CAAATTTAATCAATTCATCCGTGACCTTCGGTGAACGAGCAAAGCCTGTATCTGGCATACCAATGCCCGAACGTGCCAACAATTGATGCGCATGGAGCTTATCGCGCGACACCCCAATCGCTGCTGCTGAATTGAGACTATAGACCCCCATCGCTTCAAATTGCCGCACCACGGCCATGCCATAAAATGTAATGGTGGCACCAATACGGGGGATGATCACATCAAAGCCTTCAAGTGGTTCACCATTCAAATGAATTTCAGGTCGATGCGATGTGATGTTCATATAACATTGGGTGGTGTCAATTACCTCCACCATATGATCGCGTTCTTCAGCGGCCTCCACCAAGCGACGGGTGGAATAGTTATCCGGTTCCCTGGACAAGATTCCGATCTTTAGCCCCATCCTGCGGCGTTTGACTTTGGGCAGCTTGTCATAAAAATCAGGTGATAACTCACCCTGCACACATGAATTGTTGGGATCTACAATGATATTGTCACGTAAAGCTGTCCGCCCAACGAGCATACGGTATTGCATTGATTCTCTGTTGGTCAGGGAAATTTCAATGGGCCATTCTTGCCCACCAATTTTCATAGGCGTACGAATGATATATCGAAGCTCAGTTTCACCGTTCGAGCTCGTGACTTCGCGTTGCCCCACCAATTCGGCAGAGCAATACACCACGATTTCAGGACGTTCCGGAATGGGGTGCACACCAAACCGCACTCGAGGTTTATCAGACCGACCATAGGGCTCTATCATAAACGCATGGATGGATGAGGACTTGGCGCCAGTGTCGACTTTTGCTCGGACTGCAGGAAGTCCCAGTCCAGGTAGCTCAACCCATTCTTGCCAACCAAAAACCAATTCTTTGTCCTGAATGATCTCTTCAGGAGTGCCAGGTTGAGAGGATTCTGTTTTTGTGCTTTTATTGTTCATGAAAGGGGGATCCCAGCCCATAAAGAATTTAGTAATTTCGGAAATTATCAAGCCATTATTAGAGACCCGACGGGGTGTAGTCTACTACATCAAAACAAACATAGTGATATATTGCTTGTCAGATCGAAAATTTAGTCACTTTTATTAATTTATAAGCCTGTTCTCTAGCATTAGGTTCAAATCTTAAACTTTTTGCATCCCCCAACTCAAACTGAACGATTGGCAAAATATTTTTGTTGATTGGGCAATACATAATCTGGATGCCTCAAACCACCCTGCAACAAACAGTATTGTTGCAGCCTTTACCCAAGCCTACCCCTGCCTGGAAAAGTAAACCTGCCCCCGTGAGAAGAAATGCCATGATCGTGCGGATACTTATTTTACTATTTTTGGGATTTCTATGTGTCGGAAATCCCTCGTATGCACAAGACACATCCGAAGGTATCTTCAAATACCTTCGATCTGAACCGATGACCTTGTTTGACGCAGGTATGAAAAGCCTGAGAAAACAATCACTCGAAACGGCCGCATATTTTACAGCAAAGCCCACATTGGACGCGACAGCACGCGTTGCCTATAACCCCACGGTGCAAAACATCGAAATTACCTTAGACATCGAAACAGGCACTGAAGTGTTCAAGAAACGCTGTGTCGACCTGCGCAAACAGGCCATCCTCAAGTTACTGCGCATAGGCTTATCACATTCACCTTCCCACCTAACGATGAAAGAAAGAATTATGAGAAGGCTTGGCGGTCAGTTTGCGCACGAGCCCAACGGCTCAATTCAGGATTTTATTGCCCTTGGCAGCCGCTTGGCTAAAGTGACATATTTCTCGATTAAACTCACTGCGAAAGACGATCCATCGACAACAATGACCTGCCGAGGTTTGATCACGGATTCGTTGACATCAAAATTCTAAATTACATCTTACTCAAGGTGTTCAGTAGTCCACGTCAAATGGATCATCCTTGAGAGAGCGGGGCGGAATGACCTGAATTGTGAAACCCGACTTCTTTTTCGGCTTTGCCGTTTTGGGGATTTCGTACATTTCTAAGGTCCGGTCTTTACCAATAGACCGCCCGGTTTTACAGGCCTCGAAAAGATAACGCATCATCGCGATACGGTTTTCTTCCGGGATTGCGAGCATTTGTCGCATCACGATTTCCGTACACCCTGGATAGTCCTCACTTCTCTCTTCTAGGTATTTCGGGACATCCTGCGCAGCAACGGATGCATTGATCAGAATTGGCGTAAACAATCCAAATGCTGACTGCACTATACACCGTATATGTTTTTTCATTTCTCTAGCCTTGCTATGTGATCGCGATGCCTATTCATCAACAGCTTGCCCTTCTGCATCCGTGGGGCTGGGCGTATTTCGTGAATTGGATATAGGTGCCATATGAACGACTCTCTGTGGAAATGGAATTTCGATGTCCTGTTCGCGGAATGCATCATAAATCGCAAACCTCAGTTCTGATCCCGTCTGAAGCCTTTGTTCAACATCAGCCAAATAGGCCCGGAGTTCAAAGTTGAGTGAACTATCCCCAAAATTGGAAAATAAAACGGACGCTTCTGGATATGCAACGACGTTGGGATGTGCCTTTGCGCACTTGATCAAAACATCCTTAACGAGATACGGATCTGTTCCATAAGAAACACCCACGACCACTTCGACACGACCCAGGACGTTCTTGTGGGTCCAGTTCATTACGGGTGATGCAATCAAATCGGCGTTAGGAATAATAACGCTGGCGCGCTGGAAGGTTTCGACTTCTGTTGAGCGCACATTGACCTTTTTGACTTTGCCTTCATGGCCTCCCACGACAACCCAGTCTCCCGGTTTGATAGGACGCTCAGCCAGTAGGATCAGACCAGATACGAAGTTGTTGACAACGTTTTGAAGGCCAAACCCCAGACCTACAGACAGTGCGCCAGCGATCAGAGCAAGGTTGGTAAGGTCAATCCCCAAAACGGCTACAGCTACCAAAAAAGCAATGATAGTACCGATATAGCCCACGCCTGTTTTCAAGGCATCCTGAACGCCTTTATCTTTGGTCATATTGGGCAGAATGTGACGATCTAAACCCGTTTGGATCAATCGTGTCATAAAGATGATTGCCGCAAAAAGAGTTAGCCCGACAAGCAGATCAACAATCGAGAAGGTGAAAGACCCGATCTGGACGCCGCGCACCAACTTGGCAAGGGACATGGCGGAATCTTCTGCTCCGAAGCCCCATATCTGGAGTAAGAAAATTCCAGCTAAAATTAGCAATCCAAAGTCAAAAAATAGGAACAGCCAAAACAAAGTGCGCTGTGTGGCTTCTCGTCCCAGGGCTAGGACAGAACGAACTTTACGGCCCACCTGTTTTTGTGCGTCAAAAAACGTCGTTAAACTTTCACGTCCAATTGTTCTAAATAAAAGCAGACCTGCGAGAGCCAGTGCGCTCATGACAATGGCGCTGACAATATATGCCGCCAGCCCCGGATATCCGACCACGGCGACGATGGGTAATGAGACTAAACCGACGGTTAAGAACGTGCGAAACCGGGGGTACGTTGTTTCGACGACATCATCATCAATAGAGGTGGACAAAGGTCCCCAGATACGCGACGCCATCAATCCGAGCAGCAATGTCACCATCAACACAACAAAAAGAAACGTGGAAATACTTCTCAATTCAAGAGATGGCGTCGCCCACGAGGTGCTGACACGAAGCGCTTCAAAGATCAAAAATACAAATAGCGTCATTTTCAAGCGAGAGCTCAGCCGACGTGATGCTTCTTCATCGAATTCGAGGATGCGCCATTCTTGTCGACGTGAAGTAAGGCCTGCATTGATCAGAGCATAGCCTAAGAAAAATATAACGAAGCTACGCACAGTGCCGTCAACAACGGTTCTGAATTGCTCATTCGCAACATCTCGGTCGAGAACCAACAATCCCATTAAGACGACAAAAATGATTGGGCCTAAAGATCGTCCACCGCCTTCAACCAAACCAGCAAGCAAACGTCGCCCGTATCCTGGGCGCTCAATCCCCTGGACACGCCCATACCTTTTCCGCAACCAGGCCCCCACAGCCCAGCCGAAAACTGCAGCCATCAAGGCTATTGCCAGGTTCCTATAAATTGAATTTGAAAGTCCTGCCTCATTACCAACCTGCTTCCACCATGAAGTTGGTAAATCCTGAAATGATGTCTGCAATAACTTGCCTGCCTCAGGAAAAGCGATAGCCCATGCTGAAGGGTTTAATGGGGTTAAGGTGCGTTCAAACAGGAGCACCTTGAGACGTTCTCTCGACAACGAAGCGATTTTGGCCATGGCTTGATCAGCCTTGGCGATGATCAGGCCTGCTTGTTTGGCTTGCCCCTCATAAAGCGCTAGGTCGTGTGCGAGTAATTTCCGACGCTTTTGGACGCTATCGGATTCTGTTTTGCCATCTTCGGTCGGGGTAAGCCCCAAAGAGTCTAGAAGTGCTTTGCTCTGCTTGACTTGTTTGATGACCGTTTCGCGCTCAGACGCAGCAACGTCCGCGATCTCTTTCAGTTGCACGCGAAGTTCGCGCTCCTCTAGGGTGCCTGTTCTCCCTGTGCTGATGCGTTTTTCGATTTTGGTAATGCTGCGATCCCAGTCACGCAGTAACTTATCGAAATCAGTACCCTTTTCCGCAGCCAGCGTACTTCCAGCGGACAACAGTGAAAGTATCGCAAATAAGTATATCGCGCGGATGTAGGAAATGGTTTTGTTCATTGGTTTAAATCCATTTGTGCCGCCGTAGGAAGATGACTTCAAGCACAACAATAATCACAAGACCAGCACACACGGCCCAAAATGCCCACGGAGACTCCGTACCTGGAATGCCTCCAACATTGATCCCCAACAGTCCCGTAATAAATCCAAGCGGCAACATAATTGTTGCGACAACGGTCAAGGTATACATGGTGCGTTCCATGCGCTGCGAGATCCGGTTGGCCAATTCATCCTGCACGACAGCAGAACGTTCACGAATTTCATCCAATTCTTCCGTAATGCGCGTGACACGATCCACGGTTTCACGTAAACGCCCAAGCACACGATCATCAATCCAGGCTTCGTCCAGCTGGGATAACCGCAAAAGGGCGTCGCGTTGGGGGTTGATGTATCGACGTAAGGCAATTGCAACACGGCGGCTTTCGATCAACTTGTAGCGCACATCCCGCAATTCGACAGGTTCCCCACCGTCAGACCCGATCAATTGATCTTCTAGTTCCACAACAAGATCGCTTAACTCTTCAATCGTAGGGCCCATGCGTTCCGTCATGCTGGCTGCCAATCGGGCAACCAAATGACCGGTTGAAACGGGGCCTTTTCCTGCAGCAAGTTGTGCACGTATATCTTCAACTGCCATCAAATGGCGAAATCGCGTGGAAATAACAGACTTGCCATCAATCCAAATGCGAACGGAGACCATATCTTCTGGATCAGCACCGGGATTTAAGTTGACGCCACGCAGAACCAACAACACGCCATCATCATAAGCGTCACAGCGTGGGCGGGATTCCTCGGCCAACAAACCATCAATCACAAAGGTATCAAGCTTGGCAACATCTCGAAGCCAAGCTTCCGTCGCCTCATGTGCACAATCCAAGTGCACCCACACTGGTTTTTTACTTTGCGACCAGTTTAACAGAGCGTCCCAATTGACTTCATGGCCTTGTCCTCGGCCATTCAGCTCATAGGCGCAAACCACTTCCGGATGATCAAGCATTCACAGCTCCCAGCCCGACTTAATGAACAGAAATCATACCCCAATGTATCAAGTGAGAATATTTAAATATTTCAATGATCTGATAAAATTGACCAGCCGCCACTAATCTATTTTATCAATATATAGTATTTGATAAAATCTATAAAAAGATTAGTAGACTTTGGTTAAACTTTTGGTGTTGGGAGAAAAACCTCTCTGGCTTGGAGTGAAGTTCTGATGCACATCAAAACTGAGAAAGAACGCAAATACATCAAAAAAATGATTGAGGCCGAACGCATCAAACGCAAGCGCCAAGGCCTACGCCGTAAAACACAAAATGCCGTACGTGCGGCAAAACACGGGGTTTGAAACCTGTCAGAGCACCCTGCCCCGCAGGCAACAACCGTCAGCCATGCTCCTTCACCCTTACAGTGAAGGAGCACAGGCCTAAATGGTGAACAAAATGTCCATTGATCCGCAAGAAGTCATCGCTTTCAAATCCGCATTGGCACGTATGCCCGTTGAAGTCATCGCCAAGCACCTAGATGACAACGTTATCCTGCGCACTTGGAAACGCAACTTAGCCGAAGCGGAAATTGCACGTCGCACACAAACCCAAAACTCTTCTCAACTTGCTATCCGATTGACATCTAGCAATCGTCATCAAACAGCCGAAACGCTGTCGTGGTTTGTAACAGCATTTATGATTGCCTGTGCACTAGCAATAGTTGCGGGGATGGCTACTCGGTTTTTGCACACCTAATGTTCAAAATGACAGCGCGATTAAATAGGGGCCTTTAACCGTATGTGTGTAGGTAGCTTAGGGCGGTGCATCAGCTATCGCTAAAAGCACGGCCTGTGCAGTGTGTCGAAGCCTAGACAAGCTGGCAAGCACCCAAACGATAACATTATACCTTTTATGCCATGGCCTCAAACGAGCCCCTCTGCTATGGTTTATCAAAATGTATCGAGCCACGTTGACGTTATCTCTACTGATGCAATGCGTGGCCATTTTCCTACATTTTTGTGAGTCGTGTTCCGTGCCCTTTTAGTGAAGTGCTGGGCAAAATGGTAATGCCTGACATTTCTTTTCACAAAGAAAGTCGCGTATTGAGAAGATAAAGACATACGAGGATAGTTCAGTTGTTTGATGTCATGATCCTTTTGTCCGGTTTGATTACTGCTGCGGTCATCTTTGAACGGCTTGGGATCGGTTCAATTGTTGGGTACATCGTTATTGGCACGATCATAGGCCCTGCTGGTGCGGGACTGATTGAAAACTTCCAGGAAGTTCATCATGTGGCGGAACTGGGTGTGGTCTTCCTGCTCTTCCACTTGGGGCTTGAGCTCAAACTCGAGCGACTGCGTTTGTTCGGTGCCAGAATATACGCTCTGGCTATTACACAAATTGTCTTTACGACGTTGGCCATAATGTCTGTCGGGCTCTATATGGGCCTATCATCATCGGCATCCCTAGTTCTTGGCGGGGCATTGGCGTTGTCGTCAACAGCTGTTGTTGTTCAAGTTCTGAGTAGTCTCGGTAGAACGCTTGCACAACTTGGCCGCATTGCCATTGCTGTCGTGCTGGTACAGGATGTCGCCGTTGGGTTCTTTCTCTTACTTGTGAAGAGTATCAGCGGGCCCAGCGTGGAAACTGCCGAGCTTCTTCTTTCTGTTGGCAAGGCGTTTGTTGTACTCGTTCTACTGGCCATCGGCTCAAGATATTTTGTGCGGCCACTCTTCCAAATTGTTGCTTCGTCAAAGGTGTCTGAAGGTTTCACTGGTGTAACGCTGCTCGTCGTATTAAGCGTGGCTTTGGGAGCGGAGGCCGTTGGCCTTTCGATGACGCTGGGGGCCTTTGTCGGTGGGATAATGATTGCCGACACAGAATTTCGCCATCAAGTCGCGGCAGAGATCAATCCGTTTCGTCGACTTTTTTTGAGCCTTTTTTTCATGACGGTCGGCATGTCAATAGATCCCATATTGGCTTGGAGTCAGTTGGAGATAATAGGCGCAATTTCTCTAGGTTTGCTGCTCCTAAAAGGGCTCATAATTTTCGGATTGGCCTTAGCCGTTGGCATGCCTGCTCGACTAGGGGGAGAGTTGGCCTTCCTGCTTTCTCAAGGAAGCGAGTTCGCATTTGTTGTGCTTGGGGTTGCGGCCGTCTCTGGGATCATTGAGGGGCCTTTGGTTCAAGCTGTTATCGTGTCCGTTGCTTTGACCATGCTAATCACGCCGCTTGGGGCAAATTTGGGACGGCGCTATCTAGATCATTTGGAAGGCCCTGCTTCCTCTTCATTGAGAGACCTTTCAAAAGAAGCAAATGTATCTCCACCCAGTGTTATTATTGTTGGCTTCGGGCAAGTTGGTATGGCCTTGGCGCGTCACCTCATCGGCTTGGGGGTATCGGTTCTGGCATTGGATATTGATTCGCAAAAAGTAAGCCGCTGTCGTGCTTTGGGACTGCCTGTTTTTTTTGGCAACGCAACCAGGGAAGAAGTGATTCGCGCACTTCATATCGACAGGACACAAATTGTCGTTGTCGCAGTACCTGATTTGGAAATAGGCCTACGCATTACTGAGGTTGTTGGTAGAGCATCCGATTACACGAAAATCGTAGCGCGCGTGCCCAGCTTGAACAATGTAGATACTATCCAGGCGGCAGGAGCCACAGCAGCGGTACCTGAAAGCCTAACGACAGCCCTCGACCTTGCCGAGCGCGTATTGTTGCTATACGAGCCTGTAAAACCCGAAACAATTGAAACTGCCACCAGTTGAATTGGAACAATTGTGCGCATCATGCAAAATTACCGCTCTGTACGGGTTTGCCATCATACTTGAAAGGAATCATACCTTTAAACTGATCCGGTAATTCAAGCCCGCTTTGGTTTAAAGGAACGTTTGGTTTAAAGGGAAGGACACTCACGCTGGTAGCAATGCTATCCAACAGTTCGCTTAGCTTTAAAGCATAGGCTTGACCCGCATCGTCACCATCCGGCCAAATCACAACGTCTTTTCCCGTTATTCGCGCTACATCATTGCATGGAAGCTGTGGTCCACCATGAAGGCCGAAGATGTCATGGGCACACTGGACTTGGCTTTGGCAAAATCGGGGTGCGATCAAATCAAAATAGAACACAAACCCAGACTGCTCAGTGACAATGGCTCATCTTACATCGCATCCGATCTGGCGGAATACCTTGAAGACAAGGGCATGTCTCATGTGCGCGGTCGTCCATACCCGAATCTGTCACTTGTTACCTTAAATGTTACCTAAGAAGCCCTAGAACGAAACAACGCCCCAGCGATGTATCGCTAGGGCGTTGATTTATATGGTACGCGCTGCAGGATTCGAACCTGCGACCTACTGATTAAAAGTCAGTTGCTCTACCAACTGAGCTAAGCGCGCTCATGTGAACACTGCTGTGTTGCGGGGCGGAACTTAAGGGCCTGAGCGGCAATGGTCAAGCCCTTGTAACAGAAATCTGTATGTTTTTTTTACAGACCTGAAAAATAAGGGGTTTTATCCCTGTTCTGTGTTGAATCGCTGTTCCAAATTGGCTGCTACGTCATCAGAAACAAAGTGTCGGACATCGCCACCCAAGCGTCCGATTTCTTTGACGAATCTAGATGAGATAAATTGGTTCTTATCAGATGCCATCAAAAACACCGTTTCCAGGCTGGGGCTAAGGCGTGAGTTCATACCAGCCATCTGGAATTCGTATTCAAAATCTGACACAGCCCGGAGCCCACGCACAATCACACTGGCCCCCACATCGGCAACGAATTCGACCAACAGATTATCAAATGGACGAACTTCAACCTCAACACCATCGTGAAGCTTTGCCTTTTGAAGCTCAGCCTCAACCATCGCAACACGTTCATCCAATGTATACAAGGGTGCCTTACCGGCATTCACGGCAACCGCAACGATAAGCTTATCCACCACCCGCGTTGCACGGCAGATGATGTCCATGTGCCCATTGGTGGGCGGATCAAAAGTTCCGGGATAAACACCTGTACGCATTTTGCCTGTGTGTTCCTGAGACATGAGGGGGGGAGGTCTCCGTTATTCGCTCGGGTCTTGATCGTCAGTGGATGATGCTTGTTCAGCTTGCTGGGCTGCATCACCACCATCTGCACCGTTTTCTACACCTTCCCCTTCGATATCGGTATTGTCTTCTTCATCTTCAACGTCGGTCAGACGTGTAACCGATACCACATGCTCTTCATCGGCTGTTTTGAACAGCGTCACACCCTGGGTATTGCGCCCCGCGATACGGATATCAACCACCGTGGTGCGGATCAATTGTCCACCATCGGACACCATCACCAGCTGATCATCTTGCAGAACCGGGAACGACGCCACGACAGAACCGTTGCGTTTGTTGGTTTCGATATTGGTGATGCCCTGGCCACCACGGCCCGCAATGCGGTATTCATAAGCCGAGGTGCGCTTGCCGTAGCCGTTTTCAGTGATGGTCAGAATGAAGTCTTCCATCCCTTCCATTTCAGCAAAGCGTTCTTCACTGAGGCCCACTTGGGTCGGATCAGTGATGAGATCATCACCACCCTCACCTTCGGCACCCTCAGCCCTGCGACGTGCACTTTGGACTTTCAGGTAAGCATCACGTTCTTCGGTGTCAAAATCAACGTGGCGCAAGATCGACATGGTCATGACCTCATCGCCTTTGGCGAGTTTCATGCCGCGCACACCGGTCGAAGCCCGGCTGGCAAACACACGCACGCCTTTTTCATTGCCGTTGTCGTCTTTCTTGGAAACCGGGAAGCGAATGCACTTGCCATTTTTCGCGGCCAGCAACACATCATCGGTTTCCGTGCAAACATGCACACCGACCAAACGGTCACCTTCATCCAGCTTCATGGCAATTTTGCCATTCGACATAACGTTGGTGAAGTCAGATAGAGAATTCCGACGCACACCACCCGATGCCGTGGCAAACATCACGAACATTTCGTTCCAGGTTTCTTCGTCTTCCGGCAATGGCATCATGGTCGAGATGGTTTCGCCCTTGTCCAGCGGCAAGATGTTGACCATCGCTTGGCCGCGTGCCGTGGGTGATCCCAACGGCAATTTATAGACTTTAAGCTTGTAAACCATGCCCGTACTGGAGAAGAACAACACAGGCGTATGCGTATTGACCACAAACACCTGCGATACGAAGTCTTCGTCGCGCATAGACATACCGGAACGGCCTTTGCCGCCACGACGTTGTGCACGATAGGTCGACAATGGCACCCGCTTGATATAGCCGGTGTTGGTCACGGTCACGACCATCTCTTCACGCTGGATCAAGTCTTCGATATCGTGTTCAAACTCGGCTTCTTCCAAAGACGTGCGACGCGGGTTGGCGAACTTTTCGCGCATTTCTTCAAGTTCATCACGCAAGATGCCATACAACTTGTCGCGTGATCCCAAGATTGCCAAAAGCTCTTTGATTTCTTCACCCAAGGCACGCAGATCGTCGGCAATTTTATCGCGTTCCAGACCCGTTAAACGGTGCAAGCGCAGCTCCAAAATACCGCGCGCTTGAGTTTCAGATAGTTTGTAGTTGCCGTTAGCATCCACCAAACGTCCGGGTTCATCGATCAATTCAATCAATGGCACCACATCACCTGCGGCCCAGTCACGTTCCATCAACTGTTGGCGTGCAACCTGTGGATTTGGCGCCGCGCGGATCAACTTGATGACCTCATCAATGTTCGCCACAGCAATCGCCAAGCCCACCAACAAGTGTGCTTTGTCACGTGCTTTGTTGAGCAAGAAAATGGTGCGACGCCGGATGACTTCTTCGCGGAAATTGACAAACGCCTGCAGAATCTCTTTGAGGTTCATCAACTGCGGACGGCCTTTGTTCAAGGCCAGCATGTTAACGCCAAAACTGGTTTGCAGTGGGGTGAACTTAAACAGTTGGTTCAACACCACCTCGGCCATGGCATCGCGTTTGATCTCGACCACCACACGCACGCCGTGACGGTCCGATTCGTCACGAATGTCCGAAATGCCCTCAATCTTCTTATCGCGCACACATTCGGCCATGGTGGCAACCATGCGGGCTTTGTTCACCTGATATGGAACTTCGGTGATGACAATGGCTTCACGGCCCTTGGGACGTTCTTCAATTTCAGTACGACCACGCATGACAACGGAACCACGCCCGGTGTGGAATGCCGAATGGATACCTTGTTTGCCCATAATCAGACCACCCGTTGGGAAATCGGGGGCTTTGACGAATTGCATCAAGCCTTCGATGGTGATGTAGGGATCATCGATTACCGCCATGCAGCCATCCAGGACTTCACCCAGATTGTGCGGCGGAATGTTGGTTGCCATACCCACCGCGATACCACCTGCACCGTTCACCAACAGATTGGGAAAACGTGCAGGCAAAACCGTCGGTTCGCGTTGGCTGTCATCATAGTTGGACTGAAAATCAACCGTATCTTTGTCAATATCATCGATCAAAGCATGGGCAGATTTCGCCATACGGGCTTCGGTATAACGCATAGCCGCAGCACGATCACCATCCATGGAACCAAAGTTACCCTGGCCATCCACCAATGGCAGACGCAGTGAAAATTCCTGTGCCATACGCACCATGGCATCATAGATCGCGCTGTCGCCGTGGGGGTGATATTTACCCATGACATCACCGACGATACGAGCCGATTTTTTGTAAGGCTTGGTGGCGTCGTAACCGCCTTCGTTCATGGCATGGACAATGCGCCTGTGAACGGGTTTCAGACCATCGCGAACATCGGGAAGAGCACGGCTGACGATGACGCTCATCGCGTAATCGAGGTACGAGCTTTTCATCTCTTCTTCGATGGCGATGGATTCGTGGCCCTCTTCACGCGAAGGGGGCGGTGTGGACGATTCTGACGACAAAGTATTTTCCCAGCAAATTCAATCATTTAGTATAAATGAAAAGCGGCCTCGTGAGACCGCCTTAAGTGAACTAAAATCTAGCATTTTGGGATCATTAAAACAACCTTTCGAATATGCAAAAAAGCCCAGAATTGTGCGTCTTTTACGGCCACAAAATACGACTAATAAACAATCTGGATTCAACACCAAAAAAAGCCGGTTGGTGTTTCCAACCGGCTTAAGTTTGAGTCCCTTCAAAAGAAGGTACCCTCCCCTTAAACTTTAGACCCTAGAACGGGATTTCGTCGTCCAGGTCTCCACCTGGTGCCGGGCCTGTACCGCCACCGGAACCACCACCGAAGCTATCGCCACCACCACTGGGGCCGGAATCAAAGTCGCCACCCGTATCGCCACCAAAGCTGCCACCACCGCCACCTTCGCGGCCATCCAACATGGTCATGGCTGAGTTGAAGCCTTGCAGCACCACTTCCGTGGAATATTTGTCTTGGCCACTTTGGTCTTGCCATTTGCGGGTTTGTAGCTGGCCTTCGATGTAAACCTTAGAGCCTTTGCGCAGGTATTTTTCAGCAATGTTGGCAAGGCCCTCGTTGAAGATCACCACACGGTGCCATTCGGTGCGCTCTTTGCGTTCACCGGTATTGCGATCCTTCCAAGATTCAGAGGTCGCGACACTCATGTTCACGATTTTCTTATTGTCTTGGGTAAAACGGACTTCGGGATCACGGCCGAGGTTACCGACCAAAATCACCTTGTTCACACTGCCTGCCATAGGGTCCCCGCTAAATAATAAAGGCTTGGAATCGATGCCCGAGACTGTACACGCAAAGCGCGACATCTTGCCACTGTTTTAAGCTGGACGTACTGTGGGTAAATGCTTAAGCGGAAACTTGAACGTCTTCCATCACACTGACAATTCGTCCCAATAAAGATTGCGGCGATACGGGCTTGCCTAAAAATCCATTAACACCAGCAGCTTTGGCTTGTTTCTGTAAGCTGGTTTCTGTGTAACCCGTCACCATAATGATTGGTACAGATGCATAAGTTCCATCAAGTTGGCGAATTTGTTCAACACATTCTACGCCATCCATACCGTCCATTTTCCAGTCCAAAATCACCAGATCAATGGGGGTCGACGGTTCACCGTTGAGAAGCTCCAAGGCCTCTAAGCCATCACGTGCTTCTTCCAGTTGAGAAACGCCCAAAGCCTTCAAAATCGACGTAATTAATGTGCGAAAGTGCACATTATCCTCAACAATCAAAATGTTGAGCTGGGTGACGTCAACCGAAGCCATTGGCCTAGTGTTCTCCATAAATTCAAAATATTGCGAGAACACCATATCTTTTCTGATCAAGGGCTTAAAGTAGAAAATGAAGATTCACAATAGCCCAAGAGCTTCTAGGTCTCGCACGAGATCTTGAGGTAAGTCACTATGATCGTTCCCATCAGCATCTGGTGGGGCCTTGGCCGGGTCCAAATAACGCCATCCTTGAAATGCCCTATGCGGCCGTCCCTGGGTTGGGACCAATTCCGGGTCCAATTCAATGGCACAGCGATTGACGCCTTCTTCATCGGTATAGCCCTCAAACCCCAAAAGAGCTTGGCGTACACGGACAACCCCCTTGATCACCCAGTAGATAGAGCCACCATCCAACAATTGAGATTGGCGCCGTGGTGTCATACGGGTGAAATGGCGCGGATGCGGCGACAGGCCTTTGGCCTTGTATTGTGCGATGCGGTTTTGTTGCAACTGGGCCAGGTGATCAATGTCTTCAACACCGACGGCCAATTTAATCATGTGCGAGGTCAAAATATATCCTAGCCGATTTTTTCTGCGTCTTGAGTGCGTCGTTCTTGTCCACGGAAATGGTCTTTGTGATGACGTCGCCGATCAGGTCCGAAAAAGTCATCTGAACGGATAAATGGGCGAGGTTTCTCCACCATCGCATGCAGCCGTAGGTCCAAAATTTTAGCCGACAGTGGTTTTGCTAAATACTCATTTGCCCCAACATCGCGGGCTTTGAGAATTTCATCCAAATTGGCATGGCCCGACATCACAATAACAGGGGTGAAAGGGTCAACACCTTCTGCACCAGCACGAATACGAAAGGTCAACTCCAAAGCTCCCATAGGGTCCATTGCTGTATCCGCAATCACCAGATCACATGGGAGTTCGCGCAAAGTTGTCAGCACCTCTTCACCATCACGCGCCTCAATGACATCCCCCACACCGATGCCCCGTAACAAAATATCACGAATTAAGTCCCGCAATTGCGAAAATGGATCGGCGACCATAATGCGCATTTGCGATATTCGTTCTTCGGAGAATCTCATGGACGCAGGCGACATGAAACCGATGGCTCCCTCAAGAATTCGTTAGATTTTTTTTATTCCCCTAGAGTTCTGCATCCTCACAGCGAAATCAAGCAATTAATAGGTTCCCCCTTACTCACCAAGGGATTTCAGAACCGTCATAATTGAAAAAACGACCATTGTGCTCCGCACTTGCGCTGGCAATAACTTGGCGCATCCCACGCACGCTTTGTGGTGCATCAATCAACCCGTTGGGGCCACCCATCTCAGTCCGCACCCAACCGGGATGCAAAATGATGGTGGTAATGCCTTGAGGTGCAAAGTCCATGGCCACACTTTTCATCACCGCATTCAGTCCCGCCTTTGAAGAGCGATAGATGTAGCTCCCCCCCGATGAATTGTCCGCCATCGAGCCCATCTTTGAGCTGAGCGTGGCGATACGCTTGTACTGACTTGCCGCAACATGAGGGGCAAAACAACGGGTCACATGCAATGGTGCGAACGTGTTGATGTGCATGACATCTTGCCATACATCATAGTCCAGCTCAGCCAAACTATAGGCTTTGGGTCCATAGACCCCAGCGTTGTTGATCAGTACGTCAATGGCAATCCCAGACAATTGCTGCGCCAACTGTGCCACAGCATCAAAATCCCCCACGTCGAGCTTATATTCCGTTACACCATCCAACTTGTTCAGCTCCGACGCCAATTCAGGTGTGCGGCATGTGGCGATAACGTTCCAGCCGTCTTCCGCATATTGGTGCGCAAATTCAAACCCAAGCCCACGGTTTGCCCCGGTGATCATGACGGTTGGCATATCTGCCCCCTATAGTCTGGAGAGAATGAATACTCAATATTACAACAATAACAGCGCACCGAGGCTTAAAAACACCATAAATCCAACAACGTCGGTGACGGTGGTGAGAAACACACTGGAGGCCACCGCCGGGTCGACCCCATGACGGTCTAACGCAATGGGGATAATGGCACCGAACAAACCTGCCACCACCATATTCACGATCATTGCCAAGGCAATCACGATGCCAATATCAAGTGATGAGAACCAAACCCAAGCCACCCCACCAATCAAAATCGCAAATACGAAGCCATTGATCACACCGACCAAAAGTTCTTTACCAATTTGACGCATAGCATTGGTACTGGTGAGTTCCTTGGTCGCAAGGGCCCGCACTGCAACGGTGAGAGTCTGGGTCCCAGCATTCCCGCCCATAGATGCAACAATGGGCATCAGCACCGCCAACGCCACCACCTGTTCAATGGTGCCTTGGAAAAAACCAATGACGACAGACGCCATAATTGCGGTAAGCAAATTCACAAACAGCCAGGAAAAACGCTGCTTGGTGGTATCCAAAGTGGCCGAATACAAATCGTCTTCACGAACACCACCCAAAGCCAAGATATCTTCTTCGGCTTCTTCATCGATAATATCGACAACGTCATCAATGGTGATGACACCGACCAAGCGGCCCTCTTCCCCGACAACAGGTGCAGATACCAGATCACGTTGACGAAACAGGAAGGCGACTTCTTCTTGGTCCATGTCCACCGGGATCAACTTCATACGCTCATGCATGATATCGGTGACGTTTACAGGACGCTTACTCTGTAGCAGTAAGCTCAACGGAATTGTGCCAACAGGTTTGTGACGCGGATCCACCACCACGATGTCATAAAAGACATTGGGTGTTTCCCATTCTTCCTGTTCAGCAATATCTCGCAAGAAGTCGATGGTTTCACCAATACTCCAAAACTGGGGCACGGTCATGACTTCACGCTGCATCAAACGACCAGCCGTGTCTTCTTCGTACGCCAGACCTTCTTTGATCAGCGTCCGGTCGGCGGGTGAGATGGCATCAAGAACGTGTTCTTGTTCGTGTTTTTCCAGCTCATCAATAATTTCCACCGCATCATCGGTGTCCAATTCAGACACGACTTCGGCCATAGCGTCCAAACCGACGATATCGACCACTTCATCACGAACCGTTTCATCCAGTTCGGTAAAGACATCTGGGTCAAGGATGTCTTTGGTGGCGTCCAAAAGCACACGACGTTGATCAGCACTGAGGCGCTCGATCAAGTCAGCGGCATCGGCAAAGTGCAAATGTGCAACGTGCTCACGCAGGGCCTGAACGTCTTGGCTTTCAAGAGCTTCCAAGATGCTATCAACAGCATCTTCGTGCAATCCGTCGTAGGTTTCGCTGGGATTTTTCTCAGAGCTGATGGGATGCCCGTTGGTATCCACCAAGGGGCTATCTGCGGGCCTTTGCTCGGCTGGTTTTTGTTGATCTAGATCGCTCATCACGACCTCCGCCCGCTATAGCACTCGTTATAAGGTACCCATATGGTTCTGATTCTGCTCACAAACTAGCCAATTCGGCCACCACCCGCAACACCATCTTGCCTCACGAACAAGCGCTTGGCTTTACTCAGGTGTTGTTACTTCAACCACACCATCGCCACTGGATATGACGAGAATGGTGAAAACCAAGTAAAAAGCAAGCATCACCATCATGAAACGCTCAGCAAGTTTCTCGGCTCTCTCAGTCCCCATCACAGGTTCTGCAAACTTCTGTACACCTGACATAACCATAAGCGTTACGATTAATGGTCCTGAAATCCACAACAGTTTTTCAAGGCCCGATGCTCTCGCGATTATCTCAAATATTTCCATGTATCAGTTGGCTTCTATTGGGTCGGCTTAAAAGTCGCTTGCTCAATCAGTGTTGGGTAGAAATAGCCCATCCCAAAATCGGTATCGAGCTTCACTGTACCCGTTGCCTCAACCTTATCACCCACTTCGACTGTCTGCTGGCTGGTAAAGATCATTTTCCCCATTTCGCCTATCCCTGTGCCATCCTGAAGATGAATGAAATTACGGCGCATGATGCCATTGTTCACTTTAATGACTTCACCAATAATCGTGATCTCTTTACCACCAAGCTCCGCTCGCTTGGCGTGAAGATCAGCCACGGTCACTGTTTCAGCCGCTACAGCATTCGACATAAAGATCGCAAAGAGAAAGGCTGAGAGCGCGTGAATAGTGATTTTCATTGGTGCGTCCTTATCCGGAAAAGGGGAATGGCTAGAGGGAGTAGCACATTATTGAAGCATTGGGAAATACACTCCCCCACAGAACGAACACAGTCCCTTCCCAAGTCGCCATCAGTTTATTGCTTAAAACAAAAAAGCCCCACCCCGGCCATTCCATGATGGAGTCCAGGGTGGGGATTTGATTTGGTGCGGTCGAGAAGACTCGAACTTCCACGGGATTTAACTCCCACAGCGACCTCAACGCTGCGCGTCTACCAGTTCCGCCACGACCGCTCAGTCTGGTATAAACACCGCCCTCAACGAGAACGTTGCCTGCGGGGGGTATAGCGAATACTGTCAGCCCAATCAAGCACTGAGAAACAAAACCGTGATATTGATCTAAAAATGTCCGAAAACAATGACTTACCAGACGTCCAATGGCGTGTATCCGACAGCCTGATCGATTACGACACGTCCCATTCGTTCATGGAACAACGCGTTGCCGACATTCGTGCAGGCAACGCGCCCGAAATCGTGTGGCTTTTACAGCACCCGCCGCTGTACACCGCAGGCACCAGCGCGGACGTCAATGATCTGTTGGATTCCGAACGTTTTCCGGTTTATGACGTCGGACGCGGCGGTCAATACACCTATCACGGCCCGGGACAACGGGTGGGCTATTTCATGCTGGATCTTAAACACCACGGCAGTGATGTCCGCGCCTACGTCCACAATTTAGAAGAAGTCATGATCCGCACCATTGCCGAATTCGGCATCACCGGGGAACGCCGCGAAGGCCGAGTTGGCATTTGGGTCGAACGCGGCGGTGGACGTGAAGACAAAATCGGCGCCATCGGTGTGCGCGTTCGCAAATGGGTAAGTTTTCACGGCCTTGCCTTAAATATTGAACCCGACCTTAGCCACTTTGGTGGGATCGTCCCCTGCGGCATTTCTGAGCATGGTGTGACATCAATCAAAGACTTAGGCGTTAAGGCCAGCATGGCAGAAGTTGATGAGGTCTTGCTCAATATGTTTGAGACCGTTTTCAAACGCCATTGCGTTGATGAAAATGCCTAAGACCTACATACGTGGACGTGGTGTTGTTTTTTGCTTATCATACGCTGAATACGGGCATTTAAGATCTGAAAGCTCTGCTTTCAATGGGGCAATAGGGGTGTGATGATCTTTGCATTGAAATCCACGATGTTTAGCCCTGGGCTACATCATGCTTTTTTTTCGATTTTGGTATTGGCGGCAGTTCTATTCAGCCCCCGCCATCATGCCCTTGCCGACACCCCATCTACCGCCCTTCCTAAACCTGAAACAAATATCATTTTGACTGTTAAGGGCAACATTCAAAACACAAACAACGCTAATGCGGCTGATTTTGACATGGCGATGCTGAAGGCCTTGCCCGAAACGGTGATTCGCACCAAAACGCCTTGGACCAAAGGTTTGATTCAATTCAAGGGCGTCAAGATCACCGAGCTGCTCAAACACGTCACCGCCAATGGCAGTGTTGGTGAGTTTACGGCTCTCAACGATTACACCGTACACATTCCTTTTAAAAACATGAATGAACACGGTGTGATTATTGCCTATGAAATGAACGGCAAACCAATAAGCAGGAGAGACAAAGGTCCGCTATGGGTTGTGTATCCCTTGGATGACGAAGCATTGATGCATGGCTCCGTCTACCATGACCGTATGGTCTGGCAACTGCGTACCGTTTTTGTGAAGTAGACTGTATAGACCATGATGAACCGCAAACTGATCCTCAACATCGTGTTAGCGCTGACATTGTTTGGCGGCATTGTCGTGTTCACCACCACCAGCTTCAACAACATTGGCCAATATCACAACCGCGAAATCAATCGGGCTCAATCAGATATATGGGTATTATCCCAAGTTGCGTTGGAACTGGAACGCACCATGCATGCCTTACACATGTACGGGCAAGACGGTGCCATCAGCCACGATGACTTGATGTTGCGCTATGACATTTTATGGAGCCGCATCCCGCCAATTCTGGATGCGCCCGACACACGCCATCTACGTGAATTTGAGAACTTATTGGCAACAATCACATCCTTGCATCAAACCATGATGTCGATTGACACCGTGATTGAGAACATAAAGCCCAAAGATCATGATGAAATCATGAAAATTCATGATGCTTTGGTACCATTTTCATCACGCCTGAACAAACTGGCATCATTGGTCATTTCCAATTCAAACAACCTTGAAGAAGCTTATCTGAAAGATGTAAAACAACGCACGCTAACCTTAAAGTTATCCATCATTTTCATTATTGGTGGTGCTTTTCTCCTCGTCACACTGCTTATTCGTGAAGCATTGCAAGTGCGTCGGCTGCTCAACCAAGCCATCGCTGCCGAGCAGATTGCCGAAACCGCCAACGAAGCTAAATCTTCATTCCTTGCCAACATGAGCCATGAACTGCGCACACCGTTGACCGGCATCATCGGATTTTCCGGCATGATGGAGCAAGAAACCATGGGCCCCCTACCACCAAAGTATAAAGAATACGCAGGGGATATCGAAAAAAGCGGCAAGCACCTTTTGGACCTTATCAACGATATTTTGGATTTGTCGAAAGCTGAAGCCAACAAGATTGAATTGGATGCCGACATCTACCCCATTGCCGACCTTATTCATCAATCTGAACGTTTGGTCGCTGGCTTGCTGGAATCCTACGGTATCCAGGTGGTGACCGAATTCAATGACAATGAATTGCCTGAACTTCGGATTGATCGCCGTCGCATTGTCCAATGCGTGGTCAACCTGTTGTCCAACGCCATCAAGTTTTCCCCAAACAACACAACCGTCTACATCAGTGTCTCTGGCACCAGTAGTGGCGGCGTTGTCATTTCCATCCGCGATCAAGGCAAAGGGATGACAGCAGATGAGCTAAAGGTCGCTATGCAGCCTTTTGGCCAAGTCCGCCACGGCCCCGAAGTTCAACACGAACCGGGAACGGGATTGGGTTTGCCTTTGGTGAAATTGATGATGGATTTGCATGATGGCAAATTGGAAATATCATCAAAACCCGGAATCGGGACAACGGCTCGTTTGATTTTCCCACCTTCACACGTGATCAATCGCTACACTCAGTCCAGCGGCGATGACGATGGGCAATCTTTCATCTTTACAGGCACATAAGCAAGCCCGACCCCACTTCAAGCTGTAGACCTTAATTCAAAATCTTGTAGTTCAGGGATTTCCGTTTCAGTGTGATGGATGGCTTGCACCCGCGCCAGCGGGGGGCCTTTTTGGCATCTCTTAAGCATTTCGGTAATTTGTTCACCTGTGCCACAAAATACAGCCTCTACGGTGCCATCAGTACGATTGCGCACCCAGCCTTTTAGACCAATTTTCAGGGCAGCCTTACGCGTCCAAGCGCGATACCATACCCCTTGGACCCGTCCTGATATGATTGCATGCTCAGCATGAATTTCTGACATTGACGGCACCTTTAAGTCCCAGCGGGTGATAAATGATGAAAGCCCTGCCACAGGGGTTCGTTTCCCTTCATCACAACTTCTTCAACCATCAACATATCGACGGGACGGGGACCTTCTTGAAGATGTTCCATCATCTGACGCACATCGCCCTCTTCTCCCGCGATCAAAATATCCATATCATGATTTTCGGTTGAACGTGCCCAGCCATCTAGATGAAGGTTGGTCGCCAATTCCACCAACCAGCGCACAAACACGTCAGAATGAACAAGGCCGCGCGCATGAAGGCGAACGACCCTATCGTGATGTTGGAATTGACGCTTTGGCCCTTGAGAATGACGGGTCCGCCCGCGCCGAGACCGCTTACGCCCCGGGCGTTTAAAAGGTATGACGTTATCTTCTGGTCGATCCTCCGTCATTTATCCCCTTTGTTTTTTATACAAGTCCTAAACTCCATTGTAAGGGATTCTCTTCATTCTGGAAACCTACACAAAAAAAGCCCCAGACCTCACCCGGAAGCCTGGGGCTTTTTGTTCAGGACAAGTGAACCTTATTCAAACGACAAAATCACCTGATCAACAGCCAGAGAATCGCCAGGCTTGGCTGCGACCTCTTTAATTGTACCGTCTATTTCCGCACGAAGCACGTTTTCCATTTTCATGGCTTCGATCACGGCCAGCTCTTCGCCAGCTTTGACCTCTTGTCCAGCTTCAACAGAAACCGACAACAACAGGCCCGGCATCGGCGACATCAGCAGCTTAGAAGTGTCAGGCGGTAATTTCACCGGCATCAACTTAAACAGCGCAGCACTGTTAGCGGAAAGCACACGAATTTCTGCTTCTGAACCAGCATGCAGCAAGCGATAACCAACGGCCAAACGGTCACATTGAATGATCACTTCGGTACCGTTCACGGTGCCTTTAAATACAGGCTCAGCCAATTGCCAATTGGAGCGAACTTCGATGGTGTTCTTGGTGAAGCCACGGGCATCCAAGGTCACATCAAAGCCACCTTCGACATCAACCACATGCATGGGAACATGTTTCTTGCCAACCGCAGCAACCCATTCGTTAGCCACTTCACGTTCATGCCCTGCTTGCTGACCGCTGATAGCAGCAGCACGCGCTTGGTAAGCAAAGTGCATGCAACCTGCAACTGCCACCAAGATAGACGGATCATCGTGAACCACATCGGAAGCATGGAAACCGTCCGGGTATTCTTCAGCAATGAAGCCCGTGGACAAGTTGCCTTTGATGAAACGATCATGGTTCATCAAAGCCGACAAGAACGGAATGTTGTGCTGCACACCGCGGATGTAATAGCCATCCAACGCATGACTCATCGCTTTGATTGCGAGATCGCGGTCAGCACCATAGGTCACCAGTTTGGCGATCATGGGATCATAGTGCATGGAAATTTCGCCGCCTTCATAGACACCGGTATCAACACGGACACCTTCACCTTCTGGGGCTTTGTAGCGTGACAAGCGACCAATGGACGGCAAGAAGTTGCGGAACGGATCTTCGGCGTAAACGCGCGATTCAATCGACCAGCCTTCAAGCTTCACGTCTTCTTGTTTGATTGGCAGTTTCTGACCAGCGGCAACGCGGATCATCATCTCAACCAAATCCAAGCCGGTGATGTATTCCGTAACCGGGTGTTCCACCTGCAGACGAGTGTTCATTTCCAAGAAGTAGAAGTTCTTTTCTTGGTCAACGATAAACTCAACCGTACCAGCGGAAACGTACTTCACTGCTTTCGCCAGTGCCACAGACTCTTCACCCATAGCTTTACGGGTTTCTGGGTCGATGAACGGGCTTGGAGCTTCTTCAATCACTTTTTGGTGACGACGCTGAATGGAGCATTCGCGCTCATTCAAGTACACGACGTTGCCGTGTTGGTCAGCCATCACCTGGATTTCGATGTGACGCGGGTTCACGATGAATTTTTCGATAAACACGCGGTCATCACCAAAGCTGGATTTTGCTTCACGCACAGCGGAAACAAATGCCTCCTTGAGGTCTGCATCGTTTTCGCAAACGCGCATACCTTTACCACCACCACCGGCGGAGGCTTTGAGCATCACCGGGTAGCCAACATTGTTGGCGACCTTTTTGGCTTCGGCGTAATCTTTCAAGGCTTTGGTGTAACCAGGAACCGTTGACACACCAGCTTTTTCAGCAAGCTTTTTGGACTCGATCTTGTCGCCCATAGCTTTGATAGCCAGTTCGTTCGGACCGATGAAGGCAATGCCTTCGCGTTTGAGCTTGCGGCAGAACTCAGCATTTTCAGAGAGGAAGCCATAGCCCGGGTGAACAGCTTCGGCTTTAGACTTTTTAATCACTTCCATGATTTTATCGACACGCAGGTAGCTTTCCGAAGAAGCTGCCGGACCGATGCAATACGCTTCGTCCGCTTGCAACACATGCAGTGCGTCACGGTCGGCCTCGGAATACACCGCAACCGTTTTGATGCCCATCTGCTTGGCCGTTTTGATCACGCGGCATGCAATCTCACCGCGGTTGGCAATGAGGATTTTCTTAAACATCTTCGCACGCTTTGGTGCAGCCTTCTTTTTTGCAGCGGCTTTCTTCGCAGGTGCCTTTTTAGCTGCGGGCTTTTTAGCTGCCTTAGCTGAAGTCTTTTTAGCAGGCATTTGTGAGATCCCTTCTCAACTTTTCGTTCAGTGCCGTGGCACCGGACTACGTCATCATTTGTTGTCTTTAAACATCGACATAACGTTTTTCGCTTTGGGGACGAAATAAAAGCCACCAATGACTACAACGATTAGAAACCAAGGAGCTGACAGATCATTTTTGATATTCAAATAAATCGACAGATAGAGGATGGCGAAAAACGCCACCAGCAGAGCGCCAAAACGCCCCAGTTCCTTCATGTTCTCTTTGTATCGTTGCTCGTCAATGGCCATAGATTACGTCTCCACACATCGAACGATCGCTTAAAGCGGAATGTTTCCGTGTTTCTTCCACGGATTTTCAACCACTTTGTCTTTCAACATGCGTAGCGAACGGGTGACACGCAGACGCGTATTGTGCGGCATGATCACATCGTCAATGAAGCCACGCTTGCCAGCCACAAACGGGTTGGCGAAAGCTTTGCGATATTCTTCGGTACGTGCCTCGATCTTGTCTTGGTCCTTCATATCGGCGCGGAAGATAATTTCCACAGCACCTTTGGGGCCCATAACCGCAATCTCAGCCGTCGGCCATGCGAAGTTCACATCGCCGCGCAAGTGTTTAGAGCTCATGACGTCATAAGCACCACCGTAGGCTTTACGGGTGATCACCGTAACCTTCGGAACCGTTGCTTCGGCATATGCATAAAGCAACTTCGCACCGTGTGTAATGATACCGCCGTGTTCTTGTGCGGTACCCGGTAAGAAGCCCGGAACATCAACAAAGGTCACGATAGGAATGTTGAAGGCATCGCAGTAACGCACGAAACGTGCTGCTTTGAGCGAGCTATCGATATCCAAGCAACCAGCCAGAACCATCGGTTGGTTGGCAACGACACCAACGGTGCTGCCTTCCATACGGGCGAAGCCGATGATGATGTTGCCAGCATAGTCCGGCATCAATTCGAAAAAATCGCCTTCGTCGACAACTTTTTCGATCAGCTCTTTCATATCGTAAGGCTTGTTGGGATTGTCGGGAATAATGGTATCCAGCGACATTTCAACACGGTCTGGGCTATCCGGTGTCGGACGCACAGGCGGTTTTTCTTGGTTGTTGGCCGGCAAGAAGTCAATGAAGCGACGCAAGTACAGAAGTGCTTCTGCATCATTTTCAAAGGCATTGTGTGCAACACCAGATTTTTGGGTGTGTGCAGATGCACCGCCCAGTTCTTCTTGGGTCACTTCTTCGTGGGTCACAGTCTTCACAACATCAGGGCCAGTGACAAACATGTAAGACGTGTCTTCGACCATAAAGATAAAGTCGGTCATGGCTGGGGAGTAAACGGCACCACCAGCACACGGGCCCATGATCACAGAAATCTGCGGGATCACACCAGATGCCATCACGTTGCGTTGGAACACTTCAGCGTAGCCTGCCAGAGAGTCGATACCCTCTTGGATACGCGCGCCGCCGGAATCGTTCAAACCAATGACCGGAGCCCCAACCTTCATCGCTTGATCCATGATCTTAGCGATCTTATCAGCGTGTGTTTGGCTCAGCGAACCACCGAATACGGTGAAGTCTTGGCTGAAGACAAAAATCAAACGACCGTTAATGGTACCGTAGCCTGTCACCACACCGTCACCGGGGATCGACTGTTTTTCCATTCCGAAGTCGGTACATTTGTGTTCAACGAACATGTCCCATTCTTCGAAGGAGCCGGGATCGAGCAAAAGCTCGATACGTTCGCGGGCTGTCAGTTTGCCCTTGGAGTGTTGATTGTCAATTCGTCGCTGACCACCGCCCAGACGGGCCTGCTCGCGACGCTTTTCGAGTTCTTCAATGATATCGTGCACTGGTTTTCCCCAACGTCTCTTAAGAGAGGATTATATTTTTTCCAAGATCGTCTTATTATTACCGCCTTATGGGTTAGCGATTTTCCTTTTTTTATATTATTAGGGCTTTTTTGCACTTGCGAAGAGCAGAACGCAAGGCAAAAAAACACGAAGGCCTTTCCCACCATTAAACAAATTGATATAACCCCCTCATGAATCAAGGTTTGAAGTTTATATTAGAGATTGGCCCTTTACTGTTATTTTTCGTGGTTAACGCGAAAATGGGCATTTTCGCGGCCACGGGTACCTTCATGGTTGCCATCGTTGCGTCGCTGGCATTTTCCTATATCAAGCTCAAACACATCCCAACATTGCCCCTTGTTACGGGCGTCGTGGTACTGATTTTTGGTGGGCTAACCATCTATCTTGAAGATGAGATGTTCATCAAACTCAAACCCACCATCGTCAATACGTTGTTTGCCTGTGTGTTGTTTGGGGGCTTGGCATTTGGGAAAAGCTACCTAAAGTCGGTGCTGGATACAGCTTTGGCGCTAGATGACGAAGGCTGGCGCAAGCTAACTTGGCGCTGGGCCTTTTTCTTTCTGGTATTGGCCGCTATCAACGAAGTTGTATGGCGCACCCAAACCACGGATTTTTGGGTTAATTTCAAAGTCTTCGCCATTATGCCGTTGACCATTGCGTTCAGCTTGACTCAATTGCCCTTGATCTTCCGTCACCAACTTGACGATGAGCCTATAGAAAAGGCCTAGGCCATGCAGGCCATCAAATTACTGATTATTGACGCCGTAAAATTGTACTGGGATCTGCTCAAAGCCATGATCCCCGTCATGATTCTCGTGCGCATTGCCGTGGAATTTGGTGCCCTGAACTATCTAGCCGAGGCTTTCGCACCCTTAATGGAGTTGGTCGGCCTACCCGGAGCAACCGGATTGGTGCTGGCGACAGGGATGCTGGTCAATAACTACGGTGCTGCCGCTGCCTTGGTGGGAATATTGCCGTATACCGACCTCACTGTGGCGCAATTGACGGTTTTACTTTCCATGGTTTTGGTGGCCCATGCCTTGCCCATCGAACAAGTGATCTCTCGCAAAGCCGGATTGAGCCTTAAATTCTCCGTCACCTTGCGTTTCACCTTTGCCATTGTTTACGGCTGGATACTCAACGTCATCTACAGTTGGGGCGATTGGCTTCAGGCCCCTGCGACCATCACTTGGTTGCCCGATAGCGGTGGAGAAGACACAACGTGGGCAGACTGGGCCATCAGCAGTGCCACATCCTTGTTTTGGTTGTTTTGGATCATCCTTGGGCTGGTGACATTGCTGAAAATCATGGAAGTTTTGAAAGTCACCGATTTTCTGGCACGTCTCCTCTCCCCACTTCTAGGCCTCATGGGCATCAGTAAGGCCGCCACCTCCATCACCATGGTGGGTGCGTTGTTAGGTCTAGCCTTTGGTGGTGGATTGATCATCAAAGAAGCCCGCGCCGGACATCTCAGCCCCCGCGACATTGTGCTGTCGCTCAGCTTCATGGCGTTGTGTCACAGTCTCATCGAAGACCCGCTGTTCATGATTGCTTTGGGCGGTGATGTTACCGGTGTTTTAATTGGGCGATTTATCTTTGCCATTATCGTGATGATTGGAATCAGCCGTATAATCTTGGCACTGCCTGAAGCCACCTTCAATCGTTGGCTCTATAGACCATCATCAAAATAGCTTCGTCACGCTATGCTTTAATCAGTTCCAAAAACTGAACTGCTGTCTTCAACTCAGCCATAACATTTGCTCGTCGCTCTGTCGCTTCGGCGTCTTCGCCCCACTGGGCAATTTGATGGTCTTCATCCACATGGCAAACTTTGAACGCCTGGTCCCCATCCAGCGCACCAACAAACATGGCGAAACCGACCACAATAGAGCCGGAAATTCCAACCATTTCCGCCAACGCTGTTAATTCCCAATTGTCCATACCAACCATGGCCCCAGCAAAACCTTGCTTCGCACTATCGTCTTGGGTGACGGGGACCACGCCTTCGGTAACATTAAGCTTGGCGCCAAAGGTCTCTTCAGCCCAATCCAACAACGGTTGCCAAACCTCGGCTTGGCGTGCGGCCAAATCTTCGGGTGTGGGCGCGCGATAACACAACAAATCCGTATCCGCATAGCGCAACAAGCCATCAATCAGCCCGTCACGCACATCTGGTATACGATCAATGGCCGTTCCGCACAGCGGCATCAGTGCCATGGACGCGGGATCAATTTCATCACCCTGTGCATCCCATTCGGCAGCAACCGCTTTGGCCAGGGCTTCAGAAGGTAAAACCAAGGACTTCCCCGCAGGGGTTTTAACGGCACGGCCATCCAGCGTCACGCAGTAGCCTTCATCGGTTTGTGCGGTGCCGGCTTCTTTGTAAAAACGCTTGGTGGTCATGGGGGGCTCTATTTTGTTGTATTGTTTTCTATACGGGGGGAAGTTTCTGTCGCGGTATTACCCCCGCTCAAGGCCTGAACGCAAGGGTCTTTCTTATCTTTGGCAGCTTTTTTCGCTTCATCGCTTTCCACCAAGGAAACCGTATCGACAAGCAACCCAGCAATCAATTTGGCTGGTGTCTTCACAATATTGCCCAAGGTGCCCACCACCGCTTGACCGGGGGTAACTTTGATTTCCGGCTCCGTCAACGGTCCAACGATTTTCATCGGCACAGCGAAACTTGCCAAGGATGTCGACTTAGCCTCGGTGTTCAGATCAAGATCATAAGTCTCCGCCCCCAAATCAATTTTGCCCGTCACGTTGACTTGAACACCGCTGGTATCAAGCACCAACGTTTTTGCCGTTGCCGTTCCCCCCGCGATGGGGACTTCCGCCAAGAAGCACGAAATGACATTGGCATCTTCATTCGAGGCCCAAGGCATGATGGAGCCCAGGCCTTCGGTTTTGCCGACAAAGGATTTGTCACGTATCCGACCATCGCGCCCAATCAAATTCACATGACCACGCGCCCCTTTGGCGAG